>DASXZW010000046.1:0-118379 GCA_036501665.1 Verrucomicrobiia bacterium
AAAGTCCGTCGCCGTCTGGAAAAACAACAGGACCACTTGTTCACCTTTCTGGAACATGCGGACGTGGACGCGACCAACAATCTGGCCGAGCGGCAACTGCGCCCCGCCGTCATTGCGCGCAAAGTTTCCTGCGGCAACAAACCCCCCCAAGGAGCTCGCACATGGGAAATCCTCACCAGCCTGGCGGCCACCTGCGCCCAGCAGTCCCAATCCTTCGCAAAACTGGTCAGCCAAAGCGCCCTGCTTTCAACCGCACGCTAAACACATACGCGGCGAGACGCCGACGGATGCGCCGAGACGCTCGCGCTCCCCTGTCGCACCAAAATTTGTGGCTACAGTTGTACTTAAAATGCTCTAGTCTCCAGTGGTGTCCGTGGGGTTGCGCGTGGAGTGTGCATGGTCCAAAAGGCATCGACAGTGCAGTTTTTTTAAGCGGTCTAATTTCTGATGGGGATTAGGCGGAGGAGTTCGGTTGCGGCGCGGTTGAGGGGGCGTTGTTTGGGCCAGACGGCTGTAATGATTCGCGCGGGTTTTGGGGCGGCGAGGGAACGGTATTCGGGCGCTTCTTTGCGGTTCTTCAGAACGGCCATTTCGGGAATGAGCGAGAGGCCCACACCCACGCGCACGAGGGCCTGGATGGTTTCCAATTGGGCGCTCCGAAAGCTGATCCTCGGGTGCGCTCCGTCCCGACCGCAAAAGCCGAGAACCTGGTCGCCCAGGCAATTGCCGGGTCTCATCACGATAAGTTGTTCGTTGTGCAGATCGCCCAGTCTGATGAGCTTCTTGCGGGTGAGCGGATGATTCGGCGGCAAGCCGAGTTTTAGTTCTTCGCTGAAGAGATCGCGCACTTCAAGCCTTTTGTCGTCAATGGGTTGGCTGGCGAGAGCGACGTCAATTTCGTAGGACAAAAGTTGTTTGAGCAATTGCGCGGTGGTGTCCTCATGAACGACTGTTTCGACGCCGGGGAATTTCCTGGTGAACCTGGCGAGCAAGTCCGGCAAAAGGTAGGGCGCAATTGTTGGCAACACGCCCAATGCGAGCGTGCCGCCGAGGAGGTTTTTGGCGTCGTTGGCTTCGCGTTTGGCGGCATCGGCTTCTTCGAGGATTTTTACAGCGTGGCGCAGGAATAATTCTCCGTGCGAGGTCAGCCGGGCTTCGCGTTTGAGACGATCGAAGAGGATCTCGCCGAGTTCGTCCTCCAGTTTTTTGATCTGCTGGCTTAACGACGGTTGGGCGACGTGGCATTGCTCAGCGGCGCGGGAAAAATTACGGGCGCGAGCCACGGCGACCACGTATCGGAGTTGGTGCATTTCCATAGGCAACGCCTATGGTAATCAGAGGAAAGAAGTATTTCAACAATTGATGGGGGTATGGTGGAATCAATGCACAAATGGTGGGAGTGCTAGGTAATTATATTGAAACTCAGCCCAACGCGTGGGGAATTTCAGTGGCGGCGGCGCAGCACCGCCCTACCAAATAATGAGGCGGCGGCGCAAAGACGGCACAATATAAGAGCTACACCGCAAAGCGGTGTTACCGCCCTACCGAGTTTAAGAAATAGGAGAAATTATGTCATCTGAATCCAAATGTCCTTTTCATCACGGCGCTTCGCTTGCGGGTGGCACGACCAACCGCGATTGGTGGCCGAACGAATTGAAAGTCGAACTGCTGAACCAGCATTCGAGCAAGTCCAACCCGATGGACAAGGGTTTCGATTATGCGAAGGAGTTTAAGAGTTTGGATTTTGCCGGATTGAAGTGGGACCTCGCGAAGTTGATGACGGATTCACAAGATTGGTGGCCGGCGGATTTTGGCCATTACGGCGGACTTTTTATTCGCATGGCGTGGCATAGCGCAGGGACGTATCGCACTTTTGACGGTCGCGGCGGCGGAGGACGCGGGCAGCAGCGGTTTGCGCCGTTAAACAGTTGGCCGGATAATGTGAGCCTGGACAAAGCGCGCCGATTGCTCTGGCCCATCAAGCAGAAATATGGCCGGAAGATTTCCTGGGCGGATTTGATGATTCTGACGGGCAACGTTGCGCTTGAAACGATGGGCTTCAAGACGTTTGGTTTTGCGGGCGGGCGCGAAGATACGTGGGAGCCGGATCATGATGTCTATTGGGGACGGGAAACCAAGTGGCTTGGAGGAGATATTCGTTATACCAAGGGTTCACCCGGTGTTGTGGAAGATCACGCGGTGCTTGTGGCGGATGATGATAGCGAGGTTTTGCATACCCGCGATTTGGAGAAGCCGCTTGCGGCGGTGCAGATGGGGCTTATTTACGTGAATCCTGAAGGTCCCGACGGCAACCCTGACCCGCTCAAGGCGGCTTACGACATTCGCGACACGTTCAAACGAATGGCGATGAATGACGAGGAAACGGTGGCGTTGATTGCCGGGGGCCATAGCTTTGGCAAGACGCACGGCGCGGGTCCGGCGTCGAATGTTGGCCCCGAGCCGGAGGGCGCGATGCTCGAAGCGCAAGGAATGGGCTGGCATAACACTTTTGGCACGGGCAAAGGCGGCGACACGATCACGAGCGGTCTGGAAGTCACCTGGAGCCAGACGCCGACGAAATGGAGCAATTACTTTTTTGAAAACCTTTTTCGCTACGAATGGGAACTGACCAAAAGCCCAGCGGGCGCTCATCAATGGGTCGCAAAGGGCGCGGAGGCGGTGATTCCCGATGCGCATGATCCTTCCAGGAAGCATCGCCCGACGATGTTGACCACGGACCTGGCGTTGCGCGTGGACCCCGCTTACGAGAAAATCTCGCGGCGCTTTTTGGAAAATCCCGATCAATTTGCGGACGCATTCGCCCGTGCCTGGTTTAAGCTGACGCACCGCGACATGGGCCCGCGCTCCCGTTATTTGGGGCCAGAAGTTCCGAAGGAAGAACTGATCTGGCAGGATCCGATCCCCGCGTTAAATCATCCGTTAGTCGGCGATGAGGAGATCGCGGAGCTTAAAGCAAAAGTGTTGGCGTCCGGGTTGTCAGTTTCCCAACTTGTTTCAACCGCGTGGGCCTCGGCCTCGACTTTCCGGGCGTCAGACAAACGCGGCGGAGCAAACGGGGCGCGCATTCGACTTGCGCCGCAACGCGATTGGGAGGTCAACCAACCCAAGCAATTGTCGAAAGTGTTGAGCACGCTTGAAGGGATTCAAAGCGCATTCAACAAAGGAGCAAAAAATGGCAAGAGGATTTCGCTGGCGGATTTAATTGTACTTGGCGGTTGCGCAGCCGTCGAGCAGGCGGCGAAGAATGCCGGCCATACGGTGAAGGTTGCGTTCACGCCCGGTCGCATGGATGCATCGCAGGAGCAGACTGATGTGGAATCTTTTGAAGTGATGGAGCCTCTTGCCGATGGTTTCCGCAATTATCGCAAGGGGAAATATTCCATCGCCGCGGAGTCGCTTCTGGTTGACAAGGCGCAATTGCTCAACCTTACGGCCCCAGAAATGACGGCGCTCATCGGCGGAATGCGCGTTCTGGACACCAACTCGGACGGAACGCAGCACGGTGTTTTCACAAAGCGACTGGAAATGTTGAGCAGCGATTTTTTCGTCAATCTGCTTGATATGGGAACGGAGTGGAAACCGACTTCGGAAATGGCAGGCGTTTTTGAAGGCCGCGACCGCAAAACAGGCAAGGTCAAATGGACCGGGACGCGCGTGGACCTTGTGTTTGGTTCAGATTCGCGGCTTCGAGCGCTGGCTGAGGTTTATGGTTGCTCCGATGCGCAAGATAAATTCGTGGCAGACTTCGTCGCCGCGTGGAGCAAGGTGATGAGTCTTGATCGGTTCGATTTAAAAGGTGTCGCATAAAATTCCAGCACTGCTGCGGCGTGTAAAATGTTCGACAAGAGCGTCTGGCGAGACGCCAGACGCGGCGGTCGAGACGACCGCGCTCCCCATAGACCGTCCTAACCGGGCGGCTACAGCTTAAGTTAAAACGCTCCAGGCTGAGTGATACTATCCTTCGGAATTGTGTGTGAGACAGTGTCACATCTTTAAGACGTGACACTGCCAATTCAGACGAGGTCGGCAATGCGACCGATTTGTTATTGTTGTTGCGTCGTATAAAACCGCGTGACGGCCAATGGCGTGTTCGTGTCAACAAGGTAGAATGGCGCGAAACTGGTGATCGTGTTCGTCGCCAACGGAACATATGTCCCGTTCAACGTGGTGGCGTACGAGGTGACGTACGTGTTGCCGGGAACGCCGAGGATGGTGATGACGGGATAGAGATTAATCCCGGTCGAGTTCAATGAGACCTGGTGGCTTGTGGTGAATTGGGCGGGAACAGAGGAATTGGTGGCCACCACGGAATAAACGCCAACCTCCGCAGCGGTGACGCCAGCGATGGTTAGAGTGGCAGTCCGCGAACCGGAAATCCCGTTGCCATCAGTGAGCGGATTTCCATCGAAAAGCCATTGGTAATTGGCGGCCACGTTCGAGACGAGAGCATTGAAGGAAACTGTGCCACCCAACGAGACAATCGCATTTGATGGCTGATCGCTGAAGAACGGGGTCGTGGCGTTAGTGGGCGCAATGGCGCCGAGGGTGGTGGTGGCTGACACGGGATTAGCGGTCACTACGATTGTGCCCTGGCCGCCGTAAGCGAGGAGTTGGTCATTTGTCTCCAATTGTGTGAAGTCATTAGCATAAACGTTTGTGATGACTATTTTGCTTTTGTAATCGGCGATGTTTAAAATGCCCAAAGAAGGATTGCCCGGCTCGCCCAGCGTGGCCGACGCCCACTGCTGCAAGTAAACTGAACCGCCGTTGGTGACGATAAGCTCATTTGTGCCACCATCCCCGTTCCAGCCCACGCCCAATTGGCCATTTGGAATATAAAGCGAGCCGCCGTCAACGATGACTGTGCCTACAGCGGGGTTGCCGTTATTGGTTCCTTGCCCCACCCAGAGATGGCTGCCGCAAGTGAAAGAGCAACCCGGCCCGATATACAATGTGGACGGGCCATTCGGGAAACCAACGCCAGTCCATTGTCCACTGGCAACCCCAAACGACGCGGAAGCCCCGTTGGTAACGATCATTTCTCCGCCGCCAGCCGTGCCGTCGTCGCCCATGATCAACTGATACAAATCGCCCGTGTCATTTGTTACGATGCAAGAAACGTAAACGCCAGTCGTTCCAAGTGTTCCGTTAATTACGACCCGTTCTGTCTGGCCGCTGTTTGGATCCGTGTAGGTGGGCACTTCGGCCAGGGACCAGTTGTTGGGATCGTTAAAATATGCGTACTGACTGCCGTCGGGATTGCTTACGGCGTCCGCCGGAGCCCAAACATTGTCTATAGCCAGAGCGTTGAAGGCCAGCATTGGCCCGGCCACCAGACCGGCCACAAACAGGGCTTTGAATTTTTGCAGAGAGTTGTTCTTTGTTTTCATATTTCGGAGTTTTGTTCCTTCTTGGATAACTTTCGTCATCTATATGCGGAAACTGCCAGATTAAGTCAATTGGGGCGGATTACTGTACCGGCTTTAGGGGATCGTCCCTCATATAAGCATGTCTAAAAACGCAGGTTAGCAATCTTGAGCGCCAGACTGAGGTCTTCCCAGTCCCGTTATGGGAGGAATGGGAATTATGGGAATTATGGGAATTATGTTTGCGGGGGTTGGAGGCTTAGTCTCCGGAGTTGTCGGTGGGTTTGCGGGTGGAGTGTTGCATGATCCAAAAGGCATCGACGCTGTTTGGTTCGTTGTCGTTCAGTCCGGCAAGTTTGCCGATGGGCGGGGTGGTTCGTTTGTCGCGCCATTTGTGAATTTCGGAGTGACCGTCCGCAAATGCAAAGCCGCACGCGCCGCCATGATATGCGCCCGGAAAGTCGATGATCTCCCATTGTTGCGGAACACCTGGCCAGCCGGCCATTCCAGAACACCATTCGCCGTCGTTGATGCTGTCGCATCGTTCGTCCACGAACACAATTGTCATGGCGGGGCCGGGCCTAAGAACTTCAGTCAGTTTGGTGTATTTTTTGAAACCGGACCCAAAGTCGTCGGCGTCGATTCCATTGAACCAACTGAGCATGGAGTAATCGCGTTGTCGCGGCAGCACTTGGCCCGCAAGAGGCCCGGACGGCACAAGGCACGTATATTGATCGCCGGGGCATCTCCAGATGGCGGCGTCGTTGCCGCAGTAAGGCCAGAGATTGCTCTTCTTGATGACAACGCTGGTGTCCCAATTGGCGGAGTTTTGGCCGTCTGTCCCGGGGTTTCCGGTCCAAGTCATCGACTGGGACTCGGCCGGAATCCAAACGGAGGGATTTCCGTACGCCGAGGGAACGTTGTCGCGATTGTCATCCACGTACATTCGCCAGGCGAGCAGCATTTGCTTGCTGTTGTTCATGCACTGAACGCCCTGTGATTGGAGTTTGGCCCCCGAAAGAGCCGGCAGTAGCATGGCAGCGAGAATGGCGATGATCGCGATGACGACCAGGAGTTCTATGAGCGTGAATCCACGCCGCAATGAGGGTTTGCCGGGGCGTCGTTTGGAAGTCAGACCCTGGCAGATGGAGGACAATTCAGAATGAGGATAACGCATAATAACTTTTCCTCTGTAATTTTATTCTTGTATGTCGCCATGCAGTAAATGACGTGATTCGGAAAGGCGCTTGAGTCTGGTGAAATAAGGGAAGACAACGCAATAACAAAATTGTGAAATTCTCGCGGCGCAGGCAAACTCGATTAACTGCACCAAGATTTCGATCTCGCTCCGCGAGGGACGAGTGGGAAGAGGGAATAGGTGAGGGGAATTCTAAAAATCTCTCTCTCTGCCAACGAGAAAAATGAAACTCCCATCCTTGAACTCCCCAGCAAAAAAGAACCTCCTCTCCCCGGCCCTCTCCTCCATAAGTGTATGGAGTGTATGGAGGAGAGGGGGTAAAGTTCATTTGTGTGAGATTGGTTTTTGGATGCGGCTGCCCTGATTTCTCATTACTTTAGTTGACACTTGGGGTGGAAGGGTTACTTTTTTGTTTAATGGAGTCGAACCAATCCAAGGTGGAATCCGGAAGCGGAGTGTGGCCGCTTTTGTCGGTGCTACTGGTGGCTTTGATTGTGGGGCCGATTTTGATGCCGTTGGGAGCTGTGTTTTTTGTGGCAGTTTTGGCGAGTGTTTACGCGACTCCTGTTTATGTTTGCGTTTTGTTCATTGAGGGACATTACGTTTTGGCGGTCGCGCTTTTGGCGGCGTGGGTGTTTTGGTTGCGGTCGCCTTTGCGGGCGAAATTATTTTGTTGGATGTTGGAAGGGTTTGAGTGGTCGAGCCTTTAACGTTGGATGCGAAAAAGCAAATGATTTTACATGAAGCCGCTCGCAAACTCTAAAGGCGTGCTAATGGAAGAGCCGGAGTATTTCGGTCCGCAAAGCTTTTCTGTTGAGGTGATAGCACAATTCCCTGAGAAAGCCGCAGAACTGACAGAGAATTCCGGCATTCTGCACATCCAGATGGGTTTGCTGGCTTCGGCGGCGCGTAAGGCGATCGAGGTTGGCGATACAGTATTTCTTAAGCGTGTTTTTAGATTTATTAATGACATACTCGCTCGCGAGCGGTTGCATCCTGACGTGGAGGACGCAGTGGCAGATTCGTTTTTGACACTGACTGAATTCGAGCAGTCTGAAGCGGGCAGGAACGCCTGGAACTTACTGCCAGAGAAATTGAGGCGCCTGATTTCTAATTAGGACGTTGCCAAAAAGACGATCCCTTCGGAATAGCCTGCATAACTTTTTAGTTTTTTGCACCGGTTCCTTCTCACTGATGACCACGAAAGTGCGATAAGCCGGTGTTGTCTGCGGCGGGGGGATGGGATAGGGTCTGGGTTTATTATTTATGTCTGACACTTATTTGCAGAAGTTGTTCGCCGAGCGGATTGGCGGAAGGAATTACGGGAAATCGACGGCGATTTATAAATTTGAAAAAATCAAACGGGCCAAACGCGCGGCGCTCGCGGCGCATCCGGGCGCGGAAATCCTCGATCTCGGCGTGGGCGAGCCGGACGAAATGGCGTTCCCGGAAGTGGTCGCGAAGCTGACCGAAGAGGCGCGCAAACCGGAGAATCGCGGTTACTCGGACAACGGCGACGATGTTCTGAAGCAGGCGGCGGCGCGTTACTTGGAGCGGGTTTGTGGCGTGCCGGGGATCAACCTGGAGACGGAAGTGGTGCATTCGATCGGGAGCAAGGCGGCGCTTTCGATCTTGCCGGCGGCGCTGGTGAATCCGGGAGATTACGTGCTGATGACGACTCCGGGGTATCCGGTGTTCGGGACGCACTCGAAATATTACGGCGGGCTGGTGCATTCGTTGCCGTTGGTGGAGGCGAACCGGTTTTTGCCGGACCTGGATTCGATTCCGGCGGAAGTTTTGCGGAAGACGAAGGCGCTTGTTTTGAATTACCCGAACAATCCGACGGGCGCGAGCGCGACGCCGGAATTTTTCGCGAAGGTGGTGGCGTTTGCTGTCAAAAACGAGATTGTCATCATCCATGACGCGGCGTACGCGGCGCTTGTGTTTGAAGGGAAGCCGTTGAGCTTTTTGGCGACGCCGGGCGCGAAGGAAGTGGGGATCGAACTGCATTCGGCGAGCAAGAGTTTCAACATGACGGGGTGGCGGTGCGGATTTGTCACTGGCAACGCGGCCCTTGTTCGCGCTTATGCGGACATCAAGGACAACACGGATTCGGGGCAATTCCTGGCGATTCAACACGCGGTGGCGCATGGGTTGGACAATCCGCGCATCACGGAGGAAATTTCGGCGAAGTATTCGCGTCGCATGGACGGGCTTGTGGAAGTTTTGAAAAAATCGGGGTTTGCGGCTGTCAAACCGAAAGGGTCGTTTTTCCTTTACGTCAAAGCGCCGAAAAGCGCGTCGGGGAAGGGCGGGCAATGGAATTTTGAAAACGCGGAGGCGGTGTCGCAGTGGCTGATCACGGAGAAATTTATTTCCACGGTTCCGTGGGATGACGCGGGCGCGTATTTGCGGTTCAGCGTGACGTTTTCCGCGAAAAACCCGGAGGACGAGAAGCGGGTTCTGGCGGAAATTGGCAAACGGTTGAGCGATGTGACGTTTTCGTTTTGACAGGCGGCTGTGTTGTTGCGCGCGCGTCAGTTTGAGTTTGTGTTTCCACGGCCGGCTCTGCTGATGGGGATCGTGAACGCGACGCCGGATTCCTTTTCCGACGGCGGGCAGCATTGGGACGCGGAGAAGGCCATTGCGCATGCGAAGCGGTTGGTTGAGGAAGGGGCGGAGATCATTGACATCGGCGGGGAATCTTCGCGGCCCCGGGCCAATCCCGTCAGCGAAGCGGAGGAATTGCGGCGTGTGATTCCGGTGTTGGAGGGGTTGGCGCACACAATTCCAGTGCCGCTTTCGATTGACACTGTGAAGGCGGGGGTCGCGAGGGAGGCGTTACGGGCGGGAGCAAGCATCATCAACGATATTGCGGCCAATCGGAGCGACGAGGAAATGTGGCGACTGGCCGCGGAGAGCGGCGCGGGCTATGTTGTCGTGCATATGCAGGGGTTGCCCGCGACGATGCAGGAAAATCCGGCTTACGACGACGTGATCGCGGAGGTCGGGCAATTTTTTGACAATCGTTTGAGTCGATTGCGGGAATGCGGTGTCCATGCAGAGCAGGTGATGCTCGACGTGGGAATCGGATTCGGCAAGGCGGTCGGGCATAATTTACAGTTGATCGCGCGACTGGCGCGGTTTAGTAAATGGAAGCGTCCACTGATGTTGGGAGCTTCCCGCAAATCCTTTTTGGGACGCGCGGTCGGGGCGAAATTGGAAGAACGCGTTGCGCCGTCGCTGGCGTGCGCATGCTGGGCGACGCAGGCCGGGGCGCAGATAATCCGCTGTCACGACGTGGCGGCCACGCGGCACGCGGTGCGGATGACTGAAGCGCTGATGAGTCAACAAACCAATGCCTGAGTTTTTACATCTCATTTCCGCGGGCTGGCGGCCGGCCCTGGAGATTGCCATCCTTTCGGTGGGGATTTATTTCAGCTTCAACTTCGTGCGAGGCACGCGCGGAGCGCCGGTGGTGTATGGTTTCATGCTGCTGGTGCTGAGTTTGACGGTGGTGGCATTTTTGTTGCGGCTTGAGGTGCTGAGCTGGCTGCTGCGGTCGTTCGTGGCGTTTGCGGCGGTGGCGGTGCTGATTATTTTCCAGCCGGAATTGCGGCGAATCCTGGCGGAATTGGGGACGCATCCCTTTTTGTCATCGAGTCACGAACAGCGGGAAAACATCGAGGTGGTGGTCAAGACGGCGGAACACCTTGCGGGTGTTCGCATTGGGGCGTTGATTGCGATTGAGCAGTCGATCAATTTGCAGGAGGCGACGGGGTCGGGGCTTTTGGTGGATTGCGCGGCGAAGCCGGAAATGTTGGAAACCATTTTTTTCCCGAACAACGCGATTCATGACGGCGGGGTGATCATCAAGGGAGATCGCATTGCTTACGCGGCGTGTATTTTCCCGCTGACGCAACGGCAGGATTTGAACGCGTCGCTGGGGACGCGGCATCGGGCGGCGATTGGGTTGTCGGAGGAAACGGACGCGGTGGTCGTGGCGATATCGGAGGAAACCGGGTCGATTTCGCACGCTTACAAGGGGCAATTCGTGCGGGGCGTGACGGCGGAACAATTGCGGGCGTTCCTGACATCGGTGCTGGTCAAACCGGGCAAACAGCAGAAGTTGCTGAGCCTTTTGCAGCCGGTGGCGAAGACGGTGAACGAGATCGGCGCGACGAGTCCCGCGCCCAAAGCCTGATGTTGCAAGACCTCATTCTAAAGAATTTTTGGCTGAAGTTTTTTTCAGTCGCGCTGGCCACGGTGATCTGGCTGAGCATTCATTACGGCATCCAGAATGAATCGCCGATGCGCGAAGGGGGAATGACTCATCTGCTGGCGCAGGAATATATTCGCGTGCCGGTGACGGTGTCTACGCCGCCGGGAGACACCCGGGCTTTCCGAGTGATTCCGAGTGAGGTCGTGGTCGTCGCGATGGGGGATGAAGCGACGTTGCGAGGAGCGGCCAACAGGGACTTCAAAGTAAGTGTCGATTTAACCGACTTTCATGCCAAGGGGCCGACGCCGATGGTGTTGCAGAGCGAAGCGCCGGCGGATTTGACGATTGAGGAGATTAGTCCTTCCACGGTGAGTGTGGAGCAGGTGGCGAGGTAGCAAAAAAACCGTTGGAAACGGTTGGGGGTCAAGTCATGCCTCGAAACACCTCGTTGAAACGAGGTGTTAATGAGAAATTTGCGCCCCGTGTGGGATTAGGAGAATTGGTTTAATAACTACTTCAAAGAATAGTGGGCGGCGGCGCAGCACCGCCCCGAAAAGTTGTGGAATGCTGCGGATCACTCGGTTATGTTCACGCCATGCCGCAAACGCTTGAGAAACGTGTGGAATCCCTTGAAAAGGAATTCTCTGAATTGCGCGTCCAGGTTTTGGGTTTGAAGCAGGTCAAAAAGGATTGGCGCAGCACGGTTGGCCTGATGGAAGACGATGAGATGACTCGCGAAGCGCAAAGGCTAGGCCGCGAATATCGCGAACAGCAAACTCTAGCTAAGTGATCAGCCTGCGATTCGAGAACTGGTTGGAATAATCATCGCTGCTATGCAGAGAATTATTGTTTGCATTGTTTTGAATTGCCTCCTGGTTCTGAGTGCGCGGGCGCAGTTTGGCTATGCGACAAACCCAGGCGGCACCACAGTCACGATCACTAGTTATTCGGGTCCTCTCGACGTAATTATTCCTTCTACTATTAACGGCTTGGCAGTTACCAGCATTGGGGATAATGCCTTTGGTAACGATGGTATTACGAGCGTGTGGATTCCTTATGGCGTGACCAATATAGGACATAGTGCATTCAATTCGTCGTTGAATTTGACTAACATTGAGATTCCCGATAGTGTTACAACTATCGGAGACTCCGCCTTTTTAGGGGCTGGTCTTACAAGTCTTATCGTTCCTAGCAGTGTTACAAATATGGGTGACGCTGCATTTGGAGGTCTTGGGGACCTGACAAACCTGACGCTGGAATACGGAATCTCCGACATCCAGTCAGGTTCGTTTTCCGGATTTGCCCTAACGAGCGTAACGATTCCAAGCAGCGTTACAAATATAGGTTCCGGGGCGTTTTCTCCTTGTGATTACCTAACGTCGATTTTCTTTAAAGGCAACGCGCCCACAGTTGACTCAACGGTGTTTCGGAGTTGGGCTTTTTTTGGACTCCGCAACCCCGTGGTTTCCAATTACTATTCCGCAACCGCTTATTACTTGCCCGGCACGACGGGTTGGTCGGAGTTTTCGTCAAACACTTTGATGGCAGCAATGGAAGGCAGTCCAACTAATGAGTTCATCCCGACGGTGTTATGGAGTCCGACAATCCAGGTCGCTGGAACGAATTTTGGTGTCCAGAATGGGCAATATGGGTTTGATGTTACGGCCACGACGAACCTGCCTATTGCGATTGAAGCCTGTGATGATTTAACGCAGAGCAATTGGGTTGTTTTGCAGCGGTTGACTTTGACAAACGGTCTTTACCATTTCAGCGAGCCGTTCCTAAGCAATTCGATGTCGCGGTTTTATCGGATTGGTTTTCCGTGAGTGAAGGTCATGCGAGTGGAGTATTCTGCTCGGTTCTGTCTCTGGCTGTCGGCGGACGCCTCGGCGAGGCGTCCCTACCAAAGTCAGTGGCGGCGGCGCAGCGACGCCCTTCCATCCGAAGGGGTTATTTTTTGGGGATGAAGATGAAGGCGGCGGCGGCGAGGATGCAGACGAAGGCGGCGATGTGGTTCCATTTGAGCGACGCCTTAAGGTAATAGACCGAAAAGACCGCGAATACTGTCAGTGTGATGATTTCCTGGGCGACTTTGAGTTGGGCGAACGAATAGATGTTGCTGCCCCAGCGGTTGGCCGGCACTTGCAGTAGGTATTCAAAGAATGCGATGCCCCAGCTTGCCAGGATGACGGCCCAGATCGGGCGGTCTTTGAATTTCAAATGGCCGTACCAGGCGAAGGTCATGAAGACGTTCGAGCATGTCAATAATACGAACGGCAGCCAGCGTGATTGGGTCAGGTTCATAGGATTAGAGCATTTATTCAAGATATATGGTCGAAGTATCGCACGAGTTCTGTTTGAAAGCGGCAGAGGGCTGCAAACGGAACAGATAAGAGATGCACCGCTCGCGGTGCTGCACTCCAAGACGCTTCGT
Source organism: Verrucomicrobiia bacterium (assembly GCA_036501665.1). GTDB lineage: Bacteria > Verrucomicrobiota > Verrucomicrobiia > Limisphaerales > Palsa-1400 > DATAUD01. The sequence goes on from DASXZW010000046.1 coordinate 13,242, forward strand.
GATTGACGGGTAGAGCTTTGTAACTCGCGCCAGCGTTTTGGAGTGCGGCAGCCCTCTGCCGCTTTTGCCTGAATGCTCTGAAACCAGCCTAATCACAGTCGGACGGGGATTCCGCAGTCAGCCAGGTAGCGTTTAACGTCGTCGACGGAGTATTCGCCGAAGTGAAAGATGCTGGCGGCTAGGACGGCGTCGGCTTTTCCATCCAACAGGACCGCCGCCAAGTGTTCGAGTTTGCCCGCGCCGCCGCTGGCGACGACCGGGACGCCGACCGCTTCACTGACGCGGCGGGTGATAACTAGATCGAACCCGGCCTTGGTGCCGTCGGCGTCGATGCTGTTGAGAACGATTTCACCTGCTCCCAAGGCAACGGCTTTTTTGGCCCATTCGACGGTTTCCAGGCCGGTTGGCTTGCGTCCGCCCTGGGCAAAAACTTCCCAGCGATCGGGGGCGACTTTTTTGGCGTCGATCGAAACGACGATGCACTGGCTGCCAAATTTTTCCGCGCCCTGGCGGATGAGTTCGGGCATGGCGAGCGCGGAGGAGTTGATGCTGGTCTTGTCGGCGCCCGCGCGGAGCATGGCGTACATGTCCTCGACGGAGCGGATGCCGCCGCCGACGGTCAGCGGCATGAAGCATTGGTCGGCAGCGCGTTCGATGACGTCGATCATGGTGGCGCGACCGTGGGCGCTGGCGGTGATGTCGAAAAAGACCATCTCGTCGGCTCCCTGTTCGTTGTAGCGGATGGCGAGCTCGACGGGGTCACCGACGTTGCGGAGTTCGCCGGCTTCGGCTTTGCCGAATTGCACGCCGCGAGTGACCTGGCCGTCGTGAACGTCCAGACATGGGATGACTCTTTTTGCCAACATACGAAAGACCGGCTCAACGTAGCATCCTGAGGGGAAAGGAAAACCTTTTTGTCGGGGAGGTTTGTAAGTTGTTTGGGGTTAGGTGGTTGTGGGAAGTGGCCGATACATCGCTAAAAGATGACGACCGGCGACCTTGGAGAAACCAACTTTTATGATCGTGCCCGGACGCCTCGGCGAGGCGTCCCTACCTCGGGGTTGTGATGCGTCTGAGCGGCTTTTTTGACTTCCCACAAATGCGTGGGTGTGCCAGAGTGGCGAGGATTCGGATTGGAGTCGGAAACGAAGCCAAGCCGGGGACGCCGCAGAAACCTTGGTATGAGATGTATCTGAAGTATCGACGTCAACGCTTGCTTTCCGGCTGGCGGCGGAACGTTGGCGCTCCTTTCCCTAAACGCCTGTATCGCCGATGCCACGGATGGCGGCTCATCGTTCAGATTGTTTTGCTAAGTTTGCTGGCGCGCACGTCTTCGTTAGAGGCGTTCGGACAGGACGCGGTTCGAATGTCGATGGCCAGCGCGTCTGCCGCCGAAAGTCGGCAAACAGCAAATGGAACGGCTGGTTACTACAACCTCCAGGCGGGACCGACTTATTGGCGTTTTGGATCGGGATTGAGCCTTGGTTACAACAGCAACGTCGAACTTGCCGAGGGCAAGCAGGAAGGGGATTTTATTTACTCGCCTTCGCTGAGCGTGCAAATGAAATGGCCGATTTCTCAATTGCAGGCGTTGAATATTGGGGTCGGCCTCGGCTATTCGGGATATGCGCAGCATTCGTCATTGAACACATTTTTCGTGACGCCGAACAGCGGGGTGGCCTTTGACATTTACGCGGGGGATTTTGTGATTGAATTGCATGATCGATTTACAATCTCGCAAGGCAGCTACCAGGACCCGACCGTGACCGGCAGAGGCAACTATTCGGAGTTCCAGAACAGCGCGGGGACGTTGGTGACATGGGACCTGAATAAAATGGTTGTCAGTTTGGGCTATGATTATGCCAGTTCCCTGGAGGTGTCCGGCGGACTCGGGCAGCCGAATCAGGGGAACGAGGTCTTTTCCGGATCGGCGGGTTTGGTGCTAAAGCCTGGCATGACGACGGGGATCGAAGCGGGGGGATCGCTGCAAAATTATTCGGCAGCAACGACGAACAACCCTTATTCGACAGCGATTCAATGGAATGCGGGCGCTTTCTTCAAAACGCAGGTGACTGAGCACATTTCGATGAATGTCGATGCCGGTTATGTGGTCAATTCTCCAGAGTCCAGCGGCGCGCTTTCCACAGCGCAGCAGTTTGCCGGGTATTACGCAAACCTTGGTGTGGCGCATCGGGTGAATCGGTTTGTGCAGTACAGTCTTGGCGTGGGACGAAATGTCTCTGATACGTATTTTGGCGGCGCCACGGACGCTTACACGGCGAACCTTTCAGCCGGCTGGAGTTTCATCCATAAAGTCTCGCTCAGCACCGGTTTCAACTATGAGCGCGGCACGGAAGTGGGGTTCGTTGGCGGGGAAACATATTACCAGTATGGGCCGACTATCAGCGTCGGCCGCGCTCTGACAAAGAAGATGAACGCCGGGCTAGTTTACCAATTCGTGGACCGCAATGCGAACGAAGCTTTGCAAAAATATACCCTTAATATCGTGACATTAAGCTTGAGTTATCAGTTTTAAGGATGAAGAACATAATTGGCGCATATTGTTTTTCGGATGAATCGGGTAAACCCGCGTCGTTTGTCAGCCGATATGTATGCGATAGTCTCGAAATATGAATAGATTTATATTGCACATCCTGGCCGTTTTCGCGGGGGTGTCGGTGATGGCTCAGCCGGGTTCTGAGAGCAATTCGATTTCCGCCAGGATTGGCATTTTGGATCCGATCATCGCCGGAACCAACGGGGCGGCAACCGCCAGCCTGGTTGGGTATGTGGCTGATGACAAGTACAAGTTGCGGGTGGGCGACCGGATCAGTTTTCAAATTGCCGAGGACCATGACGCTCCCAAGAACCTGCCGGTGGTTGATTCAGGCGAAGTTGATATTCCGTACGTTGGACGGGTTTCGGCGATTGACAAGACCTGTAAACAATTGGCGGCTGAACTCAAGGAGCAATTGGAGAAGGAGTATTATTACCGCGCGACGGTGGTCATTGCGTTGGATTCCGCCAACAAGGTGCTCGGACGAATTTATATTTGGGGCCAGGTGCATACACAGGGCGCGATTGAAATCGGGATCAATGAGCATTTGACGGTGGGGACGGCGATTTTGCGGGCCGGCGGCTTTGGGGATTTTGCAAAGAAGACGAAAGTCAAACTGATCCGCGGCACCGGGCCGGATGGGGCGATTAAGAAGACAACGGAACTTAACATGGCCGAGGTTCTTGAAGACGGGAAAGTGGAGAAGGACGTGCCCGTGCGGCCGGACGACTTTATTATTGTGCCGTCGCGCCTGATTAATTTTTGAGGTTATTGCCATATGAACGAACCCCAGAACCGAGACCGGAGTTTCGCGCACGACCGTTACGCGTGGCGCGCGCACGTCGTTTCCCGGCTTAACCGGCTCAAGAACCTGCTGACGACAAAATGGTGGATTCCGTTGCTCGGCATCGCAATCGGGTTGGGGATCGAGGGGCAGTTGTGGCGGAATGAAAAGCCGCTTTACACTTCGACGGGAAGAATGATCGTGAGCATCAAGCTCTCGATTCCCGAAGGCTCGGTTTATACCGAGGAACTTAACAACTTTCTTGGAACGCAGGCGGCGTTGATGCAGAGCGGGGTGGTGATCAGCCGCGCTTATGCCGCGATGTCCTCCCAGTTTCCCGATGTGCCGACAAAGTCGATCCCGCTTAAAGTCAACGTGCTGCCGAAGACGAGTATTTTCATGATTCAGGGGACCGGGGACGAGCCGCGTTATACCCAGGCTTTTGTGCAGGCGAGCATGGAGGAGTACGTCAATTTGAAGAAAGACATGCGCGCTCAGACCTCCGATACGACGATCGCGGGGCTTACCGAAGAAGTGCTGCGGCTTAAGAAGGACCTGGCCAAGTGCGATCAAGACATGGTTGCGTTTCAGAGTTCCAACAGCGTCATGCTGCTGGAGGAGCAGGGAAATTCGGCGGGCAGCTACTTGGTCGGACTGAACCAGCGATTAACCAGTCTGAAATACGAGTATGACCTGGTGCAGCGACTGACGCTGGATCAGAACCTTGCGCGGCAGGACCATTCTGCCACCGTTCCCGGCGCCAGCGAAACGGCTGACACGGCATCCGCAGGAGCCGGCGGGCGGATGGACAACGAATACTTGAAGGTCAAACAGGACATCACTTTGCTCACGGCGGAACAGGAAGACATGGGACGTTATCTGCGGCCCAAACATCCCAAGATGATCGCGCTCAGCGAAGAAATCGCCCGACGGCAACGGTTGTTGACCATTTACAAGCAACAGAGCGTTGACCAGTTGGAGGACTTCAAGCATTCGCTTAAAATTCAACTTGACAATTTACAGAAGGAAGTGACGGAATTGGAGGCGAAGAATCTGGAAACTGGACGCAAGACGGCGGAATACCAGGAGTTGAAGGGCAATTCGCAACGAATCCAGGCCCTTTACGACCGGTTGCTGGCGACGATGCAGACGCTGGACGTCAACAAGGAAATCAGCCCCGAGAGCGTCAACATCATGGAGAAAGCCTCCGCTCCGTACCCGGAAAGGCCGGACTTGCGCAAAAAACTGATAAACGGCGCGTTCATCGGCCTGGCTTGCAGCCTCTTTTTGCTGGTGGTGATCGACCGCCTCGACGACTCGCTCAACTCGTTTTCCGAAGTGGCCGATTTGTTCGATGAGAATGTGCTTGGCCAGATTCCGCGGGAATCCTCGCTTATTTCCAGCGGCCAGGTTGCGCTGCTCCGTCCCGAAGACGAGCGGCATCCGTTCCTTGAGGCTTATCGAAGTTTGCGGTCTTCGCTGCTGTTCATGGGCGATCCTGGGAAAGTTCCGAAAACCATTTTGGTGACCAGCTCAGTGCCGAACGACGGGAAGTCGATCACTTCGGCGAACCTTGCGATCACACTGGCGCTCAGCAATTCGCGGGTGCTTCTTATTGACGGAGACCTTCGCAAAGGGAGCCAGCATTCGCGGTTTGAAATTGACCACGGGCCGGGGCTTTCGGAGGTGTTGTCGCAGGGATTGAAGTGGACGGATGTTGTGCAGCAGACGAAGGTTCCTCGGATGTTCCTTCTGCCGCGCGGCGCGGCAACGCAGTATTCGAGCGAATTGTTCCTGAGCGGGGAGATTGAGACTGTGCTCAAGGAAGCGATTGCGGCGTACGATTATGTTGTTGTTGACTCTGCGCCGGTCATGGCCGCTGATGACGTGACGAGCCTTGCGCCGCATGTCGATGGCGTTTTGTTCGTGATTCGGGCGGAGTTTACTTCGGCGCGAGTGGCCCACGCGGCGCTGGAGTCGTTGTATCAGCGCAATGTGCGGGTGCTGGGTTTGGTGTTCAACGCGATCCGCACGAGCAGCCTGGATTACTACCATTACTACAAATACAAGGATTACTACGGCGTTCCTTCCAGCTCAGGGCGAAACGGGTCAAAGTCGGAGAAGAAGGAACAACGACGCACAAGTTCGACGCGCTGATCCTTGCAAAAACGTCAGGAATCGCGGATGGTTGCGGAGTCAATTCTGTTTCATGCGCATTCCGGTCATCAAGGGAATCATAAAGAGGCGGCTGCTTGTGAATTTTCGAGCAGACCCGACCGTGGTGCAGCGCATCCTGCCAAATCCGTTTCGACCCAAGCTTCACAAAGGGCAGGCCGTTGTTGGCATTTGCCTGATTCGACTGGAACAAATTCGACCAGCGGGTTTGCCGGAGACTTTTGGCATCTCCAGCGAAAATGCGGCCCACCGGTTCGCGGTGGAATGGACAGACGCGGAGGGAATTGAGCGCGAGGGGGTGTTCATTCCGCGTCGCGACACTGGGTCGCTTCTCAATCAAGTCGCGGGCGGGAGAATTTTTCCGGGCGAGCATCACCCAGCGCGGTTCGCGGTCATCGACAACGGCGGTCATATAGATTTTTCCATGCGGTCGATGGATGGCGAGGTGTCCGTCAAAGTAATTGGGAATGAGACTGATTCACTGCCTGACTCCTCCTGCTTTGGTTCTCTTGCGGAAGCCTCTGCGTTTTTTGAGGGAGGCAGTCTCGGTTACTCAATTACTCGCGACGGCGACAGGCTTGACGGATTGCTTCTGCGGGCCTTTGATTGGCGGCTTCGCGCTTTGTCTGTCTCCCAAGTTGAGTCGAGTTTCTTCGCGGACCTGCAACGTTTTCCTAAGGGTTCGATTGAATTCGATCATGCGCTTGTGATGCGTGACTTGCAGCATGAGTGGCATAAAGCAGCGGATTTGCGGGTGGCACCGCGCGCCGCTTAACAAACCCTTTGGGGAAAACGGCAACCTCACCCATCTGTAATCGCACAGGGTTGAGGTTCGCGCTTGGAATTTTCTCCACCGGGAGTTATTCAGCTTCAACCTTGAAAAGTATTGTTGCTTTGCTCGTCCAGCTCGGAACCGGGTTTGGTTGTTTTCTTCTTGTCGCTCTTTTTGTGACGACGCTTTGCGCGGCCTCGCCGGTGGAGATATTCGTCAGCGCGTCGGGCAGTGATCAAAATCTGGGAACCTCGGATGCGCCTTTGGCCACGCTGACGCGGGCCCAGGCGGTTGCGCGAAAAGCACGCGGCCAAGGGCCGACCACCGTGTGGGTTCGTGAGGGAATTTATTATTTGCCGGAGACGCTTGTTTTCACGGCGGCGGATTCCGGCGCGGCGGAAGCGCCTGTGACTTACCAGGCATGGCAAAACGAGCGCCCCATCATCAGCGGTGGCGAAAAGTTGAATTTGGATTGGAAACCGTTCCGGGACGGCATCATGGAAGCGAAAGTGCCCGAAGGTTTGGAGACAGATCAATTATTCGTGAACGGCGAACGGCAAATTCTTGCCCGTTATCCGAATTTTGATCCGAAGGTGAACACGTTTAACGGTTATGCGCCAAACGCAATCAGCCCTGAACGAGCATCGCGCTGGGCCGATCCGCGAGGCGGATTCATCCACGCCATGCACGCCGATCTTTGGGGCAGTTTCGATTATGTCATCACAGGCAAAACCTCGAATGACGAGGTGACCTACGAAGGCGGCTGGCAAAACAACCGGCCCTCCGCGATGCACAAGGAATTCCGGTTTGTCGAAAATATTTTTGAGGAACTCGACGCGCCCGGGGAATGGTTTTTGGACCATAAAACCAGCACGTTATATTATTATCCACGAGCGGGGATTGATTTGAAAAGCGCGACGGTCGAGGCGGTTCGTTTGCGGCGCCTGGTTGAATTTCGCGGCGACGAATCGCAGCCGGCGCGGTTCATCACATTGCGTGGATTCACGTTTCGTCACGCGGCGCGAACGTTCATGGAGACGAAGGAACCGCTGTTGCGGAGCGATTGGACAATTTACCGGGGCGGCGCTGTGTTGTTCGATGGGGCGGAAAATTGCGCGGTGGAGGATTGCGATTTCGATCAACTTGGCGGCAACTCGATTTTTGTCAATAATTACAACCGACGCGTCAGCATCAAGAGTTGTTTGATTCATGACAGCGGTGGGAGCGGCGTCTGTTTTGTCGGCGACCCGAAAGCCGTGCGTTCCCCGCTATTTAAATACGGCGATACTCAGAGCTTTGATAAAATCGACAAAACGCCGGGACCGAAATCGTCCAATGAACCGGCGGATTGTCTTGTCGAAGATTGTCTGATCACGCGAATCGGTCGCGTCGAAAAGCAGGCCACGGGAGTGGAAATTTCCATGTCGCGCGACATTATGGTCCGGCATTGCTCGATCTACGAAGTGCCGCGCGCAGGAATAAATATTGGCGACGGTTGCTGGGGCGGAAATGTCATCGAATTTTGCGATGTTTTCGACACGGTGCTGGAGACCGGCGATCATGGCTGTTTCAATTCATGGGGCCGCGACCGTTACTGGAATTTGCAGGGCGTTCCCGACGGCGACAAACCGCGGGTCGCGCTGCTCGACGTAGTCAAACCTAATATAATCCGGAACAGCCGCTGGCGATGCGATCACGGGTGGGACATCGACCTGGACGACGGCTCCTCGAATTACGAAATCCGGGACAATCTTTGCTTGAACGGCGGAATCAAGTTGCGCGAAGGCTATCACCGGATTTGCGAGAACAACATCATGGTCAACAATTCCTTTCATCCGCATGTCTGGTTTCCAAACAGCCAGGACATTTTCCGCCACAACATCGTTTTCACCGAGTATCGTCCGATCCAGGTCCACCAACCCTGGGGCAGGGAATGCGACTTTAATTTCCTCCACCGGGCGGGACACAACGACCCGGTTGCCGCGTTGGCAATTCAGAAACAAAGCGGGTCGGACGAACATTCGATCGAGGCCGACGCGATGTTCGTTGATCCTTCAACCGGCGATTACCGCGTGAAGGACGAATCGCCCGCGCTGAAACTTGGCTTTAAGAATTTTCCGATGGACCAATTCGGCGTTGTCTCGCCAAAATTAAGGGCCATCGCTCGAACGCCGGACTTGCAACTTAAAAAGGCAATCCAGTCGCTTCCGGCAATGCTTGACTTGCCGGGGCGAAAATCGGTTATCGCGGATAACCCTGCCACACCCATTCAAGCGCCTCTGGCAGTGTCTGGGCTCTGACACGACCTTCGACGTGGCCCGCTTTGAGCGCGTAAACGTATTGGTAGTGATAGCCTTTTGCGCGCAGGACCGTCGCCATTCGGTTGTTCGCCGCAACCCAGTCATGCATGTCGTCACGCATAACGTTCGGATTGAACAAATCGGTATCGCCCACTTCCATCCAAAGCCGGATCGGTTTCGGGTCACTTTGCGGAATCAGCTTTTCGTGAAAACCCCACGCGCCGTCGGGCGTTTCCGGGTTGAAGGGCCATTGCTGGTTCACATAAGTGCCGGAATAGGTGACGACGCGATGATACCATTCGGGATGATACCAGGCCATTTCCAACGCGGCTGAACCGCCGGAACTTGCGCCCATTGTCGCGCGGCCATCGGGGTCTTTGGTGAGCTTCACGTTGTATTTGCTTTCCACCTGCGGGAGCACTTCGGCTTCGATGAACTCGGCGAATTTTCCCGACATGGTGTCGTATTCCAACCCGCGCTCGCAACCCTGCGCGTCGCCGCCGCCGTTGGCGATCATCACCACAATGAACGCCGGCACGCGATGCTGCGCGATCAGGTTGTCAATAATATGGGGAACGTTGACGTCCGGACGCCCCATTCCGGGACCATCGTGAGTGACCATGAACGGCGCCGCAGTGCCGGGAACGTATTGGCTGGGAATGTAAACCGTGATCGTGCGGTGATACGGGTGCGGGTGCGTATCGACGATCAGCGTCTTGGGATTGTTCGGATCGACCGTGCCAAAAGCGTTTCTGTCAATGCCCGGATAAAACTTGCTGTCCGCGGAGTCGAGACTGAACTGCTCAATTCGCCCTGCCGGAACTCCGTCAACAACTTTTAATTCCGGCGCCTTCACATACTCCGGCCCAATGAGAAAATTGCCGTCGATATTCGCCGGCGGATTGGCTCCGGGCGGCGCTTCGGTCGGGTTGGAGGCGGCATCGGAATCGGACGGCGCGCGGCTCGCTGCCGCTTTCGCGCGCTCTTCGGCGCCAGGGCCCGCCGCGACGAGAGCGGGCGTTCCGGGAGAAGTGGGCGGACGTGTCGGCGGAGGCGCGGCGTGAGATGTTGCTGGAACCAGGGAGAGGGCCGCGATGGCGATTGCAAGTGATTTCATGGTGGTGAAGTGTTGTCATTGGCCGAACAAAAAGGAAGCATTTTCGACTGGGACGATGCAGGTTGCAGCATATCATTGCATTCGCCGTGTAGTCAATTATATAATATTCCTGTGACCCGAAAATGGATATGGAGCAGTGGCCTTTTATTGGCGATGGCGCTCGTTTGTCTGGCGCGACAGAAAAGCTTTGCGGCGAACGAGCGCTGGGTGGCGACGTGGGGTTGCGCGCCGCAGTTGGTGGAACAGAGAAATCTCCCGCCTCCACCGGGCCTGGCGGGAAACACTTTGCGCCAGGTCGTTCACGTCACTATTGGCGGAAAACGTCTCAGGGCGCGGTTCTCAAACGCGTTCGGCGACGGATCGATGACGTTGGCTGAAGTGCATTTCGCGCTATCGGCGGGCGGGGGCGCGATTCAGGCGAATACTGATCTTGCGCTCAAATTTCATGGTGTGTCATCGGTGACGATTCCGCCGGAAGAAATGGTTTGGTCGGACGCGTTTGATTTCAATCTTGCCGCGATGACAAACGTCGCTATGACGATTTGTTTTGGAAAGGTGCCTGCGGCGATTACGGGGCATCCGGGTTCCAGGGCCACTTCTTATTTGTTTCCCGGAGATGCAGGAACGGCAGCAAACATGCCGGGAGCCGTCACAACGCAACATTGGTATGTACTGACGGGCATTGACACTGTGGCGGATGATTCCGCCGCTGCGGTCATCGTGTTGGGCGATTCGATTACCGACGGACGGGGGTCAACCACCGACGGAAACAACCGTTGGCCCGATGATCTGGCGCAGCGATTATTGACAAACAAACTTCCGAGCCGGATCGCGGTGATCAATGAAGGCATCGGCGGGAACGCTGTCCTTTCGGGTGGGTTGGGGCCGACTGCGATGGCCCGATTTGACCGTGATGTTCTCGAACAAAGGGGCGCCAAATGGATCGTTGTGTTTGAGGGCGTCAACGATATTAGCGCGAGCCGGGACGCCAGCGTGGCAACCAATTTGATCGCCGCTTATGGAAAATTTATTGACAAATCGCGCGCGAAAGGCCTGAAAGTTTTTGGAGCGACGATCACGCCGTTTGGGCGCTCACAATATTCGAGTCCCGAGCACGAAGCCGCCCGGAAGACTGTCAATGATTGGATTCGCGCGAGCGGCAGGTTCGATGCTGTGATCGATTTTGACGCGGCAGTCCGAGACCCAAGCGAGCCGGCCAATTTGCTTCCCGTTTATGACACCGGGGATAATTTGCATCTAAACCCTTCCGGTTATCGCGCAATGGCGGACGCGATGGATTTGAAGTTGTTCGGCCAATAGCACCAAACGACAATTCGTTCTGGCGGGTCGATTCTATTTTTCCGAAGGGGAATTGGTGGATCCTACTGCATTGGTATTAAGCCTTCGCGCGATTTCCATTTTGATCCGTTCGACCTTGCGTTGGTCGCGAATCAAGGAATCCGTTTGAAACCATGTGGCGATGAGACACAGAACCAGAAGAAAAATTGCCCATTTTCGTTGGCGGCCCGTGCCGGCCCAAATCGAGATTCCGGCAAAGACAGCCGCCAAAATATCCAAACCGGGGCAGGCGCAAAGTATCATGGAACTGCCGACCAAAAAGATGCCAGAGACAATTAAACAAATTTTGGCGATGCTTGGTTTCACGCTTGTCGATTAACATTTGTGCGATTTTATTCAAGCTTTCCGAACTTGACCGCGACATTGACGGGTGTACTTAACAAGCTCATCCATATGAAAATTTTCGCTGCGGTTGCAGTTGCTTTGATTTGTGTCGGCCTGCGGCTTTCAGCGCAGGAAACGCCCGCAAACTCCTTCACGCCCGCCGGGTGGACTGCTGAGCAGGACCATCAAAACATGATGGACCAGTTGGGGATCAAGGCCCTTCGCCGAGGCGCAGAAGGGATGAATACCAATGCCTCAAATTACCAAAACACCAATGAATCGAAGGCGAATCCCTATCCAAATCTTCCCGATCCACTGACGCTCAAAGATGGAACAAAGGTAACGACGCCGGAAATGTGGTGGGACCTGCGCAGACCGGAAATCGTCGAGGATTTTGATCGCGAAGTGTATGGAAGGGTTCCAGTAAACGTTCCAAAGGTAACGTGGGAAAAGACCAAGGAAACTGTTGAAACAAATGGCGATGTCCCGGCTACCGTCAAAACGCTGGTTGGCCATGTCGATAATTCGAACTGCCCTGCAATTACAGTTGGCATCCAGCTCACTTTGGCGACGCCGGCCAATGCCACCAGACCCGTTCCCGTAATGATGGAATTTGGCTTTGGCGCGTTTCCGCGTCGTCCCGGCGCGACGAATCGGCCGCCGCCCGCGTTTTTTGGGGGCGGACCGAACTGGCAGCAACTTTGCCTTTCCAACGGTTGGGGTTACGCGGTCATTGTCCCGACGAGTTACCAGGCGGACAACGGCGCAGGGCTGACGAAAGGCATTATCGGTTTGTGCAACAAAGGACAGCCTCGCAAACCCGATGATTGGGGCGCGTTGCGAGCGTGGGCGTGGGGCGCAAGCCGGGCTTTGGATTATTTTGAAAGCGACAAGGCCGTTGATGCGAAACAAGTCGGCATCGAAGGTCTTTCCCGCTACGGAAAAGCGACGTTAGTGACGATGGCTTACGACTCCCGTTTCGCGATTGGTTTTGTCGGTTCTTCTGGCGAAGGTGGCGCGAAATTGAGCCGGCGCAATTGGGGCGAGCTTGTTGAAAATCTTACGGGAACGGGCGAGTATCATTGGATGGCGGGCAATTTTATAAAGTATGGCGGGCCGCTCAACGCCGGGGATTTGCCTGTGGACTCGCACGAAATGATTGCGATGTGCGCTCCTCGGCCAACCTTTATTAGTTATGGCGCTTCGTCAGGCAAGGGCGCGGAGGGAACGTGGGTCGATCAAAAGGGAAGCTTTATGGCCACAGTCGCAGCCGGTCCTGTTTTCCGGTTGCTGGGAAAGAAAGACCTCGGCACCGACACTATGCCGGACGTCAACGTTGGCTTGATGGATGGCGAGCTTGCATGGCGTCAACACAGCGGCGGACACACGACCGCGCCGAACTGGCCGACATTTATTCAATGGGCCAATCGCTACATTCATATCACTCTATGAGCAACGAACATCAACATCAGGAGGGCCCTTCGACTTTTTTCGCGGCGCATTTGACAGTGCGAAATGTTTTGGCGGAAATGGAATATTGCAAGGCTGCTTTTGGCGCGGTCGAGTTGCGGCGTTTCAGCAATTCGGACGGCAGCGTGCATGTTGGGGAAATGGCGATCGACAGGGCGCTGTTTCATTTGCACGAGGAAATGCCCGGATCGGCTGAGCGCAGTCCTGAAACTTTAAAGGGCGTAACTTCTTTGGTGAGTCTGTTTGTGAAAGACCCGACGGCAGTTATGAAAAGGGCCATTGCGGCGGGCGGACAGGAAATTCATCCGGTCAAGGACTACGATTACGGTTATCGGCAAGGGACGATGGCCGACCCTGCCGGGCATCGGTGGCTTATTCAGAAACGAATATAGTGTCCAAGTCAAGAAACCCGCAGCGATACCGATATTAGATGTGACATTGCGGGCTTGCGTTTAAGCAAGACTTGTAGCTTTATTAAGGACAGAACATGCGGCGTATGAGTAAATCTCTGCGTTTTGGACCGACTGCAAAAGCGGTCGTGGCCGCGTTTGCTCTCGCGCTGGTCCTCCTGCTGGAGTTGTGCGCATCGGATCCTTCGCTCCATTCACGACTTCATACAGACGGCAATCATTCCAGCGGTTTTTGCGTTGTGTGCGCTCTTGCAAGCGGACAATTGGGCTGGGCCGGGACAATTCCAGTCGCCGCAATCGCCTGCGTTGTTATACTTTACGTTGTTGCCCTCAAGGAAATTAGCCTCGTTTCCGCGCCCGACCTTTTCTCCCTTCCTACTCGCGGTCCGCCGCTGGCTTAATCCACTTCTGCTGTTGGTTTCCGTATTAGTGCCTTGCCCATTGGGCGGGGAATCATTTGGACCGCTTTCCATTTGTAGCGAAGAAATGAACTTAATTGTATGAGATTGAAATTTAAATTCCGTCACATGGCCGCGTCACTGGCCGTAATATTATTAGTGACAATCGTGGGCTGCGCCGTTGGGCCGAATTACAAGCGTCCCGCCGCGCCGACCGCCACCAACTATGTTGCCGAGCCGCTTAAAAACGTCACCGGCGCAACCAACATCGCGGGCGGCGAAGACCAGAGATTTGTGCAAAGTCTGGATATCGCCGGGAAATGGTGGGAAGTGTTTCATTCCGAAGCGCTCGACCAGCTACTGGTCCGGGCCATCACGAATAATCCCGATCTTAAGGCGGCCCAAGCGGCTCTTCTCGTGGCCCGCGAAAATCTAAAGGCGCAACGCGGGATTTATTATCCGAACATCAGCGGTTCATTTGCGGGGAGCCGCCAGCGTCAATCCGGCTTTATTTCGCCGACACCCAACGCGGACATATTTGAATACAATTTGTTCACGCCGCAGGTCAGCGTTTCCTACGTGCCGGATGTCTTCGGGTTGAATCGCCGCACTGTCGAAGTTTCCAAGGCGCAACAGGAAAACGCCCGATTCCAAATGGTGGCAACGTATCTCACGCTGAGCGCGAATGTCGTCGTCGCCGCGATTCAGGAGGCGTCATTGCGCGCGCAAATCGAGACGACGCGGGAGTTGGTCGGCATCGGCTCCAACATGATGGAGATCGTGAAATTCCAATACACGAACGGTTACGCGAGCGGGCTTGACCTTGCCGCGCAACAATCGCAACTGGCGCAAATCGCCGCCTCGCTTCCGCCGCTGATGAAACAACTGGCGCAGCAGCGCGACCTTCTGGCGGTTTTGGCCGGTGATTTTCCGAGCGACCAGAAAGGGCGGGATTTTGATTTGTCGAAATTGAAGTTGCCGCGGGATTTGCCGGTGACGCTGCCTGCAACTCTCGTCGGGCAACGCCCCGATATTCTGCAAGCCGAACAGAACCTTCACGCGGCGAGCGCGCAGATCGGCATTTCCATTGCCAATCGCCTCCCGAACATCACGCTCAGCGCCAACGCGGGGAACACGGCCCTTAGTCTTGACAAATTGTTCAACTCCGGTTCCGGCTTTTGGGCCGTGGGGGGCACACTTGTGCAGCCGATTTTCCAGGGCGGGACGCTCCTTCATCAGGAACGCGCGGCAAAGGCCGCATACATCCAGGCGGCGCAGCAATATCGGAGCACGGTTCTCACCGCCTGCCAAAATGTTGCTGACACGCTGAACGCCCTTGAGCAGGACGGAGATGCCGTCGCGTCCGCCGCCGCTGCTGATACAGCGGCCAGATCGACCTTGGACATTTCCCGCCAGCAATTGAAGGTCGGCTACGGCGGTTACCTGGCGCTGTTGAACGCGGAACAAACGTATCAGCAGGCGCAATTGAATCTGGTCCAGGCCCAGGCGAATCGCTTCTCCGACACCGCGGCTTTGTTCCAGGCATTGGGCGGCGGTTGGTGGAATGTGGCAGAACTCAAAGAGAACTGATCATGGACACATATTGTTTGGATCAATCGACGCCGAGGTTGTGGAAGATTCTCGCCAGAGGCGTCCTTATGTTTGGTGTTGGCGTCTCTGGATTTCTAATTGACGGCTGCTCGCCCCGCGTTGAGAGCGCGACGCCGACTCCATCCATCGTTGCGAGCAATGCGACGCTGACCGCTGACCAAAGACAAAACATTCACCTCGCCACAGTCGAGGCCACCGAATTTCACAAGACCATTGACACGACGGGCACGGTCGATTTTGACAACGATCAAGCCACGATAATCCTCGCGCCGATGTCGGGACCGGTCACGAAATTATTGGTTTCTGTTGGAGATAAAGTAACCGCGGGGCAGCCGTTGGCCGAAGTGGATTCGCCGGATTTTGCGGCGGCGATCAGCGCGTATCGCAAGGCGCTCTCAACCGCAAAAATTACCAAGCAACTTGCGGATCAGGACGCGCAATTGTTCGAGCATCACGGCGTCAGTCTGCGCGAAAGCGAACAGGCGAAAATCGACGCCGCCAACGCGCAGGCCGACAGCGAAGCCGCCTTGCAACAGTTGATTTCGCTCAAAGTGCCCGCCGACGCGCTCGCGGCGATCAAGGGGGGCAAGGCAATCCCGTCAATCAAAGGAATCATTCGCTCCCCGATTGACGGAACGGTTGTGGACCGCGCCGCAACGCCTGGAGAACTTCTGCAAGCCGGGACGACGCAGGTTTTCACCATCGCCGACCTTTCCCGCGTCTGGGTCATGGCGCATTTGTTTGGCTCGGAACTCGCGGCGGTCAGCGCAGGCGATCCGGCGGAAGTATTGACAGATGCCGACTCAAAGAGTTTTACCGGAACTGTGCAAAACATTTCGGCGGTAGTTGATCCCGATACGCGCGCGGTCGCCGTTCGCGTGGTCGCGGAAAATCCCGGTGGCGCATTGAAGCAGCAACAGTACGTTCGCGTGCTGATTCATTCCGCGGCGGGAACTTCTGGATTGATGGCGCCGGTTTCGGCGGTCCTCCGAAATGACGAAAATCTGCCGTTTGTTTATGTTGCCCAGAAGGACGAAAGTTTCGCGCGGCAACGCATCACCTTGGGCTATCGCGAAAAGGACCGATACGACATTACATCCGGGCTGAAGGCCGGCGACCGCATTGTTGTTGAGGGCGGGCTGTTCGTTCAATTCATGCAGAATCAATGAACGACAACCTTCCTCCGCCAGATGCCGCGCCTCGGACGGCGACAGCGATCCACCGGATCGTGACTTCGTCGTTGCGCCAGCGGTTTCTTGTCATCCTGATGACGCTGGTGGTGACGGGCGCGGGAGTATGGTCGCTGGATCGGCTTTCGGTGGATGCCTATCCCGATCTCTCTCCGCCAATGGTCGAGATCGTGACGCAGTGGCCCGGACATGCGGCTGAGGAAGTGGAACGGTTGATCACGGTTCCCGTCGAGGTGGAAATGAACGGCATTCCTGGCGCGACA
Source organism: Verrucomicrobiia bacterium (assembly GCA_036501665.1). GTDB lineage: Bacteria > Verrucomicrobiota > Verrucomicrobiia > Limisphaerales > Palsa-1400 > DATAUD01. The sequence continues at coordinate 29,972 of DASXZW010000046.1, forward strand.
ATCCTTCGTTCGATTTCTCTCTACGGGCTTTCTGACGTAATCATCACATTTCAAAACGGCACGGACAATTATTTCGCGCGCGAGCAGGTTTTCAATCGGATTCCCGATCTTACATTTCCAACGGGAGTGACGCCCTCGGTTTCGCCGCTTTTTTCGCCATCGGGTTTGATCTACCGATACGTGCTGCAAAGCCCCGACCGAACGCCGATGGAGCTGAAAACCATCGAAGACTGGATCGTTGAGCGTCAATACAAATCTGTTCCAGGCGTGGCGGACGATTCCGGTTTGGGCGGCGAGACCATGCAATACCAGGTGCTTCTCGATCCCGTGAAATTGGCGGCGGTCGGATTGTCGGTGCCGTCGGTCGAAACGTCGCTTGGCGCAAACAACGGAAATGCCGGCGGCGGATTTTATTCGCAAGGCGGGCAATTCTACTACGTGCGGGGCCTGGGACGATTGCGCACGCCGGAGGAAATCGGCGAAGTCGTGGTGACGGTTCACGATGGCACGCCTGTCCTTGTGAAGGACGTGGGTCGTGTCGTGATCGGTTACGCGCCGCGCCTTGGCCAATTTGGATACATGGACCAGGACGACGCGGTGGAGGGCGTCGTGTTGATGCGCACCGGCGAGCAGACGCAGAAAGTCCTGAAACGCGTCGAAGCCAAAACGAAGGAATTGAACGAAAGAATACTTCCGAAGGATGTGAAGGTTCTACCGTTCTACGATCGTATTGACTTGATCTCGCTGACGACTGGGATTGTCGAGCAAAACCTGTTGCGCGGAATGGCGCTCGTCATCGTGGTGCTGATATTCTTTTTATATGACATACGAAGCGGGTTGATTGTCGCGGTGGCGATTCCGCTGGCGTTGCTGGTCGCGTTCATTTGTTTAAACCTCCAGGGCGTCTCGGCGAACCTTCTCTCCATCGGCGCGGTGGATTTCGGCATACTCGTCGATGGCGCGGTGGTGATGGTGGAAAATATTTATCGGCAGGTCGCGTTGCGCCACGGAAAACCGATGCGAATTCAGGAAGTGATCGTGGCCGCGGCGGCGGAGGTGGATCGTCCGATTTTTTATGCGGTTGCGGTGATCGCTGCGGGTTTTATTCCGATTTATGCGCTCTCGGGTCCCTCCGGACGGCTGTTCAAGCCGATGGCGGACACGATGATTTTTGCGCTTATTGGTTCGCTTGTCATTACGTTGACGTTGCTGCCTGTTCTCTGCGCGTGGGCGATGCGAAAAGGGGTGCGCGAACGGCGAAATTTCGCGTTTGAGGCGATCCGGTCCATTTACACTGTGGGACTTGATTTTTGCCTGGCGCATCCGTGGTTGACCACGATTGTCTCCGGGGTTTTGGTCGGCGGTTCGTTGCTGTTGATTCCGGGAATTGGCGCGGAATTCATGCCGCACCTGGACGAAGGCGCGCTCTGGGTTCGGGCCACGATGCCTTACACGATTTCGTTTGACGAGTCGCGCAGGCTGGTTCCGAAGATGCGAGAAATCCTTCGCTCGTTTCCGCAAGTGACGACCGTCGCGGACGAGCACGGTCGTCCCGATGACGGAACGGACCCGACCGGTTTTTTCAACGTGGAATTTTACGTCGGCCTTAAGCCATATTCGGAATGGACCGGCGCTTATCATACGAAGGCGGAACTGACGCAGGCCATCAACAAGAAATTGAGCGTTTTCCCGGGAATTATTTTCAATTACACGCAGCCGGCGGAGGATGCGGTTGATGAAGCAGAAACGGGCTTGAAAAGTTCGCTGGCGGTAAAAGTTTTTGGAACTGATCTTGACACGCTGGAACAGAAAGGCCGTGCGATCAAGAAAGTGCTGGAGCAAGTGCGAGGCATCACAGACGTCACGCTCGTCCAGGAACTTGGGCAACCGAGCCTGACCATCGACATTAACCGCGAGAAGATCGCCCGGTATGGATTGAACGTGTCCGATGTCAATTCGCTGATTCAAGCCGCGGTTGGCGGCGATGTCGCAACGCAAGTGGTTCAGGGCGAAAAGCAATTTGACCTGGTTGTGCGCCTGGAACAGCAATATCGCGATGACCCGGAGGAAATCCGCAATATTCTAGTATCGACACCGAATGGCCAACAAGTCCCGTTGCGCGAATTGGCCGACATCCAGGTGGCCAACGGCGCGTCCTTCATTTACCGCGAGGACAACTCGCGTTACATCGGCGTCCAATATTCCGTCGAAGGCCGCGACCTGGCCAGCGCCGTTCAGGAGGCGATGGGGCAGGTTGATTCCAAGGTGAAGCTGCCGCCCGGTTATCACGCCGATTGGGGCGGTGAATATACGGAATACACCGAGTCGCGGCATGAACTGAACGTCATTCTGCCATTAACACTGTTCCTGATTTTCCTGATCCTCTTCGCGCTTTACAGCAATCTGAAGTTCCCCTTTATCACGGTTTTCGGAGTTCTGCTTTCCGCGCCGGCAGGGGGAATCCTCGCGCTATGGTTGACAAAGACGCCGTTCTCCGTTTCGTCGGGGATTGGTTTCCTCGCGCTTTTCGGCGTGTCGGTGCAAACTGCTGTCGTTTATATTTCCTGCGTGAACGAATTGAGGCGGAACGGCACGAGCATTGCACAGGCGGCGCGGGAGGGCGCGATCCTGCGTTTGCGCCCGATCATGATGACGGCGCTGGTGGCCGCATTGGGATTGCTCCCGGCGGCGTTGGCCACAGGCGTCGGCACGGATTCACAGCGCCCTTTCGCATTGGTGATTGTTAGCGGATTATTTTCCCGGTTGCTGATCAGTGTTTTCCTCATGCCAGCGTTGTATTTGCTGGTCGCGCGTTCCGGGGATCGTCTGGAAGTTTAGCCGTATCCATTCCGGTGATTGACGGTAGCGCGGTCGTCTCGACCGCCTCCAGTCGGCGTCCCGCCGACTGGCTCCGGTCTTGAATCTATTCACCTTTCGGTGAGTCGGCGAAAACTTTCAAATACCTTCGGCGAGACGCCGAAGGCGGCGGTCGAGACGCCCGCGATCCCCTGAAGCCAACTGCATCGTTATGGTTTAGAGCGGCATCCTTTTTTTATTTCGACAGGCAAACGTTGCTTTCGGCAAGTTGCATCGAATGGGCGTTGTGCGAATATTCGGCATGCGGGAATTTCTGGTGTTCGCTTTCTGCGTGGTGGGGTTTGGCGCGTATGCGGCGCCCATAAATCTCGATCAACAATTCAAACTTCGGACGGAGACAGAGACCATCGCATTTGTTCCGGGCAATCAGGATGACTTGCATCGCCTTGCGAGCCGTGTTGATCGAATGATCGAGGAACCGGACGACGAATCGAAGCACGAACGGCGCGGATTGGAGGAAATTGCTCGTCTGGCAAAAGCTGCGACGAAGATCGAAAACGCCGATGAGCGCCGCCAACTCGAAATCGACCTCGTGGAAACGGTTTGCGCTGTCAATAATCTGGAGCGGCCCGTGATTCCCCGCCATTTCGACGCGGTGATGCTTCCCATTTTTTTGCGCCAGCTTCACCGCCCGATCGGCGTGGGCGTTGAACCGGCGGAAAATCTCGCGCCCGGCCCTTCCGCGGACCTAAGCCGGCGCGACCCGATGCCTTCAAGTTTTTGGTCGCGTCCGAAATCCATCGCAACGGAGGATTTGTATGCCGGATTTGATCGGGTGGGCATCCCTTCTTTTGCCGACAAAGTTTGCCGCTATCGTGAAGCCAAGGAAACTTCCGGCATGAATCCCGGATATGAAGTCGAATGCGGTAATGATGTCGTCAAGTGGAAATTTGGGGAGCAGTCTTCCGAGCCGCTGGTTACGCGGATGTTTTGGGCTTTGGGATTTAACGCTGATCCGACCGATTACGCGGCAAGCGTCAAAGTCGCGTATGATCGCAGGATTTTTACCGAGTTCAACTCGCGCCGCCCTGTCCGCATGACCTTCACCGTGCTTTGGTTCATTCCGGTGTATTCCATGAATTTGCAGGCGTTCAAGGATCCGTTCGACTTCGTGACGACGGCGGTTCTGCGCGACGGGCGGCAGTGGAGCGGACATGAATTGAAGCAACATTTGATGTCGGGCACGAATTTTCAACCCGGCGTCGAGGCGCAGATCGATTATCTTGTGACCACCCCGGCCAATGTGCAGATCAAAGATCCGCGTGTGAAAAGCATCGGTCCGTGGGATTACGGGCAACTTGATCATGCCGGTCGCCGGGAAGTGCGCGGGGCGGGGTTGTTGGCGGCGTGGCTGGGGTTTTACGACACACGGTTTGACAACACCAAGCTGCGGCGGGTTGGTCCGAAAAAAAATCCACACCTGGAACACTATTTCTCGGACCTCGGCGGCGGATTGGGGCGGACGACGGGCTTGCTCGCATGGCATGGCGAAAATGTGAATGCCTTCCCATGGAGATTTACCGCGCCTTCAGTCAGCGAAAACAGCGGAAGCCCAAGACAGGCTTTGAAAATCGTCGGTTATACTCCAATTGTCCGCAATCCGGCATTCGCGGCGATGACCATTGACGATGCCCGTTGGATGGCGCGGCTGATCGGGCAATTAAGCGCCGAACAAATCAGGCAGGCGCTTGCGGCTTCGGGCTACGGTCCCAAGCAGATTCAGCTCTACGCGAGCAAGCTTCTTAGTCGTCGTAACACTATGATGTTGGATTTGGGGCTGAGCGAGGAGTTCCCGCCATTGGCTTTAAACGACACGGTCGCGAACTGAATTTTCCAATTGTCTTTAATAAAAACTAGAAGCAGCGGAAACCATTAGGCACGGGGTTTGCTTTGGGTAAATCCCGGCGTGACGAGAACATTAAGTATTCAGCCTTTTTCAGAGAAAAATTCGGCTGCGACTCGAAAAAAAGAGAAGTTTTGGCGACCGTCCGTCGCGCCGCACCAACCGCTGCTGTTGCAGTACCTTACGGTCCTTTCCAGTTTGATTTTGGTGACTGTTGCGGCTTTCGTTTTCACGCCAATTGTCGGTCCCCACGCGACGGCGTTGGTTTACCTGTTAATGGTGGTTGTTCTTTCGCTGGTGATGAACCGCGGCCCCGCCTTTATTGCCGGAGCGCTGAGCGCTGTATGCTGGGACTTCTTCTTTTTGCCTCCTACTTTTGCCTTCGCGATCCATAGTTTTGAGGACGGAATGTTCTTCGCGATGTACTTCGTCGTCGCCCTTGCGCTGGGGCAATTGACAAGTCGAATCCGGGCGCAACAGAAGCTGGAACAACAAGCCAGGTTTTTGGGGGAATCCGAGCGGCTCAGCAAGACCATGCTCGATTCGATGTCGCATGAATTGCGCACGCCAATCGCGGCCATCCAGAGCGCTGTGGGCAATCTCGTGGAATGGGAAAATGCGGGCCTGTCGGGCTTCCAGCGGGAAATGATCGAGGAAATCATTGAAGCGACCGAACGGCTTCATCGCCTCGTAGGCAATGCGCTTGAAATCAGCAGGCTCGAATCGGGCGCTGTCCGGCCCAATCTCACCAACTGCGATCCTGCGGAATTGGTTCATATGTCCGTTTCGGCTACGGAAAAAAAACTGGCGGGTCACCCAGTCAGAGTGATCATCGAACGCGATTTGCCAATGGCGCAATTGGACTTTGTTTTGATGCAAGAGACGTTGATCAATCTTCTGTCGAACACCGCATCGCATACGCCGCCTGGAACGCCAGTGGAGGTCTCCGTTTACGTCGAGCAAGGCTCCCTTGTGTTTCAAATCTCCGACCGTGGCCCGGGGATTGATCTGAAAGCTTTGCCGCGAATTTTTGATAAGTTTTACAGGGCCTCAACCGCTCCGGCGGGCGGAACGGGATTGGGTTTGTCCCTGGTAAAAGGCTTCGTGGAGGCCCAAGGCGGAACGGTGTGTGCGACCAATCGCGCCGGTGGAGGAGCGGTCTTCACCGTGCGAATGCCATTGCGCCAGAACGCGGTTATCGCACAACCCTCGTTGAAAGGAGAATCCGCGTGAGCGGCGAAACGACGGAAAAAGCCCTTGTGCTTGTTGTCGATGACGAAGCGCAAATCCGGCGATTGCTTCGCGCCTCGCTTGAAATGAGCGGTTACGGGGTCGTCGAAGCCGCAACGGGCGAGGACGGCGTCACGCAAGCCATTCGTTGCCAGCCGGATATCATGCTGCTTGATCTTGGTTTGCCGGATATGGACGGCAATACGGTTTTGAAACGATTCCGGGAATGGAGCCAGGCTCCGGTCATGGTCGTTTCCGTGCGGCGGCAGGAGCACGACAAGATCGCGGCGCTCGACAACGGCGCGAACGATTTTATCACGAAACCCTTTGGAACCGGGGAGTTGCTGGCGCGCTTGCGCGTAATGCGGCGAAACGTCCAGGCGCAGTCCCGACCGGAGGTATTTCAAACTGGAAATCTGACTGTCGATACGACCGTCCGCGTGGTAAGAATTGACGGCGAGCCGGTTCGGTTGAGCGCGACGGAATATGCGCTTTTGCTGGAGTTTGTTCGCAACGCTGGAAAAGTCCTCACTCATGGGCATCTGCTGCGCGAGGTGTGGGGAATTGACGACGCCGAAAAGATCAGCCTTTTGCGCGTTTATATGGGCTACTTGCGGGAGAAGCTTGAAAAAGTTCCCACCAAGCCAAAGTTAATATTGACAGAGCCTGGAGTGGGGTACCGTCTGGTGGTCACGGATTAGTTGGTTTTCGGGGGTATTTTTTCTAACGAATTTCTTATCGTCTTCTGTCCCACGTGCTCAAAAAGCAACATCCTGCAAAAATTCACTCATGGAAAAGCTCCACGCTTGCTTGCCGGTTTATGGCTCCGCATAGGCAGAATTAGAGGAGGAATAAGAAAGTTATAAGAGTTGGCATTTCGGCTGCTTTTGTCCCCACCGTGCATCTCCAATGCAGCGTGAGTTTTGTCCGGCGGGTTGGCGCAACCGGGTTGATTTGGGGGTGATTGAAAAAATCGCGGTGAAATGGCCGGGGCGCGCGGGCCAGTCAAAAATCAATATCTGCTCCATTCAGCTATGAAAAAAATTGAAGCTATTATCAAACCTTTCAAGGTTGACGAGGTCAAGGAGGCCCTTCGCGAGATCGGCATCGAGGGCATGACAGTCATTGAAGCCAAGGGTTTCGGCCGCCAGAAAGGCCACACCGAGATTTATCGCGGAAGCGAATACACGGTCGATCTGTTGCCCAAGATCAAATTGGAGATCGTCGTGCTTGACGGCAAAGTCGAGGACGTCATCAAGGTCATTATCGCCACGGCCAGCACAGGGAAGATCGGTGACGGAAAGATATTCGTTTCGGATATCAACGAAGCCGTGCGCATCCGAACCAGTGATCGGGGAGAAAAAGCCATTTAACAAACAACAATTCGCCAATAAATCAAAAAATGAAACGATTCCTTTTAAGCCTGATTGTGGCCGCGACGTTCGCGACCAGCCTGACTACCTTGCGCGCTGCCGAAGCGCCCGCACCGGTGCGCGCCGATCCTTCGGTCGAACAACGCTTGTCGGACCTTGAAGCGTATGTCAACAACACCGCCCGGGTGGCCGACGGCACCAACAACGTCGGTTCCAAGCTCGGTTCTTACGACAAAAGCAACTTCACCCCGAACCCCGGCCCCGGCCACAATGCCTGGCAAATGACTTCCGCGGCTTTGGTGCTGTTCATGACGTTGCCCGGACTGATTCTGTTTTACGGCGGCTTGGTGCGCCGGAAAAACATCCTGTCTGTCGCCGCGCAATGCTTCTTCATCACGGGAATGGTGACAATTCTGTGGTGGGCCTGCGGGTACAGCCTGGTTTTCCATCACGGGAATTGGCTGCTGGGAAGTCTTGATTACAAGTTCCTGAACGGCGTCGATTCCAGTCCAAACACGGATTATTCGGCGTGGGTCTCGCAGAACGTTTTCTCCATGTATCAGTTGATGTTCGCGATCATCACTCCGGCGTTGATCCTGGGCGCCATTGCTGAACGCATGAAGTTCTCGGCGATCTGCATCTTCATGGTTCTCTGGATGTTTGTTGTTTACTTCCCGCAGGCGCACATGATCTGGGGAATCGATGGATTGATGAACGGCGTTTTTAACGCCGACGCCAAGATCAAGGCGATTGATTTCGCGGGCGGAACCGTTGTCCATATGACATCGGGTTGGTCGGCGTTGGTTTTGTGCATCATCCTTGGCAAACGCATTGGGTTCGGGAAGGAACACTTCGCGCCGCACAGCATGGTGTTGTGCATGATCGGCACCGGCATGTTGTGGGTGGGTTGGTATGGTTTTAACGCCGGCAGCGCAGTGGCTGCGGACGTTATCGCCGCCAACGCCTTCACTACCACGACCCTCGCGACCGCTGTCGCATCGTTTGTGTGGCCGTGCTGCGAGTGGATTACGCGCGGCAAACCGAGCGTTCTTGGGTTTTGTTCCGGCGCTGTTGCCGGATTGGTGGTTATCACGCCTGCTTGCGGATTTGTTACTTCAACCGGCGCGGTGGTGATCGGAATTATAGCGGGAGTGATTCCCTGGTTCTTCTGCTACAAGGTCAAAGGCTGGTTCGGCTACGATGACGCGCTGGATACCTTCGGTGTTCATGCGGTTGGCGGAACGCTGGGAGCCTTGTTGACGGGTGTGCTTGCCCGCAACTCCGCCAATGCGAACCTGGCCACAAACCTGAAGAACCTCGTGACAGATTCCTGCACACAGGGACTCGTGTTCGAGCAAATCAAAGCGATTGGACTGACCCTGGCTCTGGCCATCGGCGGGACAGTTGTCATCGCTTACATTGTCAAAGGAACGGTGGGCTTGCGTCCTACACCTGAAGACGAAAACACCGGCCTGGATGTGACCGATCACGGCGAAGAAGGTTACGCTGGCTAAGTTCTGAATGGCTCGGGGCGCGCAACACAAAAGTTGCGGCCCCGAGTCGGTTAACCAAGCGACCGCGCCGTCCGATAGTGATTGAGACAATATGTAAAACCGCTTTTCAATTTCTGGTTCCTCTTATCATGAGTTACAGGCGCCAGGAAGCGTAACCCGCTTGGACGGTGGATTGTTTCCGCCCAAGCGGCTTCTTTTTTTCCCTTTTCGATCTGAGTTTCCCGTAGCCGTATTGATGCAGTTGGGTAGCGCGGTCGTCTCGACCGCCTCCAGTCGGCGTCTCGCCGACTGGCTCCCCGCGAATCTCAACTCGCCGTATAGCGAACTGGTTCAAATCACCGATGTCTTCGGCGAGACGCCGAAGACGGCGGTCGAGACGACCGCGCTACCCATTATCAACTGAAAAGTTACGGCCTAGCCCTTCCGTTCAATTTGGCCCCAATGACAAAACTGTCATTGCCAGATTATGGCTGCTTCACCTTGGGTTGTTAGGCTGCGGCAAAGGACTAACTATGAAAAAACATTGGGCGGTTTTATGCGGTTTGGCGGTGTTGTCGGCTGGAGTCTGCCTGGCGGATGATTTGTACAGTTTTGTCGAAGAAATTCCCGCGCCGGGAAACGGCGGTTGGGATTACATGTCTGTGGACGATGTCGGACGGCGACTCTACGTCAGCCACGCAAGCAACGTCGTGGTCATTGATATTGATGCGGGTAAAGTCGTTGGCGAAATCGCGGACACACCGGGTGTTCATGGACTTGCGGTGGCATCCGATTTGAATCGCGGCGTGGTCACTTGTGGACGCAGCGGCAAAGCGGCGATAGTCGATTTGTCGAATTTGCAAACCGTGACCAGCCTGGAGACCGGCGAGGGTCCAGACGGGATGCTTTACGACCCGGTCGCGCACGAAGCGTACACCTTCAACGGACGCGGCCAATCGGCAACCGTCATTGATGTGAAGAACGCCAAAGTTGTCGCAACCATTGCGTTGGGAGGCAAACCGGAGTTCGGCGCGGCAGACCCGGATTTGGGCAAGGTTTTCGACAATCTTGAGGACAAGAGCGAAGTCGTTGTGATTGACACAAAGACGCATTCGGTATCGAGCCGATGGCCGGTGGCGCCGGGCGAAGAGCCTTCAGGCATGTCGATTGATACGGCTCATCACCACCTGTTTCTCGGTTGCGGCAATCAAAAAATGCTGATGATGGACGCAACCAGTGGCAAGGTGTTGGGCGAAGTTCCCATTGGCAACGGAGTGGACGCCACTTGTTTCGATCCGGGAACGAGTCTTGCATTTGCTTCCTGCGGTGACGGAACAACCACCATCGCGCGCGAGGAAGGGGATAAATTGACGGTGGTGCAGACTCTAAAAACGGAGCCGCGCGCCAAGACAATGACGCTGGACCCGAAGACCCATCGCATTTATCTCGGTTCGGCGAAGTTTGGACCAACCCCGGAAGGTGGCGGACGGCGAAGAGCGCCGATGCTTCCAGGGACGTTTAAGATTCTCGTTTATGGAATGAAGAAATAGGTTAGCCTTCGGTGATGCGCGTATTAGTCGTCGAGGACGAAAGAAAAACGGCCTCATTCATCCGCAAAGCCCTCCAAACCGAGGGATTTGCGGTGGATATCTGCAACAACGGCAACGAAGTCGCTGAGTTGACAGCGACGACCCCGTTCGATTGTCTCGTCCTCGATGTCATGTTGCCCGGAAGGGACGGGTTGAGTGTGCTGCGTCAGTTGCGCGATCGCCGTTATCTGACGCCTGTTCTTCTGCTTTCGGCGCGTGGAGAAGTCAACGAGCGCGTGGAAGGACTCAACGCCGGGGCCGATGATTACCTGCCAAAGCCGTTTGAATTGGAGGAACTTCTCGCGCGCGTGCGGGCCTTGACGCGACGAGGCGGAGACAATCGCGCTGTGCTGCTGAAGGTTGCGAACCTTAGCCTTGACACAATTACGCGGCAGGCCCGGCGCGGCGGCGAAGTCATAGAATTGAGCACGAGGGAGTATCGGTTGCTCGAATTTCTCATGCGGTCGCCGGGACGATTGTGCGGTCGCATGATGATTCTGGAGAAAGTGTGGGATTACGACTTCGATCCTGGCACCAACCTGGTGGATGTTTATATCGGGCGCTTGCGCGAAAAGATTGACGCCGCCTTTGAACCCAAGCTGTTGCACACCGTGCGCGGAAGCGGTTACGTGCTGAAAGAACCGGCATGACCATTCGGGCGCGCCTGACGTTATGGTACGGCAGCATTTTGTTTTGTGCCGTGGCGGTGATAGGTGTGCTCTCTTATTCCGAACTCCTGGAACGCCGCGAAAGGATTCATCGGACCGATCACGGGATGGTCGAAATCCTGGAGATCATGTTGGGAATCGGCGCGCCGGCTGCAATCCTAAGCGTCGCCGGCGGTTGGTGGTTGACGCGTAAATCACTCACCCCTCTGGCAGCGCTCACACTGGCTGCTGAGCGGATTACCGAGAATACGTTGGCTGAGCAATTGCCGCGCTCGCAAAACGGCGACGAGCTGGACCGTTTAACGGACGTCTTCAACGGCATGACCACCCGGCTAAATGATTCCTTCCATCGAATTCGAGAATTCACTCTGCACGCATCGCACGAATTGAAAACGCCATTGACGGTTTTGTGTGGCGAGATGGAATTGGAATTGAGGAACGAAGGGCTTTCGGAGTCTGCCCGCGAACGTTGCGCTAGTCAACTAGATGAATTGCGGCGGTTGTCACGAATTGTTGACGCCCTGACGCTTCTAGCCCGGGCGGACGCGGGATTGTTCGATTTGAAGTTCGAGCCGCTTGAGTTGAGTGAAATTATACAGGACAATTTTGCCGATGCGCAAATCCTCGCGCGGGCGCAGGGAATTCATGTGGAATTGACGGCGTGCGAAAAGGCCCGTGTCATGGGCAACAAGCATCGGTTGAGGCAGCTATTTCTAAATTTGACTGACAATGCTGTCAAATATAACGAACAGGCAGGGCGCATCATTATGACACTGCGTACGTCGGGGCTTATCGCGGAATTCGTTATGACGAACACAGGGCCGGGGATTACGCCGGAGGCTTTGCCGCGGGTGTTTGACCGCTTTTTTCGAGGCGATCCCGCGCATAGCAACATCGTGGAAGGATCGGGTCTCGGCCTGAGCATTGCCCAGTGGATCGTGACAGCCCACGGCGGGACCATACAAATTGAATCTGTCCCAGGAAAGATGACGACGGTTGCTGTAAAATTACCCCTCAAGCCCGAATAGCTACGTTGCCATTGCCTTGCCCGCGATCCAGCCTGTCGTCCAGGCCGCCTGGAAATTGTAACCGCCAGTGATGCCGTCGATATCCAGCAGTTCGCCCGCAAAATAAAGTCCGGGTCGAAGCCGACTCTCCATCGTGCGAAAATCAACTTCCTGCAAACGCACGCCGCCGCAAGTGACGAATTCGTCCTTGTTCAGACTCTTCCCCGTCACGGGCAGTTCGCATCGCGTCAAACATTGAATGAGGGCGTGTCGCGCGGCGCCGGATAAATTTGAATTGCGAACATCCAAGGCAATGCCCGAAGTCAATACGAGCTTTTCCCAAAGCCGCATCGGCAGGGGAGCGATTGGCTCCTTGATGACGAACCTCGCCGCATTGGACGCGGCTCGCGAGCGGAGGACGGCTTCGATTTGCTCAACGCTCATTTCAGGGAGCCAATTGACGCGCAACTGGAAATTATAATTTACTTCTTGAAGACTTCGCGCGCCCCATGCCGAAAGCCGAAGAATCGCCGGCCCGCTGACGCCCCAATGGGTGAGAAGTATAGGACCGCGTTCGCGCAATTTCGCCTCGGCAATCGAAACTTCAACCGACGCGACCGAGACTCCCGAAAGTTCGCGCACCCATTCCGCATCAACGTGAAAACTAAAAAGCGACGGCGCAAGAGGTTCGATGGAGTGGCCGAGCGAAACTGGAAGACTCCCGCCCGCAGCGCTGCGACACCCGCCAGTGGCAAGAAGCAAGCGATCACACGCCATGATTTGGCCGCGAACATCGGTCAAACGAAAGCCACCCTCGGTCGGATATTCAGCGCGGGCGATGTCAACGCCTGTCCGAAGTTTGACGCCGGTGTTTTCAGCGGCGGTCGTAAGACAGTCAATAATTGTTTGCGATGAGTCCGTGGTGGGAAACATCCGGCCATCCGGTTCAGTTTTCAACTTGACTCCACGCGCTGCGAACCACGCAACCGTCTCCTCCATGGCGAAAACCTGATACGGACTATGAAGCGCCCTTGCGCCTCGCGGATAATTCTCAGACAGGACGCTCGTATCCAATTGGCCGTTCGTGACATTGCATCTGCCGCCGCCTGAAATGCGGACTTTTCCGAGGAACCGATCCGTTTTTTCCAGGATCGTCACCTCGACATTGGGCGAAGACTCCGCGCAAGCGATCGCCGCGAAGAATCCCGCGGCCCCGCCTCCAATAACAATGACCCTGCGCTTAGGCACGATGGAGCGTAGCATATTCAAACCCGCTAACGAGGAGAAGAAATGCAATCGCCTTCACGCCAATGCGTTCATGCGGCTGCGGCCAAGCGCCAAGCGCCAAGCGATCCAAGGCCACTTCTGAAAAATTAGTAAAGTAAAAGTTAAAATTTGAACCCGGCAAATTTCTCCCTTGCTGGATACGAGATGATTCAATGCGACTGAAACAGACGAAAAGGCCCTCCACAAATATTAAATCGGCAAGCCTTTACCCTGGCTCCTGAGATTTTTATAATGGTTTATCATTCCAAATGTGATTCAAAAAACTTGCCTGAAAGGCCAAGTAAAACTAGTGTGAAAGCCTGTCGAGTCGCCAGTTTAGCTCAGTTGGCAGAGCAACGCTTTCGTAAAGCGTGGGTCGTTGGTTCGAATCCAATAACTGGCTCCATTTCTAACTGTTAGTGCCGTAATGGTTTACGAGTCGGGTGGCCCCGAGACTGACATCAAATTCAGCGCTTTGCGAGCAATTTGAGATGCGGGGACGTGCTCTGGCTGCTTGCTAACGGTTCGGCTTCGGTCTTCTTTTAAAACGCGGTTGTGTAATCGTTATGAAAACACGTCACCGTTTAATCCATCGCGGCGCTCGAAGCGGCGTCTTCTATTGCGTTGACAGTAACGCTGGCAAACGCACGAGACTGAACACTTCAAACGTGGACTCCGCACGGTATGGCAGGTTCTCGAGACAGGTAAACGTCAGGTCAAAAAGGATTTAAAAACCATTTCGCTCTTGCTAGGGCGATTTCGGGGGCAACGCCGCGTATTTAGCCATGATTTTTTGTGAAATGCTGAAGCAGTCGCCGCTGTAAAGAACCTGCCGTGATCTGCCGATAACTAAACAAAGAAAACCGACTAATCCGGGTTTTCTTCAGTCATTCTTGTACGTATGCTGCTAAAGTCAAAGGACGACATCGCGCCTCAAATGGCTGAATTGGAAGATTTGCTGCAAGCACCTCTTCCCAGTCACACTCGTGCCAAGGTCCTTCGCGAAAAAAACATGGTTCGTGCCGGAGCGAAGGCAGAAAAGGAGGCCGCTTACCAGATTGATTTTGCCTTGAAGGAGCATAAAAACTGGGTGGTGATCCACGATCTTCGGCTGGAACACAATGGCCGGGTCGCTCAGATCGACCATTTACTGTTTGTCCCAACCTGGGATTTCTACGTAGTCGAAACGAAGTCAATACAAACGGTGTTAAGCGTGGAGCCGGGACAATGGAGTTTTGTCCAAAAGGAGCATTGGCAGGGAATGCAAAATCCCATCGAACAAAACGCCCGGCATATTGAAGTTTTGCGTGAGTTAATCAAGGAACGCGAGTGGTTGCCGAGAACCATGGGAATTCCCGTAATCCCGCGATTCGTAAACGTTGTCCTCGTTCCGTCCGAGTGCCTGATCAAAAAACAGGAAGAATTCACCTGGGTGCTCCACATGGATGAATTCGTCACCAAGGCTCGAAAAGACATTCACCTGGGGAGTTTGGCGCTGAACTTTATTCACAATCACACTGGCGAAGCGGCTCAGGCTTTGGGATTTAAACTCGTTGAAAATCATCGTCCGGGCAAGATCGATTACCGCAAGAAATTCGGAATTCAAGATGTGGATCAAAAGCGGTCAACCCGATGCTCGACCCCCGGCAGGCGTGAGTGCGAAATGTGTCGCAACGGGGTGAGTGATGCGGAGGTTGATTATTGTCTGAAACATAGTGAGCGATTTGCTGGAAAGTCGCTTTGCAGAAAATGTCAATCATACGCACCGCATTCCATCCAAGGTAAGTCAATAAAAAGTTCTCGCAATGAAAGCTTGCCACACGATCAATGCGCCGGCTGCGGGGTAAATGTTGAGCTAAAAGTCAGAAATTTCTGTCGCTTCAACAAGCAGCGGTTTCACTCCCAAATACTTTGCAGGGATTGCCAGGAAAAGGTCAAAGCGTGATTCCGCGTTAAGCTTTCCAGGTTCAAAGAGGATGAGCGCGAGGCTTTGATCGTTAGCGCTGGATCGCTTTTCCAACGGCGAGCAATAATTGCTCGACGCTGAAAGGTTTGCCCAGATTGATCACATTCTCCTCGGATTTTTGAACTCGTTCAGTGTCGCGTTTGGAACCGCTGGCGATGATCACGGGAAGGTCCGGCTTCATTTCCTTGATGGCATGAACCGCTCCCATGCCATCCATGTAAGGCATGTCGGTATCGGTGACCACAACCCGGACTTCATTTTTGTGCTCTTCAAATTGAGAAATTCCCTGCACCCCGTTCTTGGCTGTTATCACTTTATAACCGTAATTTTCCAGGGTGGTCTTGGTCAGTTCGCTAACAGCTTCTTCGTCCTCGATGACCAGGATCAACTCGCCGCGGCCTGTCGGCAATTGCGGTTCTTGAGATTTTGCTTCCGAGACACCTGCCGCAGCTTTTAAAGCGGGAAGATAGACCTTGAATTTTGTTCCACGGCCCGGCCCAGTTTCAACATCGATTTGGCCGCCGGCCTTCTTCACAATGGTAGCCACGGTGGACAGACCCAATCCTGTTCCCTTGTCCGGCAATTTTGTAGTGAAGAACGGCTCGAAAATGCGCGAGAGGATGTTTGCTGGGATTCCACTGCCGGTATCCGCCACCGAAAGCAGGACGTAAGACCCCGGAGCCCCGTTTAGCTTCTTGGCAGCTTCAAGGTCGAGCATCACGTTTTGGGCTGAAAGGCTCAAACGGCCTCCGCTCGGCATTGCATCGCGCGCATTCACGCAGAGGTTTAAGAGCACCTGATGCAATTCGGTGGCGTCGCATTGGACTTGCCAAAGGTCATCGCCGCCCGGACTCAGAGAAATCGTTATTGACTTGGGAAAGGTGTCCTGGACGATCTTTGCCATCTCGCGAACACGATTGCTGACCAGCACCGGACCGGTGCCGCCGCGGCCTCTGGCAAAACCCAGGATTTGTTTGACCATGCCGGTGGCCCGCTGCGCGCTGGAATTAATGATATCCAGAAACTTTTCCCGCACCGCGTCTTCCTGGCAATTCTTCAGCAACTCCACGCTCATGAGCACCGGAGCCAAAGCATTGTTCAAATCATGCGCGATGCCGCCTGCCAGAGCTCCAATGCTGTCCATCCGTTGCGCCCGGAGAAAGTCGGCCTCCAGTTTTTTCTTCTCAGCGCGCACTTCCGCTTCCAGCAGCGCTCGTCGGATGGCGGGAACCAGGCGCGCCAGCCGTTGCTTGAGAATGTAATCCGTTGCGCCGCTTTTCAGGCTCTCCACAGCCTGGGCGTCATCAAGCGTTCCAGAGAGCATGATGACCGGGGTGACTGGCTGAATTCTCTGGGCCAATTGCAACGCCGTAAATCCGTCATATCCAGGGATTCCATGATCGCACAAAATGAGGTCGAATTGATGTCGGGCCAATTCTGCTTCAAACTTCGGCTTTGATGAAACTACGGTGATGTCACTTCGGAAGCCTTCACTTTCCATCGAGTGTTGGATCAATTCCGCGTCAATGGCGGAATCTTCCAAATGCAGAACCCGGATACAGCGAGCTTCACCTGGATTGGCAGAGATGTTTTCCATGGATTGCACAGTACGTAATGCTTATCGGACTTTTTCTCGGAAATCTTAACTGCAAAAATCCGATTAAACGACTCTGGCTGAGCAAAAACCTTATCAAAGCGTAAGTGTCAGGTCAACAGGGATTTACTTATTCCGCTTTTGGCCGGTAAATGTTGGGGTTTTCCGAAGTTTTGTTCAGGAAAATTTTGCGGAAAATTGTAGTGGCAGATCATACCTGGACTTTCTTTTTTGGCATTGTGAGCTGCGGATTTGGCTTGTTCGTCGTGTTTCAGGGCCGCAGTTTTTGGACTTCAGTGTAAAGTCTAATTAGGGATGATGGGCAGCCGCGTTAGGGGAAGATTCAACCGGCAATGTGAAATAAAACGTTGCGCCTTTGTTCACCTCCGCTTCCGCCCAGATTCGTCCTCCGTGGCGTTGAATGATGCGTTGAACAATGGAGAGGCCGACGCCTGTCCCTTCATATTGATCAGAGGAATGAAGCCGTTGAAAAACGCCAAAAAGCTTTCCCGCGTATTCCATGTCGAACCCGGCGCCGTTGTCCCGAACGAAATAGATCGTTTTCCCCTCGGATAGCTGATGGTTCACCTCGACGGTCGGTTTCTCCTTCTTTCGTGTGTATTTAAACGCGTTCGACAGCAAATTGACCAATGCCTGCCGGAGCAGCGACGGATCGCCCACGCAATCCGGCAGATTGCCCACCCCGACTTCAACATGTCGATCGCTTTGTTCTTTGCGCAATTCTTCCACGATTTCATGCACCAGGCTCGAAATTTTCACTGGCAACCTGGATAGCTGTTGCCGCCCAAGATGGGAGAAGCCCAGCAAATCATCGATCAACTGCCCCATTCGTTTGCTGCTGGTGCTGACCACGTTGAGGAGTCGTTGAGCTTCAGAGGGCATCTGCGCCGAAAATCGTTGAAGGACGATGTCTGAAAAACCGTCGATCGCCCGCAGCGGCGCGCGCAAATCGTGCGAGACTGAATAGGAAAATGCTTCGAGTTCCTTGTTTGCCGCTTCCAAATCCTTGTTCGCGGACTTTAGCCTCGTGTTGAGCTGTTTCAAATCCTCCTGCGTCAGGCTTAATTCCTTGTTGCGCTGAATGGCCGCGTCGTAGGTGGAAAGAAGAAGATTGAGGATTTGCAGGCGGTCAGCGGTGATGAAGTGTTTGCGTTCGTTGAAAAATATTTCCACACCCATCCCGGCTCGTTCGCCCATGCGCACTTCCTGATTGGCGAGAATGAACCGCACGCGGCTCAAGAGATGGCGTTCGTCGTAGGGTTTGAGGATAAAGTTGTCCGCCCGGCATTCCAACCCGCTGATGACGTCCTGGGGATCCGACAACGTTGTTACAAGGATGAGTGGCGTATCAGAGAGTAAAGGGTCTGTTTTTATGTTTCGGCACAATTCGTATCCGTCCATCTCCGGCATGACCACGTCGCTGATGATGAGCGTGGGTTTGTGCCGCCGCGCCGCTTCCAATGCCAGGCGTCCGTTGGCGGCAGCGGTGACCTGGTAGCCTTGTTGTTCAAGGATGTAGCGGAGATGTTGAGCCTGCGTCGGACTGTCTTCGGCAATCAGAATTTCAACGGACGTTGGAGTGGATTTTGTTTCGATATTCATGATTTTGTTGCTTCAGTGCGCTGGTGTAGGCGGTTGGCGACCGAAATAAGGGTTGCAGCGATTTTGTCTGCGGCGAGAACATACATAGCGCCGCCGATCTGGATCGCTTCTCCAGGCATGCCGTGAACAACGGAGCTTTCCCGGTCCTGCGCAATGGTCACCGCCCCGTTGTCCCTCATGAGCTTTAATTCCGCGGCGCCGTCTTTTCCCATGCCGGTCAACAAAACTCCCACCGAATCCGGTCCGCACACTTCCGCCAGTGAACGGAACAAAAATGAAACCGCGGGTCTCAAGCCATTCTCAGGTTCTTCCCCGGACATTATGATTCGCCCGCCGGCGCCGACGCCCATATGGAAATCGTCCGCAGCCAGGTATGCGTGACCGGGCAGCGGAAAAGTTCCGTGTGACGCCACATGAACCGGCAATCCGGTGGTCTGGTTAAGCCATTCAACCATGCCAGGCAGAAAACCTCGCGCGACATGCTGGACAATGAGGAGAGGGCAGGGGAAATCTTTTGTCAAACTAGAAAGAATTGTCTGAAGAACAAGCGGGCCGCCGGTGGACGCGCCGATGCCCACCAGCGTCACCTTGCCCGGCAAAGGTTTTCGTTCGACCGGACGCGACGTGATTGTTGTGGTTGATCCCGCCCGTGGCCAGCGGCGCACAACTTTGACTTCGGACATCAACTTCACCGTGTCGAGCAAGTTCGCGGCTAATCGCTCAAAATCCGCATTTTCGCGAGCCACTGGCTTTTCCACGCAGGCGACTGCTCCGGCCTCCATCATGCGGAATGTGGTGACGACCTGTTTGGTATCTGTTGTCGCCGAGCAAATTATGATTGGCACCGGCTCGGTCTCCATGATGAGGCGTGTGGCCTCGAACCCATCGAGGTTGGGCATGTTGATGTCCATGACGACGACGTCTGGTTTTTTCACGCGAACGAAATCCACCGCGGCCTGGCCGTCGTTGACCGTCCCAACAATGTGGATTTGCGGATCAGACTCAAGAAGGTGAACCAGAAACATCCGCATCAACTTTGAATCATCGGCTACTAATACATTGATCTTCTGGCTGGTCATTGCATTTCCTATATCAGACGGCGTATGGCTTCGAGAAGGTTACTTTGGTCAAAACTGCTTTTTACCAGGTAAGCGTCAGCGCCCGCATCAATTCCCCGCTCCCGGTCCTCGCGCGATTCCAACGCGGTGACAAGCACCACCGGCAATTCCGCCAGCTTTTTGTCCGCGCGAATCCGCGCCGTAAGATCAAACCCATTCAGACGCGGCATCTCCACGTCCGAGACCACAAGATCGAACTCCTGCGTGCGCAAAATCGAAAATCCCTCCAGTCCGTCCACCGCCGTTTTTACCTGGTAACCCGTGGATTCGAGGATGCCTTTCAACAACATGCGTGACGTGATCGAATCTTCCACCACGAGGATGCGCGCTGATTCGACTTTTGCGGGCTTTGCGGTCGCCGCCGTGTTCGCCACCGCGCCACGGTTCATTTTGGCGGATTTAAAAAGGTCCGCAACATTGAGGATCGGAGCGACGCGACCTGAGCCAAGCACAGTGGCCCCGGCAATGTTGCGCACACGCGACAACGGTCTGGAAAACCGCTTTACCAGCACTTCCTGTTCATCCAATACCGCGTCAACTGCAAACGCGATCCGCTGATCGCCTGCGACAAGAATAATAGCTGGGATGGCAGTCGGAGAACTTTCGGGTCGGTCCGTGGCAAACAATTCCAGCGTCTGGGCCATGCTAGCCAGCGCAATGACGCGGCCATTCAGCGAAAGAGTTTCGCGGCCTTCGACTGTTTGAATGTCTGCGGTCTTGAAACGCACGACCCGCTCGACTTGCGAAGTCGGGACGACAAACTGCCTCTTGGCAACTTCAACAAGGATTCCTCGAAAAGTCGCGACCGCAATCGGCAAGGCAATGCGTATGGTTGTTCCGACGTGACGCCGGCTTTCCACGCTAACGCGGCCTCCGAGCTTTTCGGTCTTCTCGCGCACAATCGCAAGTCCCAACCCGCGACCGGATAGCTGCGTGATAATTGGACTCGTGGACAGGTCGGTTTGAAAAATCAGTTCCAGCGCTTCGGTCTCTGTCATTTCATGCGCTTTCTGAGGCAAAATCAGGTTGCGCTGGATGGCGGCTTCTTTGACTTTATCGACGTCGATGCCGGAGCCGTCGTCGGACACGAGCAATTCAACTTTGTTGCCGTTGACCGGCGAAACAACGATGGTGATCGTGGCGCGAGGTGGTTTGCCATGTTTGACCCGCTCTTCAGGTTTCTCAATTCCGTGATCGACGCAATTGCGCAAAAGATGGATGAAAGGGTCCTTCATCTCTTCAAGAATGCGCTTGTCGATTTCAAATTCTTCGCCGCGAATTACCAGGTCGGACTCTTTGCCCTGGTCGCGGCAGAGGTCCCGCACCAGTTTTGGAAACATCGCTCCGAGTGTTGACACTGGAAGCATCAGCATCTTTTTGGAATCCGCCAAAAGATCATCCACTAGTTTGCCGACGGCAGTGTGGTCCTGCTCCGCCGTTTGCCGCAAGGCCGCCACTTTGTTTTCAAGAGAGTGAAAATAGTCATGGTTCCAATCAACGAACTCAATCAACCGCGTCAAGCCCAGCGCTGAGGCAGGGGACGTCACGCTTGACTCGGGTGGTTCGGAAGTTTGGCGCAGTCCCCGCATTTCCGGTTGGACGAGTGCCCACTCTTTCCTCCATGCGTTCAATTCATGCGACAGTTCGCGCAAATCGGATGCGCGCTGGGCGGCGGTCAGTTTTACCGCGAGCATTTCCTCCGCCTCCAGCAATTGGGCGTCCAATTTTGCCACGGAAATGCGCACAGTGTCGGCGGCTGGAGATTTCTCCGCCGCACTTGCGGGAATATAAGGCGGCGGGGTCGCAGGAGGAATTACTGTTGGTTCAACAGGCTGGTTTGCGGATACTTTCGGTGCAGTCAATGCCGAAGGATCTGAAGTTGGAGGATGCGGGACGGGCGAGGTCTTTTCAGTCGGCGTGGCAGAGCCGCTTTCGGGGGCGTTGAGAACTTTGATCGCGCTGTTCAACAGGCGATGAAGATCATCCATCTCCGCTGGCGTCGGAACGGTGCCCTTGCGTTTCCATACCGCGAACGAATCTTCCAATGATTCGCAAATCGATTCGACCTCATCGAAATTCACCGCCCTGGCGGCGCCCTTGAGGCTGTGCGCGGCTCGAAAAACTTTTTCGACATGGGACGCCTTCTCACTGGCTTGCAGCTTTTTCTCCAATTCCAAAAGCCCAGTCGCAATCGTCTGCAAATGCTCGCCGGCTTCGATTTTAAACGTCGCCCTTAACGATTTGAGAAATTCTTGATCCCGAGCGCTCATTTCGCATCTCAATACTAAACTTTGTAGCCCTCAACGATCTTTTTGAGCCGTTGGCCAAGTTCGTTAAGGTTGCGCGCGGCGACCTCCAATTGCTTGGCGCTGGCTACGTTTTGGGTGCTCGCCTGCTTGATGTTTTCCATCGCCCCCGCAACCTGGTCCACCCCGACCAACTGCTGCTGGCTCGAAGCCGCGATCTGCATCGCCGCCTGCGCCGCCTCTGTCACGCTGCTCGCAAGCCCTTGAATGGATACACCCGCCGCCTCCGACTGCTTCGCGCCTGCTTCGACTGCCTTGCTTCCTTGTTCTGTCGCCATGACTGCCGCTCCTGTCGCTTTTTGGATGTCGCCTAGAATTGCGCGCACTTGATTGGTCGCTTGACGGGATTGTTCGGCCAGGCTCTTGACCTCCTGCGCCACAACGCTGAATCCCTTGCCGTGCTCCCCGGCTTTTGCTGCTTCAATCGCTGCATTGACGGCCAGCAAATTGGATTGCGCGGCAAGGTCCTCCACTGTCGCCACAATCTGGCCGATGGTCTGGCTTTGCTCGCTGAGACGCACCATGCTCGCGGCGATGGCTTCCATTTGTTGGCGAATGCGCCCTGTTCCCGCCGCGATTTCCTCGGTGGATTTGCGTCCGCTTTGGGATATCTGCGCCGCCTTTTGCGCGCTGTCGGCGACAGCCTTGGCCTTTTGACTGGCCGCTTGCGCCGTTTGTCGGACTTCTTCAACTGTCGTGGTCGTTTCGCTCACCGCCACCGCAGACTCAGTGGCGCTGGAGGCCAGTTGTGTTGTGGAAGCCACAATTTCACTGGCCGATGAGCCGAGCACATTGGCTCCTTCAACCAACTGCCGGATTTGCTCACGGAGGTTCTCAGTCATGCGCGCGAAAGCGGAGCCAAGCACATCCCGGGACGACTGGGGCTTGATGTTTGCCCGCAGATCGCCGTCGGCAATCTTGCTGGCTGCCTCGGCCATTTCTTTCAGCGACTCGGTCATTCTCGCAAATGTTCGAGTCAGCACACCCACTTCGTCCCCACGGTGGTCGGTCGTAACAACGATGCTCAAATCGCCCGATGCGATTCGGTCCGCAGTCGCGGTGATTGCCTTGAGCGGGCTGGAAATGTTGCGGGTAATGAGGAAGCCGGCCACGGTCATGAGGCCCAGGGAAAACAGCGTGCCCAGGACGATGGCGAACATTGCGCCTCGAGCGCTGGCGGTGGCTTCGTCTGAACGCTTTTTCAACAGAGTCGTCTCTTCGTTCTTCATCTCGTCGATTACTTTGCGGATATCATCCATGACATTTTTCCCTTTTCCCGACTTCACTTCCTCGAGGGCCGCATTAAAGCCTTTCGTGCTGTCCTTCCGCAGGTCGATGGTTTTTGAAAGCTCAGCAAGCTTGCCGGTAATCATCAATTCAAGGCTGTCAATTCTCTTTTGCTGCTCGGGATTGTCCTTCGTCAATTCACGGAGCGATTTGACCTTCGCATCAATGCTGCCTTGTGCAGAGTTAAAAGGGGCCAGATAAGGTTCTTCGCCTGTTAGTACGTATCCGCGCTGGCCGGTTTCGGCGTCTTTCATCGTCGACATCACGCCTTCCACCGTTTCCAGGACTTGGTGGCTGTGGTCCACCCAGTCGGCGGTTTCCGTAAGTTTGGCGATGTTTAGATAGGCGGCCGATCCAATTATGAGCAGCATGGCCCACGACAGTCCAAACCCCGTTCCGATCTTCATTCCAACATTCCATTTCATAGTCGTATGTTCAGTTTGTTTTCTGTTTACCCTTCGACTTCCTCATGCACGATGATTTTTGGATCAGCAAGAATGCGCGCCATGTCCAGAACCACGAGGCGTTCAGCAGTCACGCCCTTCAAATAATCGCCGCGAATTCCATCCAGCGTCGGCAACGTGGCTTGCAAATCGGATGCCGGAATGGATCGCACGCCGACGATGCTGTCCGCGAGAAGGCCCAGTTCAAGACCGTTGCCTCCGACAAAAACGATGCGGTGCAAGTCGGTGATCCCTTTTTCCGGAAGGTCAAAAAACTTCCTTAGATCAAGCACCGGCAGGATGCGCCCCCTCATATTGACAATTCCCAGCACAAACGGCGGACAGCAGGGCAGCGGCGTCAAATCCTTGAAGTTGGAAACCTCGCGCACCCATCGCGTCTCCAGCGCGTAACTTTCCGCAGCCAGTTGGAATGCCAGCAGTTCGAGCATCCCGCGCTTTGTGGAGTCCAAATGCAATGGTCGCGCCAGGGACTTCGCCCTTGCGCGAAGTATCCGGCCGTCGTTCGAGTTTATGTCAATAATAGTGCTCCTTTTATGGCGTGGTTCCCTGGGCTTTGATGGAGGAAATGATTTCGATCAAATGGCCCGCCGTCAAGCCATCCGATTCGGGAATGACATCGCCCGGTTGGAAACTCCTCAAAAGGCGCGAGGCGTTGTTAAAATGCTTTTCCGCCTCTTCATTGTCGCCTCCGGCGCGCGCCAGATTCCCCATCGCGAAATGAGCCAGCGCCCAGTCGGGACGGAGATAGATCGCCCGCCGAAATGACCGCAGAGATTGGTCGCGATCGCCGGATTCCTGCAAAACAACGGCGCGCAGATAGTGCCCCGACGCATCAAGTTTGTCCGCGGCAATCCATTTATCACACCAGGCCAGCGCGCCTGCCAGATCGCCTTGATTGGCCAGCGCGCGGGCCAATAGGGAAAACACCGGCGGATTGGGCCCTTCGCGGGCAATATCCGAGTTAAGCAGTGTCTCCGCCACCTCGCGATAACGACCTTGCTCGTAAAGTGATTGGGCTTCCCCAAGCAACGTCGATGGAGCGTCTGTTGATACTGCTGCCTTCGAGCCTGAAGAACTCCACGTCCCCCCAGTTTCTCCCTCTCCTCTACCCGTGGAGGAGAGGGACGGGGAGAGGAGGTTCCTCCTCTCTGCTGAAACAATCGCCGCAGTGTCAATATGCCCCCACGTCGATGTCGGAGTCGCTTCGCCGGTTTCGTTCGCGGCGACAAGTGTCGGCGATTCGCTTTGCAACGGCGGCGATGCTTGAATTTTCGCGTCGCTTTTGTGGTAGAGAATTGCGCCGGGAAAGTTGGCCGTCGCAAATCGAGAGAACAATGCCTGAGACGTTTCACAGGGGCTGACTGCCAGCCATCCATCATCCACAAGCGCGCTACGCAGGTTTCGCACCGCCTTCGCTGCCTGCGCCGGAGTAAAATACATCAGCGCGTTGCGGCAGAATATCACGTCCATCGCGTTGGTGTCATTTGCAGGCGTCGGATAGGATTCTTCGGCGAGATTCAACTTCGCGAATGTGACGAGTCTCTTTACCTCCGGGAGTATCTTGTATTGGCCGTTGCCCAAGGCTTGAAAGTAACGTTCCTTGAGCCAGGGTGGCGCTTCCCGAAACGACCATTCCCCATAAACTCCGGCGGCGGCTTTTCGGAGAAACCTCTCGTTGATGTCGGTTGCAAGGATCGTCGCGTTCCAATCGCCCAAATCGGGAATAATCTGATGTAACAAAATCGCCAATGAATAAGGCTCTTCACCGGTGCTGCACGCCGCGCTCCACAAGCGCAAGCGCCGTCCGTTGTTTCGGCGGGCGCGAATCAGCTCAGGCAGCGCCGACTCAGCCAAAGCGTCTAATGTTTTTTTCTCCCGAAAAAAATAAGTTTCTCCCACCGTCAAATGGTTCGCCAGGGCTTCGAGGCGCTTCGCTGTCAGAGGTTCCGTCAAGAGGGAGTCCAGACAAGCGGCGGAGTTGGCAAAACCGAGTTCCTTCGCTATTCCGTTCAGTCCGCGCCGCAAATCGCCCCAGCGCTCCGGCGGAAAACTCAATCCCATCCTCTCCGCGATAAATTCACTCAGACGCGACATCAAGATGTCAGGCGTCTTGTTATCTCCCATGCGCCGCCTCCTTCTCCATCGCGTCACCCAGGGCCGCCTCCTCATCCGCTGAGAGAAACTTTTCCAAATCGTAAATCAGGACCAGACCGTCATCGAACTTGATCACTCCTTTTAATTGGTCCACGCCAGGCACAATCCCGTCCGGGTCAGTGATATCGGCGGCTGCGCTTTCGATTACACCTTCAGGCTCGTCAATCACAAGGACCACCTCACGCCGCTCCGTTCGCGCAATCAGGAAATGATCATCCGGTGTGATTTCTTTATTCGGCTGGCCGACTCTTGCGCGAACATTCAACACAGGCAGGATGCGGCCCTCCACATTGATGACACCCATCACGATGGCGGGCGACCTGGGCAAAGGTATCACCTCCACGGCCCGCACGATGCGCTCCACGGCAGCCAGCATCAACGCATACCGCTGGTCTCCCAAGCGGAAAACGACCATCTGGTTCTTCAGTTCGCTCACAATAGTCAATTGGCCCTATCCCATTCAGACGGCAAAAGGTGCTGACGCAAACAGGCATGACATCGACCTGCGCCGCCGCATGACCCGCACGGAACCGCGTGCCGCATCAGGCGCTTCGTCTTCACTTCTGTGGCACAAGACTATGTTTGGCCGATTTGTAAATACCTTGCAAGCAGTATCTTGTTACTTTACAGCGTCTGCTTTAAGTGACATTTCGGCAGACTATAAGTGACATCCTGATATTTCGTACCCGCCTCCTTAACGCACATCTGCGCGAAATAATTTTTCCCATCGACGCGAATTAAGTGGCGAGACAACCGTATGAGTGTATTGTCTCGATGATGCTAAAACTTGGTGACGGCCCGTTGCCGGTTTTGAAACATCAGATCATCCGTTGAATTTCACGCCCTTTTCTTTGACGGTGCGCGTTGGCTGTAGTCTGGCCTACGACGTAACGGCGCCGACCCCTGTTTTATTGGTCCTTAAACCGCGTCACGAAGGCCGAAATTTTGTCCTGCGCGAGTCTCTCTCTTTTGGAATCGGCCTCCCGTCGTACGAATTTCAAGACTCTCACGGCAACAATACTTATCGCTCCATGTTTATGCCGGGGCGAAACGAAATCCGCCACGACGCGCTGGTCACAATCCCCGGGTTGCCGGACAGCCGGGAAGTGTTCGGATCAATTTTGCCGGTCGGCCAGCTTCCATGCGAAGTGTTGCGATACACTTTGCCCAGCCGCTATTGCGATTCGGACAAGTTGCTCAACTTCGCCTGGAACCAATTTGGGCAGATCGATCATGGGTTGCCTCGCGTGCAAGCCATTTGTGATTGGGTCCACAACAACATCGAATACCGCTTCGGTTCGGGGCGGTCGGACATTTCCGCGTCGGAAGTGATTGAACGCCGATATGGCGTCTGCCGTGACTTTGCACATGCGGCGATCGCGCTTTGCCGCGCCTTCAATCTGCCTGCCCGATACGTAACAGGACATCTCCCGGACATCGGCTATGTCGATCCTGGAACACCGATGGATTTTCATGCTTATTGTGAAATATACCTTGGCCGCGACTGGCTGACTTTCGACCCTCGATACAACGTCCCGCGAATAGGGCGAGTCAAGGTGGCCCACGGTTCGGATGCCGTGGATGGCGCGTTTGCGACAATCTATGGCGCGGCGACTTTGGCTCACTTTGAAGTTTGGGCCTATCAAGTGAACCCGCAAAAGGTTTCGGTGGGCGATCCAATTGATTTGACGAAGCGCCTTGATGGAACCTTGGAGGTACGTGCTGGGTAGCCCTCCATGTATGTTTCGCGCGTCGGGCCTGCACTTACCAAAAACGCAGCCGAAAAATTCCATGCATCCAATTGTTCACGGCGAGCGTTATACCGTATTGGGATGATCGACTTGCGTTTGAAAATCCCTGCAATGTCCGACCAAATAACTATTGGCGATATGCCACAGATCAAAACCGCTAGTGCGGGCCACAGCGGGCGGATTGGCCTGCGGTGGGCCGCGGCTGGCTTCTTTTTGCTCGCAGGATTGAACCATTTCCTGATCCCTGGATTTTATCAGCAAATCGTCCCGCCGGGATTTCCTTCACCAAAAATGCTCGTTATTATCAGCGGTCTGGCAGAAATGGCAGGCGGACTTGGCTTGCTGATTCGTCCGGTGCGTCGGCTGGCTGGTTGGGGGTTGATTCTGTTGCTCATCGCGATGTTTCCGGCCAATATTTATATGGCAGTCTATCCGGAAGGCTTTGGAATTTTGCCCTGGTTTTTGTGGCTGCGGCTTCCGGCTCAAGGTCTTTTTGCCGCATGGGTATGGATTGTGGCAATCTCGGATGAAAGCGGGCGAGAGGGCCGATGAAGATTCAGTTTAGCGTTAAATCCACCATTTTCCCCGTCAAGCTTCAGCAGAAGCAACCGCTTCCTGCCGCGTCAACTCACGCGAATCGAAGCGCGTTGTTCGGTTGTAGGAAATGGTATGCAGACAGGTTGCGCTTCCGCGTTGACGACGGCGATCTTCGGTATTTCGCCTTTCGCGCATTTGGGAAGCCGCAGCGAAAAGGTTGCTCCCGCGCCCAGCACACTGTGGCATTGCACCGTCCCTGACATCACCTCGGCCAGCCGTTTGACGATGGATAATCCGAGTCCCGTCGAACCTTCGCCACCAGTTGGACGCGCCGTCAATCGCGTGAATTTTCCGAACAGCTTTTTCTGATCGTCCTCGCTCAAGCCCGGTCCTTGGTCGCGAACGGCGACCACCATATTTTCCGCTTCCGGCATCGTATGAACATGGACGGTGGTCATCGGAGGCGAAAATTTGAGCGCGTTGGAAATAAGATTGTCCAGGATTTGCAACGTCGCCGCCTGATCGGCCTTTGCCCAGAGTCCCGGCGTCGCGCCAAGGAGAAGGGTGATGTTCTTTCGCGCGGCAGCCGGTTGATTGTTGTCCACGCTTTGTTTGACCAACGAAGAAAGGTCGCAAGGCTCCAGTTTCGACGCGTATTTTCCCTGCTCAATGGCATTGGCGTCCAACAGATCGTTGATCAGGTTTTTCATCCGGGTCGAAGCGGCCACAATGGAGTCGGACATTTTATGGACTTGCTTGGGGTCCTTGGAAAAATTGATCATTTCCGCGCAGCCGAGGATGACCGTCAGCGGGCTTTTTAAATCATGCGCCGCGATTCCCAGGAACTCGTTTTTCTCAAGGTTCAACTGGACCAAATGCTCGTTGGTCGTCGCCAATTCACGCAGCGCATCCTGCATTCGGCCAAAAGCGCGGGCACGGCTTGTTTCAAAAATCAATCCAAGCGCGTACATGAAGACGATCAATCCAAGATAGCCCGCCGACGAAACCACAGGATTCCATTTAAGATCAAAAGTTACTGGCATTTTTCTGCCTGAAAGATCGACGCTCGCGATCAAGGCGGCTGCGCCAAAAATGATAATGGCCCATGACCGGGCGGCCTTGGTCCCGACGAGCAGCAACGCGCAGAGCGGAATAGTGACCAGCCAGGCAATTGCGTGACCCGACAATCCACCTTCCACACAGCACAATGCGAAAAAGCCCAGGGCCATTGTCATCACCAGCAAATTGCCCGCGACCTCGACCTTGCGGACTCGCTTCATGACGTGCGGAGTCGCCGCGAATGAGGTGCTGCACAAAAGGACAATGTCAGCGCCCCACTTGTGGCCAATCACCAGGTAAAACACGACAAAGACCATTCCAAAAATTGACCCGAGGAGGCCGAATCGTGCCGTCAAATGCGCAAGGCGGGTTGCTTCTGTGTTCTGGCGCAGGTGTTCAGGAATCACCGGGTCCATCGAGCGCAGACGCGCCAAAATCCATTCCGCCAACCTGTCGAGAAAACTGCGGTTTACTTCGTTTGGTGCAATTGGAGTCGGTGTTGAGATATCAGGATTTTTTGGATGGCACTCAAACACAGTTGGGAGGCAGCACAAATCACGCCAAATACACAAATGCAAGGTGTTGAATGGCAGAATCTTGAATCTTTGGGCTTAATACTTTCTTTCAATGGGCCGATTAATTCTTTATATAAAAAAAATGCGCAAAAAATGGACGTTTCTGCACTGTGTACTGACTCGCTCTCTAATTCTCACCCCTTTGGTATTTGGAAGCCTAAAGGCCTGGGCGGATGGACTTTACCTTAACGGCATTGGCGCGCGGTCAATGTCGATGGGTGGAGCCGATGTGGCGTATGCCATCGACCCGCTCGGAGCGATGGGCGCCAATCCCGCGGCGCTTGGATTCCAGACTGCGATTGGGGCGAACCTCGGTTTCGTGGGCGGCGTTGCGCAGGGGAATTTCATCAAGGCTCCCACTACGGACGGCGACCTCAAAACCAGTTTGGATGCGATCCCGGAAGCGGCCTTCGCTATTCCGGTCGGGAAAGTAACGCTTGGCTTCTCAGTCGCGCCGAAGTCTGCGCTTGATGCCAATTGGACTTACTTTGACCCCCTCGGCGGCGCGAATGGAAAGACCACTTACGGCACTCAAACTGAACATTCGGAAATCTTCGTCTTGCGTTCAGCCGCAGGCATTGGCTGGGCAATAAATTCCCAGCTATCAATCGGCGCGAGTTTCGGGGCGGACTACAACCAGAACAAGTTGCAGGCCCCGTACATTTTCCAATCTCAACCCAAACTCAAAGGCGCAAAAACCTTGCTCGATCTGCGAACCGACGGTTTCGGTTTCGATGGCCAGGCAGGTCTGATCTATCGTCCGCTGACGAATTTGCAATTCGGCGCGGCTTATCAAAGCGAAACACGCATTCACACCCACGGCGATGCCAACGGCGATGCGGGGACGCAGTTTGGCGTGGCCAGTGTGCCGTTTCATTACGATGCGGAGGTTCGCAACATTTTTCCCCAAAGCGTCAATCTCGGGAGTTCATGGGGTTTTCATCCGCAATGGCGGCTGGCGTTGCAGGTTGATTGGATAAATTGGGGCGGGGCATTCAAGCAATTGCCCGTCAGCCTCAGCGGCGGAAGCAACCCGACTGTCAATGGCATTGTGGGTTCAAGTTCGATGCAGGACAATGTGCCGTTGGATTGGCGCGATGAATTTGTTTACCGCGCGGGCCTCGAATACGAGGTGGTTCAAAATCTTTTCCTTCGTGCCGGTTACTGTTACGGGGCCAGCCCAGTGCCGGACCAAACGCTGACGCCGCTCACAGCCGCGATCATGGAGCACACGATCACGGCGGGAGTTGGCTATCACTGGAATCGCTATCAGGTTGATCTGGCTTATCAATACGACATCCCGGTTACACGCGACGTTGGAACCAGCGCGCTGCTTTCGGGTGAATATTCAAACAGCTCAGTGAGCGTGGATGTGCATTGGTTCGCGCTCACCCTCGGCGCAACGTTTTAGAGCATTTAAACTTGGCGTACATTACTACTATTTGACTGTGTGAAAGCGGCAGAGGACTGCCGCACTCCAAAACGCTGGCGCGCGTCATGAATCCCTCTCATTGAGCGCGAAGCGTCGTGGAGTGCGGCAGTCCTCTGCCGCTTTTCAAGCAACGCGTTCGATTTCATGGAAAAGGCGTCGCTTTGCCTGCTCGATAGGCGGACTTTGCTTTTTCAATCAATGAGTCCAATTTCCCGGCGCGAGTATCGGCCTGTATTTTCTTATCCCAAAGCGTTTCGCGATATTCCTGCAACCAATCCGCTACAGCATGAACCTCCTTTGGTTTAAGCCGTGTGATTGCAGACTCTATTTCTTTCACTTTCCTCACCACGAAAGCTTGTCAGATACTCCCCCGACTGACAACTCCGTCTGCCCCCCGGGTAGTGGGCTTCTTAGGAAGTGATAATATCAATTATAATATTATTGGTGCGGAGGAGGCGCGTCGAGAAGTTGTTGATAAACCTCATCAAGGTTCTCCGCGAGTGCGCGGATTTCGTCGGGATGAAGAAGAATCTCGTGATGTTCGTAGTCGAGAAACTGTCGAACACAGACATAACCGTCCTGTTGGCGTACTATCTGAAATCCGAAACTAGGCAATAAAGGGAGCATTGTCGGATTCCTATTCGTTTAAAGGTGATACATTTTGTGGTGCCTTTTCCTCATGCGCCGATTGGACTAATTGAGACCAATCGTAGCAATCCAAAAATAATAACTAGAAATTGTTCAACCAGCGGCTTAATCGGTTTTTGTGATAAGTTTGAATGACCGCTGATGAGCGTTTGGCGTCACGACGAACGCCTGCGTAATGGAATCCACCGCGTTAAAATCAGGTATGAGATTACCGCTGTTCCTTGTTAAGCAACCGAAATTCGAGGAATCGAAAGGAACGTAAGAATGGAATAAGAATTCAATGTTTCCACTACTTGCCTTCGGGCAGAAGGCCATTATCACCAAAATCCTTTTTTTATTTTTGGAATTCTGGGAAGAATGGGTTGTGCTTTTTTTGCTCGCCCACGGTTGTCAGCGGGCCGTGGCCGGGGCAAATGACGGTGTTATCGGGCAGGCTGAAAATTTCCTTGCGATTCGTGCGCAACGCGTCTTCGTATGAGACTGCTCCGCCGCCCATTGATGCCGCGAATATTGCGTCGCCTACAATCGCCAAAGGACGCGCAAGGCCAGTCACGACATAAGTAATTCCTCCGATCGCATGGCCGCTGGTCTCGCGAGTATTGACCATCAAACCGCCCACTTGAAATGTCGCCCCTGGTGCAAATTGTTGAGGCCCGTGAAAGCGCTCGTTTTCGCCAATGTGAGCAGGAGCAGAGGTCGCCGCTTGAAGTTTTTGAAGGTCCGCAACGTGGTCGCGGTGGCTGTGCGTGATGAAAATGGACTCGATCTTAAGCTGGCGCTCCTGAGCGAACGCCAGCATTCCCGCGACCGTCGCTCCTGTGTCGAAGGCCGCCGCCTTCCGCGTTTTCGGATCAAAAACCAAAAACGAATTGACAGTCATGTCCTCGTAAGTGGTGTTGAACGCAGCCAGGCCTTCGACTTCCACCGGCTCCGGAAACCATGCTTTTTTCCCAAGCTCGATCAATGTTCCGGCTCCAAGATTCAGCGGACCGGCGACTTTGCGGGCTGAATCCAGGTCAAACCCGCCGCCCTTGAAATGCCCAAGCTCCGATGTTGTCAGTCCCGCGCGATGCGCGAGTTCCGTGTCGCTGAAACTCAGGCCGCGCTGCGCCTTTCCGACGACATCCGTGTAACTATCTTCGAGCGGTATTGATTGCATATTTGTCAAATAAAAATCGTTTCGGCGCGAGCCGGCCCCACTGAAACAATGCTTAACTTTGCGCCGGTCAAGTCGGCCAATGAGCGAAGATACGTGCGCGCGCGCGTTGGAAGGTCCTTCCAACGCTTGCAACGATGCGTCGGCGTCATCCATCCGGGAAAATCCGCAAAAACCGGTTCGCACTTCGCCAGCAACTCGATGTCCGCCGGAACATAATCCAATTGTGCCGATCCGGCTTTGTAACCAATGCAAACACGGATCGTTTCGACCGTGTCCAACCCGTCCAGATTCGTCACCGCCAATTCGTCGATGCCGTTAAGGATCGCCGCGTAGCGCGTTGCGACTGCGTCGAACCACCCGCAGCGCCTTGGCCGTCCTGTCGTCGCGCCAAATTCACGGCCCATCGCGTGAAGCTTGTCGGCGATCTCCGCGTTTTCAGTGGGCAGGGGGCCTTCGCCGACGCGCGTCGTGTAAGCCTTCATCACGCCCATAACGCGATCCATACGGTGCGGTGCGACGCCCGATCCCGTGCAAGCGCCGCCAGCCGTCGTGTTGGAAGAGGTCACAAATGGATAAGTGCCGTGGTCGATATCGAGGAATGTTCCCTGCGCTCCTTCAAAAAGAATATTTTCCTCGCGTCGCGTCGCCTCGTGAAGCAGAACGGCGGTGTTCGTGACAAACGGTTTCAAGCGATCGCCCGCGGCGCGGTAGTCGGCATGAATTTTTTGGAATGACAGCGGTTTTGCTCCGAGCGCTTTTAAAATCTCGTTGTTTTCCTGAATTTTCAGACGAAGCAACGCTTCGAATCGACCGGCGTTGATCAAGTCGATCATTCGCAAACCCGTGCGGGCCGCCTTGTCGCCGTAAGCCGGGCCGATGCCGCGCTTGGTTGTGCCGATTTTATTTTCGCCTTTGAGCCGTTCGCGTTGAGCGTCCAGTTCGGCATGATAAGGCAGAACCAGATGCGCAGATTCGCTGATGCAAAGATTCTTGACACGCACCCCAAGACCTAGAAGTTCGTCGATTTCCGCAACCAGGCTGACGGGATCGATCACGACGCCGTTGCCGATGACGCACGTTTTGCGCGGGCGCAGGATGCCGGAGGGAATTAAATGAAGGACGTATTTTTTCTTTCCAATAAAGACCGTGTGCCCGGCGTTATTGCCGCCCTGCGTGCGCACGACGATGTCGGCGTTCTCCGTGAGCACGTCGATAATCTTGCCTTTGCCCTCATCGCCCCACTGGGCGCCCACTAAAATTGTGTTGGCCATAATTCCGCAATTACAAAATTCAACGGCGGCGCGTCACCGCAATAAAAATCCCGGAAGGTAAATTCCGGGCGTTCGCGCAAGTATTTACGGGCAGAGGCTAGAGAGAGTCAGCAAACCTGTCAACGCGTAAGGATTTTTTTCAGCGGAAATTAGCGGGCTGTCAATTGGCCCGGTTGGCGTCGCCCGGAGCCGGGGCGCTTGGTCAAATCATCGCCAAGGTCCGCGCGAGCCTTTTCGGCTTCGGCT
The DNA here is from genome assembly GCA_036501665.1 of Verrucomicrobiia bacterium. GTDB lineage: Bacteria > Verrucomicrobiota > Verrucomicrobiia > Limisphaerales > Palsa-1400 > DATAUD01. The sequence goes on from DASXZW010000046.1 coordinate 64,508, forward strand.
TCCAGTTGCTTGACAACTTCCGGGTGTTCCGCGGAAACATCGGTGCTTTCGGCGATATCGTTGGCAAGATCGTAAAGTTCCTCTTTCGTAATTTGACGATGCGAATAAGTCGCCGAAAGGCCGTCCCTGCCCGCCGGTTTGCCAGCCAGTGTTTGATAGGTATGCGGCATTTGCAGTTTCCAACGCCCGTCGCTTGTGGTCACTGCTTGAAGTTCGTTGACCTCGTAATAAAACCAATAGGCGCTATGCGGATTGCGCGCTCCAGACTGCCGCGAAATAATCGGCCAGACATCGAGACCATCAATTTTTCGCGAAGGCAAGTCAGCGCCAACGAGCCTCGCAATGGTCGGAAACAAGTCGATCGACATCAGCATATCCCAGGTGTCCGCGCCGGCGGGGATGCGCCCCGGCCACCGCATTACGCACGGTTCGCGCGTGCCGCCCTCCCAATTTGTCCCTTTGCCTTCGCGCAACGGCTTTGCCGACCCGGCGTGATTGCCGTAACAGAGCCACGGCCCGTTGTCCGAGGTGAAAATAACGAATGTATTTTCGTCGAGTCCATTGCGCCTGAGTGCGTCAAGTATTTGTCCGACGGACCAGTCGATCTCCTCGATCACATCGCCGTAAAGGCCGCGCGTTGTCTTTCCTCGGAATTTCTCGCTCACGCCCAACGGCACATGCGGCATGTTGTGCGCAACATAGAGAAAAAACGGACGCGATTTGTTGCGTTCGATGAAACTCACCGCATGTTCGGTGTACCAGGTCGTCAAATGATTCAAATCGGAAATCGTCATTTCCGGGCGGAAGATTTTTTCGCCGTCATAAATTGGCAGGTTCGGATATTCGCGTTTAATGGCCGCGGTTTCGGCGGACATATTGGTGATCAAATTGGGATGATCGGGCCAATAGTCGTTGGACATCGGCAACCCGAAGTATTCATCGAAGCCGTGGCGCAACGGCATGAATTGCGGCGAATCGCCGAGATGCCACTTGCCGTAGATCGCCGTCGCGTAACCTTGTCCCTTCAGCAATTGCGCGAGGGTGATTTCATCGCTGCTGATGCCGACCTTTGTGTGTGGGCCAAGCGCGCCGTGAATTCCCACTCGGTTCGGGTAGCAGCCAGTCAAGAATGCCGTGCGCGACGCGGAGCAAACCGGCTGGGCAACATGGAAATTTCTGAAGACCGCGCCCTCATTCGCCATTCGATCAAGGTTCGGCGTCTTGAATCCTTCCGCGCCGAATTTCCCAATGTCCGCGTAACCCTGGTCGTCTGTCAAAATAAGGACAATGTTCGGTTTGGTCTGCGCGAAGGCGGGCGAATTCAAGCCGGCGGCGAGAGAAATCAGACCCGCCATTGCAATTGCTTTTAATGAATGAAATCTAATCGCGCGGCTCATAAAGCATAACTACGCTCGCCGCGATTTTTTCTCCAGCACCAATCGCGACAGGGCGCATCGTGACACCGCTACGTCGAATGACGGGAGATTTCCTCCCTCTCTTCCGCCCCTGCGGAGGAGAGGGCCGGGGAGAGGAGGCTTCTTCATCGCATCGGACCAAAAACATGATGCGTGTAAACCAGGATTATGGCATCAATGGGTGCGCATGGATGTCAAGAATCTTTCGCAAGTCGATGCGTTCGTCACCAAGGACGGTTCGGAGATTCGCGAGCTGCTGGCCCACCGGAATTCGGCGATTCGCAACCAAAGTTTCGCGGAGGCGCGGCTCGCTCCCGGCGCAAGCACGCAGGAGCATTATCACGTTGCCACGGAGGAAATTTATTACATCACGCACGGCCAGGGAAAAATTCGCATTGACGGAGAAACTCGCGAGGTCACAGTCGGCGACGCCATCGCAATCCTGCCGGGACAGAAGCATAAACTTTGGAACACCGGTTCGGACGTCTTGCGACTGCTCTGCTGCTGCGCCCCGCCCTACGAGCACAACGACACTGTGATTACGGAAAAATTATGAAAAGGATATTCATTCTGCTTGCCGCAATTTTGCTGGTGGGTTGCGAATACACAACGCCGCTGGTCACCACGCCGGATATTCTTATCGACAAGTCGCTCCTCGGCCTCTGGCAGATGAAAGAAGACGATGGCAAAATCACGCAGATGGCGGTCTTGCCCCTCGACGACAAGGAATACCTCGTATCCTACCCGCCCGCCGCAAAGGATGGGATGTTTTTCAAGGCATGTCTGTGCAGGACGGATGGAAAAACGCTCGTTCAGTTGAAGTTGATCGGGGCCGCCGACGGAAACACCCCGGACGACAACCGCCTTTACCGATTTGCGAGTTACTCTATCTCTGGTGACAAACTCGCGGTGAGTTTCCTGAACCCCGATGTCGTGAATGAAAATGCGGCCTCGTCGAAAGAACTGGCCAAATTGATTGCGGACAATCGCGACAATCCCAAGCTTTTCAAGGAACCCGCAGTATTCGTCAAAATCAGCAAATGAAAGGGTAGGGACGCCTCGCCGAGGCGTCCACTGAACCCGCGCAAATCATCCCGTTTACTGGCGAAATGGCGCGTGCCAGGGCGACCATTCTTTTTCTCCGACTCGCCGAATGCGTGACCAGTAGTCGTGGGCGGCGACAAGTGCAGTCTTGCCGTTTTGGCTTCCTGTAAATTCTCCGTTAGCGGAATCGACCGTCACACGCATCTCCTTCGCGGAAATCGGTTTTGAACGCCAAACAATGTCCGCGCCTTCCGGGTCAGCGGCTATTTCCAACTCCCAACCCGTCGATAAATTTCCTGGCGTTCGTTCCAACATCGGAGGAGAACTCGCAACAAGTGGCCCAATTGAGTGTGTGCTGATCACAAAATTGTCAAACCACCGGGCCTGTTTCTTGACAGAGCCGTCGTTCCAATAATTTTCGAGGAAAACGGCGTTGATCGCGTAATCGGACCACGTCCCATGCCAATCCAGATTCGTCCGCGAAGCTTCGAGATGGCCATCCACCCACAATTCAAAGATTCCATCGGAAAGCCCGGGTTTGTTCAGTTTTATATGCGACTCCACACAAACCCATCGGCCTGATTCGGCGGGGCTGAAGATCGGCGTGTGGCCGTTGCGCGAACCGAGCCATTTTAAATGATCGAAATCGTTGTAACGCGTCGAGACCTTGACGCTGTCTCGAATCCCTGTGGCCGGGTCGATGCAAAGCATCGCGCCCTTGCCGCCCCAAACGTGCGCGATCATCCCCTGTGTCCAATTTTCGCTCGCCAGGCACGTCGCTCGCGCCAGTTTGGCGGGGTTGCCTTCCCAGCCGGATTCGTGCTTCACATACACGCGCCAGTAAATCTCATTGAACGTTTCGTTCCTGCGAATGCCGCGGTTGAAAGGGCTTCGACCAAACAAAACCTTCAAAGTTCCGGCAGTGACCTGGCCTTTTGCAAATTGGCACTTCATTGAACCGCCGCTTAATCCGCCGTCCGGCTCCCAAACGAAACTTCCGTCGGCGGAAGTATATTCCAGGTAACGCTCGCTTGCGACCGTCGGCGGTGCGGAAAAATCATCGTAGAAGATGACTGCAGGATCGCTTTGCGCTGGCTGTATTGCAGCCGATGAAATCGAAGCGACGCGCAGCGGCAAAGAATCCTGTGATGCCGCAGCAAGGCTCGCAATGGCGAAAGAAAACAAGAGCGCGGTCAATCTGGATTTCACTGGTCCGTTTTATCATGCGGAAGTAAGCGTCGCAAGATGGCATCGCCCAGGTGCTTGTTTGGGGGACGAGATTTTAGATGCGTTTGTCCCGACGCCGTTGCAGCGTGGACAAAACGATGAAATCAAAATATGACGTCGTTATCCTCGGAGCCGGTCATAATGGACTGGTGGCCGCGGCGTATCTCGCCGGCGCGGGCTTGAGCGTCCTGATGCTGGAAAAAAACGACTACATCGGCGGCGCAACAACATCGCAGCGGCTGTTTCCGGATTTTGACGCAAACATTTCGCGTTACTCGTATCTTGTGAGTCTTTTGCCGGAAAAAATTATTCGCGATCTCGGCCTTCGCGTGGAATTGAGAACGCGCTCGATTGCTTCGTTCACTCCATATACGAGGGATGTCGGGCAAAAGGCGCTTCTCTTCAGCAGCGTCAACAAAAATGTTGGTCGTGATTCCCTCCGTGAACTAGCGGGAAGCGACGCTGAATTTCAAGGGATGGAAAAGTTCTACAGCCTGAGCCGCGTCTTCGCTAAAAATGTTTGGGACACCATGCTGGAACCGTTGCGAAGCAAAGCCGAATTCGCGCAACGGTTTGGCCGGGACAAACTCGGCGTAGAGGCATGGCGCGCCTTTGTCGAAGAGCCGCTCGGCTGCGTTGTAGAGGGTCATTTGCAAAATGATCTCGTGCGCGGCCTGGTTTTCACTGATGCCAAGATCGGCGTCTTTACTCATCCGCACGATGAATCGCTACTGCAAAACCGATGCTTTCTTTATCACGTCATCGGCAATCGCACCGGCGAATGGAAAGTCCCCATCGGCGGCATGGGGCGCGTCGCCGGCGAATTGCACCGAGTCGCAGTCGGACGTGGGGTGGAAATCCATACGCAGGCGCGGATTACAAAACTGCATCTGGAAAGTGAAACCAAAACTGTAGAGTTCCAGCTTAGCGAGGAATTATACAAGGTCGATGCGAGATTTATACTTGTCAATTGCGGCGTCAATGTTCTGAAAAAATTATTAGGACAGCCATATCACCCCGCCGTCACGCACGAAGGCTCTGTGTTGAAAATCAATATGCTTCTAAAAAGACTGCCGCGCCTGCTCGCTCCAAACCACTCCGCGCGCGACGCGTTCTGCGGAACTTTTCATATTGATGAAGGTTATGAGCAGATGAAACGAAGCCACGAGCAAGCCGCGCAAACTCACCTCCCGGATAAAATCCCCTGCGAGGTATATTGTCACACGCTGACAGACGACAGCATTCTCTCGCCTGATCTTCGCGCGCGCGGCTTTCACACCTTGACCTTGTTCGCGCTGGATGTTCCCTGGAGATTATTTTCTGATGACAACGAGAAGATGCGCCGCGCCGCCATGCGCAAGTGTTTGGATGGATTGAACAGTTACCTGGCCGAACCCATCGAAGATTGCTTCGCCATCGCGAAAAATGACGAACCGTGCATCGAAGCCAAAACTCCTGTTGATATTGAGAACGAGCTTGGCCACTACAGAGGGAATATTTTCCACAGCGCGCTGACTTTTCCATTCGCGGAAAATGCGGTTGAAATAGGGACCTGGGGCGTGGAAACCGAATATCCGGGAGTCTTTATCTGCGGGGCCAGCGCGCGCCGCGGAGGCGCGGTCAGCGGCATCCCTGGACACAACGCAGCAATGAAAGTGCTCGCCTCGCTTTGACTTTCACCGATGCGGCAGAATAGAGCAATTAAAGAAATTCTGTGGCCGTTTGAAGCGAGGATTTTTGAGTTCTGGCAAGGCTTCGGCGACAGAGCATATCCAAAGTGATCTGCGATGGAGCCGAAACGCCGCCAGAACTCAAAAAGACCGCTCTTTTTCATTAGATTCAAACGGCCACAGAATTTCTTTAATTGCTCTAGCCGTCACCAAGCAGCGTCAATTCTTTAAAGACGCCAGGTATTCCACCACGTCGCGGATGTCAGACTTGGAGAGAACTTTTCCCAGGCCTTCCGGCATGGCGGACAATCCCTTGACTTGCTTCTTGATGTCGCTTTTCTTCAATTTCACAGGAACGAATTCCTCCTCCTCCTGCGTCAGCAGCGTCAATTCATCATCAGTTTGGGATTTTAGAACGCCGGAGTAGGATTTGCCGTCGTTCATTTGCACGATCAAGCTCTCGAAACCCGCCGCGATTTGTTTGTTCGGAAAAAGAATCGATTCCAAAATATATTCGCGATCGTGCCGCGTGATGATTCCCGCAAGATCAGGGCCGACTTCGCCGCCTTTGCCGTGAATTTTGTGGCAACGAAGACACGAAGCATCCGGTCGCTCCATGAAAATCTTTTTGCCCGCCGCGGCATTGCCCCCATAAAGCGTTTCGCGAAAACCAATGAATTCATCATCGCTGCGCCGGCTATTTTCGTATTGTTTGACCTTGTCCTTGACCAACGTCGAATCGCGGTTTGTGGCGGCCTCGATTATGTCAAGTTGAAGTTCCTTTGGCGCCTTTCCTTCGATCAAGTCACCCAGCCATTCTGCAATCACTTGATCAGGGGCGTCGCCTTTCAACGTCCCCAGTTCGGTAAGCGCGCTTTGTTTTTCGCGCGTCGTTCCCTGTTGCAGAACCGAGGCCAGCGCCTTGACGGCTTCGCTTGGGTCGATTTGCGCCAGCAGTTTCATGCCCGCTTCGCGAACCGTGTGGTCGCCGTCCGCCATCGACATTTGCACAACATCCTGGAGGTGGGAATCGTGGAACTCTCCCAATGCCTCGAGCGCCGCAACCCGCAATTTCCCGGAGGCTTGATTGTTTGTAGCGAGGTTGAGCAAAAGCGGCGCGGTGGCAGTCAACGACAATTTTTTCGCCGCGACAATTGCGGCAAGCTGCACACCATCTGGAGCGTCGGCGAGAATTTTGGAGAATACCGGCGTCAAAGCGGTGCTTGCCGGTTTCCCATCGCGCGGGGGCAGGGGACGCCAAAATCCGGTGACCCGGTCCCGAGGCCCTGGCGCGGCCCAAGTTTCCAAAGCGAACAGCGCTTCTTCGCGAACCTTGGAAGTCGCGTCTCCTTGCGTCGCATAATCAGCCAGGGCAGTTGCGTTTTGTTCTGAGCCAAGGCGGAAATTCGCATTGACCACCCGCCAATCGAGAGGTTCGGAATGCGTTGGCTTGTCAATCAACGACGCCAATTGAGGCATCGCCTCGTTGATCGGCACATCATTGATCGCGCGCGCCGCTTCCAACACCAGCAGCGGATCACTGTCATGCAAAAAAATTGACACTTCCGGCATTTTCAATCGTCGCATCGCGAGCAATGCCCCCATGCGCACAGACCGGGATTCATCTTTTCCGGCGGCGACCAATTCAGCCTGGTCAGCCGTGCCGACGAGTCCCATGACGCCCGCGTGGCGAAGGAAAGGGTCGCTATCCGCATTATCGCGCAGAACAGTAATAAGAGGCGCGACTGCTTCTTTTGTCCCAATTTTACTGAGGGCGATTGCGGCGAAAAAGCGGACCCGTGAACTCGAATCCTTTAATTGCTCAATGAGTCCACTGCCCGCACTTGCGAACTGGGCTTCGCCGAAAACCTTCGCCGTTTGCGCCCGCACTTCGGCGTCCTTGTCCTGGAGCAATGGTTTCAGCGGCGTGAGCGCATCCACATGGCCAGCGCGGCTGATTTGTCCGAGGCCCCAAATGCCGTGAAGACGCGCGAGCGCATTGGTCCCGTCCAGCGCGGTTTCGACCAAGTCTGCAGTGTAGTCGCGATTCAGGGCAGGCTTCGATTTCTCAGCGAGGGCGCGGTCCACGATTTCAAATTGCGCTTCCTGACGGACTCGTTGGTCGGGATGGCTGAGCAATGTTTCCAGTTCCTTGCGCCCCTTGTGTTCCATTCCGTCCGCGATGAGTTGCTTGGTTTCCTGAACGAGTTTCGAGTTGACAAGGTCCGGGTCATAAAGACGGTAAAGCCGGCCCAATCCGATGGCGTCCCAACCTTGAACCCAATCTGAGACGAACATCCGGCCGTCCGGGCTGAATTTGACGTCAGTCGCCAGGATGTTCCAGAAGAATTCCGTGTGATCGACCATTTTGAAACCCGCGCCGGTTTCCTTCAGGCCAAAGCCGTGAACGCCGCTGTTCCTGGGCGTGCCTCGAAAATCGCACAGGAAAAAGTGGTCGTTGTAAGACTCTGGAAACCCGGTTCCGGGATAATGCGCAATGCCGGAAGGGCCGCTTCCGATATGAGCAATCGGCGGTACGAGATAAGCCGCCTGATCGGGGAAATGGAGGTGCCATAATTTCTCCGAATTCCAAACACCGGCGGGCGTCGTATCGCTGAATTGATTCGGGACGCGCCACCCGCTATCGCCGTCCTGCACTATATAGACCAGGCGCGCCGCATCCCCGTAATCGCAATTATTGTCGCCGCTGAAAAGATTTCCGTGGTCGTCGAACGCCAAATCCTGCGGATTGCGCAATCCGTAGGCGAATACTTCGAGTCCGGAGCCATCGAGATTGCAGCGGAGCACCGAACCGGTATCGGGATAATCCAGCGTCTTGCCTTCTTTTGTAACAACGTGCAACCCACGATCTCCGATGCTGAAATAAAGCCGCCCGTCCGGCCCAAGGATAAGCCCGTGCAAGTCATGCCCCGCATAATTGTAGCGAACGCCATAACCGTAACTTAGCGAAGTCTTTTCCTGCACCGTGCCGGTGTGATTGGTGTCCCGCAACAACCAGAGGTTCGGAATGTCCGTATAATAAACGTCGCCCTTACGCGCCAGAACACCGGCGCCGAGGCCTTCAAGTATGCCATTGAAGCCGCCCGCGAAAATCGTCGAGTGGTCGGCTTTTCCGGTTCCTTTTGTGTCCTCCAATAAGCGTATTTGGTCGGGAGCCACGCCAAGGTCCTTCTCGTGGTCGCCCAGGAATTTTTTGACCATCGCCGCCCGGTCCTCCACGGTCCGGCAAGCTAGATCGTTGGTGTACATATTTAGATGGCTGCGGACGTCATACACGCTCGTGACGAGGCGCTCGGTTTCGGCGATGTAAATCCTGCCATTTTCATCGAAGCAAAATGCCACGGGATTTTTCAACATCGGTTCCGCGGCGAACAAATCTATTTTGAATTCCGACGGCGCATGGAATTGTTGGATCGCCAATTCAGGATCAACGGCCTTGTTTTTCGCGTCGGAGGCCTCGCCTTCGGCGGCGTTAAGAACGAGTGGAAATCCAATGGACAAAAGCGCGATGAAGCGCAAAGCAGCAGAAAAATTCATAGTTAGTCAGTCTTCAATCTTGGCGTGTGAGGCCTCTGTGAATCATAACCAACCCCAATTCCGAGTGGCAATCGGAAAACCATGAAGCTGGAACATCACTCGCTCTTACTTTGCGGCGATCTGCGCGGGCAACGCCAACTTTTCGAGGAAATTCTTGCGTGTCCATTCCCGCCCACTCATTCTGGTCAGTGACTCGAAGGAAAAGCGCACGTCATGAAGGTTAATGCCCAAACGAGAATGAAACTGTTCGTCTGGTTGCTAGTTTTAGCATTCGCCGTTTTAAGCGCGTGTTGCTGGATGATTTCGTACGTAATCATGCTTGTTCTTGCTGACATAATACCCAATGTGATGTTGCCGGGTTTCACTGAATTACTCTTGCGTCACAACGGCTGGATTCTTTTGGTTCCTTTGCCGTGGGTGGTCTATGCAATTGTGCTGTCGGGTTCTCAAGATTTGAGCCCTGGGTCAGTATTCCTTTTCTCAGGCACAGTCGTCTTGACATTAGCTGTTTTAATTTGCTTGGTGTCTCTCGCCTGCGCTTTGCCCTACGCTTCGCTGCATCAGCATTTTGAACCGTAAGACGGCAGGCAGCATCGAGTGATTTTTTTACGCTGCCTGAAATTTCTCCCTTCGAGGAACGAAGCGTATCTCGATCCGCTTATCAACGGCGGCGGCAATGCGCTTGAGCATAGTCAACGAGTGTCCTTCGTAGTCGGAATCTTCCAACCTGCTTATTACGGATGGCGTTGTTCCAACCAACTTGGCCAACCGTTCCTGCGTCAGGCCCGCTTGCTCTCTCAATTGATAAATTTTTCGCGCAAGTTCATCCTCAGCCCTCGCTTCTTCCAAGTCCGCAATCCTGCGGGGTTTTCCCTCGTAATAACGCCGATGCAGAATTTCAACGGCGTCCGATGTTGCTTTTCGTTTCTTTGGCATACTTACTCCTCCTCGTATGTGTGAAGTTTTGGGTCTCTTTCAAACTTCTGCTTTCTTTGGATGGCTTTTGCGATTTCCTTGGTCGGCACTTCCGCCTCCTTGATTAAACCGTGCGATACAACGGCGGCTGTCCTTCCGTGGAAAAAATATAAAATCCGATAGTTCAAATGTTGCAGCCCGATGCGGAGCTCATAAATGCCGTCTCGCAAAAAATCCGCTTCCGGGCGTCTGAGATCGTGACCCGCCTCCTTTAGTCTTTCGATCCTCACTCTGCATTTGTCGAGGGCCTTTGGCTGCAATGTGTCCAGCCATTCGAGAATGGGAACGGAGCCGTCATCTTCTCGATAAAAGACGACATCAATTTGCGGCACTGACACCCTTTCTCATCAGATTCAAATGTTCGCAATTTTGCGAAGTTTGTCAAGGTAAGATTCGTGGCCAGCGAACTCCAAAACTCAGTGATGCGTTAAAAGGATGAGCAACCCTGCCGCTGCCAATGCCCCCAGCACGGCCAGTGTGATTTTCACCCAGCTCAACGGATGTTTTCCCGCGATGACGCCGGTGTAGCCATTGATGACAACCTGGTAGTTTTGCGCGCCGTAATTGTAGGTCAACAGCCAGATCGGCACGAGGATGTGCTTGAACGTCTGGCCGCAAAAATCCGCCTGCACCTGAAGGTTTCGGTGAGTGTCGCCGGGCACTTGATCGCCGCAAAGATGCTGTAATTCCGACTCCATTTTTCCGCGCGCTTCGCGAGCGGCGTTTACGAGGTCGATCTGGTAACGCTCGACAACCCAACCCGAAAGGTAGCCCGCGTTGTAAGGAACCAAATCGCTCGTTGTCGGGAACGGCTCGATTTTTCGCAGCATTTCCATCTGCACCCCGCGTGATGCCGGAACCAGTTCGTCGTCAAAAAAATGATCCAGCATGCCGCTCGACGGTTCCCACCGGATTTTTTGCACCTCGCGCGTTTGGGTGTTGCCGTTGGCGTCGCGGAATTGCTCAGTTTCAACGTAATAATATCCGCTCTCCGCCGTCCATTCCGCGTGAGTCTGCGCGTCGAATGTCCAGTAAGGGATGTAAAGCCCCTTGACGGTGTCGGTCAGAGCGGCGTCTTTGAGTTTGTTCGGCGCGAACCATCGGTTGCCGTACCATTTCCGAATTGAATCGCGCACGTTCGATTCGGCCAGCTTCATCGGCAGCAAACTCTCCGGACGAAATGCGTCCTTCGTTTCCTCGTAAGGCACGAGCGCGCTCGAACCGCAAAAATCGCATCGCTGCGCAACTCGCTCCGGGTCGAACACCGAAATGGCCTGGCAACTCTGGCACTTGACGGAGATTTTTTTCGCCTGCCAACCGCGCTGGTCATCGGGAATGCCGCGCAACGCCGCGACGAGATCATGCTCGACAATTATTTCCTGCCCCGCCTCGTTCAATTCCATTTGCGCTGGAGAAGTCGTGCCGCAAAACGGGCAAATGATCAACTTCTTGGCGGGGTTCCATTGCGCCTCGCCGCCGCACGAGGGGCACGAGAACTTCTTTTGCGCTGTGACTTCGGACATCGCGTTGAGGGGATTATCGGGTTAGCTCTTCAAATAATCGTCCAACGCCGGTTTGCTGATGCGCCAGGCTGAACCGATTTTTTTGCCCTTGAGTTCGCCCTTTTCGAGCGTCGCAAGCACATCGGCCTCGCTGACACCCAAAGTCTGTGCGACTTCGCCGGGACTCATCAATTGAACGCCGCCAGTCGCTCCTGCTCCACCGCCGCCACCGCCGCCCGGAGGAGCAATCACCGGAGGCGCGCTCTGGCCAGTATTCAACGCTGCGGCCAATTGCTGCCCCATCGCCAGTCCCGCGCCCAATTGCGCGGCGGAATTTGCCAAACCGCCTCCGCCTCCGTCGCCTTTGCCAATCGACTGCGCCATTTGAAACTTTACGTAGTCATTCAAGTTGCCCACCGCAGCCATGCTGCTCCGCTTGTCGATGGCCTGTTCCACTTCGGGCGGCACCGAGACATTCTCGACGACGAAGTTGGAAAATTGAATTCCGTATTGACTCGACACAGCGGGATTGATCGCCGGCAAAAGCGCCGCGCCAAGTTCCTGATAGCGCGAAGCAACATCGAGCACGGGCAATTTAGCTGCTGCCAGAGCTTCGGTAAACACACTGACAATCCGCGAACGCATCGTGTCGGCAAATTCCTCAAGCCGGAAATGATCGTCCGTGCCGGCGACTTCCTTGAGAAAGAGTTTTACGTCGGTGACATGAAAATCAAATATTCCGTAGGCGCGCGCCCGGACCACGCCGAAATCCGCGTCGCGGAGCATGATGGGATTTGCCGTGCCCCACTTGTTTCCGGTGAAAAGCCGAGTATTGACAAAATAGACGTCGGCCTTGAAAGGGGAATGAAGCCCGTACTTCCAGCCTTTAAGCGTGGAAAGAATGGGAATGTTGTCGGTCGTCAACGTGTGTTTGCCGGGGCCGAACGAATCGCCGAATTGTCCCAGGTAAACGAACTGGGCCACCTGGGATTCGCGCACGATCAACTGGGCGCCGTTCTTGATTTCCTTGTCCATGTCCGGGTAGCGGAAGGAAATGGTGTCGCGGGAATCATCCTGCCACTCGATGATTTCGAGAAACTGAGTTTTTAGGTAATCCATTAGGCTCATAGTAATCTCTTTCGTTTCGTTGACTGGATATTCGTCCAAAGTCGGGAAAGTGTGAACTACAAATTTCGTCCGATTTTATACAGGCCGGTCGATAAAGATTGGGCTTCTGCTACAGCTCAACGTTTTCGATCGGTATCACTCTTCAATGGCAGATAATTGAACGTATAATAATTCAACAGACTTTTGCAACTCATGAAGCGGATAATCCTCACCATAGAATTTGAAAACGTCTCCGTCCAACGCACGTAAAAATGCTTTGGTCGGAAAGCCTTTGGCACCTGTAATAATGTTCATATCGAAAAAGGCATTCCTGTCGAAATCTGCAACCCATTTATCGAGACGTTCATCGAAGTGTTCAAGGTGATTTCGAAGCCGCCTGAACGACTTCAGATCAACTTCGGACAAATTGGCATGAGCGGCTAAGAGCGAAGCTCGCGGACTGTTTGGCTTCGGGTCTAACAGCTTATCCACATTAGCTACATGAAGAATGAAATGGTGTAGATTGTAAAAAACACTCGGAGCGTCACCGGAAGCTCGCGCATTCTGGAATTCCGTGAAACTTCGTTTTGCAAACTCAAGTTGAGTAAGAGCTTCGCGGATATAAATGCGCCAGTTATCCATTGTCATTGGTTTGGTGCAAAAAATGACAATTGACTACCCACCGAAAACCCTGCGCCACCACGACTTGCGTTGTAGCGGCAACTCCGCTACGGACTTGTTCAATCGTCTGGCAATCTCCGGCGGGACCGGCGTCCGCGCGGCGTCGTGACGCAGTAATTCCTCTGCGTTTTCAAAGCGCAACTCACGCGTCGAGGCCAGTTGTGTTTCAGCGGAAAGTTCCTGCTTTTGACCGGTCGAAAGTTTGGATTGTTGTTTCATCTTGACGTCACTCCGATTTTGAGAACAGCGCCGCAAAGGCTTTTCGGGCGCGATGCAATTTGCCGCGAACCGCATCCGGTGTTTGTTCGGTCAGCGCGCCGATTTGTTCATAGCTCAATTCCTGATCGCTGACGAGAAGCAGCAACAGGCGATACTCCGGCTGCAATTGGTCCAGCGTCTTTTGAATTCGTGCGCCGAGTTCCTTCGTTTCAAGAATGCGCAACGGAGATTCGCCGCCAACAGCATTGTCCCAGACCGGACTGTCGCTGCTCGGAAACATATGCCGCTCGTTCCACGTCCGCTGAAGATTGCGGCAATGATTGATGGCGATGCGATAAAGCCAGGTCCTCGCCGATGCCTCGCCGCGAAATTGCTCCCCTTTGCGCAGCGCCTTGAGAAAAACATCGTGCGTCGCGTCCTGGGCTTTTTGCGCGTCGCCCAAAAATCGCAGGGCAAGATAGTAAATCGCGCGGCTGTGGGCCGTGTAAAGACCGCGCAACTCCTCCGAGTCAATATGGACTTCGGGCGTTGCGGGTTTTTCGGGCGCTTCGCGAACTTCGCTCATGAGCGTGAGTGGTTCCACAGTTCATTAGAGCGCCCGCGCCCGAAAACGTCACGCGCTCACATGTGCGAAATAATATTGTCGCCGAACTCCGAACACTTGATTTCCACGCCGCCGGGCATCATTCGGGCGAAATCGTAAGTGACGCGCTTGGAGGCAATCGCGCCGTTGATTCCTTTGAGAATCAAATCCGCCGCTTCAACCCATCCCAAGTGCCGAAGCATCATTTCGCCGCTCAACACAACACTGCCGGGGTTGACGCGGTCCTGGTTCGCATATTTAGGGGCCGTGCCGTGCGTGGCTTCAAATATCGCGTGGCCCGTGATGTAATTGATGTTTCCTCCCGGCGCGATGCCAATTCCGCCGACCTGCGCCGCCAGAGCATCGCTGAGATAATCCCCATTGAGGTTCAACGTCGCGATAACATCGAAATCCTCAGGTCTTGTGAGCACTTGTTGTAAGGCAATGTCGGCAATCGCATCCTTGATGACGAGGCCCGCGCCTGGTTTGCCTTCGGGTATTTTGCACCAGGGGCCGCCGTCGATTTCGACCGCGCCAAAATGTTCCTTGGCCGTCTGATACCCCCAGTCGCGGAACGCGCCTTCCGTGAACTTCATGATGTTTCCCTTGTGAACCAGCGTCACGCTCTTGCGCTTGAACTTGATGGCGTAGGCGAGCGCGCTGTGAATCAAACGCACCGAACCGCTGTAGCTGACCGGCTTGATTCCGATGCCAACACGAACATCCGTCGGAAAATCCTTTGCGCCGACCGCCGTCCAAAATTGTTCCGCCTTCTCCTTCGTCCCGAAACGAATTTTGCTGAACGCCTTTGGAAATTCCTTCTCGATAAACCCAAGACACTTTGCCGCTTCCGGCGTTCCGGCGGCGTATTCGATTCCCGCGTAAATGTCCTCGGTGTTCTCGCGGAAAATGACCATCTCCACTTTCTCCGGGTGTTTGACTGGGCTTGGGACGCCTTGAAAATATTGCACCGGGCGAAGACAGACATACAGATCAAGCTGTTGCCGCAATTCAACATTCAGCGAACGAATCCCGCCGCCAACCGGCGTCGTCAACGGCCCCTTAATGCCAACAAGAAATTCCCGGAAAGCCGTCAGCGTGTCCTCGGGCAGCCATGTGTTGAATCGCTTGAAAGAGACCTCGCCGGCGAAAACCTCGAACCAGGAGATTTTGCGCTTTCCGCCGTAAGCCTTTTTGACAGCGGCGTCGAAAACCTTTTCGCTTGCCGCCCAAATATCCGGCCCGGTGCCGTCGCCGCGGATGAACGGGATGATGGGGTTTTCGGGAACGTTGAGTTTGCCTTGGGCGATGCTGATTTTGCCCCCAGCCGGAGGAGTGATGTCTTTGTAAGCCATGTCAGATTCAATTTTAAAAAAACCGCGTCCACAAATAAACCGTGCGCCGGAGAAAGCAAGGAGAGAACGCATGTTCAAATGGCCGAACACATCAAAAGTTGGGTGCTCACCGCAACTTTTGCCGCAACAGCACCCCATTGATTAACTTGACAGGTGTGTTTGATTTACAGCGGAGATTCTCAAAGGAGGGAGTCTCGAAATGGAGGGAACTATGACTGAATCGAAATTCAGCAGCGGGTCGGGAAAACCAGAAGAGTCGCGATTGGACGACTACGATTTTCGCCGCCATTTACGCCAGACGGTGATTCTTCTCGGAGGAAAAAATAAAATCGCCGATCTCCTCACAAAGTCACAGGACTTTCATGTTTCGCATGGAGACGTTGAGGATCTGAAGAGATACAACATGGAGCTGATCGACGAGCTCAAATCCCGCCTGTCAAACATCAACAAAGTAAGAATCCGCCCGAAGTCAAAGTGAAAGCTTCGCGCAGGTCAAACTCGTGTCCGCCGGAACCAAAGTATATGCCTCAGCGACGATCAGTTCTCCCATGGCGCGACTGTGTAATTGACACAGAGGCCCGACGAACCAGCCATGATCGTGGTCTTCAACTTTTTGAAAGAGTGTGCCCACGAGGTCTTTGTTCAAACATCCGTCAACCGGGCAATAAGTGATTCTGTGCCCGCTGGATTTTTCCCAATGCTTTAGCCACGATCCGCACTTGCACGTGCTTTGAGCATGTTTGTCGATATTCTTGACTTTCACAGTTCCGCCACGATAGGGCCTGGGCGGCAAAATTATTTGCACTTGACTCATTGAAACGCCTTTTTTAGCTCCGTGCAGTTTGCGCTAAAATGACAACTTATGAAATAGGGCAAACACCGCCGTCGGTAATAGGGGAATCCATGTAAATATGCCCATTTCGGCAAATGAAAAACTATGGAAGGTGGGATCATCCTTCGTTGTTCAGAGATTTTCTAAATACCACTATGGTGTTGTCAGCTAAATTGCACTTTCCAAGCAAAGCTTCCACGACTCCCAAAGCCAGCTTCACCGGACGAAGAAGAGCGCTTTGTTTGTAACCGGTTGTTCGCTTGAGAAGCCTGGCTCGGTCTTCGTCGGTTACTGGAACACCTTTTCTGCGCCAATCCTGCAGAATGACCAGCGGATTGAAGTGACTCGAGTTGGCGTACTCGAATTGAAGATTCGTTTCTTGGGAGATGAAGCGAGTCAGAGTTTTCAGATTAAAATAATTGACATGTTGCGGGAGAATATAACGGTATTTGTAACCCAGGCAGCGCGTCGCCAGAGACTGAAAATTGGGAACCAGTATGAAACATCGGCCGCCGGGCTTTAACAAAGCCGCTGTCAAACGCAAAAATGATTTTGGGTCAGGTATATGTTCCAACACTGCCCAAAAGGTAATGGCGTCGAATCGCTTGCTCTTGGAATCAAGTTCCAGAAACGACTCTCTTATGACGGGAACCCTTTTGGATTCCGCATAATCCAGCGCCGGGCCGGCGACATCAATCCCCGCAACACGATAGTTCGATCCAAAATCCTGAATCAGGCGAAACAAAAAAGCCCCGTTCGAACATCCGACATCGAGAACATCACCGGACGCGCAAAATCGGCGAAACAATTTTATTTCCCGGGCGAAGCGGACCGGCGCGTAATCGCTCTCCAATTTGTTCGGCGACAGGTAAAACGGCGACGCTAATTGATCGTAGAATTGGCCCGTGATCAGCGATTCTTCAATCGGGCTGGCATAGACCATTGAACAGTCACCGCAACGAACCAACTGCAAGGCGCCCTTTTTTAAAACATCCGCGCGCGCATCACTCGCGCAAACCGGACAGGCGCGCGGAATAAGCCGGGAATCCATCATCGCGAAAGTTCGTTCCACAGAAATGTGTAGGCCAGCGCGTCCATGAAGGCGGATTGTTTATTGTTGGCAGCCGCGCCGTGGCCGCCTTCGGTGTTTTCGTAATACAAAACTTCATGGCCTTGCTCGGCCAGGCGGGCGGCCATTTTTCGGGCGTGACCGGGATGAACGCGGTCGTCGCGCGTTGAAGTCGTGATGAGGATCGGCGGGTATTTCTTATTCGCGGCGACATTTTGATACGGGGAATATTTCTGGATATACGCCCAATCCTCAGGCTTGTCGGGGTCGCCGTATTCGTCCATCCAACTCGCGCCGGCGAGAAGTTTGTTGAAACGCCGCATGTCCAAAAGCGGCGATCCGCAATGCACCGCGCCAAAAAGATCAGGCCGCTCTGTCAACATGACGCCCATCAGCAAACCGCCGTTGGAGCGGCCCTCGATTCCCAGATGCTTCGGCGAAGTGACGCCGCGTTTGATCAAGTCTTCAGCCACCGCGATAAAATCATCGTAGGCGCGCTGGCGATTTTGCTTTCGTGCGGCTTCGTGCCATTTGGGGCCGAATTCGCCGCCGCCGCGAATATTCGCCAGCACATAAACGCCGCCGCGTTCCAGCCACGACGTGCCGATGACCGGATTATAGTTTGGCAACATCGCAATCTCGAATCCGCCGTAGCCGTTCAATAACGTGACATTGGTTCCCTCCAATTGAAGCCCTTTGCGTCCGACCTGAAAATAAGGGACCCGCGTCCCATCCCGCGATGTCGCGTTGAATTGCTGAATCTCTAATCCCTGGGCGTCGAAAAATGATGGCAGCGCCTTGAGCGCTTCCGTTCCTGGCTTACCCGCGACACCTAGGTAAAGGCTCGAAGGAGTCAGGAAGTCCGTCAGCGTCATGAAGTAATCGTCCGAATCATTTTCGTCGATGCCGCTGATGCTCACTGTTCCGAAGGCCGTCGGTATCGTCGGGGTTCGTTTCCATTCGCCTTGCTCATAACGCAACCAATACGGCTTGCTGTGAACATTCTCCAGTTCTGTCAAACCCAAATAATTTTTGGTTGCGGTTATCGCGGAAAGCGAAGACCTCTCAGTGGGGCGAAATACGATGGAAAAATCACGCGACCCTTTCAGGAAATCCTCCATGTTCTCGGCCAACAGCGAACCGGCAATAAACGTTTTTCCGCCGACGCTCCAATCGGTGCGCAACTCCAGAAGGATGAATTTCCCGAATGTCCTCACAGTGGCGTCGTCCGGTTTTTCCAGGCGCACCCATTGATCGCCGCGATGAAGAAATGTTTGGCCGCTGAAAAATGTCACGCCGCGGTTGATCATTTCATAGACCTCTCCATGATCGTGATCGACGGAAACGCCAACCTCAACGTCCTCCGGTTTTCCCTCGAAAATTGTGGTCGCTTCGGATAACGGTGTTCCGCGCCGCCATTGCTTTATCACTCGAGGATATCCCGAACTCGTCAGAGATCCCGGGCCAAAATCCGACCCGATGTAAATCGTGTCGCGATCATGCCACGAAACGTCCGTCTTGGCCTCTGGCGCCGTGAAACCGTCCGTGACGAATTGGAGCATCGTCAAGTCGAACTCGCGCACGACCGCCGCGTCCGCTCCTCCACGCGAAAGTTCAATCAGGCATCGGTCGTAGCTCGGTTCCAAAACAGTATAGCCGTGCCAGACCCAGTTTTCCTTTTCCTTCGACGCCAATTGATCAATGTCGAGAACGGTTTCCCAGGCGGTGTTTGGTTTCTTGTATTCTTCAAGAGTTGTGCGCCGCCACAGGCCTCGAACATTTTTATCGTCGCGCCAAAAGTTGTAATAAAACTTTCCGATTTTCGCGACGGACGGAATCCGTTCGCGGGAATCGAAGATCGTCAACAATCGGTTCTGCAATGCGGAAAAACCGGGCGACGATTCCAGCTTCGTTTTGCTGACCGCATTTCGTTCGTGAACCCATGCGAGCGCTTTGTCGCTGTCCACGTTTTCGAGCCAGAGGTAAGGATCATCAGTGGTGGCGTTCATGTCATTGGCGGCAAAGACGCATTGAATTGACGCGCTTAGGAAAATCGCAAGAGCGGATGCGAGCCGCTTTTTGAATGGACAAGCCATCCTCGAAGTCTAACTTGTGGACCTAATCTATGAAACCCAAAATGCACCGCCGTCAATTCGTCAAGCGGGCCGCGTTAGCCGTCGGCGCGGCCTCTACTGCAAAATTCCTCGCTTTTCCAGGCATCCTGTCCGCCCGTGAACCCAGCGACACTTTGAGATGTGTCCAGATTGGCTGCGGCGGGCGCGGCGAAACGCATCTGGAACAGGCCATCGCAAGCCAGAAACAAAAGCTGGTCGCCATGGTGGACCCTTACGACAGGCAAATCGCCGGCAAGCGAAAGTGGTTTCAGGACAAGCACCAAATCGACACAGGCGACGTTCAGGCGTTTTCGGATTACCGTGTTATGTTTGACAAGATCGCGGGACAAATCGACGTCGTTTTCATCGCCGCGCCAAACCATCACCACGCCCCGGCGGCAATGCTGGCCATGCAGGCTGGCAAAAGCGTTTATTGCGAAAAGCCCCTGACCCACGATATTTCCGAGGCCCGCAAGTTGCGCGAGGCGTCCTTGCATTATAACAAAGTGGCCACGCAAATGGGAAATCAAGGGCATTGCGAAGGCGGATATCGGCGGCTTTGCGAGTTCATTTGGGGTGGCGTTATCGGTAACGTTACTGAAACCCATAGCTGGACTGACCGTGCGAATGGCGGAATTGGGCCGCGTCCTCCAACACTGCCCGTGCCGGAAGGGATGCACTGGGATTCGTGGATTGGCCCGGCGCCTTATCGTGATTACCACTCCGACCTTCATCCGCATGAATGGCACGGCTGGTATGATTTTGGCAACGGGTCGATTGGCAACATGGGTTGCCATGTGCTGGAGGGCGTCTATTGGGCGCTTCACGGCGAACATGTCACAAGCGTTGAAATGGAATACGTGCGCGGTGGTTCCGACGAGCGTTATCCGCTCGGAAGCCGTGTCCGGTGGGACCTTCCCGCACGCGAGGGGATGCCGCCTTTAAAGGCGTATTGGTACGAGGGATTGAATGCGACCACCAAGGACGAAGCGTCAGGCGGACTTCACGCGGCTCGCGGCAGCGCGCGGAACTTTCCCCCGATCATGGCGGAATTGAAGGAGAAGTATCCCGATGAAGAATTGGATCGTGGCGACAGCGGCAGTCTTTACATTGGCGACAAGGGAATCATCTTTACGCAAACCTACGGTGGGAAAATGCACGTGCTACCGCTCGAAAAAATGAACGAGATAAAGCAGCCGCCCATTTCATTGCCGCGGCCAAATCCAAATCCGTTCATCAATTTCATCGAAACCTGCCGCGCTGGACGAACTGACACGGCGACGCCGTTTGAATACGGAGCGCGTTTGACCGAATTCACGCTTCTGGGAAATCTGGCTCAACATGCCGGCCCGAACAATCTTGTGGAATGGGACAGCGCAAACATGAAGGTGACGAACATTCCCGAACTCAACAAGTGGCTCAAACGGGAGGATCGCCAAGGTTGGACCGTTTAAGCGTATTCATTCGGTTGGGGTAGCGCGGTCGTCTCGACCGCCGTCTTCGGCGTCTCGCCGAAGGCATCCGGGTCTTTGGGGCGTTCACCGTCGGACAAATAAAAAAGCTAGCAGAACCAGTCGGCGGGACGCCGACTGGCGGCGGTCGGGACGACCGCGCTCCCAAGTTCAATCGCGACGAATCAGGCTACGCCGTCGCTTGGACAGCCCGGGCGGCGGCGAGATCAACTTTGCGTTGGCGCAGGCTCTTGAAGAATTCGTAACCTTCGCGGCAGCGGCGCACAAAAATGTCCTTATCCTCGAGCATCGTCTTGATGATCCGCAGAATCGGTTTCGGACGAAGATAATAGGCGCGGTAAAACCGGTCCACGGCCTCAAAAATTTCGTCTTTACTCAAACCGGGATATTCCAGTGCGCTTTGTTGGAAGCCGTCGCCATGAACGATGTCGGTTTTGTCTTTCTTCGCGAACCAGCCGTTTTGCCGCGCCATATCGAACAGTTCCGTTCCCGGATAAGGTGCGGCCAGCGAGACTTGAATGCTGAAAACATCCAATTCCATCGCGTAACGAATCGTTTGCTCGATGGTTTCCTGCGTTTCCACTGGGAGTCCAAGAATGAAAGTGCCGTGAATGACGACGCCGGCTTTCTGGCAGGCTTTGGTAAAGCGCCGGGCTTCGTCCAATTGAATGCCTTTCTTGATGCGATTGAGAATTTCCTGGTTGCCGCTCTCGTAACCGACGAGGAATAGACGCAGCCCGGAATCCTTGAAGGATTTGATCGTATCGTAATCAAGATTCGCGCGGCTGTTGCATGACCAGGTCAAGCCTAGGGGCGCGAGCTTCTTGGCGATTTCGCGGGCGCGCGGCAAATTGGCGGTGAATGTGTCGTCGTCAAAGAAAAATTCCTGCACTTGCGGAAACAATTTCTTCGCGTGGGCCATTTCGCCTGCGACATTTTCCGGGGAGCGAACGCGGTATTTATGGCCGCCAATCGTCTGCGGCCAGAGGCAAAACGTGCATTGCGCCGGGCATCCGCGACCTGTGTAGAGGCTCAGGTAGGGATGCAGCAAATAACCGATAAAATACTTTTCGATCTGCAAATCGCGCTTGTAAGTATCAACCACCCACGGAAGCGAATCCATGTTGGAGATCATCTCGCGCTCTTTGTTGTGGACAATCTTACCCTCGGAATTTCGATAAGAAAGTCCGTCGATCTGGGCCAACGGGCGGCCCTCGGAAACTTCCTTGCATGTAAAGTCGAATTCCTTGCGTCCGACCCAATCGATGGATGTGGACGCCTTCAAAGTCTCTGTTGGCAGCACCGCCGCATGAGCGCCGACAAAGCCGATTTTTGTCTCGAGCCTCTGTTGTTTGATCGCCTCGGCAACCTTGCAATCGTTTTTCAACGACGGCGTGGAGGTATTGATTACGACGTGATCGTAATCGCGCGCGATTTCGAGACATTTTTTAACGTCGATATCGTGCGGCGGGCAATCGAGCAAACGGCTGTTCGGCACCAGCGCCGCCGGTTGGGCCAGCCACGTCGGATACCAGAACGAAGTCACTTCGCGCCGGGCCTGGTAACGCGCTCCCGCGCCGCCGTCAAAACCGTCAAAACTCGGTGGAGAAAGAAATAGGGTCTTCATTGATTCACTTGCAACCGAATACTGTCAATAAATACTTTTAGGAGTGGCCGCTCTTCTTGGCGATTTTCGCGAGGAGTTCTTCGCGTTGCGATGAATCTCCCGTGCCGCACGAGGCCGCCGGGGCGTTGATCGCCGCCTTGGCTTCTGCGAGGTGTCCTTTGCCAATCGAAACACCGTTGAAGGCGTTGACCGATTTGCCGGCATAATACGGTTTGGGCTTCGCGCCGAAATTGAACGCAAAATTCTGCACCATATCGCGCGTGCTGCTGCTCAAGGCAATGCTCTGTTCATAACCGCAATGCACCATGCAGTTTTCGCAACGAGGATCGCGCGCCACTCCTTCGACGACCCCGTATTTGTTCCAATCGACTTTCGTCAACATTTCCTGGTAGGCCGGATAATGTCCGTCCGTCATCAGGTAACAAGGCGCCTTCCAGCCGCGAACGTTGCGGGTGGGAATGGCCCAGGCGGTGCAGGTCAACTCTCGTTTGCCGGCGAGAAATTCCTGGTAACCCGGAGTGCCGAAAATTGTGAAGCGCTGGCCCCATTCCTCGATCTTGGCGAACTTCTCGCGGGTCATCTTGCGAGTCAGGAAGAAATCCTCGGGCTGTTTGCCGAGCCGCTTGACCATGTCCTTCTTGGCCGCGTCATATTCGTAACCGGGCGAAATCGTGTGTCCATTGACTTCCATCGAGGAAAAGAACTCGAACATCTTCTCGATTTCGGCGGCGTCGGTTTCCTTGTAAACCGTCGTGTTCGTGGCCACCTGGTAGCCAATAATTTTCGCCATGCGAACTGCTTCAACACATTCCTTGAAGACGCCTTCGCGTTCAACAATGAGATCATGCGTGTATTCCAGTCCGTCAATATGAACGTTCCAATACATCCACTTGGTCGGGCGGATCACCGGGCGTCCGTCTGATTTGCCTTTGCGAATGGTTTCGATGTCCTTCTCCGAAATGAGCTTTTCACCGAGAAGCTTGGAAAGTGTCGCCTCCAACCCGGTGTTATAGACGCTCGCCAGATAATCCTTCATCTTCTTGCGCATGAACATTCCGTTCGTGCAGACATAGACGATGCGCCCCTGTTGGAGCAATCCGGCCACCAGTTCTTCGATCTTGGGATAAATCAGCGGTTCGCCGCCGCAAATGGAAACCATCGGGGCATCGCACTCTGTCGCCGCGCCGAGGCAATCTTCCAGCGACATCATGTCCTTGAGGCTGGTGGAGTACTCGCGAATGCGCCCGCAGCCGGTGCAGGTGAGATTGCAGGTGTGGAGCGGTTCGAGTTGGAGCACGACCGCAAATTTTGGAGTGCGCCGAACCTTGTGTTTGACAATGTGCGCGGCAATTTTCGCCGTCAAAGCGAGTGGAAATCGCATATTTTATTTTTTAGTTAACCGATGCCAAAACCCCGTGAGTCTCAACCGGTGCATTTGTGGACGGAGAATGCGGGGCGGGCTGCTTATTCTGAGCAATGCCTGGCAAAAACAACGACAATGGCGACCAGGCTGGAGTAGCGTTAAACCCGCCGCAACCGTTACCGATTGCAATCAGGAAGATCGCCACCGCCAGAGATTTAAGTAATGAGCCGAGTCTCACTCTGCCAACTATATCGCCAGTCGGGCCAATGGCAACTTATTATTATTGTGAGGGAATGCACTACAAACATTCGCAGAGTGTTGCGGCTAAATTGGTTTGACGGCAAGTTGGGCCGCTTCAACCCCTTGACTGAAAAGCCCCTGACGAATACCGTGTTGGCATGAGCAGAGCTGAGATTATAGCGGAAATTCCGAAGCTGTCTCACGAAGCGCGGCGGGAAATTATGCGATGCATTATCGAAGCCGAGGAGGATGCCGCGACTCTGTCCGAATGCGACCAGCGGGCGCTGGAACGCTTTCAAATGCTTGACGCAATGGAAGCAGAGGATGATGAGAAGCGCGCTGCCCGGTGAAATTTGGCGGGTGGATTTCGGATTGGCTGCGAAAGTCCGCCCCGCGCTCATATTGAGCGATTTTCCAAGGGACGACGAATTGGCTCTGCTTTTGGTAATTCCTCACACGACCGCAGTGCGCGGGAATCGATGGGAGTTGAACATCCCAAAGCCATTTCTAAAAAGTCCCGGGGTTTTTCACCTCCAACAAGTGCAACCCATTTCCCTGGCTCGATTCGAATCTCGACTTGGAGCGTTGACGCCGGACGAACTTAAGCGGGTAAAATTGTCGTTGGTTCAACTCCTGAACTTGAGCGCGTAGCGTTCAGCGCGATCCTCTGCGCTCATCTGTTTGGTTGGCCATAGAGAACTTGCTTGGAAGGCAGGTTGATGTGCTTATTTTATTTCATTCATGGATTACTGCGCGCTGACACAAGTGTTCGCCAGGACTGGACGCCGTTCTTTGCGCCGCGTTTTGGAACCGCTGGAATCCTCAGACACAATTCAGTCGGACTTTTTGCCGTTTGAGATCAATGGTGAACCTTATTCCCTGCCGCGAATAACTGTTTGCGCTTCCGGCGACGCGGACCCGATTCGACTGGGGATATTTGCGGCCATTCATGGGGATGAACCCGCGGGCGCTTTGGCAATTGTCAAATTGTTGCTGGAATTGGCCCAACAGCCGGAATGGGCCGCAAATTATCACGTCAAGGCATATCCCATTTGCAACCCGACCGGTTTCGAGGACAACACGCGGGAATCGCGGCGCGGCAAGGATTTGAACCGCGAATTCTGGCGAGGCTCCGCAGAACCGGAAGTACAAATCCTGGAAAACGAATTGCGCAGCAGCCATTTCGATGGGCTGATCCAGCTTCATGCCGATGACACCAGCGACGGCATCTATGGGTTCGTTCGCGGGCATACCTTGACCGAAAACCTGTTGCGGCCAGCCTTGGAAGTGGCGGGAAAAATTTTGCCGCGAAACATCGGCGCCACCATCGACGGATTTGCCGCCCGGGACGGAATCATTTCGCGGCATTACGAAGGGGTCTTGGGTGCGCCAAAGGAAATGTCGCCGGAACCGTTTGAAATCGTTTTCGAGACGCCGCAAAAAGCGCCGATGGATTTGCAAGTCGAAGCAGTCGTAGCGGCCTTACGGACGATCATGACGGAATACGTGCTCCTAATGTCCTTTGCGCAGAATATTTAAGTTCTATTTTTCCCTAATCTTAATCGCAATCCTACTCCTAATCTCCGTCGAATCAGACCGATTAGGATTACGATTAAGAGTAAGATTAGGAAGCACGAGATTTTTAAACAATTCCTGTCGGATTTCGAGGACCGGCGGCGATATCCTTTAAAATGATGAGCGATCTGGAATTACTGGATCAATTCGCGCGGGAAAACCGGCAGGACGCCTTTGCAGCATTGCTGGATCGCCATTTGAAACTGGTTTATTCGGCCGCTCTCCGCCAGGTGCGCTCTCCGCAATTGGCCGAAGAAGTGGCGCAGTCCGTATTCACCGATCTTGCCGCAAATGCCGGCAAGCTTGAGCTAAAAACCATTTTGACCGCCTGGCTTTATCAAGTGACGCGTCGCACTGCCATCGACGTGGTGCGTCGGGAATCCCGGCGGCAGCGTCGCGAGCAAATCGCTTTGGACATGATGAACATGAGCGCAAATTCCGCGGACTGGACCGCAATCGAGCCTTTGCTGGATGAAGCGATGGAGACGCTGGATACAACCGATCGCACCGCGATCCTGCTGCGTTACTTTGAGGAGAAGAGTTTGCGCGAAGTTGGGCAGACACTCGGAACTTCTGAAGACGCCGCGCAAAAGCGGGTGAGCCGGGCGCTGGAGCAATTGCGCGAATTTTTCGCGAAACAGGGGCGCGCTGTTGGTGTTGGGGCGCTTGGCGCGATTATTTCCGCAAATGCAGTTCAATCTGCGCCCGTCGGATTAAAAGCGGCGATTCTGGCCAGCGCCGCCATTTCGGGCGCGGGCGCTTCCTTGGCCGGATCAATCGCAATTACAAAACTCTCGCCATGACCACGATACAAAAAGCAGTTATTGGCGCGGCTTTGGCCACCGCCGTTGGAACTGGCTTGTACGAAGCGCATCGCGCCTCTGACTTGGAGGAACAAATGCAGGCGCTACGCCAGCAGCCCGCTCCCGCTGCCGCTGCCGATCAAAGCGATCAATTGCGCCAGCAACTTGACGATGCCAACCGGCAATTGGCCGAGTTGCGCTCGCAAAACGACATGTTGCGACGTGATCTTGCCGACCTTCCCCGACTGCGTAGCGAGGTCGAGCGATTGCGGAATAGCAATTCGCAATCCGATAATGATCCAACTGCATTGGCGGCAAAATCGTGGCTGGCCCGCGTAAATCAACTCAAACAAAGACTGGAACAAATGCCAAAATCCAGAATCCCCGAGTTTCAGTACCTGACCGAGCAGGATTGGCTCAACGCAGCCAAAGGGGATCTAAAAACTGAGGAGGATTACCGAAAGGCGCTGGGTGGCTTGCGCGGCGCCGCGGAATCGGCGTTCATTTCATCGGAACTAAAACCGGCGCTGGACCAATTCGCCCAGGCCAACAACGGGCGGTTTCCCACCGATCTCTCCCAGTTGCAACCCTACTTCAATCCCCCGGTGGACGATTCAATCTTGCAACGTTGGGAGATTGCTCCCGCCAGCGCTGTGCCAAGTGTCGGCGCTGGCCCGATGGTAATCACGCAGGCCGCCGCAGTGGATTCTGATTACGACGTCCGTTACGCCGTCGGCGCGGACGGTTGGGGTGGCATGAATCCTTCGGGAACCAATGTGCCACCGAGGTGGAACGCTTGGACTAACCCGCAAAGCCTCCTGGTGCCTGCGGTGCAAGCCTATATGAATGCGAATAACGGACAACAACCGTCGGACCCGTCTCAACTCACGCCGTACCTGACAACCCCGGAGCAACAAGCCGCTCTCCAAAGCCTCCTCAAACCGTCACCACCAAAATGAAGGCCAGACTCACTTTGCCTGCGCCTCAGCTTTTCGTTTTTTTGCTTCTTCGATGACGCGCTGTTCCATTTCGCGGGGCATTTCGGCGTAGTGATCCAAGCGCTCAGTATGCACGCCGCGGCCGCCTGTCAGCGAACGGATGACGCTTGAATATTTGTAAAGCTCGCGCGCGGGGACTTCGGCGCGGATGACCTGGAATTTTCCGTCAGCATCAATTCCCAGAATTCTGCCGCGCCGGCTGGAAACGTCGCCCATCACTTTACCGAGGCAATCTTCGGGAATTCGGACTTCGATATGGTGAATCGGTTCGAGCAGGCAGGGGTGCGCTTTCATGAACGATTCCTTAAACGCGAAATATCCGGCAATCTGGAAAGCGATGTCTTTGGAATCGACCGGGTGCATTTTGCCGTCGTAGAAATCAATCTTCACGTCCATGACTTTATAGCCCGCCAAAATGCCTTCACGACACGCGTTCTCCACGCCGGTTTCAACCGACGGCACAAAAACCCGGTCCACATTCTGGCCCGACAACGATTCCGTGAATTCCACGCCTGAATCGCGCGGCAACGGCTCAATTCTCATCCATACTTCCGCAAATTGACCGGCGCCGCCGGTTTGTTTCTTGTGGCGGTATTTCGAGTCGCCTGTGGTCTTGATCGTTTCGCGGTACGGCACTTTGGGTTCGCCCAATTCGACGTGCGCGTTGAAGCGGCGGCGCAATCGGTCAACAATCACTTCCAGATGCAGCTCGCCCTGCGCGGAAATGATGGTTTGATGCAATTCCGAATCGACGCGATGCAGAAAGGTCGGGTCTTCCTCGTGCAACGCGGCCATTCCAGCAGCGACCTTGTCCTCCTCGCCCTTCGCTGTGACCACCAAAGAGGCGTGGATCGTCGGCTGTGGATACTGAACCTTCGCAAGGCGCACCGGACGGCCCGCCGAGCACAAGGTATTTCCCGTATGCGTATCCTTTAACTTGACTGTGGCTCCGATGTCCCCCGCGCCCAATTCATCCGTGGTCGAGCGGTCTTTGCCATTCAGCAAATAAATCTGGCCGATGCGCTCGGTGATCTGGCGGTCGGCGTTGTAAAGTTCCATTCCGGGTTTGAGCGACCCTGAATAAACGCGGAAAAACGACAATTCGCCGAAATGCGTTTCGGCCATCGTCTTGAAAACGTGCGCGACTGGTTCCGGATCGGTCAAACGTACTTCCGCGACGCCGTCAACAGCGTCAAGAGCCGCATAACGCTTTCGATCAACCGGCGAGGAACCGTACTTGGCGATGAAATCCATCAAACGCGCCACGCCAACGTTGGTTTCGCCCGAAGCGCAGAAGAGCGGAATGAAATGCTGGCTTTGCACTGCTGTGTGAATCCCGGCGCGAAATTCTTCCTCGGACAATCCGCCTTGATCCAGGTATTTTGTCAGAAGCGTGTCGTCGGATTCGGCGATGTGCTCGATCAATTCGGTGTGAAGCTGTTTAACCTTGGCCTGCCAATAATCGTTCGCGGAGACTTCGGTGTATTTTCCGCGTGCGCTGTCAGGTTCGTAGGTCACGATTTCGTTGCGCAAGACATCGAGCACCTGATCGAAGCCGGGGCCGGCGTTGATCGGGAGATTCATCGGAAACACGCCTGCGCCAAATTGGTCCCGCGCGGCGGCGAGCGTTTCGTCGAAATGGGAATTCAGTTTGTCCATCGCCGTGATGACCAGGATTTTTGGAATG
Organism: Verrucomicrobiia bacterium; assembly: GCA_036501665.1. Classification (GTDB taxonomy): domain Bacteria; phylum Verrucomicrobiota; class Verrucomicrobiia; order Limisphaerales; family Palsa-1400; genus DATAUD01. Next base: position 93,624 of record DASXZW010000046.1, read on the forward strand.
CCGAAATCCGTGGCAAATTTCCAGACGCGCTCCGTGCCGACGCCGACGCCGTGTTGCGCGTGAATGACGACCAACGCGAAATCCGCGACCCGCAAGGCGCTCAACCCTTCGCTGATGAAATCCAGATAACCCGGCGTATCGAGTATATTGAATTTCTTCCCCATCCATTCCGCGCGAAGAAGTGAAGTTTGGACGGAGATTTTGCGCTGCTTTTCGCTGACGTGATAGTCGGAGGCGGTCGAGCCGTCTGCAATTCGGCCCATCCGTCCGATGACGCCGGCGGTTGCCAGCATCGCTTCCGTCAACGTGGTTTTGCCGCTGGAAGCGTGCCCGACGACCGCGAAGTTACGAATATCATGAGGCGCATGTTTTTGCATAAGTCAGAACTCCCGATGGTTTGCATCAACTTGGTGTGGGGTTGTGCATTCATTTAATCACCCAAGGCTAAATCTGCCAAGCCATTTTGACCGGCCATGCCCGCGTATTGACACTGCTACATCGAAGGATGGGAGATTTTCTCCCTCTCTTCCGCGCCAGCGGAGGAGAGGGGTGGGGAGAGGAGGCATAATAGAAATCAAATGTGAACAAACCCCTCTCCCTCGGTCCCTCTCCCCGCCGCAGTAGCGGCAAGGAGAGGGAAGAGATATCCCCTTCCACAGTTGTTCAACGTAGCAGTGTCAAGATGCGCACGTCTGGCTCTTTGCCTTGCAAAATTTGGGAAATCGACTGACCTTGGGTGCGAAATGGTTCTGGTCATCGATAATTACGATTCGTTCACTTACAACATCGTTCAATACTTGGGCGAGATGAACGTGGATTTGGAAGTGCGGCGCAATGACCAGATTTCGCTGGACCAAATCCGCGATCTTAACCCGGAGCGAATCCTGGTTTCTCCCGGACCGTGTTCTCCGCGCGAGTCGGGGTTGTCCAACGACATCATCCGCACGTTTGGGCCGAAGACGCCGCTTTTTGGCGTTTGCCTCGGGCACCAGTGCATCGGTTACACCTTTGGCGGGGAAGTCATTGTCAATTACCGCATTATGCACGGGAAAACGTCGCAGATCAAACACGATGGACTCGGACTGTTCAAGGACATGCCGAACCCGTTTGCGGCGACGCGGTATCATTCGCTGGTGATCAAACGGGAAACAATTCCCGATTGCCTGGAAATCACCGCTGAAACCGACGAGGGCGAAATCATGGGCGTCCGCCACAAGGAATATCCGGTCTGGGGCGTGCAGTTCCACCCCGAAAGCATTCTGACCGACAACGGCCGCCAGATCATCCGCAATTTCCTGTCGATGTAAACGGTATTCCAGGAAGATCTCGATTCCAATCGCGCGTGATGCTGATTTGATTTCCAGCACAAAACCATTACTTGAGCGGTAGAGAGAACAGGGTTAAGGTGTTCGCGTGAAATACGCGGATCGCATCACATTCGACCCGGAACAATGTGGCGGAAGACCTTGCATTCGCCACTATCGGATTCGCGTAAAAGACGTGCTTGATATGCTCGCGGTCGGTGTGCCGGAATCTGAAATCCTGGAGGATTACGCATTCCTCGAACCAGAGGATATTCGGGCGAGCCTTGAATTTGCCGCGGAGCAAGTGAATTACCCGGTGCTGGTCAACGGCTAGTTCGGTGCGCTTTCTCGTTGACTCGCAATTGCCTTCCGCACTGTCTCGTTGGCTTCAAGAAAAGGGACACCAAGCCGAACACGTTTTCGACGTCGGTCTTGCTCAAAGCAAGGACAATCCCGTCTGGAATGATGCCGGGCAACATGGGGCGGCGATTATCACCAAGGACGAGGATTTCGCAGAATGGGTTCGACGTGGCCGCCTTGGCCCGTCAGTTGTTTGGTTGCGCGTCGGCAATTCATCAAAACGCGCCTTATTAAAATGGTTCGACCTGCTACTGCCGCTCGTTGTCCAAAAGCTTCAAGAGGGCGAACGACTGATCGAGCTGCGTTGACGGGAGTTGGGGCAAAAACATCACGCGGGCTACAATGGGATAGAATTAACCTTGGCCGTTTAGTGCCTTATCAAAAATCTCTTCGAGCTTCGGAGAACTCCATCGCCGGTCATATTCCTTCAAATACATCCTCAACTCTGGAAGGCTCTCATCCCCACGCCAGCGTTTGATCAAATCGGGAATTTCGTGAATTGCCTCCCATAATTCATGGATCTGCTTTCGAGAAATTTCTTCGGTCAACGTCCAATTGCGCGTGGTGAAAGCTGCAACATGGAGAACTCGAAGCGATGCCCGCAGAATAGGTTCTGGTGCGAGGGTATTACTCATTATGAACGCCCTAATGTTACAACCTAAACGCAATTCTTCAAAAACAATTCCTAAGCGGCGCGACTTGCCGGCCTCACGGGAAGCCAGCCGGATAGAATTTCCATTAGAACGTGACATAAGCCAACACATTGGCCAATATTTCAATGAATGTGCGACCCGGGACAACTGCTCTTGATAATGTTGCTTTGGGCGGTTGCGTTTCCAGTAAACGCTATAACGTTCATCGCATCTCTTGTGGTAAAAAAGCGGCATCTCATTTTAACGATTTCCTCAATCGTGTGTTTCTTGATTACCGCTGGTACTGTGTGGTTTTCACAATTATATATCCGATGTACTGTATGGTTTTCCCTGTTTTATGGCCGATATCATGTAGTAAATGAGCAGGATGTCTTGATGTCAGTTGCTCTATTCGCGGGTGCGACCATTAGCCTTTGTCGCCAAATTGCGCGACCATCGAGTCATCAGTTCACCGCAATGGTTTTGTCAGCCGGGATTCCGGTCGCGATGGGTCTCGGTGTTATTGCGTTTGCCGCAGTTTTGCGCGGTCTGAAGCCGGGTGTGATGCCGTTAGGCGCGGCGGTTTCCTATGCAGGTCTTGGCGCGATTTTTCTATTGGCCGGAGCGCACGGCTCATTGAGTTCGAGATTAAGCATCCGCCAAGAAGCCGAGAGCGCGACCAGCAATTCCTAATAGGGGCGACTTGGCGGGGAGGGGGGCAGAACAGATTTGGGCTGCACTTCACAGCGGTGCCGGGGCGATCAAGGTGGAGCGCCACAGGCACAGAGGCGCGCGGCGCGGCTTTTTCTCAAAATAAAAGGCTTGTCAAAGGCGGGAACGCTGTTAGGTTGTGCGGCCTTGTTTTTATGAAAGAGAATTTACATCCGAAATACAATGAGTCGGAGATTCGTTGCGCCTGCGGCAACGTCATCAAGACCCGCTCCACCAAGCCGAGCCTGATGGTCGGCATTTGCAACGTTTGCCATCCGTTCTACACCGGCACGCAGAAGTTTGTCGATACCGCCGGGCGTGTCGATAAGTTCCAGCAGCGCATGGTCAAGACGCAAGCCGCGCAGGCCGCCAACGCCGCCAAGAAAAAGAAGAAGTAGCTCCGTTTTTCCTCACCCGCCCGCCGAGGTTTTCGCCTTGCCGGGCGGGTTGTATTTTTCCGTCAAGCTCTGAAGGAAAATGAACCTCCGTCCGCACATTGAAAAGTTCACGCGCCGTCTTGAGGAAGTCCAGGCTGCCTTAAGCGATCCGAAGCTTTTTGAGAATCCGATGCGGTTTCAGGAAATGTCGCGCGAATACTCGCGGCTCAAGGAGCAAACTGACGTCGGCGAACGCTATCTCAAGACGGTCGATGATTTGGCGGCGCACGCTGAATTGCTGAAAACCGAACCAGAGAACAGCGAATTGGCCGAGTTGGCCCGCGAGGAGATTGCCGAACTCCAAGTCAAGGAACAGAAACTCGGAAAGCAGGTGCAAATGGGCCTCGCGCCTCCCGATCCTGCGGATTCGCGCAACACGATCATTGAAATTCGCGCGGGGGCCGGCGGGTCCGAGTCGGCGCTTTTTGCGGCGGACCTTTTTCGCATGTACACGCGCTACGCGGAGGATCGCGGTTGGAAAGTCGAGCCGATGGACAGCAGCCCTTCGGACCTGGGCGGATTTCGGGAAGTCATTTTTGGCGTCACAGGCGCGGACGTTTTCAAACGCTTGAAATACGAGAGCGGGGTGCATCGAGTGCAGCGCGTTCCCGCAACCGAGGCGCAGGGGCGAATTCACACGAGCACGGCGACGGTTGCGGTGTTGCCGGAAGCGGAAGAAGTGGACATACAGATTCGCCCGGAGGACTTGGAAATTAACGTTTGCCGCGCTTCGGGAAAAGGTGGACAGGGTGTCAATACGACGGATTCGGCGGTGCAAATCATTTACAAACCGACGGGCATGATGGTCCGGTGCGCCGACGAGCGTTCGCAGCAGAAGAATAAAGCCCGGGCGATGACAGTGCTTCGCTCGCGGTTGCTAGAAATAAAGATCGCGAAGGAAAATGCCATTTACGCCGCTCGCCGAAAGGAACAGGTCGGCACCGGTGAACGCAATGAACGGATTCGCACGTATAATTTTCCGCAGAACCGCGTGACCGATCACCGCATCGAGCTGACGATTTATAATCTGCCGACGTTCATCGATGGAGACCTGGACGGGATCATTGAGCCTTTGATGGCGGATGATTTGGAGCAGCGCCTAGCGACATTAAAGCTATGAAATCAAAATTTGTCCAATACGAAGATTCAGGCTTCTGAATTCTGAATTCCAAACATATGATTCCACAAGGCTTAGTATTTGACTGTGATGGAACTCTCGCGGACACAATGCCGCTGCATTGGCGGGCCTGGCAGGTTGTTGCCAAACGTTACCAGCTTCATTTCCCGGAGGAACGGTTTTACGCGCTCGGAGGCGTGCCTTCGCGGGACATTTTGAAGATGCTTGGGGACGAGCAGGGGAGGCAATTGGACCCGCTGGCGGTAGCCAAGGAGAAAGAGGCCGAATATATTCCTTACATCCGGGATGTTCAACCAGTGGCTGCCGTGGTGGAAATTGCGCGGCAGAATTACGGAAAGATTCCGATGGCGGTGGCGTCGGGCGGACTTCAGGCGCACATCGTCGAGGTGTTGGAGCATTTGGGCATCCGGCATCTTTTCAATGCAGTAGTGACGAGCGAAGACGTAAAGAGGCAAAAGCCCGCGCCGGATATATTCCTCGAAGCGGCGCGACGGATCGGTGTGCCTCCCCAATTCTGTCGGGCCTACGAGGACACCGACCTTGGTTTGCAGGCAATTCGTTCGGCGGGGATGGATGCGGTGGATGTGCGCCTATTGAGACCGTCCGGTGGATCAGACATTTGATGGTGTGAAAGCGGTAGAGGACTACCGCACTCCACGACGCTTCGCGTTTCGGTAGGAGAACTCTGTCATCGTCGGAAGCGCTTCGTTCTGAGAGCCTCATTTCGTCTTACCCAATATGTGGACGCGGATGTCGTCCATTTCCTTCCTCGTCAATGCTGTTTTAGGACCGCTGGCAATAGCTTCGTCGATTCACTTCTGGTCACGCGTAGTGGCAGTCGCAGCGTCAATTTGAAAGGTGCGCTCAATGCGGCTCATCGCCATTTGAGCGACGCTACGAAAGTTTGCGGGCGATTCGTTTTTCATTCTGCTGTCAATAAAAGATCGTCGAAGCGGATTGGGGTGCCGGAGTAGGGGGCGCCCCAGAGCGAGGGGCGACCGGGGTGGGGAGCGGTTTTTTCGTCGAGGGAAATTGTCCAGTCCGCTGGTTCAGATTCGCCTTGCGGCCAGACTTTGCCTTCGACTTTCCAGAGATCAGCGCTAATGGAGCGCACTCGGAATTTGAACATCGTCCATGTGCCGGATTTCCAAGCGAACGGGACGTTGACGGCGGATTCGTCGCCTTTGAATATTTCCACCGCGTTTTTTGCCGCGGAAACTTTTAACTTGTAGCCGCTGGGGCCGTCGAGGCCGACGCCGAAACTCGGATAACGGCGGCCTTTTCCGGTTCCGAAAATCCGCGCGCTGACTGTGACGCCGGCATTCGTCGTCGGGCCGAAGAGCACGCCGAATGTGTCGAGCGGAGCGCCGGGCAATTCCAGGACTTTATTCCCGGCGTCATCTTTGACGGTGAAATCGCCGTTGAGAACCAGGAACTCATCAGGGGCTTTGTCGAGAGCGGCTTTTTCAAAATTGTTTTCGTAGAGCGTCGTTGCGGCGCGCGAGGAAAGGACGCCAATTATCAATACTATAAAAGCCCAGCCGATTATTTTCATGGTTCAATTATTCATTTCGCAGCGCCCGCAGAATTTCCCCGCGCAACGCCAATCGCGCGGCGGCCCAAGTCCAAAAAATTCCGCTGACGAGGATCAAAACCAAGGCTGCCGCAATCGAGCCAAAGGATAAATGGGTGGTTGGTGAAAGCAAGGCGGGCAGAAGGGCGAGCGCGGCAGCGGCGGTGCCCAGGACAAGTCCAAGCCCGAGCAACGCCGCGTGTTCGCTGATGATGAGGCGTCGGAGAATTCTCGGGCGGTAGCCGACGGCGGCCATCAACGCCAGTTCGCCGCGACGTTCCAGGACATTTCGCAAAACTACGACGCCCAGCCCGACGCTTCCAAGCAGCAAGCCGAGTCCGCCGAGCACTTCAAACGTATCGAGATAAGTGTTTTGCACCGCGTTAAAGGCATTTAGACGATCCACAGCGGGCGTCAATTCAAGACCGCGATCCCGCAACGCCCGGCTGAGTTCGGCGCTGGCCGCAGTCGCATTGCCCGGCGATTCGTCAATAAGAAACATGCGCCAGCCGGCATCGCCGGCGAAATGTTTCGTGAAATTGGCTTCCGAAATAATCAGGCTACCCTGCAAAATCGAGTTGGCCACCGTGCCGACGATGCGGACTGTGAACGATTTGCCCTGCTCGTCAGTATAAGTGACAGTGTCGCCGATTTTTTTGTGCAACGCCCAGGTGATGGTCGCTTCATCGCCAACCGCAGAAATTTCGTCGCTTGTTTGGTTGAGCAGCAGCCAAGGCTTCTTATCTTCGTTTGACGTGGTAAGCGTGAATGCGCCGCGAGATTGCAGATCGAACGGATTGACGCCGAGCAAGCGGGGTGTTTGGGCGCGGTTCAGGTTGAGGCAACTCGCGTCGTCGCCGTTGTGGACCCGAAGGGAAACGACTGAAAGCCCTGCGAGATGTTGTTCGTCAAGGCCGAAGAATTCGCGACCCGATTTCGTATTCAGGTCCTGGACAACCGGCAATGCAGATTCGCCGATGAAAGCGAAGCCGCCAGTGCCGGAACTGCGTCGTTGCGAGTCGTTGCGCGCATCAAGTTTGTATGCCTGAATCGCAACAATCAGGAACACGCCGCTGGCCAGCAAGGCGACGACGGCAACACTGCGTTTGCGCTGGCGTGTGCAACCGCGCAAACCCAATCCGCCGAGAGTCAACGGATGAGAGACAACGCGAGACCCGAGCTTGCGGAGCCAAAAGGCTGCCGCCGCAACTCCTGCAATAAGCAGAAGTGTCCCAGCGCCGAAAAACGATTCGACATCGGCAGTATCGTGTTTTGCGAGCGCACTGCCGGACGTCGCCAGAGCAGCAATGGCGCTGACGATTGCCACGATGCCCGCCCAGCGTCGGCGCGGTTCTGCGGAAGAAATTTCGCGTTCCATTTCGTTGCCTTGATCGAGCAATTCGCGGGCGGCGCGCTTCGTCTGGCCTCGCAACGCAAACCAGATCACGGCGACAGCGATCAGGGTTCCAGCGAGGCCGCCGTAGATCAGAGTTTCGGCGGTGACATGAAATTTGAGCGGTGATTCGGCCACGGCAGCGCTCCACAAAGTTGTCAGGCCATAGAGAATTCCCCTTGCATATAAAACGCCGCCGATTATCCCGACGAAGCTGCCAGCAAGCGAAATTGCCGTGCCTTCGAGCAAAAGCAAGCGACGCACTTGGCGCGGTCGCCATCCGACGGCGAGAAGCGTGCCAACTTCGACAGCGCGTCGTTCCATCGCAAAATGAAATAATAGAGCGAGAAGAATCAACGCGGCGACAATAAGGAAAAAGCTGAATCCTATGAACAAGCCGCCAAAATCCTCAGCTTGCGAACTCGCGGCGAGGGCTTGTTCACGCACAGGAAGGACGGTGAGACCCACCGAAGCCGGAGTGAGTTTCGCGAGCAGATCGTGTTCGAGCGAAGCGCGAGAGGTGGGAGCGGGAAAACGGATAGAAGTGACATTGCCAAAACGATTGCCCCACATGCGTTGACCCGCAGCCAAAGTCACGAAGGCTTTCGGGGTTCCGCGAAAATTTTTCCAATATTGTTCGTCCTTGGGACGAATCTTTTTCATGTCAATTGTAAAACCGGCGTCCCAATTTTCGGTTTTCTCGGCTTTGGCGATGCCGGGAAAATCGGGCATCAACGTCCGATCATCGCCGGGGCCGCCAGCGGGAAGGATTCCGCGGATTTTGAAATGATCGCTCTTTTCGTCGAGCTTGTGCGCCGGGCCGAGAACGAAATACGTCAGCGCCAGGTCGTCTCCTGGCTTGGCTTGCAGATCGTCGGCCAGCCATTGGCTGATGAGGATTTCGTCATCGCGCATATCGCTGGAAACGAACGGGGAGCCTGCGGCTGTCACCATTGAATACGGCGTGGTTTTCGCGCCATCACGAAGTTCGTTGACGAAGTATGTCAAAACTAGTTCATGGTTCGATGCGATTGAAGTTGCGGCGGCGACCGTTGGCGGATCGATAAAAACACGGCCAGTCCGCAATTCAAGTCCGCCGGGGACATCGCGAAATTCGAGATCGGCGTCAGCCAGCTTCCAGTGACGTTGGAGGTCAGGCATCGGCGAGCCTGTCAAAAGGAGATTTGCCTGGGCGGGTTGATCGACTTTGGTCTGGAGAAACGTTATCGGGAGGAAGGCGCTCATTGGCGAGGCTTGATTGGCTTGCAGGCCGAACCGCCCGAACTGGGTGTCAGAGACCACGGAACTGACTTTTACGCGAATCCCAGTCGAAACGTCTTCCTGAGGCGAAATGGGGGCTTCGAGCGAGAGGAGGGACGGTTTTTGGACGTGAAGGACGACGGAGTCACCGGGTTTGACGTGAAGTTGGCGGGCCAAGGCCGCATTGAGGACAACTGAATCTGGCGGAATTTCTGAAAATGAAGGCGGTTCCTGGGCCATTGCCCAAAAATGGGAGTCAACGCCGAGAATTTGCACGCGATTCGCGCGGGCAGAATCGTCGGGTGCGGCGGCGGAACCGGGCAATTGAAGGACGGCGGCGGCGAGGCCGTTGGAAGCATCGACGCGCAGGTCGTCGGCCAGAGCAGAGCGGAAAAGTCGGTCAGTGGAAGCGACGGCGAAGCTCGCCCGGCCAATTCGGGCCAGCGCCAGATCGTGAAGGCTGCCGCGAACGCAATCGCCAACAGCCATTGCGCCGACAAGAATCGCGCTGGCCACCGCAACGCCGAGGAACGTGCCGACATGGCTCCGGGCATGGAAGCGGAGGTTGGATTTGACCAGATTTAGGCTTGAGAACACGGCGAAGGGTAAGTTTCAGCGAACCTTGATTGAGCTTGATTAGCCTTGATTGGTGAATTGAAGAAATTGCGCATTTTCTGATGTTAGTGTTTGGGAATCAGATAGTTAAATTCATTTTTGTGGCAACATTAGCCGGATTGCTCGCGAAGGCGCAACCTTGATTGAATTGAGCAACGATATTTTGGCATTTTTCCATTTTTTTTGCTTTAAATCATCAACCTGCCGACTTTTATTGTCGAATACTTATGTGGGGTGCGCAAGCTGTCAGGGGCGTTGCCAGTGTGGAATCAGGGCGCAACTATCAGAATCGACTGGTGTTTTCGTTGGATGCGGATATATTTTGCAAAAGTGAGTGCCAAATTGAAAATGGCCATTGTCCTGGGAAGCGCCGCTTTCTGCGGTTTGGTCATCGCTACGGCTTTTGCCGAGACCACCACTGACGACGGCAATCCGTATTCCATCATCAGCGACAAGAACGTTTTTCATTTGAATCCGCCTCCGCCTCCTCCCGCTGAAAAGGAAAAACCGCCCGATTTGCCGAAGGTGATGTTGTCCGGCTTTCAAAAAATCGGCAGTAAAATGGAGGTTTTCCTGGCCTTGCCGGCAAAAGATCCCGCGAACACCGCTTATCTGGCGCTGCAGGCTGGCGAAAAATCCCGCGACATTGAAATCGTCGCCATTCGCGACAAGAAAAAGGAAGTCGATATCATCAACACTGGCACACCGATGACTTTGACGATTTCCAATAACGGCTTTGCGCTAGGCGGAGGCTCAGCTCCGGCGGCAAGACCCGGCGGTCCGCCGACTCCAGGCGGGAATGGGTTTGGGAATCGTCGAATTCCAGTAATGCCGCCCGCAGCACCACCTGCAACCGCCGCCGCTGGAAATAATAACTCCGCAATTATTGTCGGCGGCAGTGCAAATGTGATGGAAAACCTCGGCAATTACACTGGAAACGCATTCGTTTCCGGCAATCAAGCGCCGTCAATGGTCGGCGGCACGGTTCCGAACAATCCCGCAGCGCAAATTGCCAACACGCTACTTTCGGGCGCGAACACGCCGCAAACTTACCGGCCTTCCACACCACAGGGTCCGCCGGAACCGGCTGAAGTGCAGGCTGCGGGCATGCTGATTCACGAAGCCAATGGCGGCCCACCAGCGCCTACTTTCTCAGACCAGTAATCAGTAAAAGGCGTCTTTAGTTTTGCGCGTTCTCTGCACTGCCTGATTTACCGGTTGAACCGATAGCCCTCCCCGCGCGCTGTCAAAATGTGCCGAGGCGATTGTGGATTGTTCTCAAGCTTCTGCCGCAGCCATGCCACGTGGACATCGACCGTGCGTTCGGTAATAAACTGCTGACCTTCCCAGACATTTTTGAGAATGCTTTCGCGCGAGACGATTTGCCCGCGATGATTGACAAGAAAACGCAGCAATTCCGCCTCCTTCGCCGCAAGCGAAACGGAAACACCCGCCTTGTAAAATTCCATTTTTGAAAAATCAGCCCGGACATCGCCGAATTCGATGTGCATCACCGGCGTGAGTTGTTCCTTATTGACACGGCGCAGCAGCGCTCCGACACGGGCGAGCAATTCATCCGGGTCGAACGGTTTGACAAGATAATCGTCCGCGCCTGTTTTCAATCCCTGAACACGGTCGGGAATCTGGCCTCTTGCTGTCAACATCAGGATTGCGCCGTCAAATCCCCGCTCGCGCGCGGCGTGGCAGATTTCAAACCCGCTCATGCCGGGCAGCATCACATCGAGGATGAGCAGGTCAAACTTCGATGAGATTGCGCGGCGAAGCCCCTCCTTGCCTTCATTGACCGTTTCGACCTGATGACCTTCGGCGCGAAGCATGTCTGAAACGACGAGCGCGACGCCAACTTCATCTTCGACCAACAGAATGCGAGCGCTCATTTGGTCGCGTCAACCGTCCCAAGGCAGGAGCAACTAAATATCGAGGCAGGGACGGCCCGCCGGGCTGTTCGCGGACGCCTCGGCGAGGCGTCCCTACCTGTCAACAGCATAATATATGCGTTGGTTTTCACTGGGTTGTTCTATTTAAGATGTGTCTGTCCAGGCAGGCGCACGATAAAAGTCGCTCCGTGGCCCGGCTTGCTTGTGACAGAAACTTCGCCGTGGTGAAGTTCGACAATCTCGCGGACCATCGTCAATCCAAGCCCGCTTCCGCGCACTTGATTTGCTTTCGCCGCCGCGCCGCGCACGAATGGTTTGAAAATCTCCGCCTGCTCTGATTCGGGGATTCCACTCCCGCGATCGGCCACGAGCACTTCGATTGTTGGCGGATTTTTGCCATTTACGCTCGCGACCGAGACGCCGATCCACTTGCCGTCGCCGCCGTGCTTGGCCGCATTGGTGATGAGATTTTGGAAAACCCGGCGCAATGCCGGGGCATCGCCAGCAATGATGGGCACCGTTTCAGGCGCGTCGAATTGCACGGTGCATCCGGCGGCTTTTGTGTCGTGCTCGGCGGCGACAATGGCGTCCTTCAAGACATTGGTCAGCGCGACAGGTTCGCTGGCGAGACCGGCGCGGTTTTTCCTGGCGCCAGCAAGTTCGAGCAATTGCTCGACCATCTGGCCCAACTGCTCGGTATGCTGCAAAATCAAGCCGGAGTATTGCTCGACTTGACTGCGTTCCTGAACGACGCCTCGCTTGAGATTATGCGCCGCGCCACGAATCACCGTCAGCGGCGTGCGCAATTCATGGGACACGTTGGCGACAAAGTCCATTTGCGCTTCGGCAAGCTGGCGCGAACGCCGCGTATTGCGCACGAGCACGATGCCAGTCGTGAGCATCAAGGCATTGAGCAACATCGCCACGGCGAGGTTTCGAGTGCGAGAGGCGGAGACAGTTGCCTCGAGCGCGCCGGGGCGGAACCAGGTTTCCAACTGCCAATGCCCGGGTTGCGGTGGGCCGCGAAATTTTTCGCCGGACCGGCCTTCCTGATTGAAACGCACCGTCACGGCAAACGCTCCGAGGCCGGAGTTGTTGGTTTGTGAAGAATATAAAACCTCGGATGTGGGTTCGATTGTTTCCACCCGAGCTACATTCAGGCCGCGCCGGTCGGGATCCAGATAGCGCGTGGCCAATTCAGGCATCCACACGTCACGCACATAGTTAATGTCCAACTCCAGTATCAACCAGTGAACGCGACCGGGATCAAAGGGGCCTCCGCGTGGCGGTCTCCCGTCAAATATAGGAAATTCCATCAGCGCGCCGTGTGGGTCGCTGAAAGGGGGCGAAGCGCCGGAAAATTTTCCTGTAAGATTCTCGTCAAGGTCGGCCCATTCTCCGGGCCAGTTTGTCCGGACGAACTGCTGGGAATTTTGGTCAAGCATTGAAAGTTGAAGTTCGCGCAGCGCGACGAAATCCTGATGAGGGCCGGGGCCTTGCGGACGCTGGTCGCGCGTTGGGAGTTGAAGTCCTTCACCGCGCACAGGAGAGGCCAGCGCAATCCGGCTGAACATCGGACGCGAACCCACTGCTTTCCACGCTTTGAATCGCGTCAGGAACCAATCCTCGCTAAACGCTTTGTCGGAATCGTTGCGGTAAGGGAGCAGATCGTCGCAATTTTCCGAAAGCTCCGTATCAAACGCGCGCGTCAATGCCCGCGATTGCACTTCCAAATCGGCCCGCAGGCGTCGCAGCTCGGCGTTCGCGATTTCGCCCGTCCAACGATATTGCAGCACCGTCAGTCCGACACAGAGCAGGAACATCACACCGGCGAAGAGCCAATCCGTGTAGTTATGTTTGACGTTTTTGCTCATCCGGTCAGTTTGAAATTTACACCCAAGCATAACTTCCCGCTCGGCCTGCGGTCAATGGACTGACGCAAGGCTTAACACTCCTTAACATGACTTGACATCGCGCAACGCCTAAATTGCCTGCGTCGGATGGCTGATGAAATCGGTCACGGCATTAAAACGAAACTGATGAACAATTTGAATTCAACCAGAGGAGAATGATTTTATGAACGCTAAAGCTTTATTCGGGATTCTGGCAGCCGTTGCCGGTGTTTGGCTCTCCGGGACCACGATGCTTGCCCAGGACAGGGATTTTGGCGGTCCTCCCGGCGGCGGACCTGGAGGGAACTTTGATCCCGCTCAATTTCGCCAGCGCATGATGGAACAAACCCGGAAAAACTTGAGCGTCACCAACGATGAAGAGTGGGGCGTCATTCAGCCCTTGATCCAAAAAGTGATGGATGCGCGCCGTGAAAATTTCATGGGCGGCGGCATGGGCATGATGATGGGGCCCGGTGGTCCGCCTCCCGGCGGCGGACCGGGAGGACCTCCTCCTGATGGCGGTGGCCAAGGCGGCGGGCCGGGCGGCCCAGGTGGGCGAGGCGGTTTTGGTCCTCAGCCGAGCGCCGAACAGCAGGCGTTGCAGAAAGTGATCAGCGGAGACGCAGCCGTTCCGCAAATCAAGGATGCCCTGGCAAAATTTCGAGCGGCGCGGAAGGAGAAACAAGTAAAGTTGGAAGCTGCCCAGGCCGACTTGCGAAATGTCCTGACCCTCAAACAAGAGGCGCAGGCGGTCTTGATGGGCGTGCTGCAATAGTATCGACAGCAAACAAAAATTGGAGGTGATTATGAAAATGAGATATTTATTGACGTTAGTGCCGGCGATCTTTTTTGCGGCGGACATTGCTGTCACTGCTGAGGAAACCGACGCGACTTCGAGTCTTGCCGAAACCGTTCCGAGCAACGGAATAGTTCTGAATTTTCAGGAGGCTCCCTTCAGCACGGTGCTCAATTATCTTAGCGCGAAGGCGGGATTTATTATTGTCTATGACGCCGATTTGAAGGGCACCATTTCGGTTGTCGCCAAACAGCCGATTGGGACGAATGAGATTGTCGGATTGCTGAACGAACAATTGAGCAAGAATAATTTAACTTCCATCCTCGAAGGGCGAACTTTGCGGATCATGGATTCCGAGCGCGCGAAAACCTACGCGTCAACACCGATAAAAGTGGCCGCCAAACCGAATCAGACAGGCACGACGGACAGAATCGTCACGGAGATTCTTCCTGTCAATACTCTTAAACCGGCGCAATTGGTCAAAGACCTCGAAACGCTGATTCCCAAGACGGCGACCGTGACCGCGAATGAGGCCGGCGGCGCGATTATTATGACGGCCCCGGAGCGCGACATTCATCGCATTTCGGAAATCATCAACGCGCTGGACAGTTCCTCTGTTTCTGATGTTGAAGTGTTTCCCTTGCGATTTGCTGATGCCAAATCTGTGGCGAGTGAGCTGAAGGACATTTTCCAAACTGCGGATTCAGATGTGACGCGCGCAGGCTCTCGGAATAATTTTGGGGGACCGGGTGGGCCTTTTGGCGGCCCTCCCGGATTTCCCGGCGGTGGCGGAGGCGAAAACAACGAAAGCGGTTCCAAGAATGGAGCGGCCCACGCGGTATTTGTTTCGGATGATCAAATGAACGCTGTTGTCGCGAGCGCGCCGCCTGATTATATGCGCACGGTTACGAACGTGATTGCCCAATTGGACAAGCCGAGTGATGAAGTCACCGAGATACGAGTTTTCAAATTGAAACACGCTGATCCTACTGAAGTCGCCAGCGAGTTGGGCGATTTATTTCAGTCGAGCAGCACGAGTTCTGATCAGAACAATCGTACGATGGGATTTCAGTTTGGCCCGTTCCCGCCAATGATGCAAAATTCCGGCAACTCAAGCCAGAGCACGCGCATGAAACGCCAATCGACTGTGACCGCCGTGGCTGATCGACGCTCTCAATCTGTTGTTGTCACGGCGTCAAAGAATTCGATGGGCCAAATCAAGCAATTGATTGCCTCGTTAGATGAAGGCAATCGAGGCGTGACCCATGTTGTCGCGTACAACCTTGAAGCCGCCGACGCATCTGCTGTGCAGTTGACGCTTACCGGACTTTTCCAGAGCCAGGGTTCAACTTCTTCTTCCCAGAACGAGTCAGCGTTAGTCGCGCGCATGCAAGCCAATAACAACAGTCAATCCAGCGCGACATCGTCAACAACATCGGGATTCGGCGGCGCTTCGAGAGGCACGACGGGTTCAACCGGGCAGTAATCAACGGCAGAATTTCATTGAGCGCGTTGCGACGGCGAGCCTTGTCCAGAGGGCGCGGGCTTTGTAGTCTTGGCTGGTGAGCGACCCCACGCCGCGCAAGACGCGACCGCTGCTTGCACGCGATGTGCAGGTTTATCGCCTATGCGAAGACCTGACGGAATCGCTGATTTATCCGATGGCGGTTTTGAGTCCGTGGGCTTTCGGCACGACGGACGGTTGGGCGATGTGGGTGATGAACGGCGCGGGTTACGCGCTCGGCTTGCTGGTGCTGGCGAAGTTGTTGATCCGCTGGTTCAAAGGCTATCGACCGTTGCGATGGGACCGGAGGGAAACCCCAACCCGCCGAAAACTCATTTCGACGCTTGCGGGGATGACGATTGCGATTCCCATTTATTGCCTGATCGGGGCGATTAACGCGCGCGCGACGTATCAACCCGACATGCTTGGGTTTGATTATCACGAATATATAAAATGGTTGCCGACTTCGTTTGATAGCGCGAATACGTGGTTTGTGTTTTGGTGTTCGGCGGCGCTTGCGTGTTCGTTCTGGGCGATTCGTGATTGGTTGCTGGGCAAAACTGCCGCCGAGGAACGCGCTGAACGGGTGAAACTGGACTTGACACCGGACGAAGCGCCGCTGCTTCCCGGTCGATGGCGGCGTTTGTTGTGGGTGCTGACAATCAACGGCGGGTTGCTTGGCGTGGAGGGAATTATTCAGCGACTGGCCAATTGCCCGAAACTTCTCTTCATGGTGTTGCCGACGGTGCATCAAACCGCTGATACGCAGTTCGGCCCTTACGCGTACCGATCCAGCGCCGCGCAGTATTTTAATTTGCTTTGGCCGGTCAGCCTTGGGTTTTGGCGTCTTTTACAAAGAGGCGGTGAAGCGGGGCGGAACTCGCGGCCATTCGCGTTGATTTGCGCTTCGATCATGGCGGCTTGTCCGATCATTTCAACGACACGCGGCGGCGCGCTTGTTTCTTTTGCCTTGCTGGCATTGGCGACATTTTTTATCGCGATAACGCCGGACCGCGCGGAGGCGACTGCGCAAGGAGAGCGAGCGGGCGTTAAAGGTTCGAATCGGCTGCGGACGGGTTTGGCGTTGGGGATTTTTTTGATTGGGTCGCTGGCGTTGGGAATTCTTCTTGGGTGGAAAACGCTGAAGCCGCGGATGGCGCAAATTTCCGAGGGGTACGATTACCGCGAGCGGATGTATCAGAACGCAGCGCCGATGGCGGCGGATTATCCGGTTTATGGAATCGGGCCGGGAGCTTTTGTGCATGTGTTCCAGCTTTATCGTGTGGCGACGAGCACTTACTGGCCGCCGGAACTTCATAATGACTGGCTGGAGGCGCGGATCAGTTTTGGGTGGGTGGGGAGTGGGATGATTTTGGGGGCGTTGTTGGTATTGGAGATATCAGGATTTTCCTACGGGGGGATTTTTGGGCATTGGCGATTTGGGGTGATGCTGGGGCTGGCGATGGGGGGGTGCATGGTTCATGCGCTGTTTGATTTTCCGTTCCAGATTTATTCGGTGGTGTTTTTATTCTTGATATGGTGCGCGATGGCGGGGTGTCTTTCGCGAAAACCTGCGACATAGCGGATTCTTTTTGACTGAGGTCTGTCCGTGGTGTATGATCGCGACCAAAACTCAAGGATGCAGTGAATGAAAACCAACTCATTTGCAGGTTCAAACAACGTGGGAAAGCCATTGCGGTTTTGCATGGCCATCATGCTCGCCATGGCGTTTCCCGCTGTTTTGGCAGCACAATCGCTGGCGATTTTCGATCAGCCGCAGAGCCAGTCGGTTTGGGGTGGGACCGATGTAAGCTTGTCCGTGACCGTGACAGGCAATGGAGAAACGGCAATTCTTCCGAGAATTGATTCCGGCACCCTGCGATTATGGCTGAAAGCCGATGCCGGCGTCGTTTCCAATTCCGCTGGCTTGGTTTCTCAGTGGCAGGACCAATCAGGCAACGCTAATCATGCCTTTCAATCGGACTCCACTCATCAACCGGCGTTGGTTTTTCCGGCTGGGATTAATGGTCTGGCCGCGATCCGATTCAACGGAATCCTGGGCAATGTCAACTTCATGCAAGGATCAGGAGACGTCGGAGTTTCCAATGCAATGACTACTTTTTCTGTAATCAATGCGTTCACCAGCACCAATTACGTCAATATGGCCTGGTTGATTGGCGCGCCTGCCAGGTTTGGGTTTGACCGAAGTGAAGCCGACTACAATGGCGCGAGAGCTTTTACTGTCTGGGGCGACGGTTTCACCTCCCCGTTTATCATCCCCACAAACACTTACCGCATTTGGGGCGATCGGATTGATACAAACCTGTCCACGATTGAGCTTTTCGATGCAACGCTCACCGGAGCGACCAATTTTAGTTCCGCGATGCCTTTCGCGGGTGCGCCGGCACCCGGGTATTTTGTCGGCGGGCTGGACCCAGCCGTGTCATCGGGCTGGAATTTTGATGGCGATATTGCGGAGTGGATTGTCTATCAAGGTTACTTGAGTGAACCGGATCGACTCTCCGTAATGAACTATCTCACTCAAAAATATTTTCAAGCCGAGGGCCCCGCGCCTGAATATCAATGGCAGTTCAACGGGACTAATATCCTGGGGCAAACGAATTCCTCTCTGATTTTACCGGACATCCAATCTAATCAGGCTGGCATATACCGGGTTATCGTCAGCAACCAAAGCGGCTCGATATTCAGTTCCAATGCGGTTGTTGATGTCAAACTAACTCCTGTCATTGTATCCCAGCCTGCGGATCAGCACGTATTCACCGGTGAGACAGCGTCTTTTTCTGTCGGGGCGATCGGGCCTGTTCCCTTGCAATACCAATGGACATTTGATGGCACCAATTTGCCGGGCGCGACAGACTCGTCCTTGATCATCAGCAACGCACAACCGTCCAACGCAGGAACGTATTCCGTAATTCTTGGAACTGCGCCAAATTTGACGACTAGTTCAAACGTCGTATTAAGCATCTACCCGCTTAACGTGGTCAGCACAAACCTTGACGAAGACAGTTTGCTCATCGCGATGCAGGCGGGAGGGACAGTTACATTTGCCACAAACGGCGTGTTGATGGTGAGCAACACGATCACAATTTCAAACGATGTGGTTCTCGATGGGATAGGACATTCTGTTACGATTTCAGGGAACGTGTCGGGGCCGTTGTTTAGCGTTTCGCCGGGAGTAAACTTCACATTGCGAAACTTGACGATGGCAAACGCAACAAACTATGGCCCGCCATTAGTGATTCCTCCAGGTATCACGCTTGGGGTGACCGGGGCCGCCTACGGCGGGGCCATTTTTAATCAGGGCGACGTGACTACCGCAAACTGCGTCTTTAGCAACATCATGGCGCAGGGCGGAGGATCAATTTATCGGGAGGTCTCTGGTTCTCCAGCCGCTGGCGGCGCAATCTACAATTTGGGCTTCCTGGCCGTTTCAAACTCGTTTTTTGAAGGAAATTCTGCCAATGGCGGAGGTTCTTTCCAAAGCGGGTCAGGCGGCGCCATATTCAACGATGGTGGCACTCTTGTCCTCGACACGGTGAGCTTTTTCCACAACACAGCTATTGGATCAGCGCCCGCTGCTGTCCAGCGGGGAGACTACCTAGGAGGACCGGGAGGTGATTCTTCCGGCGGTGCCATCTCTAGTTCTGGGGGAAATATTTCGGCTTGGAATATCACGGTTGTGAGCAATAGCGCCCTGGGGCAAGGCGCCCAAGTCACCGCGACCATCCCCGGTGGTGTATATGACGACGGTCAGGCGGGCGACGCATACGCGGGGGCTTTGTATGTGGGCGGCGGAAACGTTACGATTTCCAACAGTGTTATTTCAAATAATTTGGCAGTCGGGGGATCCAGTGGAAACGATTCGGCTGGGCAGGGTCAGGGCGGTGGTATCTACAACGCGGGGTCAACTTTTCTAATTCAATGCGATATCATAGGAAATATTGCACAAGGCGGCATCATCGACGGATCTTGGGAAGCTTTTGGCAATTCCTCACCAGGTTCAGGCGGGGGCGTTTACAACGCAGGAAACATTCAGATTTTTGATTCGTTGCTGTCATCGAATGTAGCGATTGGCGGGGCCGGCGGAATCGGCACTCCGCAACCGGGTGCGGGAGGGGCAATTTATAATTCAGGAACCCTCCTCGTTTCAGAAACCACGCTTGCCGAAAACCTCGCCGTTGGCGGGGGGGAAGCTGGCTCAGAAGGGGCTGGGATAGCAAATGTTGGGACTGCCCAACTCGAAATCAGTGTCCTCGTGGACAACAAAGCTTTGAACGCCCCTGATCTTGGCGACGGAATCTACAATGCCGGCAATTTAGCGACAGACACTAATACATACATTCAAACAAGCGTGTCGGAAGGTGCGCCTGGCACTTACAGTTGGCAAATTAATGGAGCGGCTATCACAAACGCCGAGTTATCCAGCTTTAGTCTGACAAGTATTAATTTTGGGATCACCGAAATTGCCAGTTTGTTTTCTGCCAGTCCTAGCAACTCTGTGGCCCTTAACGAGATAGTGAATTTGGCACCCTCAAACGCACCCGTTTTCGCCATGCAGCCGATGAGCAAATCTGTAACAATTGGAGACTCAGCGGAGCTTGCCGCAGTCGCCATAAGCACCCAAGCTCCTACGTACCAATGGAAGTTGAATGGCACCAACGTGGCAGGTGCTACCAGCAATGTCCTAACTCTGTCAGAAGTCCAATTGAAACAAACCGGCACTTATACCGTGATCGCCTCTAACTCCTACGGCTCCAGCGTAAGTCAACCTGCCGTTCTGACAGTTCATGGTATCGGTTTAACGACGTTTAACGAAGGAAATGGAGTTTGTGTTGTAAATACCGCAGGGGCTTCGATGAATAATTTTATTCTGGAATTTTCCACGGATTTAATCAATTGGCGCCCCATGGCCACAAATCTTCCACAGCAGTCATTTCTTATCACCAATGTGCTAACGGTTCCCTTCCAATTTTTCCGGGCGGTTGCCGTTCCGTAGGTACGGTTGTTTCCAATCTTGGATTTCGTATGGAACCCATAACGACCGCAGTGGCTCCTTTATCAGATGCTTCAGCCGTCGCGCTGGGACTCGTTGTGATCCGACTGATTTCCCGGCGCTGAAGAGTCAGCACAATATAAGAGATGCACCGCAAAGCGGCGCTGACCGGGCTACTGTCGGGGCATCCCTGCGGGATTCCGGGATGGGAGGAATGGGAGGGATGGGACCAATAGGGGCTGCATGATTCCTAGCAATGCTCTAGCCCTATCCGAGCAGAAGACATTGAACGCAAAGGCGCAGCGCGGCATAGCCACGACCTAAATCTTGAACAGAAGGAAACGAAGGAAACGAAGTGGATAAAATTTTGTCAAGAATGCGCAATTCCTGGCGATAGCACTGCAAAAGGTGGATTTTAACAGGAGGGAGCGGAGAGCACAATGGGACGGGATAAGGTTTTTGACAGGATGCACAGGATTGTCAGGATGGGGAAATGAATCTGTTTTTGCGGGAGGAAGAACTGAGGAATTTTACACCGCGCGGCAACCAAAAGCATTTCACAGAAGGAAACGAAGTGGATACAATTGTGTCAATAATAACTAGTTGTCAGGAATAGCACTGCAAGGAAGCCAGGACGCAAAGGTTAAGAATGCTTTTGCCATCGGGGGAGGAATTGAAGGGTGTGATTAAAAGCAGGTGGGACGGATGTGATTCAACCCGTGCCGAAATCTCTGCAAAAGCCGCGTTTCCAAAACAATCCAAAGCGGACAAACGCGATTTTCCGAGGATTGTCAAGAATATCGTTTGGAGCAAAATCAAAAAAAGGCGACTTTTGCAGAGGTTTGGTGCCGGGTAGTTGGAAATAGCTGCCCAGACTTGGGGTAGCCCTCTCGGAATCGGGCAACCCCAGGCTGAGTGATTTTCTCCCCTTTGGGAGAATGAAGGCTTAATTTCAGCCGCTTTTTTATTCGATTCGATTGAAGGTCCGCATCGCAATTTGCTATGATTTTGCCCGGAAGAGAAGGGCCTCCTCTCCCCGGCCCTCTCCTCCACAACCATGTGGAGGAGAGGGAGTAAAATATATTTATGTGACGGCGATTTTTGGTGGGGCGGCGGTTCTCTTTGTGGGGGCCAACGGACGCCTCGGCGAGGCGTCCCTACCTCAATCGTCCCGTTGGGACTCGTTGTGATTCGACTGGTTTCCCGACAATATAAGAGATGCACCGCAAGGCGGCGCTGACCGGGCTATTGTCGGGCATCCCTGCGGGATTCCAAAAACCAAATCCTCGGCGTCCATGCACGAGGGCAATCCGGATTGAAAAATGCGACTATGTCAGAGGGCAGGCGATTTTCCATGAGCGCATTTATTTAGAGCGTATCCATAATTTTTGCAGCGTGGGAGAGTCGGAAGATGTGATGAATAGGAGGAATAGGAGGAATAGGAGGGATGGGGGCTGCGCTTTTCTTTGTGGGATGCCTTGCTGTCAACGGACGCCTCGGCGAGGCGTCCCTACCGGTCAATTACAAATATGAGCGGTGATTTTCAATGAGCTGAACTATTTGGGTGCGTTTGTCTGGATGCAATTCCAGTGGTGGTGTCATTAAAGAGCATTGGATGAATCCGATGAAACATTCTTGGGCGTCGCGGCAGAGACTGTCTCAAAACTCAGAAACGACCTCCAAAAATTTCGAAAAACACCATCAAAACACCCTCGATCAAAATAAAAATGCGCCATACCGGAAATGTGGAAGAAGTTTTTTTGACAGTTTTTGGGATTTGGGAGTTTTGAGACAATCTCGGCATGCCGCCCTGCCGGGATTTCGGCTCGTTGACACTTTTGGAGGCGGCTCGTAGGCTTGGGGGGATGTCGAGGCTGCCTTTTGAGGCGTTTTTAGCTCTCCGTTATTTGCGACCGCGCCGAACTTTTGTTTCGGTCATCACTGTCATTTCGGTGATCGGCGTTTTGCTGGGGGTGGCGGTTTTGATCATCGTGATTGCGGTGATGAGCGGGTTCGACCAGGAATGGCGGACGCGCATCCTGGGGTTCAACTCGCACTTGAAGGTTTATTCGGCTTATCGCGATCATCCGCTGACGAATTACGAGAGCATCGCGAAAACGATCCGGGCCAATCCAAATGTCGTGGGGGTATCGCCGATCATTGGCGGGAAGGTGTTGTTCAAGACGGAGCCGCAGACGGGGACGCCTCACCCGGATGTCGCGTTTTTGTACGGGGTTGATCCGGACACGATCGGAAGCGTGAATGTTTTGCCGAAGAGCATTGTCATGGGGAAATTTGATTTGAGCGACAAGGGTTTGGTGGTTGGGCAGGACATGGCTTCGACGTTGGGGCTGAGTGTCGGGGACCGGCTGGCCGTTTACAAGGAGAGCAACATCGAAAAAATGGCGGCGACTTTTGGCAAGACGAACCAAGAGGTTTTTCTGGCGGAAGATTATACGATTCGCGGGATTTTTGACGTTGGTTATCCCGAATACAACAGCTCGATTCTCGTGGCGTCGCTGGAGGATGCGCGGGAATTGCAGTCGATGCCGGACGATGCGGTGCAGGGGTTGCAGATCAAATTGCGCGATCCGTTTCTGGCGGAAAAGGTGTCGGAAGAATTGACGCACACGGTGAAGGACGACGTTTCCATTTATACCTGGCGCCAGGAGAATCCGGCGATTTTTGACGCGCTGGCGGTGGAGAAGAACACGATGTTTTTCGTGCTGTTTTTTATCGTGATTGTGGCGGCGTTTGGAATTGTGAATTGCCAGATCACGTTTGTTGTTCAGAAGACGCGGGAGATTGGGATTCTTAAATCGATTGGGGCGACGCAGCAGCAAATCCTGTGGTTGTTTCTGAGCCAGAGCATTGTTGTGGGCGCACTGGGGGTGGGGCTGGGATTTGGGATGGCGATGCTGGCGCTGACTTATCGGAATGAGTTTTTGGGATTTTTGCGGCGGACGACGGGGATGGAGTTGGTCCCGGCTTCGGTGTATCAAGTATATGATTTGCCGGTGTCGATTCAATGGGGGGACATCGCGATGATTTGCGGGGCGGCGTTTATCACGTGTGTGCTGGCGGGATTATTTCCGGCGTGGAAGGCGAGCCGAATGCAGCCGGTGGAGGCGCTTCGTTATGGGTGACGCGCCTTTTTTGATCACGACGGGATTGCGGAAAAGTTACGTGATGGGAAAGCGGACGCTGGAGGTGCTTCGCGGCATCGACGTGACGGTGCAACGGGGGGAATTCCTGGCGTTGCGCGGGGCGTCGGGCGCGGGGAAGAGCACGCTGCTGCATCTGCTGGGCGGGCTGGATTTGCCGAGCGCGGGGGAAATTCGGTTTGACGGAGCGGATTTGCGGGCGTTTTCAGCGCGGGCGCTGGCGCAATTGCGGAATCGGCGGGTGGGTTTCATTTTTCAGGCGTATCATCTTTTGCCGGAGTTGAGCGCGTTGGAAAATGTGATGTTGCCGGCGCGAATGGCCCGGACTGCGCCGAGCAAAGCCGCCGAGCGCGCGAATGATTTGTTGGAGCGCGTGGGATTGGGCGAAAGGACGGAGCATCGGCCTTCGGAGTTGTCGGGAGGGGAGCAGCAGCGGGTTGCGATTGCGCGCGCGATGGTGAATGAGCCGGACTTGATTCTGGCGGATGAGCCGACGGGGAATCTGGATTCGCACACGGGGTCGGAGATTATCACGCTGCTGGAATCGTTGCGGTCGGAGCGGAATGTAACGTTTATCATGGCGACGCATGACGCGAGCATTGCGGCAAGGGCGCCCCGAGTTTTGCAATTGGCGGATGGGCAGTTTGCGGAATAAGCGCAATAAAGATTTTGAACAGAAGGTAACGAAGAAAACGAAGGGAATAAAATCTTGTCGAGGAAGCGCACAACTCTTTGAGATGGCACGGCAAAAGGCTTGAATAGAAGTAGTCGCATTTCGGGAGCGTCTGATTATCAATGAAATGAAGAATTTGCGTTCTCGTGGGTGGTTGATATTCAGGATCGTCATAATTGCGGGGAACATATTGGCAATTAGCGATCCCCGGAGACAGTTTGTGGAGTGAGGGAAAAGAAGTCTCGCGCGGAGGCGCGGAGTAGTTCTCTGTGTTGTAAATGACTTTTTCATTGGAGTTGTTCACAAGTATCAAGCAGATGTTTTGGGCGCGAGTTTGAGCACCCAGGAGCCGTGGGCCTGCTGGTTTTTGGCGTGGAGATCCGCGTCGTACG
>DASXZW010000047.1:0-12918 GCA_036501665.1 Verrucomicrobiia bacterium
GATTTTTGAGTTCTGGCAAGGCTTTGGCGACAGAGCATATCCAAAGTGATCTGCGATGGAGCCGAAACGCCGCCAGAACTCAAAAAGACCGCTCTTTTTCATTAGATTCAAACGGCCACAGAATTTCTTTAATTGCTCTAGACTACTTTCCACGTTGTGATCGCTCTATGTTTTTACAATGCGTCATCGCGCATTTACTGGATCAATCGGAAAAACGCGGGTGCGTTGGTGGCTGGCGCGACGTAAGTATTTTCCTCCGCCGTCACCGTGGACCATGAATTTGACGCGAGTGTTGTGCTCGCTTGGAGGCTATAGCCTTGAACAGTTTCCGGCCAGGTGACGACGACGTTTTGGCCTTCCAGTTGAATAGAGAGTTGCGGTACGCCTGTTGCGCCGGTCACGTTGCTCAGTGTCGCCCCAGTTGGGCCATAGCTGATCGATGCGCCGTTGACCCGGCTGAATGTCCCGCTTACACCCGCAGCGTTGAGGATCGAGAAGGTTTGGCCGGGAGCAGGAACGAAGCCGTTGGTCAGGACGACATTGAGCGTCCCGCCAAGCGTTGCCGTGCCAGTGATATTGAGTTGAGAGAAGTTCGATCCGGCCGTGTCGCCGCCTATAACAATGTCCATCTCGCCTCCGGCTTCCTCTTGAAAATTGCCATCGATGGTTAAAATACCGGGACTGTCCCCAGGAAGAATCACGCCGCCGGCAGCGACAACGACCTGGCCTTGAACCCGGCCCTTTCCAAACAACATTCCACCTGAGGTCACGCGAAGAGTTCCCAGCAGGCCGAAAAGACCGGGGCCAACGGCGATTTGTGCTGTGGGGTCCAGCGTGACAACGCCCGACGGGGAAAGATAAAGCAGCGGACCCAGGCGCATGGTGCCACTGTTCTGGACGTAAATATTCCCTGTGCCGGCTGGTTGCGCGTTCGGTAATCCGCCCACAAAGACATTGTTAAGGGAGGTCCAAGTAGAGCCATCGATGATAAGAGCGCCTCCCGAAGTTGGCGCGACGCCCAACTCCAAAATACCGCTCAGGCCAGTCGCCCCATTTGTCAAAACGACGGATCCTTTGCCGGATAAGCCGACAATGGCCAGTCCGGTCATGCCAAAAAACGAGCCGGAATCGCGGACGGTGATGACGCCGGTGCTCCCCTGATTGCGCCCGACAACAAAACTCTGGTATGGGTTGGCTTGAATATCCCACGTGGCGCCGCTTTCGATAGTGACGGATGCATTGCCCGAACCGCCAATATAACAATTGCCGTGAGTTTGAAGGCTCCCTTGAGAACCGACAGTGACCGTGCC
The DNA here is from genome assembly GCA_036501665.1 of Verrucomicrobiia bacterium. Classification (GTDB taxonomy): domain Bacteria; phylum Verrucomicrobiota; class Verrucomicrobiia; order Limisphaerales; family Palsa-1400; genus DATAUD01. The sequence goes on from DASXZW010000047.1 coordinate 1,311, forward strand.
GGAACCACCCGCCGCAGCCGCCACAACAAAGTCATTGGTATCGTTCCAGAGCGAGCCGAAGCCGAAAACCGACGCTTGCCCCATCGTGCCGCTGCTGTTTCCAACTGTCGTGCCGGAGGTGGTTATCTGGCCGTCGTCGGATACTTGGAGGGTCCCGTTGCCGGCATCGCCGATGGTGGTATGGCCTTCCACGAGCAAGTTGCCCCCTGCGCTAATCCCAACAAATCCGGTGGAACCCGTCTGATGACCAATGCCAAATTGAGTGGAAGAGCCAGTCACGTAAATATTTGCGCTTTTCGTCAATTGAAGGTTCCCGACACCGCCATCTCCAACGTAGAAATCACTGCCAACTGACATGGCCGAGCCGACCTGGATTTGCGCTGAACCTTGGCTTCCGGATTCGTAGCCGATCGAGAGGGGAGAGTTCTTTACTGATATGAAGGAGCCCTCTCCGTCCAGCACCAGGGTTCCCGATGAACCGGACAAAAAGCCTACCGCAAAAGCGCCGCCAGCCAGGGACAGGCCCGCGCCAGTGTTAATTGTCAGGTAGCCGTTGGTGTCGGCGCCGACCACCATCCCGCCTGTCTGAACGTGCCAAATCGTGTTCGTGCCGCTCATCGTGACGTATCCTTCCTTGCAATTATTTTCGCCGATGAAAGCTGCGCCGCTAGTCACCTGCGCGCCGTTGAGCAAATTCATGAAAAAGCTTCCCGCGTTGACGCCGACCGCCAAGGTGCCATCCACCTGCGCCGTCGTGCCGGGATCGGACCATGTGGCGCCGCCATCCGCGGTGTTTGTGCCGCCGTCCAGAAGCAGTTTGCCATTCACCTGCAGTGAGGCGCCTGAATACATTTCAAGTGTGGCCCCTTCCGCCAGGTCGAAATCACCTGTGACAGAAACGATCGCGCCGCTGCCTTGAATGGTCGAGGAAGAGCCGAGAAGATTCATGATCGATCCTGCCGTTACCTGGCCACCGGCGTTAATGATCATCCCAACATCATCCATCCCGCCGGGAGCGGATATTGTTGAGCCGGTCCCCGAGCATTCGAGATAGCGATGGTCTTTAAGCGAGCCGCTGACCGTCAGCGAGCCTCCGCTGTCAACAGACGTTTCACTGCTGGCAAATGAGTTGGCGCTGACGTACCCTCCCTCGATTTCCAGAGATGCCACGACCGTGCTGGCGCTCAGTGTGCCGCCTCCCACAATCGTCTCGTTGCCTTGCAGCGAACCGGTCGAGAACGGGCCCTCAACGTCAAACGTGGCGCTCTCTCCCTGAAGTTCCATGACGGAGCCGCTTTCGAAAGTAATATCAGCTCCGCTGGCATCGGCTGAATCCCCCGCGCCGGGCATCACGCCTCCGGAGGGAGGCATGGTAACGTCAACCCACCCTGTCATTGAGGAAAAATCACCTGCTGGGCCGCCCTCCCAAATAAAGTTATCCGCCGCGCATCTCTGTGCTATTCCCAACGAAAACGACAGACTGGCAATAAGGATGAATCTCATAAATCGCAATTTGAAATCGGGGGGGTGATGGCTGCGTTATCAGCCCAGGCAAATTTATTTTCCCCGCAATGCTTGCGGATAAATGCCTCTCAGGCAAATGCAAAATAACAGCTTGGAAGATAACGGTATAATAAAAAACTGGATGAGTTAAATCCAAAAGGATTCCACTCGTTGGTTGGCACGACGCGTCTTTTACGACGGCATAGAGCCTCTTAGTGTGCAGCGCCGCGAGTGGCGCATTTCTTATCTGTTCTGTTTGGTGTCTTCTACAGTTTTTTTCTTGAATACATTGCTCAATCCTTCGCCGGCTCGTCGAGTCGAACGCAAGAGTCGATCTCGGCGTAAATGAATCCAACGCCATCGAGGGTCAGTCCAAGATTCGCGAGACGCTCTTCGTCGATAAATAGAAGATCATTTGCCAACCGTAGTTTTCCTCGAAGACGAATGCCTCCTTTCAACCAAACCTCAGCGCGATTGCCAATTGGAAGATTGAGTTTTTGCGCGGCGGCTTCGACAGTCATTTGACGCAACGCGATCCATTTCACGTATCCGTCCTCCGTGCCATCTCCCGTAGATCCCAGTTCGCCTTGAAGCGACATATCTATTTCGACGGTATTAAATCTACAACCAAAGGGCGAGTTCAAATTGCCGATTTCAACCGCGCAATTGGAGATCAGCCATGTGGTGTTCGGTGAAAGAAATTGCCAAAATAGGTAAAATAGATATTTTAAGGCCATGATTGTGTCTGCGACTGAGTTGGCGAACGACAGCAAAAGCATCCTTGATCGAGTTGTGCAAGGCGGCGAGGCGGTGGAAGTTCAGCGTCACGGCAAAACCGTGGCGGTTATTCAACCTCGCGTCGGAGCCACACGCGCGGAACTCTTGCGCTTGCTGCGCGGGCGGGGATTCACCTCTGCTGATTCCGAGGAATTAAAATCTGCGATGGATGCTGCGACCGAGGTGGTGGGCTATGCCGGTCGCGATTGACACCAGTGTTCTTATTGCTGCGGAGCAGAGAAACGAGTTTGATGGATTGCTTCCAGAAAACGAAAACGGCCCCTTTTACATACCCGCACACGCCGCGGCTGAATTTCTCGTCGGAACACATCCTCCGGTAAGGCGGGATTTGCGCCAGCGGGCTTCTCAACTTTACCAAAATAGATTTCGAGCTTTGGTCTCGGCATTTTCCGAGACTGATGCCGCGCAGCTTTCCCTGCTGATTGCTGAATTAAAATCAAAAGGCCAGCAAATGAAATTCTTTGACGCGGCGATCGCTGCAACAGCGCTTGCGCGCGGCGACAAACTTCTTGTTCTGGATGCCGATTTCGACAGGCTAAAACACCGCATCGAACTGCTTCGACCGAAATCTTAGCGCCTCATTCTCCAAAGTTGCGCGGAAAATTGCTGATTGATCAAAAGGACGCTTGACAAATTTCGGCATTTCGCCGAAAACTATATCCGTTATGGATATATCCATTAAAATGATAGTTTGCCATGAAGAAGAATGATCTCGATCCCGCGGATTGCCTGCCGTTGACGCCGGCAGTGTTTCACATCCTGCTCGCGCTCGCGGACGGGGAAATGCACGGCTACGCCATTATGCGGGAAGTGGCCGAAACAACCGAAGGCCAAGTAAACATGGGCCCCGGCACACTCTACGGAACCATCAAGAGGCTACTGGAGGCCGGGTTCATTGAAGAATCAGACCGCCGCCGGGACAACAAGGACGATGACGAACGCCGCCGCTATTATCGTTTGAGCGGCGTGGGTCAACGAGTGGTAGAAGCCGAAGCGCGGCGATACAATGAGTTGGCAAAACTCGCGCGCCGCAAAAATCTTCTTGGCAAACCACCCAAGGCCGCCCCGGCTGGAGGAATTTGATATGCCAGACTATAACGATCCACGGTCTGTGCGCGTCTCCGTAGGAATTTACGAGCGTTTGCTGACCACTTATCCGGCGGCGTTCCGCAAGGAATATGGCCAGTCCATGAAACAACTTTTCCGCGATCAATGCCGCGATGCCTGGAACGAATCGGGCCGAGTGGGAATGGTATTCCTATGGCTGCGGGTATTGGCGGATTGGGCCAGGACTTTGGTCGTTGAACATCTATCGAACCTTAACGAAAGAAAGTTTTCCTTTATGAATGCGCTCCGCTCCTTCACCGCCAACCCTCGGCTCCGCGCTCCATTTCTCAGGGTCTTTCTTATCGTAATTATTCCCGCGATTGCATGCAGCCTTTTGGTCGTGTTTGCCTCGCCACGAATTTATTCAAGCACCGTGCGACTTGAGACGCATCCTTTTAAATTCGCGGGTTCTCCTTCCAGCCCGGACCCCGCCTCCGCCAATCCCGTTGCCGCTTCCGATCCGTATTTTATGATCACGCAAATCAAAATCATAGAATCTTGGCATATTCTCACCAGTGTCATCACCGACATGCACTTGAACAAAATTCTTCCTGGGCAACTCGGCAAAAAGCCGTGGACAATCGACGAGACTTACACATATCTCGCAAAAATGGTCAACGCCGAGCAAACGCCGATGACCGGTCTAATCGAAATCAATGTAAAGAATGAAAGCCCCATATTGGCCGCGAATATAGCCAACAAAATCGCCTATTGGTATAAAGAGGACAAAAAAAATCAATGGCGGGAACTGCGGAATTCATCAGACATCAAGTTAATGCCTGACAGCGATTTTGTAGTGGTCCGCGATCCAGCAAGGCCGGGACGCAAACCCATTTTCCCAAACCCGCGTATAATCACCATCTCAATCCTTGGAGGAACGCTGCTCGCTCTGATTGCTGGCGGAATTGCTGCCTTGTTTGGAATGATTTCACGCGCTTCTCCTCAACGCAGGATATCTTGACCCTTTCGCCCAGGTTGGGCGCTGTTACGGCAAGGTCGTCTTCCTTCGGGACAATCACTGATTGTCGAACCTTGTGTTTCGCAAGGCTGATTCAGACCGAAAGAAAGGTTAAGCGGGCAATGGTGCCTGCCGATAGTTTGTTGGTGTCAATGAATCGATCCTTACTGTCGTTCGGAATTCTCTTTCTGCTGACTCTATTTGGGGTTTCTTGCGCCTTCGGCCAAAATTCAATCAAGGGAATTGTCACGTCCACTCTTGGAGACATTGCCGAGACTAAAAAAAGAGCGGAGGCAGGTGACGCTGCTTCGCAGGTGGCCTACGCATATGTTTTGCTCTCGCGCGTTCGTAATGCCGACGCGTTATCATGGTTCTTGAAAGCGGCAAACCAGGGAGATCCCACAGGCCAGTATGAAGCAGGGAGAATTCTGCTTATGGGAGCGCCCGCCTTCCCACTCGATCAGTCGGTTCAGGCAGAGCCAGCTTCGGGATTGCGATGGACCTTTGCGGCAGTAACAAACCACTCCGATCGAGCGCGTTTAAATATGAGTGTGGCCGTGGGACGGGGGTTGGGAACCCCGACCGACCCAATTGGTGCTTATGCATGGCTTATTTTCGCTTCCGAAACGGCCACTCAAAAACTAGAGGCAAAAATTCAAATGAATAATTCGGCCCTCAACATGACAACGGTTGATGTTGAACGCGCTCGGGCCCTTGCGGCTCAATTCAGCGCCGGTCACTTACAATTGCCACCGATTCAAGTGATCCCGGATGGCGATCCGAATCTAAAGCTGCGCGGCGTGACAATCGTAGGCAAATCATCAATCGCTATCATTAACAGCAAAAGCATGTCAGAAGGCGAATCGGCAGTATTTCAGCTAAAAACAGGCGCCATTAAATTAAGTTGCCTCAAGATTTACCCCGGTGCTGTTTCAATTTTGATTGACGGAGAAAACGAACCGAGAGTGCTTAAACTGTCGCACTGAGAGAACGTTCTGTTTCGGAGCGCCCAGCCAATGGTTGACCCCCGAACCCTTTTCAGATTCAATCAAAGAACATGACGGGCAGTTTCAACACCCGCCATGCTAATGCTGACGCAACAAATCATTCTGGACGCCCTCAAGGGGGTGAAATATCCCGGTTACACACGGGATGTCGTTTCATTTGGGTTGGTGAAAAATATCGCTGTCAATGGCGGCGCAGCGAGCGTCACGTTGCAGTTGACCAGCGGAAACGCCCAGATCGCGCAACAAATCAAGTTGGAGGCGGAAAAAGTTCTTCGCGCAGTCAACGGCGTCGAAAACCTCCACGTCGAGGTCATCGCGCCAACAGGCCCGCAAGCGCCGGTTCAAGCGCAAACCCCGTGGTCGAGTCAAAAGGGCGTCCCCGGCATCCGGCGCGTCGTCGCCATCGCGAGCGGCAAAGGCGGCGTCGGCAAATCAACCGTTTCCGTAAATCTCTCCTGCGCCCTCAAGCAGCTCGGCGCAAAAGTGGGCCTGCTCGATTGCGATATCTACGGCCCCAGCATCCCGCTGATGATGGGAATCCACGACAAACCCACCGTCAGCCCCGCAGAAAAACTGGTTCCCCCCGCCAATCACGGTGTCAAACTAATGAGCATGGGTTTCCTCATCGACGGCGACGCCCCTGTGATCTGGCGCGGCCCGATGATCATGAAAACCATCCAGCAATTCATTTCGGATGTCGAATGGGGCGAACTCGATTACTTGCTCGTCGATCTGCCGCCCGGAACCGGCGACGCCCAACTTTCGTTGTGCCAGACCGTCCCGCTCGATGGAGGTGTTATTGTGACAACTCCCCAGGAAGCTTCGCTCGGCGTCGTGCGCAAGGGTATTGCGATGTTCGAGAAAGTCAATGTGCCGATCCTCGGAATTGTTGAGAACATGAGCTACTTCACTGCCCCGAACGGCGACCGCGTGGAAATTTTCGGCCACGGCGGAGGCCGCGCGGAGGCTGACCGGCGGAAAATCCCGTTCATGGGCGAAATTCCGATCTATCTGGAAATCCGAAAAGGCGGAGATGCAGGCGTTCCCGTGGTGGTTGCGGAACCGCAAACTCCTCCATCTCAATCCTTTATGGAAATCGCAAAGGTCTTGCGCAAGGCCCTTCCTTAAAGTAACTTAATTGGAACTTATGGACCGTGCATCAGACGCGGCTGAAAGCGCAGCAAAACCAGGCTTGGAGAACGACCCTTTAAAAGACCTGGTCTGGGAGCAGTTGCGCTTATGTTATGATCCTGAGATCCCCCTCAACATTGTTGACTTGGGTCTGGTGTACAACGTTGCCGTCGTCGGAGGCCAGGCAAATATCAAAATGACCCTCACTTCCCCCGGTTGCCATTTGGGCGGGCAAATCGCCGCCAACGTTCAAGAGCGGCTTTTGGCGCTGGATGCGATTGAGGAAGCAAACGTTGAGCTGGTTTGGGATCCGCCGTGGCATCAAAGCATGATCAGCCCTGAAGGAAGAAAATCTTTGGGGCTGGACATCAGTTAGTTATGATTTTTGTTGATTCCATGAAATCGTAACGGTATTGTCGCCCCCGCGTCACAACCAAAGCCGCATTATGACTAACTCTTCGGAAAACGCGAATGGTACGGACCTGGTGAAGAAGTCTTCGCTCTATCGTGAATTTCAAGCGGAGCGGGACGAAATTCTTCGGCACAAGTGGATCGAATCTGAAAAGGTCGGCCACGACATCGGGTTCGAGCGTGCTTTGACCGACTGGATTATCAAGCATCGGGCCAAGTGGCGCAGAAGCCGCCATCCGGGTGCCCTTCAAAGCGCCTGACGCTCCCCGGATTGGAGCGAAAGCCTTTAAAAGCGATCCGGTGAGGTCGCCAAGGTATGAAAAACAATCCAAACGAAGACTCTTCTCCCTCGGGAAAAACCTCCCGTTCCAACGTAGTTTTAGACGCCTCCGCAATGCGCCGCGCCCTGACCCGCATTGCCCACGAAATCGCCGAACGCAATGTGGAAAGTTCCCAGGTCGTGCTAATCGGCATTCAGCGGGGCGGAGTTTTTCTTTCCCAACGCCTCGCGGCAACTCTCAATTCGATTTGGAATCATCCCGTCCCCGTTGGCGCTCTCGATGTAGGGATGCACCGCGACGACCTCGGTCATCACGCCGCTCCAAACATGCGTCCGACAGTTATCCCGTTCGACATCAACGGTAAAACAGTAATTCTTGTTGACGACGTGCTGTTCAGCGGGCGCACGACGCGGGCGGCATTGGACGCCTTAAATGACTTTGGACGCCCCAAACGAATTCAATTGGCTGTTCTCGTGGATCGCGGCCATCGCGAACTTCCGATCAAGGCCGATTTTGTCGGCAAAAACGTCCCGACTTCCGGCGACGAACGGGTCAAAGTCAGCTTTCAGGAAGAGGGCGGCCCTGACGAAGTCACTCTCCAAAAGAGCTAGAGCGGTTTAAAATGAAATGTGCCTACAAACCAGCGCTAGTCACGAAGTCCTCTTCGTTGGTCGCGAAGCGTCTTGGAGTGCGGCACCGCGAGCGGTGCATCTCTTATCTGTTCCGTTTGCAGCCCTCTGCCGCTTTCGAACGGAACCGATGCGATTTCGTGGCCACATATTTTTTAAAAACTCTCTAACCGATGCCCTGGACGCGAAAACATCTTCTGGACATCGAGTCGATCAGCGCCGACGAAATTCAAACTGTGCTCGACACAGCCCGCGCCTTCAAAGCCGTCGGCGAACGCGCCATCAAGAAAGTCCCGGCGCTGCGCGGAAAAACAGTCGTCAATTTATTCGTAGAACCCTCGACCCGCACTCGCATCAGTTTCGAGTTGGCCGCGCAACGGTTGACCGCCGACGTCGTCAATTTCAGCGCCGAAGCTTCTTCCTTCAAAAAAGGCGAAACCTTGAAGGACACCGCAAAAAACCTCGAAGCGCTCAATGCGGACTTCATCATCATCCGGCACAGCGCCAGCGGCGCGCCGCATTTTCTGGCGCGTTTCCTACGTTCGAGCGTGATCAACGCCGGCGACGGCGCGCACGAACACCCGACGCAGGCTCTCTTGGACGCCTTCACAATCCGCGAGAAAAAGGGAAAAATCGAGGGCCTGAACGTGACGATTCTCGGAGATATTCTTTACAGCCGCGTCGCCCGCTCAAATATCTGGCTGTTGACCAAGATGGGAGCAAAGGTGACCGTTTGCGGCCCCGCGACTTTGGTCCCGCGCGTCTTCGAGCGCCTCGGTTGCCGCGTGACTTACAATGTCGATGAAGCCATCGCGGACGCGGACATTATCCATCTCCTGCGAATTCAGCACGAACGCCAGCGAAAGTCGATGTTTCCGAGCATTGGCGAATACACAAGTCTGTTTGGCTTGACGCAAGCCCGGCTGGCGCGTACGAAGCCTGAAGCGCTTATTATGCACCCAGGCCCCATCAATCGCGGCGTCGAAATCGACAGCCAGATCGCCGATTCCGGTCGGTCGCTCATACTCGATCAAGTCACAAACGGCTTGGCCGTCCGCATGGCAGTTTTGTTCCTGATTAATGGCGGCCAGGGCCCCCAAGGCATCGGCGCTTGAAATGATGGAAACCTTGAAGTCTTACGCCTGGGTTGGCCTCGGCAGCGTCTTTGGGGGAATGGCGCGTTTTTGGGTGTCCGGTTTCGTCGCGGAAAAATTCGGCCAAAAATTTCCGTGGGGCACAATCATTATCAATATCACCGGCTCGTTCCTGATCGGCAGTCTCTATGCGATGACGCTCCCGGACGGTCGGTTGAACACGTCGCGCATTGTCGTTTCGCAACTACTCATCTACGGCCTTTGCGGCGGCTACACAACATTTTCATCCTTCAGCCTCCAAACGCTGACGTTGGCCCGCGATGGTCAATGGCTCTCGGCGTTTGCAAACGTCATGATTTCCGTCGCCGCATGTCTCGTTGCGGTCTGGCTTGGTTTCATGGCCGGTGATATGTTGAACCGGATAAAATGACGATTCCCGAAAATGGCAAACTGCTTCGCGTCTTCATCGGCGAGGCCGACAAGTGGCAACATAAGCCGCTGTACGAGGCGATTGTTTTCAAGGCCCGCGAACTGGGCATGGCCGGCGCGACAGTCTTGCGCGGCCCGATGGGTTTCGGCGCGCACAGCCACATGCATACGTCCAAAATCCTGCGCCTTTCGATGGATCTTCCGGTGGTGATCGAAATCGTCGATAGCGAGGAAAACATCAACAAGCTTCTCCCCGCTTTGGAAGAAATGGTCCAGGACGGTTTGGTGACACTCGAAGATGTGCGCGTTCTTAAATATCGCGCCCTCTCCGCTGCGCCACCAAAGTAAATTCAACCGAAGCGATGAAAGTGCGGCAATGAATAACTTACTCTTTGGGGACAATCTGCAATGGCTGCGGGATACAAAGATTTTTCCCGATTCCAGCGCAGACCTCGTTTATCTCGATCCGCCGTTCAATTCCAACGCCGATTACAATGTTCTGTTTCGCGAAGCGTCCGGCGAAGCGAGTCAGGCGCAATTCCACGCCTTTACCGATACATGGAATTGGGCCGATGCCGCCACGACCTATTCAGAGTTTATCGACAACTGCGAAAATGCCGCCGTTGTGGAAATGATGGAGGCATTGTTCCAATTCCTGCGTCATTCACCCATGATGGCTTATTTGGCAATGATGACGCCGCGTTTGGTTGAATTGCATCGAATCCTCAAGCCGACAGGCAGCCTTTATCTGCATTGCGACCCGACCGCCAGCCATTACCTGCGGATGCTTTTGGATGGCATTTTTGGGCAACAGTGTTTTCAAAATGAAATCATTTGGAAGCGAACAAGCGCGCACTCTGGCACAAAACGCTGGGGGCCAGTTCACGACGTAATTCTGTTTTACAGCAAAACCAATAAGTTTACCTGGAACCCCGTTTTTCAGGATTATTCCGAAGACTACATCGAAGGTTTTTACCGAAATTCAGATAAAAAAGGTAGGTTTCAAGTTGGAGATTTGACTGGCGCCGGGACGAGAAGTGGAGAATCCGGCCAGCCGTGGCGAAAATTCAATCCAACAGAAGTCGGACGTCATTGGGCTGTTCCAAATAAAATTTTATTAGAGACTTTTGGAAAAGAATTAGCTGAATGGACTGTTCAGGAAAAGTTGGACGCGCTGGATAAGCAGGGTTTGATTTACTGGCCGCTGAAAGGCCGCGTTCCTCGCTTCAAACGTTACCTTAATGAGAAAGCGGGCGTTCCAATCAGCGATGTTATTACGGACATCAATCCAATTGGCGCGCAAGCTCAGGAGCGCCTTGGTTACCCAACGCAGAAGCCGCTGGAGTTGATGGAGCGCATTATTGCAGCCAGCAGCAATGCGGGAGATATAGTGCTTGATCCATTCTGCGGTTGCGGGACGACGATTCATGCAGCACAAAAGCTTGGGCGCAAGTGGATTGGAATTGACGTCACGTATCTGGCAATCAATCTCATTAAGCGGAGATTGAAAGATGCCTTCGGGGATGAAGTCCAATACGAGGAACGCGGCCAGCCGACAGATTTTGAGAGCGCAAAACGTCTGGCCGAACTGGACAAGTGGCAGTTCCAACAATGGGCGCTTTCTTTGGTGGACGCTCGCCCGCGAACGGAGGGAGATGGCAAGGGCGCAGATCGCGGGGTGGATGGAATGCTTTACTTTTACGAGAGCAAGGATGAGAGGAAACGAATCCTGGTGCAGATTAAAGGCGGCGGCGTCAATCGTCGGGACGTTGCGACACTTCTTGGCGACGTAAATAATCAGAAATTTGTCGGTGGCATCCTTTTGACGCTGGAAAAGCCCACCAAACCGATGAGGATGGAAGCGGCGGATGCCGGGCGGTATCAGTCAAAGTTGTGGCATGACAAGGATTATCCAAAGGTTCAGATTCTGACGATCGAAGGAATAATGAACCAGACTGAGCGCGTCGAATCTCCGCCGCAAGGCAACCCGTTTGCCAAGGCAAAACGAGAGGGGAAAGCAGAAAGTCAGCCAGAAATGCTCTGAGAATGGCCGAAAATTGAAGAGTTTTTCATATTCGACGCAATGATGTGCTACTTTCTTTCCAATCCTGTAATTCCGCTAGAGCAATTAAAGAAATTCTGTGGCCGTTTGAAGCGAGGATTTTTGAGTTCTGGCAAGGCTTTGGCGACAGAGCATATCCAAAGTGATCTGCGATGGAGCCGAAACGCCGCCAGAACTCAAAAAGACCGCTCTTTTTCA
>DASXZW010000048.1:0-20371 GCA_036501665.1 Verrucomicrobiia bacterium
GGGCGGTGGAATCGGCCTGCCGGCAGAAGCAATGCCGTTTCAAGCGCCCGGGCCAATTTTGGACTCAACAAGGTTTTGGTCACCTGGCCGCCTTGGATCAAGCCCGTCGAAACAACCATTGGGATCAGCTTTGGTGCTATAGTTAAGAACTATGATGAGATGCGCCCTTCTGCCTTGCACGTTGCGGTTCGCTCTTGCGCGTGAAGTCGGGGGTTGGTTAGCATCGCGCTCCGCGAATTAAAGCGGAAATAAATGAAATCTTACAACATTGCAGTCATCCCGGGCGACGGCACCGGACCCGAAGTCATCCGCGAAGCCATCAAGGTGCTCGACGCCGCCGGACAAAAATTTGGAATCAAACTCAATTACACCCATTACGACTTGGGCGGTGACCGCTATTTGCGGACCAAAGAGGCGCTGCCGGACAGCATGGTTGGAGAATTGGGGAAATTCCCGGCGATTCTTCTCGGCGCGATTGGCCACCCGGACGTGAAACCGGGCATTTTGGAAAAAGGGATTTTGCTGCGGCTGCGATTTGAGCTGGAACAATATATCAATCTCCGCCCGGTCAAACTTTACGACGAACGCTTTTGCCCGCTCAAAGACAAGAAGCCGGAGGACATCGACTTCGTTGTCGTGCGCGAAAATAACGAGGGGCTTTACACGGGGTCGGGCGGGTTTGTGTTCAAGGGGACGCCGAATGAAATTGCGATCCAGGAAAGTGTCAATACTCGGCGTGGCGTGGAGCGTTGCCTGCGTTTTGCGTATGAATTTGCGAAGAAACGCCGGGATGGCAAGCCTTGGCGCAGTTTGAAAGCCGAGGACACGGGTGCCGGGAAGAAATCGCAACTGACGTTGTGCGGCAAGACCAACGTGCTGACGTATGCGTTCGATTTGTGGGACCGCGCGTTTCACGAAATCGGCAAGAAGGATTTTCCCGATGTCAAAAGGGATTACGCGCACGTGGACGCGACGACGATGTGGTTTGTCAAGAACCCGGAATGGTTCGACGTGATCGTCACGGACAACATGTTCGGCGATATTATTACGGATCTCGGCGCGATGGTGCAGGGCGGAATGGGCATTGCGGCGGGCGGAAATATCAATCCCAACGGCGCAAGCATGTTCGAACCAATCGGCGGCAGCGCGCCGAAGTACACAAACATGGGCGTGATCAATCCGCTGGCGGCGATTTGCGCCGGTCAAATGATGCTCGATTTCCTGGGCGAACATAAAGCCGCCCAAGCCATTGAAGCCGCAGTGATCAAAGTCACCCGCGAAAAAATCAAGAGCCTGGCCGCCGGGAAGATGGGTTGCTCAACGGCAGAGGCAGGAGATTTGGTCGCCGCGGCGCTTTGATGAGTAAAGTGCCTGACCTAGCGAACCAACCCAAATTACATGCATTATTATTCCGATTATTGATAGATTTCGGAAAAGGATTTCGCCGCCATAAAAATGTGAAACTCTCTCGAAGACCTTTTGTTGACTGTCCTTTCTTATTCTCGTTTGACTTGCTTCGAAAGGTTTTCAGCGCGATGCTCAGAATAATTTAATTAACTTTATGGCGCATTTCCGAATTCTGTTTAACGATGGCGAAAGGACTACAGTCGAAGCCGAGGTCTATGAAGAGCACGATGGCGAATATTATTTCAGACGCGGCGAGGAGATTATTGCTCAATACACCGCCCAAAATGTGCGGGGCATTGAGAAATTGACTGGCGTGGTTCAGACGCGTGGAGGCGGTAGCTACTGATTAAATTGAACTGGTTCACCTTGTGGCGCTCATCGTCTGCGCGATGGGAAATCATTAAATTCAATGTTTATGAGTGACAACGATAAACTTGCTCGGCGATTGTGCTGTGCCTACTTATCAACCACGCTTGGCATAACGTTTGAGCACTGCTACAAGACACATATGCCAGAGGGCCCGATCTCCGATTACTGGCACAATCTCGCCCACCAAGTAGCTAGGGATTGTGCTCTTGCGCGATCAACACTTTGCTCGAACACAACCGGACCAGTGCCGAAGGTAGAATAACGATTGTCATTTCACCCGCTTGCGGAGCTGTTTTTTCGCTGTTTCCCAATCCATGAAGGATTCCTTGCCTTGCTTCACGCGCTCGGCTCTTTCACGAAGCACATCTCCGTGCCATTTGGGCGATTCAAATTGGCCCTCATTGCGTGTCAAGTCGTCCCAAAACGTTTCCATCACCCGAAGCTTTTCGGCTATGGTCATTTTCTCCAATGGCAATGTCACTTCCACAATTCCTTCAATACGCCTTTTCAGCAGGGTCTGCAAGTCTCGACATCGTCCCAACGTTGGCGACTCTCTTGATGTGAAACGGGCTACGGTTGTGTCAAATATAATACATCTTGCCTTTTTCGTTGGAGGCATCGACTAGTTGCTGGAAGGTGATGGCGTCGGCGGTATTGTTGACAGATTTGCTCAGTTGCTGCCAGGCGTGACGGAGTTCGGGCGGGCTTTGCGGGTTGTTCATCCCTGTGGAATCAAAAACTTCGCCGTGGATGCAGCGCAGCACGTCTCCAAAGGAAATTTGCGCCGGGGGCCGCGCCAGTAGATAACCGCCGTCCTTGCCGCGCTGGCTTTTGACGATTTGGGCGGACTTGAGTTCGATCAGAATTTGGACGAGGTAATTTGCCGGGATGCTCTGCGCCGTGGCCATTTCTTCAACCGTGCGGGCGCTGCCTTCGTGATAATGTTGCGCGAGCCACAGGACCGCGCGCGCCGCATAATCGCTCTTGACAGAAAGTTTCACGCGCGGGGAAACGATTCAACAGAAGGGAACAAAGGAAACGAAGAGAAACGACGAACAATGCTCATCGCCGCATCTTGACTCAGTTCCTGACGCAGGGCGGCGCTGCTGCGCCGCTAATCTCATGCAGGAAATTCGGCAAAATTCGCTATGTGAATCCACAGTGCTGTTAAGGTTAAACGCAACAAATGAGGCGGCGACGCAGCACCGCCTTACCGAGAGCTATATTTGACATCCGCTTCGACGCCAGCCGAGCAGGCGGGCGGGGAGGAACAGCAACGCGCTCAGCAATGCAAATGCCGCTCCGACCGTCATTCCAAGCAACCGGAAAGGCAGCGACACCAGCCAAACGATGGGAAAAAGAACGACCGCGAGAATCGCCACCGGCCAGCAGAGGACGAATAAAATGCACCACCCGACAAAGAGTATCAGCACTTTCATGGCGTTACCTTCGCATTTTTCCGCTGTTGGCGCGAGCGAAATCGCGCTTTTCCCAATCTTTGACTGCGCCGGGAACAATGTGAAACAACGGATGCGGCTCGGGTATCGTGATATTGACAATCTTTCCGTGAACCTCCGGCGACCGTGCGCGAAGCTTCTGCCGCAAATGCGTCCACTCATGCAAAAGCTGCCCGCGCGTCTCGTCAATCCTGCTGCGGAGGCGGCGATGCCTGATTTTGGATTCGTCGAACTTGTAGTTGCGGCGTTCCGCCTCTTCGGCAATCCCGGCGAGAAACGCCGCCATTGCTTCTAGCGGTCTTGGATGCGACTGAAACCGGATTAGTTGCGGGTGCCGAGTGTAACCACGAGTCGCGCCTTCCAAAACTTTTTGGGCGAGCAACGCTTCGCGCCAGGCCGCGACGAGTCCCTGGGGATCAAGGTAGCGCGGATGCAATGTCCACAATCGCATGGTTGGTTGCGAGCGAGATTAGTTTGAACTTGAGTTGGTTCCGGGATCGGAGCCTGCAGCTGGTTCGGTTCGGTCAGGATGGATGTTGCCGCGTTTGTTCATTTCGTTCCACTTCTTCCGCTGTTCCGGCGTCAGGAGTTTGCGGATTTCTCCGCGGACTTTTCGGAGTTCATTGCTCATTTGGGGCGCGATTGCGTACCAGAGTGGCGCGGTTCGTTCGCGGCTTGCGGCCATAATCTTGACGATGTCTTCATGTTGTTCGGGCGTCAGTTCCAATTGACGGTCGAGGCGCTTTAAAAATTCAGGCCGTTGAAGCTGTAATTGCGCGAACGCCGGCAACGGCCCACGATTCGTGGAAATGACAGGAGTGTTGGAGGTCGTTGCAACAACCAGCGCTTGTTGTGCCGGTGCAACTATCGCGGCGACCGGCTCGGTGCGGGTCACAAAAACGCCGGTAGCCACTCCGCAAACGAAGATCACCATCGTCGCCAAAATGACTTTCCAGGGACTCACCAGGCATCCCCGTTTTGCTGGCCGGGTGGCGCAAACACCATCGCCTCAAAATCCTGGGAAAAATTATCATCGCTTGGAGCCTGTCGATGCGCGGCAAAAGACCAAACACCGCACAAGACGGTCACTGCCACGCACGAAAGCGCGGCGCGCCACATCGGCCCCGCCCACAAGTCCCAAACATCCGGGACAGGCCGCGTGGCAATCGCGTTCATGACCCGTTTTTCAAACGCGTAGGGCGCATGGTCGCCGGGGGGATTGCTCTTCGCTGCCGCAATCAATTTGGCGCGCAACTCGTTTTCGTTCATAAGTTCTAATTATTTGGACGGCTCTGGCCGTCTGTAGGTTACAAATACTTCTCTTTGGCCATGCGGGACAAAATTTTCCGCATCTCCGCCCGGGCCCGGAACGCGCGCACTTTAACTACGGGCACCGGCCAACCTGTCAGTTCCGCGATTTCCTTAACCGAACGCTCTTCGATTTCCAACAAGGTGATGACCAATCGCGCTGGAGGCGAAAGCGCGGAAAGCACCTTTTCGATTAACAGCCGCGCCGCATCAGCGTCTTCACTGGCACTTTCCGGTTCTGCAACGAAGCGATCCAGCCAGTCCGTTTCCGGTTCGGTCAATTCGGTGAAAGCCGTTTCGCGGTTTCGATGATGACTACGAAGAAAATCATAACACGTCCTGACAGCCATCCGCATCAACCAATGCTCAAACGGCGCGTCGCCGCGGAAACTCGGCAGCTTTTGATACGCCTTGATGAACACCTCCTGGACGATGTCCTCAACCTCGCTTTCGCGGCGGGCGTAACGGCGGGCGGTGGCAAACACGCGCCCCTGATATTTCGTCACCAGCGGCTCAAAACTGGCTGCATCGCCTTTGAGCACGGCGGAAATCAACTCCGCCTCGGTTGGTTCCATTCCAACAGTTTGCCAGCAGTCGCTGTTCAAACAAAGTAGAAGATGGCACCGGACAGCGCCGATTTAGTTGTCGCTTTTGCGCTTGTGGGCGTGCTTTCCGTGGCTTTCAAGAAAGGCGAGGTCGGATGCGCCGTCGGCGCTTAGTGTTCCACTGGTCTTTTCCTGTTTCAATTCGGCGATCTTCTGATCGGTGGCTTCCTTGATCTTGGTGCGGCGTTCTTCCGCAGACAGGCTTTTGAGTTCCTTCCCGGAGAGGCCGATGAGTTTCATTAACCGGGCTCGGTCGGCCTTGCGTTGTTCAGGCGTCGGCTTGGAGCTGTTGGCCTGAGTGGGGGTATTGGTGGAAACTTGCGCCAAAAGCGCAGGGGTCCCGGCGGAAAGCATTCCGGCGGCGAGAGTTAGAATGATTAGTCTTTTCATATTGATCGGTTAGACGGCAAGCAACGGAAAAAGGTTACGGCAGACAGGGCCGGCGAACAGATTACGGACGGGTAATCCCGAATTTACGCTCGAATTCCTCGGAAAATTTGGCGACTTCTTTCGTGATTTTCGGAGGTTGATTTCCGATGGTTTCGATGAGCTTGTCCCGCATGTCCGGTTTCAAGCGCAATAACTCCAACGCCGCGACGACCAGCGCCAATTGATTGTTGACCTCGTGCCGCATGTGGCTGAGCGTCTGGTTCAATTCCTTTAATTGCTCAGGAGTCAGCGTCACTGGTTCTGTCGGTAAGCCCATGCGGCTGAGAATCATCGCTGCCCGCGCAATAATCAAGCCTGCATCACGCGCGCGTAGTAGCCTTCCCGCGCGCGCAGTTCGTCCGGCGTCCCGATCTCGGTCAATCTCCCCGCCTCAAGCACCATCACCCGACGCACCCGCGCAATCGTTCCCGGACGGTGCGCCACAATCAGTGTCGTGCGTCCGCGAACCAGGGCTTCGATGCTCTCGGAAATCAGGCTTTCGCTCTCGGCGTCCAGCGCGCTTGTCGGTTCGTCAAGCAGAAGTATCGGGGCGTCCTTCAAAAACGCCCGGGCCAGATTGATCCGCTGGCGTTCTCCCGCGCTTAACCGCGCGCCGCCTTCGCCGATTTGTGCATCGTAACTTTGCGGCAATTTCGCGATGAAGCCATCCGCATTCGCTGCCCGCGCCGCCGCTTCGATTTCACTTCGCGATGCGCCCGGCTTGCCGTAAGCGATATTTTCCGCAACCGTCGCTGGCAGGATGATCGGTTCCTGCATGACCATGGAAACATTGGCGCGAAGTTCCTTGAGCTTGAGCTTTCGCAAATCGACGCCGTCCAATTCTATCCGGCCTTGCGTAGGGTCGAAAAATCGCGGGAAAAGATGGAGCAGCGTCGTTTTGCCAACGCCACTCGGCCCGATGATCGCAACTGATTCCCCACTCTTGAGCGTAAAGGTTATGTCTCGCAAAACTTCGCGGTTCGCCTCGTATCCGAAGGTTACACTGTGGAACGCGACAATTTCCCTGCCGTGAGTTTTCAGGCGTTGTGCGTCGGGAGTGACAGTGTTGGGTTGCTCATTGATTTCGTCGGGCGTGTCAAGAATTTCAAATACCCGCCGCGAACCGGCGATGGCTCCGGCAATTGTCGCGCCAACGTGCGATAGCTGGTTCAACGGCTCGTAGAGTTGCGCCAGATACGAGAGAAAAACGAAAAGCTGGCCAATGGTCAGAAGATGGACTTCTACCTGCCCCGCGCCAATCCAAGTCGTGATCGCAACGCCCAGGCCAAACACGGACGCGGTCGCAAAGGAGTAACCTAGTTCGACACCATGCTGAGAGAGGCGGCGGGACTGGGCTTCCAGTGTTGTCGCATGGAACCGTTCGCGTTCGAAATCCTCCCGCGTGTAACCCTGGGTCAGGGCGAGCGCGGTGATGTTTTGTTGGACCAGGGCGGTTACCCGGCTGTCGGCTTTTTGAGCGGCAGTTGTGCGGTCTCGCATCGGCCTGGCGAATGAACGAATGCTGATGACCAGCAACGGGGCAAGCCCTACTGCGACGAGAGTCAGCGGAATATTCAATCGGACCATGACCGCCACGATCATCAAGAGTGACACCGAGGACGCCAGGAGCGTCACGAGTCCTTGTTGAAAAAGCGTTTGAAACGAATAGGTGTCCCACGAAGAGCGGTAAATCAAATCTCCGACGGTGGCCCCTTGGTGGAATCGTGCTGAAAGGCCGAGAAGTTTGCCGAACAATTCGTCTCGCGCGCGAGTCAATCCGCGCAGGCTCACTTGGATCGAGAGATAGCCCAGCGCCGATGACACCGCCGCCTGAAGAACGTACAGTATAAAAATTGCAAGGGACAAATAACCCAGCAGCAACGATTTTTGCGCCAGCGCGCCGGGAATCAATGGCCCCGCCGCTGGTTTTTCTCCGAGCACCGAATCAACAATCACCGCGAGCGGCCACGGTTTGAGCGCGTTGAGCCCGGTGCTGACCAGCATCAGGAAAAGTATTGACGCAATGCGTCCGGCGTCCTGGCGGAAGTATTTGAGCGCGCGCGCGAAATCCTTCATTCAGGCGCAAATGTTAGTCCACGCAGGGCAGGCGAAAAGATTTTTTCAAATGCGGCGCTGCAAACCGCCGATTCGGCTCCTGCGGAATTTAAGCCAAGCCGCCGCCAAATAGATTCACCGCAACCTTTAGTTTTTCTTCCGCGGTGGTGTTGGAACGGATAACGCGCTGGGCGTACATTGCGGAAAATTGATTGACAATCAGGTTGGTAAGCTTTTCCGGTTCCTGCGTCGCATCGAAGCGGTATGAATACGGCTTTGTTATGCTGTTAAAAATCGCGCGCGCCTTTGTCAACGCGGCTGATTCCTCGAAAAGATTCGCATTGTCGCCGCGCGACTTGACACGGTCCAGCCCTTGTTTTGGCTCGATGTCAAGAATCACGAGCAAATCCGGCTCAGGGGCGAATTCCTCGTTTCTTTTTCTGATTTCCTCCGGGTCCATCCCCCGCGCGCCCTGGTAGGCCATGTTTGAAAAATAATATCTGTCAACGATTACGATGCTGCCCTTGCGCAATTCGGGATGCAGCAAATCATCAACATGCTCACGTCGATCTTTCACAAACGCATCCAATTCTTCCTGCAATGACAAACGCCCAGCGACCGCTGAATCCCGGAGCAATTGCCCCCATCTTCCAGTGGTTGGCTCCTTCGTTTTGACGACGCTCAGTTTTCGTTGTTGCAATTGTTCCTGAACACGTTGGGCTTGGGTTGTCTTCCCAGCGCCATCAATCCCTTCAATTGCAATTAAGAAACCTGAATAATCGGGCGGTCGATTCATAGGGGCACTTTGAAATCTTCGTCAATTAAGAGCAAGAAATTCAGCATAAATCCTCGAAGTGTGCCTTCCGGGTGACCGGGATTAGCCGTTTCTGGAAGCCTCCAAACACTAGGCTTGGGTCGGAGAAACCACTAAAAGTGTCGGAAAACTTCACGAGTTTGCAAAAAATCAACGCAACACTTTGCAGATAAATAGTTTACAACTCAAGTAAAGCCTGCTTCCATTGAAAAGGTGTCGGATAGGTTTACGGGTTAAGAGGGCGTTAGAGCTCAACAATCCACAAAAAAAGCTCATCAAATGTCATATTAAGCGTATCTACATCAACGACTTATATAAAAATTGCATCACGGAAAAGCTCAACTAAAGGGGAGCTGGCACGAATGTCGCTTAATCCGGCAATGGTTCTATGTGGATAGAAGCCGGTTGGGCTTTGATACGCCATAAATTGAGACACGTAGAATTTGAGAAAACCAAATAGTAAAGAATAAAACATGAACACAAAAATCAAAACAGTAGCGGCGATCGCCTGTGGCATCGTTGCTTATGGTTTGAGCCAATCGGCTCAGGCAGCTCCGGTGGTTGTCGATGGAAGTTTCAGCGATAGCCTTGGCCAGTTGGGTTTCAACGTCACTTCTCCTGGTTGGACACAAAACGGTGATGGCGATCATAGCTATGATTTCATTTTGAACGGCACCGGTAACTCGCTCGGTCGCGATGGCAACGTCGCGATGGCTGCTGTGACTCCTTCACCGGACGGCGGTAACTACCTCGGCATTGATCCTGTCTATAGCCATTCCACTGGAAATGAACCAGTTGGCAACAACTGGGTCAGCCAAACGATCAGCGGCTTGACTAAGGGCTCCACCTACACACTGTCGTTCTACTGGGCGGCAGCGCAGCAACAAGGTTACTCTGGCACCACGACTGAAGGCTGGAATTTCAGCATCGGCACCAGCTCGGGCAGCGTCGCCAACACTCCGGGCGGACTTCCTTCCCAGACCTTTGCCGGTTGGCAGACTGAGAACTTCACATTCACTGCGAGCGGCACTTCTGAACTTCTGAAGTTCGTGGCAGAAGGTGGACCGAGCTCGGGCAACCCGCCCTTCGACCTGCTCGATGGCGTTTCCATTAAGCAGAACGTTCCGGATTCCAGCTCGACCGCCGGCCTCTTGGGCCTCGGCGTTGTCGCGATGGGCGTGGCCGCTGGCCGCCGCCGCTTCGCTCGCGCTTGACATCTGAGCCAAAGCGTGGAATCGGGAGTGTATGAGCAGTCATATTTCCCATCACGCTTTGAAGTTCGCGATTGATGTAGGGCGACTGGCAATATGGTTAGTATTGCTGGTCGCCCTTTTCGTTCCCATCGAGCGACTGCTCGAACTGCGTCCGATTAAAATCTGGCGCAAACAGGTGGGAGTGGACCTTGCCTGGTATTTTGTAAACAGCCTCCTACCAGCGGTGATCCTTGCCATTCCCCTCTCCTTCCTGGCGCGTTTGCTGGACGGCTTGGACCCCTTCGGTTTCTATTCCACCATTGCGGCATGGCCGTTCTGGCTCAAATTGCCGGTGGCTTTTTTAATTAGCGACTTTGGCTCATACTGGGCCCATCGTGCATTTCATTCAAATCTCTTTCTGTGGCGGTTTCATGCGATTCATCACTCTGCTGAGGACATTGACTGGCTGGTCACTATTCGCGCCCACCCGTTCGATATTGTCTTCACCCGTCTTTGTGGCTTGAGTCTTGTCTATTTGCTTGGATTTGCGCAGGCATTGAACACAGGAGTTGATCCGGCGGCAGCCTATATAACAATCTTTGGCACGGTTTGGTCTTATTTTATTCACGCTAATGTCCGCCTGCGATTGGGGCCGCTGGAATGGTTGATTGCCACCCCGGCTTTCCACCATTGGCATCACACCAATGACGAGCACCGCGACAAGAATTTCGCCGCGATTTTTCCGATATGGGACAAGATTTTCGGCACTGCCTGGCTTCCAAATCATTGGCCGCCTGTTTATGGGATCGACGCAAAGGTTTCGCCAACTTTCATGGGGCAGTTACTCGACCCGATTTCCGCGCCAGCGGATGCGTTCAACAGTCCTCCTGCTCCTGTGCCAAAGCCTGCTTCCGCGGAAGAGTTAAAACCGGTTCAATAACCGTTAGGACTTGAGGGAGTCTGCTACTTGGGTTTCGTTTCGGCCAATGAAACGACAACTGTCACGGGCAGATTGGTCGGGGGAAGATTATTCGTGTTGGCCAGCCAGATCAGGTCATTGTCATGGCCCGGACCGGTGTTGTTGATCAACGCAACCGGGTCCGTCACCAGCGAGATGATGGAGCCATCGACTTGTGACAGAAACTTGCCTTGCACCAGCAGTGACCCGTTATAAACCCACGCTCCGTGCGGCATGTTTTTCTTCGTGTCGTCTTTGAAAATAAGGTCTTCGGCAGAGCGCGAGACCTCTCCACTGGGTGTCTTCCATTTAATTTCGATGGAAACCTTGTTGCCGGGAATCGCTTCGGCGGAAGGATTGATGATTGGACCCGGGACCCCATTCGTCGGGCTGCCTGGAAAATTGGCAGTGCCGGACCCGCTTGCGCCCAGAAGCAGCATGGCGATATGAATGTCGTAGGGAGGAACGGCTGTTTTTAAAATGCTCTCGTGGGTCTTGCCGTAAGTCGTGACGAGGAAATACTCCATCGGAACATCCGACCGGTTGAGCACGGCCGGGAATGCGACAGTGCGACTGGTTTGATCGAGGGTGACTTTGCCGATTTCATAAATACCCGGCGCAACCATTCGCACCGGAGCGTTGGAGAGCGCCGAAGGGGAATTATTAGTCGGGGGCGGCGGATTTTCGCGGGCGCCGATCATCAAGGCTGCTGCCAGAAACGACGCACACAAAAAGGTTTTCTTCATCGGTAGTCAGCCGCACCACGCTAACGGCAGCCGAGTCATCACAACTTATTTTCGATGATTTCCATGGCCGTGACAGAATAAGCAGTGTCGAGGACGGGGTCTTTTTCCCACCAGCGGCCAACGTCATTGGCCCAGAAGCCTTCGCCGTGTTGCAGATTGATCAGCTTCAGCGCCAATTCCTCTCGCCAATTGACTTTGCGACCGTCCTTGGTTTCAAGGGTGTCCACGCCCGCAAAAGTCAGGGCCTTTGCCATCAGCACATAATAATAATAGATCCCCTGCTGACCCAGCGCCGGGTTTTCCTCCACCGTGTAATTATCGCGCAACCAGTCCAGGGCCGTCGTCACGCGCGGGTCATCGGATTTGATATCCGCGTAAATGTAACTCAAAAGACCTGCGTAAGTCATTGTTCCATACGAGCGATAGGCGACGCGTCCATTGGCCAGGTTGGTTTGACCGGCATTGCTCCGTTCGGGAGCGTATATGAAGCCGCCTTTGTTTTGAGGATCATCAGAGGCCCATGCCTGGGAGTTCGTCCCCGGAAGATTCTGGCAATTTTGAACAAACTGAATTGCGGCCTTCCAGTTGAGGTCCAGCGCTTTGACGCCCGTTGCGTCCTGAATAGTTTGCCGACTGTTATAAAGTGATTCCAGAACCATCATCGTGTTGGAAAGATCGGGGCGTTTGTTGGAAGTGCCGTATCCGATCCCGCCGCTGAAAGGGCTGTTGGCTCCAAGTTCGGCATCACCGACTTGCAAGCCGATCAGGAACCGCCGGGCATTCTCGATTGTTTTGCGGTCCTGTTGCCGGTTGCGCAAAGCCAGCGCGTTGAGCACGACCGAGGTGTTGTAGGATTGCAGGTCTTTGCCGTAAATTCCGCCATCGGGTTGGACGCAACTGAGAAGAAAATTGTAACCCTTTTCCACTGCGGGTGTCGGGCTGGATTTGGGAGACGGACCGGTCAACGCAGTCAAAACCAGCGCCGTCAGCGCGGGATGTTCGGAAGTGGACCACGAGCCGTTTGTGTTCTGCTTCGAGTAAAGCCATGTGTGACCCACTTCAACGGCGTGCTCAACTTCATGGCGAAGAGATTCGTTGCTTTGAAGCGGTGACGATGGTGTCTGAGCGTCCTTAGCGTAGGCAACCAGATAACTGGACAGAATGACGAACGCCAAACACGGCGATAGAAGTAGTCGAAGAATGGAAAAATTTTTCATGGAGCGTGAGCAGTTTTTAATACGGCCATCATTGCCTCCTTTTCGCGGAAGGCGTCGTCGAATTCCCCATGCACACACGCGGCGAATACATGGTCGCCGACTTCAAAGAGAATGACTTCGGCGTGGCCCGGATCTCCGTCGTCGGCCTCATTTCCCGATCCGATGACATCCTTTGCTGTCGCACCGGCAACGCTGATGTCCTTTACGGAAGTCGTTTTAAATTTTACGAATTCGCTTTTGATCAATTCGCCAACGCGTGGGACGGCGTCGCCGGCCACCTTCGCGTCCGGCGCGGCCCAAATATAAAGGGCGAGTTTTGCAGTCTTGATGTTGATGAAGGCGTTGGAGAAAGTGGTCTTGGCCGACGCCGGGGCCTGGAGAACAAGCGCGGGTTTGCCATCAATGGCCAACGTGACAGCTTCCTGCGCTGAAGCAATGGCGACGAGAGCGAACGATAATATTGCGGATAGAAATATGCGCATATCGGAATATGTCGTTGTGTTTGGAGCGGCGCAAGGTCATTTCCCATTACTTGCAGCCACGGGGGACTGGCTTGGCGGTTTGATTCCCGCCAAATCGCGATTCATTTTGACGGCGACCGACAGATCGGCTGCGAACTGGCGGACCATTCGTTGAATCGTCCCAACTGAGGTGTAAGTATAGCTCCCCGCCGGATAAGCTTGAAGGACAACGTAATCGTAAAGCTTGGGTTTCCCGGCAGATCGCCCCCGCGGCAAGGCGGTGAGAAACACCAAGCCAACGCACACTCCTCCCGGCTCCTTGCCTTCCACTAAATTTGCCGGACGTTCTGTTTTTGCCGTGCCGGGAATCAGCCACGACTTGTTCAAGGGCGCGCGCATCAAATTCGTATAGCCGCTTTCGACGACCAATCCTTCCGGCAGAATTTTTAAAATCCTGCCGCAAACGATGCGCCGTCCGGCGACGCAATTAGATCGAATCTTTTCCGTTGCCTGCTCGTAAGCGCGGGCCTGCTGGTCGAGCGTTGGGGACAACGTTTGTGATTGCGAGGTCAGAGGCACAAGCGCGAGCAACAAGAGTATCGCAAAGAATTTGCGCGTGAGAAATGTTGTGGCGAGGCGGCTCATTGCGTGACGACCCGGTAAAATCGGGTCAAGGAATTGCCGGGAAGCGGATCGACAAGGAAAAATGGAACAGATGTTGGCACATTGGTGCTGACAGATGTCCAATTGATTAAGTCAGTACTAGTTTGAAAAACGTAGGTTTGACCGGTTTGCGCCCAATACTTGATTTGGAACGATCCATCCGGCAAAAACGCGGGAGCGAACAGGCTGTCCAACGGCGGTGTGATCGTAAACGCGGCTGAGACAGCGACGCTGTTGACAAAATTCGTTTCAATCGCGTTCGCCGTGATGACCGCACTCGAAGTCAAATCGAACGGGCCGTTGTAAGCAATGGAGTTGGTCGTCGGCAAGGAACCGTCGAGCGTGTAATAAAGCGTCGCGCCGGTATCCGCTGAAGACAAGGTCAGTGTCACTTTATTGGTGAACACGCCAGACCCAGGCATAATCACGGGCGGAGCAAGAGCGGGTGTGCCGCCGAGACTGTTAATCCAGTCGGCCATGAGTTGCACGGCATTCGTGTCGATGGTGTTTCGGGCAAGCGGCGGCATTTTTATTGCGGAGTCAAGCGTGTTCATCCGATCGTAGAGCACCGAACGCCATATGTCCGACGGAGCAATAATCTTTGCGTTATCATAGCCGAGCGAAAAGGCCGCGATGGCGTTTGTAATATTCTGTTGTGCCAGCGGAGTCTCGTAGCTCGCGTTAAAGGTAATGCCAGTGCCGCCGGGTTGGTGGCATTGCGCGCAATTGGCATCCAAGTAGGAACGCGCACGCTGCACTAAGGGAGCGTTAGTGTTGATGACGCTGTACATCTGCTCAAACCCGGCAATCGCCGATTCATCAAAAGCCGGATAAAAAAGACCCAGGCGATTCAAGGTGCGCAATTGATTGTCAGTAACGCCGGTGCTGGCATAAGCATTACTGCCGTTAAGCTGGCGAGTATTGACGCCCAGCACCAGGTTGCCCACTTTCGTATGGCAGACGAGACAATCTGAAGGGCTTGGATAATACCAATTCTGAACATATGACGCCCCGGCGTTTGTAATGGTGATGGCTTCGGTCAGACTGCCGGTGAGAAGAACTGCATCGCTGTTGTCCGGCAGCCATTTGTAGGTCACGCCGTAAACCAGGCCGTTCGTGTCGCGCACAAGCAACCGCGTTTCGAGGCGGCGGGTGGAGTTCGGATCGGCGAGGTTGGTGAGGAGTTCGAATGTTTTTACAAAGATTGTGCCGCTCGGAAATGTCCAACCGCCGCTCGGAAAAAAACCAATTTGCTGATCGAGTGTAATCGGGCCGCCGTTGTGAGGAACCGACATGTAACGGATTTTCTGAGCGCCGTCGGACCAAAGCGGTGTGTTGGGCGTATATGGAATTAGACCATTGACGGGAAGCATTGCAGAGGTGTTGCTGAACACACCCGTTTGCGAGAGCAAAGCGGGAATTGGCCCGCTGACGTAAGTTGCGGGCATGTTGAAAAACGCGGGCGTTGCGGGAGCGGTAGTAAGGCCGTAGGGTAAACCGTTGCCTGACAAAATGTTGATATTGACTGGAGTGGACGCCGTTGTCAGACCGCTTCGATCCGCGGCCGTTGCGGTCAGTGAGTAATTGCCAGCCGACACGCCAGTTAAAGTAAGGGCGTATGGAACATTGCTGACCGTGCCGGCCAAGCTGCCGTTTGTATAGAAACTGACGAAGCTTAGTGGGTTGTAGAGAGCGTCGGCCATAGCGGTCAAAGACAGGCTGGCGTCGGCGGTGAAAGTTGCTTCATTGACGGGACTTGTCAATACAACTGCTGGAGGCGGATTCGTGTAAGGATAGAGTTGAGTTTGCGGGACCACTTCTTCGGGCGTGGACGGACTGGACCACGACAGCCTGGCCTGGGCAAGACCATCGCTGTGGTAATTGTAGTCCATTTGGATGTTGTAAAATTGCTGTCCGACCATCGGGACCGAGGCCTGGAAGGTTGCGGGCTGTCGATTGGTCCAAGCGTCAATAATTTTCTGGCCGTTGATCCAGAGGCGCGCCCCGTCTTCGATTGTGACTGAAAATGTATAAGTCTCGGAAAATGTCGGTTGCACGATGCCGCTCCAACGCACGGCGTAATTGGACGCGCCAATGCTCGAATCCGGCCCAGCAGCGTTCCAAATGAAGTTCACTGTTGTATCCACGCGAATCAGAGTCGGTGTATTGGTAAACGGATTGACGGGATCAGCGTTGGCGTAATAACTGCCGGTCAAGCCCGTGCCGTTGCCGAGGGTGCCGGTATTCACAAACGATGCCTGCGCCGGCACGCTGGCAGTCGCTCCGGGGGCAAAAGCTGCAGCCTCAACGTTTGCGGTGTTTGTCAAGTTGAATGGGCCTCTGTAAAGAATCGAATTGGTTGTCGGCGCCGTTCCGTCAAGTGTGTAATAAATCGCGGCTCCCGGGCTGGCATTGGACAGAGTCACGGTTACCGAGTTTTGAAACTGCCCACCGGCAGGCTGGATTGTCGGCGGGTCGAGGAAAACGCTGTTGGCGAATATTGACAGGGCATATTCCGCACCGACATAGACCTTTCCGTTGACGACGGTGGGCGTGGTCATTTGAATGGCACCGCCTGGGTTATCGCGCGCAAGATTCTGGGTGCTGTTATAGAGTTCGATGGCAAGATTGGTCGCATTGTAGGCGTGGAGCACGTCCGGCCCGCTCGTGGCAAAGGCATCAGACTGAATCGTCCAGACAATTCCATTGTTGACGCCATTGGCTGAAATCGATGGCGTTCCTCCCAACGCGCTGAAACTTGTTTTTGCTTTAGAAACAGGCGCGTTAGTAATCCTTCCCGGCGACAAGCCGAATGCTTTCATCACGTCGTTCACGCCTTGATAAAAGACCAGGTTATTGAAATAGGCCGGCGTGCCGAATACCGGGCCGGTCGCGTTATTTACCGTCTGCACAATCTGCGAGTCATCGACCGCGTTGAAATGTCCCATGTTGTCTCGGTCAACAAGAAGCAGCCTCCCTTCTTTGTCGGCGGCGAGAATCAAGTGGGGATGATTGGTGGCGCCCAGCGAATCCGGCAAAAGTATGCACCCAGCCGAACCGAAATCCGCGTCTGTCCTGGCCATGGCAAGCTGGTCAAACGGCGTGAAATAATCAGCCACCGCAAGTCCGTTGGTGGTTGTGAGCCGGACCAAACTATCGGAATAATCCGCGCCATTCGTGTTGGCGCTAAAGCTGCCGTTGGCCGTTTCAAAATAGAGATTATTGCTCGCATCAACGCACAAACCTCCGCCTCCCATCCAAAGCGCCCCTTCGCCCGCGTTGGTCCCGAAAGCCGCGATTGTCGCGTTCGGTGTCGTGTTAAAAATGCAATTAGTCAATTGCTGGAGGTTTGTCTCGTTAAACCCAAGAATCCAACCGTGGAAAGGATCGGTATCGGCGAAACTTCCGTAGGCAACGTATAAAACGCCACCGGCAAGGGTCATCGCCGGACGCTGATTTTGCTGGAGCGGGTTGAACGTCACGATGCCGTTTTGATTGTCCACACCGGTGCCGGGAACGGAGGCGCTTACCATGACCGGACTGTAAGGTTGGTCGGCGCCATTGGTGATGTTCAGCGAATGAATCCAATGATAATAATTCGTCGATGTGGCGCTGACCACTCGG
This sequence comes from Verrucomicrobiia bacterium, assembly GCA_036501665.1. Lineage (GTDB taxonomy): Bacteria > Verrucomicrobiota > Verrucomicrobiia > Limisphaerales > Palsa-1400 > DATAUD01. The sequence continues at coordinate 17,307 of DASXZW010000048.1, forward strand.
GTGCGGACGTTCACAAATAAACTTCCAAGCGTCAGGTCTATGGCAGGTGTTCCGGTAATTCCCACTTCCGGGATGATGTCGGTGTATTGTCCGTCATTGTAACGCGTGCCAAATTCGGCGCTGGCGCTGGGGGCGGAACTTCCGAGATTCACATGCCAGAGCAAGCCGCCGTTGGTCCCCACTATTCCATCCGCGTCGAACGCATAAACACTATTGTGTTCGGTGGCGATAAAGACGGCGTTGTGAGTGCCCTGGCCGGGGACCGCAAGATTGGCGACGTAAAGAGGCTGCGTGTATATGTAACCATCAACAGGATAAGTGATGATGCGCCCGAAATTGGTCACGTTGACGTTGGCAAGAGTCAGGATCGTCTCGTTTGTATTCGCGCCGTCGCGAGTATTGTCGTTGTGATAGGTGAGCACGTTGACCGGCGGAGGATTAGCCTGCGCCGCAATGGAACCTACGAATCCAATGATCGCCGCCGCGAGAAAAAAGGTTGAAAGAACCGGTTGAGCGAATCTCGAAGTCATGCGATTTAAGCGCAAATAAAATCGATTGTTGCTCGATGACTTCCGCGGGAGAAAAGCACAAATCGCGCTGATTCGATAAACTTTTTTGAAATCGTCAAGACCATCGGCTAAAGCGCAGACCTGCTCGTTTGCACACTGTCACAGTTTCAATGGTCGGGCAAATCAAAAACGCCTCTCACGGACGACCAAAATTTTGGTATTGTCACCGCTGGCCCTCTGGATGAAACCTTTCGCCGTGAGCAGCACAAAAAAAAGCCTTCGCGTCCTCGCCGTTGCGGGAAGTTTCAATCGCGATTCCGCGACGCGCATCGTGATCGGCGAAGCCGCGCGCCGGTTGGCCAAACTTGGATGCCATGTGGACCTCCTGGATTTTGAAATTGAGCCGCTGCCGTTATTCAATCCCCATACCGCATACGACGCACCGTCGTTCCCGGCGCTCAAAAAGCGCGTGGATAGCGCCGATGTTCTTGTGCTCGGCACACCCGATTATCATGGCAGCATCAGCAGCGTCATGAAGAGTTTTTTGGATCATTTCTGGCAGGAATTTGCCGGGAAACTTTTCGCGACAATTGTTTCGTCGCACGAAAAGGGCCTGACCGTCACTGACCAGTTGCGGACGGTGGCGCGCCAATGTTACGCGTGGTCGCTTCCTTACGGCGTTTCGTTTATGGGGGATGCAGACATCAAGAGTGGCGAAATCGTCAGCGATACTCTCGATGCGCGACTAACAATGATGTGCCGCGATGTCGCAGTGTATGGCAAACTTCTGGCAGGACAGCGGCGGACGGACCTTGCTTCGACAGGGCCGGGGTTCATGGAAAAGCTTCGCAAGAAAAGGAAAGTGGGATAAGAATTATCAGGATTCCGATTTGGCATGAATACCAGCGCATTATAAGCGTCTTTTCTTATGAGCATGAAAATGTCTATCAGCTCGCCCTGGTTTGTGGCTGTTGGGGTGTCGGCGGTCGTTTTCATTGGGGCGTTTGCTCACTTTGATCCGGTTCCTGCGGCCATTCCACAACCGCCTGTCCTCGCGATGGTTACGGCGAAAGAGCCGGTTGCGCCTGAAACTAAACCCGTACCCCGGCCGACCGAAAGCTCATCGCCGTCGATGTCCGAAGTCATCCGTCTGGCGGAAGCGCATGTTGATTCCGGCGTCATGTTGGCGTTCATTCAGAATTCCGGCCAAACTTACGCTCCGACATCGGACGAATTGATCTACCTTTCGCAACTGGATGTCCCGCAAAATGTTATAGCGGCGCTTTTCCCGAGACCGCAGGAACAACCCGAGGCAATCGCCATCGCAACACCAGCCAATGTGCCCGAAGTTGCGCCCCCTGACGCCAGTTCCAACGTCTTTGCGGACGCGCTGGCTCCTTACGGTAATTGGGTTCAGGTGCCGGAATACGGCGCGGCCTGGCATCCGACGGTCGAGACGGCCAATCCAGATTGGAAACCTTATGTCGATGACGGTCAATGGATTGATTCCGACAGCGGGTGGTATTGGCAATCGGAATATCCGTGGGGCGCGAGGCCGTTTCATTACGGAGGCTGGATCAACGCGCCGCAATACGGTTGGGTTTGGGTTCCCGGAAATACATGGGCTCCGGCTTGGGTTTCGTGGCGCACGGCAAATTCCTATGTCGGCTGGGCGCCGTTGCCGCCCGGCGTCAGCCTGAACGTTTTGTCGCAATTGGCATTCAACGGGCATCCTGTTCCGTATGGATTCGATTTTGGATTGGCTCCGTCGGCCTACACGTTTGTGCGCACGTCCCGCTTGCTTAGCCCTAATCTGCCGCGCCATGTCCTGCCGTCGGGCCGCGCCGGATCGTTGATTGCCACCAGCACTGTCGTTAATAATTATCAAATTGTCAATCACAAGGTTGCCAACGAAGGCGTCAACCGCGTCGATGTTGCCGCCGCTGTGAAACATCCTTTTCCTGTCGCGCCGTCAACCCCCGCGCCGACTCTTGCTCAAGCGCGACCGGGTTTGCTGGCGTCCGCTCGCGAGGAGGAATTTGATCAGTCAAAAATGCGGTTGCCGCCGCTACGGGCAAATCCTCCGGCTGGTCCGTCGTTTAGACAAGATTACCCACAGCCGTTCCGAGGTGAACCGTCCGAAAGGCCGGTAGTTCGAGAATTTCAGCATCCTCCCCAATCGCATCCCGAAATCGAGCGGCACGAGCCAACCGCGGCTCCTGCCCGAACTGTCGCGCCCGTGCCTTCGTCAACTGGCAAGACAACGAAGTAGCCGATTTTTAGTACCCCTCTCTTTAATTCTCTCCCCGCAGGCGGGGAGAGAACGGGCGCGAAGCGCCAAGAGAGAGGGGTCCAATAATGGCTAGCACGGTTTAAGTAAAACTGTAGCCACAAATTTGGCGCTGCAGGGAGCGCGACCGTCTCGGTCGCATCCGTCGGCGTCTCGCCGACGGAGGAACAATCCAGCGCTACGCGACGTATAAAATGTTCGACAAGAGCGTCTGGCGAGACGCCAGACGCGGCGGTCGAGACGACCGCGCTCCCCGAAGACCGTCC
>DASXZW010000049.1:0-5244 GCA_036501665.1 Verrucomicrobiia bacterium
TGTCGACAGTTGGCAAGAACGAGGCGGCAGTGCGTCGATACATCCAAGACCAGGAGAAGGAAGACCAGCGATTGGATCAGATGGAACTCAAGCCGCTTTGAGCGGCTGACAAATAACAGGTAACCCGCTTTGAGCGGTTCATGCTATCTCAAGCCTCCGGCTCTGCCGGAGGTCGCTGACATTTGGAAAATGGGTTCTGGCGAAGGCGGCCACCGATTGTTGATGACGCTTGAAGCCGAGGCGGATTTCCAGTTCGTCGGCCAGCAATTGAAAGTTGGGCGGTTTTTGTAGGGGGATGAACTTCTTGAGGAAGGTGATGACTTCTGGAGGCCAGTCGGGCCAATGGTCGCCGCCGGAGAGCTTGGCGGCAAAGTGGGAGCGTTCTCTGAGGAAGCGAGTCCGGAGTCGGTAAAGATGAGCGCGGCTGATCTGGAGGTGGCGGGCGGCATCAGCGGCGTCAATGGCCCCATCATTGAACTGGAGGATGATCTGCTGGACAAACAGGTTGGTGAGCCGTTTGGCGATTTGCTTATTTTATAGCCCCAAGTCAACCCAATCGCTGTCCCTTGGTCGAGGGCTTTCGTTGGCCTTCGCTACGCTCCGGCCTCCTCAAGCCCTCGACCAAGGGACAGAAACCATAAGGTGAATCACCTGTCTCCTTTTGAATTCGCAGAAGTCTCCTTTTGTTCCCGCCGCGACAGGAGAATCGCGACACCACGCCTGCATATGAATTTCAACGATTTGCCGCGCCAATTGTCCAATAAGCTGTGATGGGAAAGATTGGGAAAATAACTCGTCGTCGATTCTTGTGCTTTGCGGCGATTGCGTCGCCAGGAATTGTCTATGCCGACGCAAATTGGATCGAACCGGAGTGGGTCAAGGTTCGGTCGGTTAAAGTGTCGCCAGAGAAACCGACCCATCGCATCGTTCACATCACAGACATTCATCACAAGGGAGATCGTCCGTATTTGGAATCGGTCGTAAAAAAAATCAACGCCCTTTCACCCGACGCAGTTTGTTTTACCGGAGACTTGATAGAAGAGAAACGATATGTGCCGGAGGCGTTGCGGGTGTTGGAAAAAATCAAATCGCCGCTTTACGGTGTTCCAGGCAATCACGATTTTTGGTCCCACACGACTTTTGAAGGTTTTGAAAAAAGCTTCGCAAAAACAGGCGGAGCGTGGCTGATGGATAAACAAGCGATGATTGCCGACGGAAAAATCCAAATTTCCGGGGCAACGTGTTTGCATGGCTCAATTGCTTCGCTTCCTCCAAAAGCAGGAGTCAAGAATATCCTGTTGTTGCACTTTCCGCTGCTGGGGGAACGAGTTGTCAGCAAGTACGACCTGTTGCTGGCGGGTCATTCGCACGGAGGCCAGGTGCGGATTCCGTTCTACGGGGCAATTATAGTGCCGTATTTGGTGGGACGATACGAAGTCGGACTGTTTCGGCTTCCTGCCGGGCCGATGTACGTCAATCCTGGAATTGGCTGGCTGGTTACGCCGGTGCGGTTTAATTGCAGGCCGGAAATCACCGTGTTTGACGTATGAGTTTCGTTCCTTCGATCAGTGAACAAAAGCGGGGAGATTTTCACGGTTAACCATCGCAGGATTGGACAGGAATTCGCGGGTGTTTTCGTTTGTCGCAAGACTCCATTTCCAGTTCCAACTCATGAAGAAGCAAGTTTTTGGAAAATTGCGCTGAATCCCTGAGAGGAACCGCGTGTAGTCGTAGTCGCCAGGCGGATTGGACGATCCGTGAGGGCCGAATTCAGTGAATCCGAACGGCTTGGACAAAGCCGCGACCTCCGCGAAACCCTTGATGTGGTCCAAGTCGATGAAATCGGTGTAGGCGTCGAGGCCGACCAGATCAACATAATGATCACCGGCGTAATAGCTGGCAGTGTTGCGACCGTGGTTCGGGCCGTAAACCCAAATCAGATTGTCGAGGCCCTTAACGTTGCTGAAATAATCAAACATCTGCCGCCAGACTTTGATAAATGTCGCTGGGTCTTTCGCGCCCCACCAAAACCAATCACCGTTCATTTCGTGAAATGGCCGCCACAATACGACGACTCCCGCCGCGCGCAACTCCTGTAATCCAGCGGCAGCTTCGTCGAGTTCTGCCATCCAACTCGCGTGAAGAGGATTGTCGGTGACAAGAAGATTTGCGAGATCAACGCCTTTGTCGCGCAGGCCGTAGCCGTTCGTATGGGCTGGGTTGTAAAAGTGCGCGCTGATTGTCACCAATCCGCCGCTTTTCCAATAGGCGATGGCGGCGTGGTTTGGTTTGGCTGTTTCCAATCCAGTTCCTCCAAAGTTTGCATAATCGACCCCGATGATGCCAGGCCAATGACCGGATTATTTAAAGACATTGGTCATGGCCTGCAGGCTCGCGCCCTTGCCGAAGTCGGAAAATTGTCCGGAAATAATGCGATGCTCCTGCGCGTCGGAAAGGGTGTGGAAATATTCCAACACGGCGCGGGCGCTGGCGTTAGCGTGCGGATTGGCGGGTTCGGCGTCCGGGTTTGCCCGCGCGGCATAGCTAAGAACAACCAATCCAAATGCCGCCGCTATGATTCTCATTCAAGAATGATTGGCGGGCACTCGACCTGAAACAACAAGATTATTCTGTTCAACTTGACATATTATCGTAATACGATATCATCGCGCCGCGCGAAATTGCGGATCAGCTACGAAACCTGAATGAACAAACGTAAACACAAGTTGGACCCCGTTCATCCAGGTGAAGTGCTCTACGAAGACTTTATGAAGGAGGTGGGACTGTCTGCCTACGCAGTGGCAAAAGCAATTGGAAGCACGCCTATTGCGATCAGTCAGATTATTCGTCGAAAGCGCGCAGTCAGTGCAGAAATGGCGCTTAAGCTCGGAAGGCTGTTTAGCGTCTCCCCCGAACTTTGGTTGGGAATCCAGAGCAAGTACGATCTCGAAGTCGCGCGATCTCGTAGCGAAGCAGCCATTAAACGCCGAGTTCGCCCGTTAAAGTACAAGCAGAGCGAACACTGAAAACCTTGATTTGCATATGAAAGTTGCTCATTAAACTACTTTCCTTTTTCGCCTTGAACGAGTAGCAATGACCGGAGCAAGCCACCATGAGTACCGAAGAACAAATCGAATCGTTTCGCCGAACCTATGAGGCTTTGCGCGCGGAAATCGCGAAGGTCATCGTCGGTCACAGGGACATCGTCGAGGGAACTTTGACCGCGATTTTTGGCGGAGGTCATGTTTTGTTGGAAGGAGTACCCGGGCTGGGAAAAACGCTTTTGGTGCGGACGCTCAGCGAGGTGCTCGACATGAGTTTTAACCGCATCCAGTTCACGCCGGACTTGATGCCTGCGGATATTTTGGGAACGAACATCGTCATGGAAGTTCCCGGCGGGCGGCGCGAATTTCAATTTCAGCGAGGTCCGATTTTCGCGCATCTGGTTCTTGCCGACGAAATCAATCGCGCGACGCCAAAAACGCAATCGGCCATGTTGGAGGCGATGCAGGAAAAATCAGTCACGGCAGGGGGCGAAATTCGCAAACTGGCCGAGCCGTTTTTTGTGCTGGCGACGCAAAATCCAATCGACCAGGAAGGGACTTATCCGTTGCCGGAAGCCCAACTCGACCGATTTTTCTTCAAGTTGGTTGTGGGGTATCCGACTGGCGCGGAATTAAACGAAGTATTGACGCGCACGACCGAAGGCGGGAAAGTCGAGTTGTTCCGCGTGATCGCAAAAGAGCAAATTCTGGAACTGCAAAAACTGGTGCGGCAGGCGCCGGTCGCTTCCCATGTCAAGGATTACGCGGTGCGGCTGATTCTGGCGACGCATCCAAAGACCGAAACAGCCGCGCCGATTGTCAATCAATATTTGCGCTTTGGCAGCAGTCCGCGCGGAGGGCAGACGCTGCTGCTGGGCGCGAAAGTTCGCGCGCTGGCGCGAGGCCGGTTCAATGTGAGTTTTGAAGACATTCAGGCGGTTGCGACGCAGACATTGCGGCATCGGTTGATTTTGAATTTTGAGGCCGAAGCGGAGGGGATTACGACCGACCACGTCATCGCGCAAATTCTCAAGAACGTTCCCAAGGACGTCACGGCGGTCGCGGCGTGAGCGGGGCGTTATGGCGCTTCTGACACCCGAACTTCTGCGCAGGCTGGAACAATTCCAACTGCTGGCCGCGCGGCGTTCAAAGAGTTCGGCGAAAGGGGAAAGACGGAGCAAGGCGCGCGGGCAATCGGTGGAATTCGCGGATTTCCGAAATTACGTGGCGGGCGACGATTTTCGTTATCTTGACTGGAACCTCTATGGGCGGCTGGACAAATTGTTTCTTAAACTTTACGAGGAAGAGCGCGAATTGCCGGTGCGCGTTTTTCTTGACGCCAGCGAATCGATGACGTTTGGAACTCCACCGAAGTTCGACTTTGCGCGGCAGATCGCGGCGGCGGCGGGTTATGTTGCCCTGTGCGGATTTGATCGCGTGACAGTCCACATATTTCCTGAGTCCGGTACGCCTGAGGAAGGGGAGAACTTGGCGGCTTTTAGCGCTGAGATGGCAGCGCGCGGCGGACTGCGTTCGGTGCGAGGCCGCAAATCCTCGATGCAATTTTTCCAAAACCTGTCGCGGCTGGCGGCGCATGGAGGAGGGGAATTAAATGAGGGGCTTCGGCGCGGGGCTTTGTCAGCCCGACAAACAGGCGTGGCGTTGGTGCTAAGCGATTTCCTTGATCCCGCAGGATATGAAACGGGACTGAATGCGCTGGTGAGCCGAGGTTTTCAAGTCAACGTCGTGCAAATCCTCGCGCCGGAGGAGTTGAATCCGCTAACGTATGGCGATCTGCGTCTGGTGGATTCGGAGACTGGCCATTTGCAGGAAGTAACGTTTGGAAAATTTCGTCTGAAAGCTTACCAACAAACGGTGCAGAATTTCTGCCAGCGGTTGCGCGAATTTTGCACGGGGCGCGGAATGAGTTTTTTCAGTGTCAGTTCTGACGCGTCGCTCGAAAAATTGCTGCTGAACCAACTTCGCCAAGCCGAAGTGTGGGGGTAAGTCGAAGATCATTGCGAAGCGTCGTATGCGGAAAGAATTACTCGCGCAGAGACGCGGAGTAGTTCTCTGTGTTGTAAATGACTTTTTCATTGGAGTTGTTCACAAGTATCAAGCAGATGTTTTGGGCGCGAGTTTGAGCACCCAGGAGCCGTGGGCCTGCTGGTTTTTGGCGTGGAGATCCGCGTCGTACGGC
>DASXZW010000050.1:0-13745 GCA_036501665.1 Verrucomicrobiia bacterium
GCCGTACGACGCGGATCTCCACGCCAAAAACCAGCAGGCCCACGGCTCCTGGGTGCTCAAACTCGCGCCCAAAACATCTGCTTGATACTTGTGAACAACTCCAATGAAAAAGTCATTTACAACACAGAGAACTACTCCGCGACTCTGCGCGAGATTCAATTCATGGAACCGAACGAGGTTACAGCTCAAATTGTAGATGCGGCGTACCGAATTCATATGTCGCTTGGCCCAGGACTTTTAGAAACCGTTTACGAAGTGGCTCTCGCTCAAGAATTGAGAAAACGAGGGCTTCCCGTTCGCCGCCAAGCACCAGTGCCCATCGAATATGACGGGCTGAAGTTTGATGAGGGGTTTCGGATGGATTTACTAGTGGATGAGTCGATCATTGTTGAGATCAAATCAGTGGAAAAGAATCATCCTGTGCATCCTAAACAACTTCGCACCCATTTGGTATTGGCCAAGTTGCAATTGGGTTTGGTTTTGAACTTTGGATTGGAACGAATGAAGGACGGCATCACTCGTATTGTTAACGGGTATCCTGAAGTTTCCGCACAAGTCGCCGAAAACAAATCAGGGGTATCGCGCAGAGACGCGGAGGGCGCGGAGGAAGCAAAACGAGTTGGAGATGCGGGTGATTTTTCTAATATTTTTGGCTAGTAAAAAATATGACGACGTCAGAACCAACGCCGCCAAGCGCGCCGCCGCCCCCAAAACGCAAAGCGCCGAATGTTAAGTTGCCTTCGCGACTGGCGGAAGCCGCGCGCGTGGACGGCCCGGAGACGCTGAAGCTCCTGGAAACTTCTTCTGAAGGTCTTAGTGAATCGGTCGCCGCCGCGCGATTGGAACAATACGGCCCCAACGAAGTTTCCAAAGAGAAGCACAACGTCTGGTCGCAGCGACTTTGGCATTCGGTGCGCAATCCGCTCGTCATCCTGCTGAGCGTCCTGGCGGGAATTAGTTTTTATACTGCACAGGAATTAAGTGATTACGTCGGAGCCTGGCTCATGGTGGCAATGGTTTTCCTTGGAGTGGCGTTGCGCTTCATCCAGGAATCCAAGGCCGACTCCGCAGCGGCGAAACTCAAGGCGATGATCAAGGTTACGGCGACCGTCGTCCGGGATGGCCAACCTGCCGAAGTGCCGTTGCAGTGCCTGGTGCCTGGTGATGTGGTTAAATTATCCGCAGGCGACATGATCCCCGGCGACGTCCGGGTGCTCAGCGCCAAGGATTTGTTCATCATTCAGGCGACGCTTACGGGGGAATCGTTGCCGGTGGAAAAATTCGACACTCGCGAAACCCGCGAAAATATTTCGCCGCTGGAATACACAAATCTTTGCTTTCTCGGCACAAGCGTTGAAAGCGGCAGCGCGCAGGCCGTGGTAGTGGAGACCGGCTCGCGTACTTATCTCGGCGGGATTGCCAGTAGCATGTCTGCGACGACGGTGGAAACCAGCTTCGACAAGGGAATCAAGAAGTTCACTTACTTGATGCTGTCCTTCATGCTGGTGATGGTTCCCGCGGTTTTTTTCATCAACGCCTTAAGCAAATCGCCCTCGGTGGTGAACCCCGAGGATATTACAAACCTTCCGTCGCTGACTGGAAAACTTCAGGCAAAGTCCGATCCGGTTTCCGCTTATATTAGCAGCCGGCTTGATCCTGCAACGACAACTGCCGTCGCCGCGACTCAGGCTTCGCCGAACGATCATCTTCCGGTGTCGGACCTTCTCGTTTCCAATTTGAACGCGATCGTGTCGGGGCCGTCCATCTATGCAGCGGATCGGTTCCGAAATGTCACCTTGTCCCCCGAGACTCAGTCGCGCCTGAAAAATCCCGGTCGCCACGATTTTAGGCTGAATCGCCTGCTGCTTCAGGACGCTTATCCGACTGAAATAAAGAAAAGCGGCAAACACGATTGGGCCGGCGCATTCCTGTTTGCTCTGGCTGTGGCCGTTGGTTTGACGCCGGAAATGTTGCCGATGATTGTGTCGGTTTGCCTCTCCAAAGGCGCGTTGGCGATGTCGAAGAAAAAGGTCATCGTCAAACGCCTCAACTCCATTCAGAACTTTGGCGCGATGGACGTGCTTTGCACGGACAAAACCGGCACCCTCACCCGCGATCACGTCATCCTCGAAATCCATTGCGACGTTTTCAAGAATGACAGCGATGCCGTTTTGCTTGACGCCTATTTGATCAGCCATTTTCAAACCGGCCTTAAGAACGTGCTCGACCGCGCCGTATTGAGTCATCCCGATGCCCAGCAAAAAGTCCGCATCGACAATTATAAAAAGGTGGACGAAATCCCATTCGATTTTTCGCGAAGGATGATGTCGGTCATCGTCGAGACGCCTGGCAACGAGTATCAAATTTTGACCAAAGGCGCGCCCGAAGCCGTGTTCGCGCGTTGCACCCATTTTGAAAGCGAAGGCGAAATCCTTCCAATGGAACCGATTTTGATCGGCGACCTCATTCAGGAATACAACGACCTGAGCGCCGACGGATTTCGCGTGCTCGCCGTGGCATTGCGGAAATTGGACAAGCGAACCACTTACTCCAAGGCCGATGAATCCGAACTCACGCTGAAGGGTTACATCGCTTTCCTCGATCCGCCCAAGGAATCGGCAACTACAGCCATCGCGGCATTGCAGAACAATGGCGTCAAAGTAAAAGTGTTGACTGGCGATAATGATCTGGTAACACGCAAAGTTTGCAAAGACGTTGGATTGGACACGTCGCATGTGCTTCTTGGAAACGCGGTCGAAAACATGACGGACGAACAACTCCGCGTGGCTGTCGAACCGACACAGGTTTTCGCGCGCCTATCCCCGACGCACAAGCAACGCATCGTCGAAGCTCTCCGTCACAACGGCCACGTCGTTGGGTTCATGGGAGACGGCATTAACGATGCGCCAGCGTTGCGAGCAGCAGATGTTGGGCTTTCAGTCGATAATGCCGTGGATATTGCGAAGGAATCTGCGGACATGATTCTTCTGGAAAAAAATCTCATGGTTCTTGAAGAAGGCGTCCTTGAGGGGCGCAAAGTGTTCGTCAATATTCTCAAATACATTCGCATGGGGGCGAGTTCCAACTTTGGGAATATGTTCAGCGTGCTCGGCGCCAGCGCGTTTTTGCCTTACCAGCCAATGCTCCCAATTCAGATTCTGACGAACAATCTTCTCTACGATTTTTCACAGGTCGCAATTCCCACGGACAACGTCAACGTCAAGCTGATCTCGAAGCCGCAACCGTGGGACATGGGGGAAATATCGCGGTTCATCTTGTTCATTGGACCTGTCAGTTCGATTTTCGATTACACGACGTTCTTTGTGATGTTGTATCTTTTCGGCTGCTGGGTTCCGACCGGCGCGCCGCTTTTTCACACTGGATGGTTCGTGGAATCGCTCATGACCCAGACGCTGATCATCCATGTCATCCGAACCCGGCAGATTCCGTTCATCCAGGCAAAAGCCAGCACGGCGCTGACGTTGACGACCGTCATAATAATGGCGATTTCGGCGTGGCTGCCTTATTCGCCCCTGGCAAAGATGCTGGCGTTGGTGCCGTTGCCCTGGCTGTATTGGCCGATCCTTTTTGGAACGCTGATTTGTTACGTCATTCTGACGCAGTTGGTGAAGATGTGGCTGATTAGAAAAAAGTGGCTGTAAGAGACGCGCGGGGGATCGTCGTCTTTTGTTTCGCCGCATTTCATTCGTGGTTGAACAGCAACAAGTTTTGGATTAAAACCAACTTGTCTGATGAGCCAAACAACCGCGCCGGAGACACCACTCCCTCACGCACTGCTCGAGGGCTATCCCCCGGGCGGCGATGCCTTCGACGAGGCGGTTTCGACCAACGGCAACCTGCATTCCCACTACGCGCGGTTCTTTCAGGCGCTTGAAACGATTGATTCCACGGAATTAAACCACCGCTGGGAACTGAGCCGCCGCCTGCTTCGCGAGCAAGGTGTCACTTATAATGCCTACGACGATCGGGGTAATTCGCGGGAAAAACAGTGGCAGTTGGACCCGATTCCAATGGTCATTTCCGCGAAGGAGTGGAGCGTCCTTGAAGCCGGGCTGATCCAGCGCGCCACGTTGATGAACAAAATCCTGGCGGATTGTTACGGAGGCCAGGAATTGATTCGTTCCAGATCGCTTCCGCCTGCGTTGGTTTTTTCACAGCCGGATTACCTGCGGCCATGCCGCGGCGTTGCGCCTGCTAACAATACTTATTTGCACTTTTACGCGGCGGACCTCGCAAGATCGCCTGACGGCCAATGGTGGATCGTCTCTGACCGCACGCAAATTCCGACCGGAACAGGTTACGCGCTGGCGAACCGAGTCGTTAGCTCGCGGGTGTTGCCGGAAGCTTTTCGGGGTTGCAACGTGCATCGTCTCGCCGGATTTTTTCGCGAAGTCCAACTGGCGCTGTCCCGCCTTGCGCCGCGCGAGATGGACAACCCCCGAATCGTATTCTTGACTCCTGGGCCTTATAGCGAGACCTACTTCGAGCAAGGCTACCTGGCGCGCTATCTCGGTTACATGATGGTCGAAGGTCAGGACCTGACCGTGCGCGACGACCGCGTTTTTTTGAAGACGCTTGGCGGCCTTGAACCGGTCCACGTTATTTTGCGGCGCGTCGATGACGATTTCTGCGACCCTCTTGAATTGCGAAACGACTCGATCCTCGGCGTCCCCGGCTTGCTGGAAGCAATGAGGGCGGGAAATGTCGCCGTCGCGAACGCGCTCGGAGTCGGGCTGCTCCAAAGCCCGGCGCTCATGGCATTTTTGCCGGGCCTTTGCGAGCGATTGCTGGACGAGGAATTGAAACTTCCCTCCATCGCAACATGGTGGTGTGGACAGGAATCAGCGCGCAAGTACGTGTTGGAACATTTGGACACCCTCCGAGTGATTCCCGCAATTCGCTGGGACTCGCGAAGCGATCATCACAAGCTGGCTGCCGCGCAACGCGATATCATCAAGCGCCGAATCGAATTTCAACCGCATTTGTTCGCGGCGCAGGAAAACATTGAATTATCCACGGCGCCGTCGCTCGGACCGGAGGGACTGGTGCCGCGACCAGTCACTTTGCGAGTTTATTTGGTCGCCAAGGACGGGACCTACAAGGCGATGCCGGGCGGGTTGACGCGAGTCGGCGGAGAAAACGGCTGGCGGTCCGTTTCCATGCAGCAAGGCGGCGCGAGCAAAGACACCTGGGTCCTGAGCGACCGACCAGTGGACGAAGTCTCGCTGCTGCACTCTGTCGGAGCGACAGTCCAGCTGCGGCGCGTGGGAAATAATCTCTCCAGCCGGCTGGCGGACAATTTTTTCTGGCTGGGCCGATACGCGGAACGCGCGGACGCCACGGCTCGACTTCTTCGCGGAGCGTTGTCGCGGACCAACGGCGCTTCCGGCAGCGGCGCCCTTCCGCCGTTGATCCCAATTTTGCAAACGTTGAAGATCAAGGGCCACGCGGAGATGGATGCCACGGAGCTTGAAACGAGTCTTCTTGCGGCCATTTTTGATTTGGACCAGCCCGTGAGTTTGCGCGTGACAGCGGAAAGTTTGCAGCGTCTTGCGGTTTTCCTCCGCGAACGCACTTCCAACGATCTTTGGCAGGTTCTAAGCACAATGGCAGAAAGGCTTGCCATGCCGGCGAGCACGCTGGGATTGGCGGGCGACGCGCTCAGTGTTGTCAATCAAACTTTGCTCAGCCTGGCGGCGTTTCATGGATTGGCGCGCGAAAACATGACCCGCGCCCAGGGCTGGCGTTTTCTGGACATGGGCCAGCGCATCGAACGCTCGCTTTACCTCTGCGCGCTACTGGACAACGCGCTGGCACTGCCAACCGCTGACAATCCGAGCGTTCTGGAGGCGGTGCTGGAAGTTGCTGACAGCAGCATCACCTATCGCGGTCGGTATAATCTTCTGCCCAACCTCGCGGCGGTGTACGATCTGGTTCTTCTTGACGATACCAACCCCCGCTCGCTGTTGTTTCAGCTAAACCAGCTTGTCAAACATTTTGAGCGGCTGCCCGGCGAACGCGAAATGGCGCTCCCAAGCCCCGGGCAGCGAATTCTCCTCGAATGCGTGACGGCCTTGCGCCTGGTCGATCCGCGACTGCTGAATCGAATGCACGGAGACTGGCACGAAAGCGAAGTCGGCGAGGTTGTAAATCAAGTGCTCGGCGCAATGCCCGGTCTTTCCGATGCGATTGCCGCCGCCTATTTCGCGCATTCAGCCATTTCGTCCACCGGAGGCAAATCCGAGCCATGACTCGACAACCGCACCTAAAATCGACCTCTCACTCGATTTTTTATCTCCCTCTCTTCCATACAAGTATGGAGGAGAGGGCCGGGGTGAGGAGGCTGCTTTTCTCGGATGCCCCTCTCCTCAATCCTCGCCCCACTCGTTCCTCGTGGGGCGAGGAGGAAAACTCCAGCCTATTCTTCGATTTGAACGTCAAGCCATGACCTGCACTGTCGCGCATAAAACCATTTACGGATACAGCGCCCCCGTAACTGTCTCGCAACACGCGGCGCGAGTCGAACCGCGACTGCTTCGCAATCAATTTTTGGAGGAATTCTCATTGCGCATCGAACCGGAACCGGCGGTGCGCAAAACGCGAACCGACTACTTTGGCAATCGCATCTGCTTTTTCAGCATTCAGGAAGTTCACACAAAACTTGAGATCACCGCCGAATGCAAAGTGACGGTTGTGCCGACCACTCCGCCCGCGCCGTCGCTCTCGCCGCGATGGGAGCAAACGGCCAGATTGTTCACCGACCCTGTTTCACCGGAAGTGGTGGAGCCGTATGAATTTGTGTTTGACTCTCCGCTTGTTCGCGCTTCCCCTGCCCTTGCGGATTACGCCCGGCAAAGTTTCGCCGCCGACCGTCCTTTATTGGACGCGGCCCTCGATTTAAACCGGCGTATTTACACGGATTTCAAATACGACAAAGTCGCCACCACCGTCGCCACGCCGTTGGAGGATGTCATCAAAAACCGGCGCGGGGTCTGCCAGGATTTTGCGCATTTCGCGATTGCGTGTGTCCGGTCGCTTGGATTGGCGGCGCGTTACGTCAGCGGTTATCTGCGCACCGAACCGCCCGCGAACAAACCCGCGCTGGTCGGGGCAGACGCCTCCCACGCCTGGTTTTCCGTATTCAGTCCCGGCCTGGGCTGGGTGGATTTCGATCCCACAAACAACGTAATGCCCGAAACCTCGCACATCACGCTGGCGTACGGGCGGGATTTTAACGACGTCAGCCCTGTCAGCGGAATTATCACGGGCGGCGGGACACACACCGTGAAAGCCGGCGTGACAGTCAAAGTAATTTAGCGCGTCAAGATGAAATGGCGCATTCAACACCGCACCTATTACGCCTACGAAACGCCGGCGCGCGAAAGTTTCAATGAAGTCCGCCTCACGCCGACCAGCGGCGGCCGACAAACACTCGACTCTTTTTCCCTCAAGACGACCCCCTCGGCCACAACCCGTCGATACGACGATTTCTGGGGAAATGCCGTCCATCACTTCGATATCGCGGCGCCGCATTCCAGCCTGATGATCGAAAGCGAAGCGCTTGTCACGACTCAGGCTCCGCCTCAAGTGCCCAAAGACACATTGCTTCCTCCACCTCTGTCAAATACTGAATTTTCCGCCGACTATATAACAGAATCCCGCTTTGTTGATTTGGAACCCGCAACATGGCGCCTGGCCGTCGATGCCACGGCGGGCCTCGAGGATTTGTGGCAGAAAACGTTGTCAATAATGCGTTTTGTGCATGGGCATCTTACTTACGAGCCTGCTTCGACGCACGTCCACACTCCATTGCGCGAAGTCCTGGAGAGGCGTCGCGGCGTTTGCCAGGATTACGCGCACATGATGATCGGCCTTTGTCGCTCGCTCAAAATGCCCGCCCGCTACGTCAGCGGATATTTGGCGACTGAAAAAGCCAGTGCCACGCACGCCTGGGTCGAGTTGCTTTTGCCGACGCTTGGCTGGTATCCGCTTGATCCAACTCATAACTGCCAACTCGACGGAACCTATGTGAAACTGGCAGTGGGCCGCGATTACTCCGATGTGCCGCCAGTGACCGGTTTTTACAAAGGTTCGTCGCGTCGGAAAATGGAAGTCAGCGTGAACATTCAGCCCGGCTGATGCTCTGGTGGATGGCTTACAAGGAAGCGAAATCCGTAATCGCTGAAACAGCCTCCAAATAAACCATAAATCGCCCTTGTTCGAGGACGATTAGGATTACGATTAAGAGCAGGATTAGGACGGAAAAAACTTACGCCAACGCGATCTTGTCTTCTTTGCGAAGAGTAACAATCGCTTTTTTCCAATTCGGGGCATGGCCCACGAACGGCGTGCGCTTGCGGCGGACTTTGCCACGGACGTTGAGGGTGTTGACCTTGATAACCTTGACCTTGAAAAGCTCCTGCACCGCGTTGCGAATCTCGCGCTTGTTGGCGCGTGGATCGGCCACCACAGTGTATTGATTGAGCGCGTCGGATTGGCGGGTTCCCTTTTCGGTCACTCGAACCGTCTTGATAACATCAAAAGAATTCATGGTATTACTCCGCCAAACGTTTTTCCAGTTGCTCGAATGCGCCGCGTGTAAAAACGAGCCTGTCGCTGCGCAGAATTTGATACGTGTTGAGCGATTCGCCGTTGGTCACTTCGACATAATTGACGTTCCGGGCCGCGAGCAACAAATTTTTATCGCCGTTATCGGAGACAATCAGCGTGGTGCCATCAACCTGCAACGTGTCAAGAACAGCCACAAAGTCGCGGGTCTTGGAGGAAGCCAGGTTCAAATCGTTGACAATCAAAACATCGCCCGCCTTGATGCGCTCGCTCATCGCTTTTCGCAAAGCCAATTGGCGCGTGGTGCGGCCAACCTTCTTCGAGTAATCGCGCGGCTTGGGGCCGAAAACAACACCACCGCCACGCCACAAAGGCGATTGAAACGAACCGGCGCGGGCGCGTCCGGTGCCTTTTTGGCGCCAAGGCTTCTTGTTTGTGCCCGCGACTTCGCCGGCGTTTTTCGTGCATGCGGTGCCCATGCGCTGGGCCGCGTTGTAGGCGACGACGGCCTGATGGACAGCTTCGGTTCCCCTCCCATTTTCGATGAGAGAAAACTTCACTTCCAACTCGCCCTGTGCGTTGCCCTTGATGTCCTTGACCGTAAGCTTCATAAACTATTTCTTTGCCGCTGCCTTGGCAGGGGCTGCTGCGGGTTTCGCTTTTGCGCCGGGTTCAGCCGTGGCTGTGACAGCCGTGCGAACAGCCAGGCGATTCTTCGCCTTGTCCGAGCCTTTGGGAAGTTTCTTGGATTCCCGAATAATCACGTAATCGTCGTTCGACCCAGGAATCGCCCCTTTAATGAGCAGAAGGTTTTCCGCCTCGCGAACCTGGATGATTTGCAAATTCTGCGCCGTCCTGCGCACCTGGCCCATGTGACCCGGCATCCTCATGCCGCGCATGACGGTTCCCGGAAACAAGCGCTGTCCGATGGCGCCCGAACGCCTGCGCCATCCCTTGGCGCCGTGCGAAGCGTCGCCGCCTCGAAAATTGTGGCGCTTCATAACGCCTTCAAACCCGCGCCCTTTTGTGACGCCAATGGCATCCACAAAATCGCCCTGCGCAAAAATCGAAGGACCTACAATATCGCCGGGTTTAACGGATAGCGTGAAGTCGCGGAATTCGCGCACACGCTTGGTCGTCACAGCGCCATGCTTTTTGAAATGCCCAAGCAAACCCTTGGTGACGCGATGCTCCTTTTGATCGTCGAAACCGAGTTGAACGGCATTGTAGCCGTCGGATTCGACGGTCTTGGTTTGAATGACGCGGTTGGGCCCAGCCAAAACGACTGTGACCGGAACCAGCACGCCGCGAGCGTCATAGACGCTTGTCTGGCCGAGTTTTTTTCCTAGAAGTCCAAGCATTGTGGCGAGCGGTTAAATTTTAATGGTGATGTCAACACCGGCGGGCAAATTCAATTTCTTGAGTTCATCCACGGTCTTGGCGGTGGGTTCGATGATGTCAAGCAAACGCTTGTGGGTGCGCTGCTCGAAAGTCTCCTGGGACTTTTTATCCGAGTGTGGCGAGCGCAACACGGTGAACCGCTCCACGCGCGTGGGCAGCGGAATGGGTCCTGCGACCCGGGCCCCGGTGCGTTTGACAGTTTCCACGATGTCGTGGGCTGACTGGTCGATGACCCGGTGGTCAAAGGCCTTTAATCGAATGCGAATACGTTGTCCCGCCATAAAAAGAACAATTCAAAGAACAATTAATATTTACTACGTCCGTGCAGCCGGCTTTTTACCGGCCTGCTCCATGATCACGCTCAAGATACTGTTCGGAACCTGCTCAAACGTCAAGGGTTCCATTGAGTAAGATGCGCGGCCTTTCGAAAGTGAACGAATCGCCGTGGCGTAACCAAACATTTCCGCCAGCGGAACGTGCGCGTTGACGATGGTTTGTCCCGCCTTCGCGTCGATGCTGATGATTTTGCCGCGGCGGCGATTAACGTCGCCCAGCAGGTCGCCCTGATATTCATCCGGCGTGGTGACTTCGACCTTCATGATCGGTTCCAGCAAAATCGGGCCAGCCTTCTTGAAGGCGTCTTTCAACGCGAAAATACCTGCCATTTTGAACGCCATTTCGTTGGAATCGACTTCGTGGAACGATCCATCGGTGATTTCAACTTTGACATCGATAACCTGGTAACCGGCATAGACGCCGCTCTTGCAGGCTTCTTCAATGCCGTCAATGATCGCGGGAATATATTCCTTCGGAACCGCGCCACCGACGATCTTGTTCAAAATCTCAACGCCTTTGCCGCGCTCCTGCGCCGCAAGATTGATGCAGGCGTGACCGTATTGGCCGCGTCCACCGGATTGTTTAATGTATTTGCCTTCGCCTTCCGCGGAACCAGTGATGGTTTCGCGATAAGCGATCTGCGGCGCGCCAGTGCTGGCGTCCACCTTGAATTCGCGCTTGAGGCGGTCAACAATGATTTCCAGGTGCAACTCGCCCATTCCGGCGATGATCAACTGGCTCGTCTCTTCGTTGGTAAAGCAGCGGAACGTCGGGTCTTCTTCAGCCAGACGTTGCAATCCCTCGCCCAATTTTTCGCGGTCGGCCTTCGTCTTCGGCTCAACAGCCATGCTGATGACCGGTTCAGGGAAGGTCGGCGGGAACAACGTGATGTCGAAATCTTCGTTGCACAGGGTGTCGCCGGTGGAAATATTGCGCAAACCGACCAGCGCGGCGATGTCGCCGGAAAACACCTGGTCAACGTCCTTGCGCTCGCTGCCTTGAATGATCATCAGGCGCGCAACGCGTTCGCGACGGCGGGTGCGGGGATTGTAAATGGTGTCGCCCTTCTTGAGGGAACCCGAGTAAACGCGGAAAAACACGAGTTTGCCCGCATAAACGTCGGTCCACAGTTTGAACGCGAGGGAGCAAAACTTATTATTGTCATCCGGTTCGACGACGACAGCGTTGTCCGTTCCCGGCTCGACGCCTTGCATCGGCGGCACATCGAGCGGGCTGGGCAAATAGTCAATGACGGCATCGACCAAAACCTGAACGCCTTTTTTCTTGAAGGCAGAACCGCAGAGAACCGGAACCAGTTCGATTTTGCAGGTCAACCGACGAATGGCCGCCTTGAGCACCGCTGTTTCAACGGGCTTGTCTTCAATGACGAGCTCAGCAATTTCGTCGTCCTTGTCGGCGACGGCATGAATCAATTCCTGCAAAGCGGCGGCGGCCTTCTCTTTGAGCTCAGCCGGAATTTCCGTAATGGAATAGCTCAGGCCTTCTTTGACAACTTCACCGGCACCCCAAGTAATCGCCTTTTGGCTGACGACGTCGATGACGCCCTCGAAATGATCCTCGGCGCCGATGGGCAGAAAAATCGGATACGCGTAAGCGTTAAGCTTCTTGCGCATGTCTGCCAGTGCGTTCTCAAAATTTGCGCCGGTGCGGTCCATCTTGTTGACGAACGCGATGCGGGGAACTTTGTATTTGGTCGCCTGACGCCAGACGGTTTCGGATTGCGGCTGAACGCCTGCGACACCGCAGAAAACTGCGACTGCGCCGTCCAAAACGCGCATGGAGCGCTCCACTTCCGCCGTAAAATCAACGTGGCCGGGAGTGTCAATAATGTTGATGCGATGGGAAATGCCCGCAAAAAGCTTGTCCAGACCCTCTTCCTTCTTGGGCGTCCAGTAGCAAGTCACGGCGGCGGACGTGATCGTGATGCCGCGTTCGCGCTCCTGCTCCATCCAGTCGGTGACCGTATTGCCGTCATCAACGTCGCCGATCTTGTGGATCAAACCGGTGTAAAAGAGAATACGCTCGGTCGTGGTCGTCTTGCCAGCGTCAATGTGCGCGGCAATGCCGATGTTCCGAGTCCGCTCCATCGTGTACTGTCGCGAGGGCGAATTAATCGCTTTTTTATCTAAGACTGCGTCTGACATATAATAAAAATGCCCCGACATTACCGTCCCGGGGCGTTTAAGGACTCAAACTGACTACCAACGGAAATGTGCAAAGGCTTTGTTAGCCTGCGCCATTTTATGCACCTCATCACGTTTACGGATCGCGTTCCCCTGCCCTTGAAAGGCATCCATGATTTCGAGAGCAAGCGCTTCCTTCATTGCGGTGCCTTTTCGGGCATCCGCCAAATCAACCAGCCAGCGCATCGCGAGCGAAAGCTGCCGGTCCACCGGAACTTCCACCGGCACTTGATACGTCGCGCCGCCAACACGGCGGGGCTTGACCTCCAGGCGCGGCTTGGCGTTATCAACGGCCCGTTGCAGAATTTCCAACGGATTGCTCGCCGGGTTCTTGGCCGCGATTTGTTCAAAAGCGCCATACACAATGCGCTGCGCCGTGTTTTTCTTACCGCTAAACATAACGGTGTTCACGAGGCGAGAGACCAGCGTGCTGTGATATTTGCTGTCTTCCAACAGCGGTCTCTTAGTTGCTTGACGACGTCTTGACATAAAAATTAAGCAGCGGCTGCAGCCGGTTTCGCGCCAGCTTTGGCTTCTTTCGGGCGTTTCACGCCATATTTGGAACGGCTGACACGCCGTTTTTCCACTCCGGCGGCATCGAGCGTCCCACGAACAATGTGGTACCTCACGCCGGGCAAATCCTTAACACGACCGCCGCGCACAAGAACAATCGAGTGTTCCTGCAAATTATGTCCCTCGTCGGGAATGTACGCGATGACCTCAAAACCGTTGGTCAAACGGACCTTGGCCACTTTGCGCATGGCCGAGTTCGGCTTTTTGGGCGTGCGCGTCATCACTTGGATGCAGACCCCACGACGATAGGGCGAGTTCTGCAAGGCCGGTGCTTTGGACTTGCTGCGCAGTTTGCTACGCCCTTTACGGACGAGTTGATTAATGGTCGGCATTTGTTTTTAAACGTGTCACGACCGTTCCTCCCCATCTGGGGAAACGGAGCGCGAAATCTAATGGAGCAAATCCGTTATGGCAACTTATTTTTTGAAAATTCCGTCATGCCCTGTAAAATAGGGGTGTATCCCCCGGGTTTCAACCTTGAACAAGCCCGTAAATCTCTTAAGGGTGTGAGACAAAATTCTTCCATTAGGCCGCCAGAGGCAGCGTGTCGTTGCGTGCCGCCCGTTGGTTGAGGCGGTGTTTCCAGAACTCGTCCAGTCTTCGGCTGCTATGGATGCAGCGCAGGGCCAGGATATTCTCCGC
>DASXZW010000051.1:0-9112 GCA_036501665.1 Verrucomicrobiia bacterium
ATCCGCATTAGCCGCCGAATTGGACCTGCTGGTTGTGGACGAATTTCAGGACACGAGTCCGCTGCAACTCGCGTTATTTTTGAAACTGGCGCAATGCGCAAAGGAAGCCATCTGGGTCGGAGATGTGAAGCAGGCAATTTACGGTTTTCGCGGCACGAATCCTGAGCTAACGGATGCCGTAGTGTTTGAGTTGAAGAAACACGGCGGAGCGGCCCCGCCATTAAACAAATCATACCGTTCGCTTCCAGAATTGGTGAATCTGACGAATGCCATTTTCGAGGAACCGTTCAAGCAATCATTGCGATTGCCAGCGACAGAGGTTGCGCTTTCACCGATACGGAATCCATTTGAACGAGTGCAACCGATCGTTGAATTCTTTGAAGTGAGCAGCGGTAAAATGAACAAGGGCGGCGGCGCAAAGCGAATAGAGAATGTGCCATTGGCTCGAACCATCGCTTTAGGAATTACTAATGTTTTGAGCGAAGACTATCAGATATATGACAAGAATTCGGAGCAATACCGCGCGGCGCAATTCTGTGATATTGCCGTATTGTGTCGAACCAATGACGACGCGGCTAGAATTGCTGAAGAATTGATGCGTGAGGGTTATACGGTCAGCTTGGCAAAAAGCGGATTGCTTCAAACACCGGAAGCGTTGTTCGCTATGGCGTGTTTGAAACGACTTCTTGACCCAAGCGACACACTTGCGACGGCGGAAATCATCGCATTAGAAGGAAAAATGACGCCGGAAGAGTGGCTGGAGAATCGGCTCGCCTATATGGAAAAAGCCCGGAGCGAGAATCCAAATTCCAGAGGGGCGGGATGGGGACTTGAAGACGGTTTTGTTCATCCAATCATCATTTCAATTGAACAAGCCCGGACGGCCTTGGACACGGCTTCAGTTTGCGAATTGTTTGACCTCTCACTTGTTGCGGGAATTGTCTTTCGCACCGTGACGAGTTGGGGGCCTTCCCAAAGTAGGGTCAATCAACGTCGCGCAAATCTGGAAGCGTTGCGCGGATTGGCCGCAAAATATGAGGAAGGTTGTGCCACAAACAACCGGCCCGCGACTACAACCGGCTTTTTGATCTGGTGCGACGAGCTTGCCGCGCAGGAATTGGATGAAAAGGCTGCCGACGAAATCGCCGATGCAATCCATGTGCTGACCTATCATCGGGCGAAAGGGTTGGAATGGCCTATTGTCGTATGCACTGATCTGAACGATAAGCCAAAATCGCGATTGTGGGATGGGGTGAATGTCTTAAAAGACGATGTTTCAAAAGGCTTTAGCTTTGCCGAGCCTTTGGCAAATCGCCGATTGAGTTTCTGGCCCTGGCCCTTTGGCGCGCAGGAAAAGGGAATCCCAATAACTGAAAAAATTGAGCAGAGCGATGTTGGAATAGAAGCCATGCGCGCGGCCCAAGCGGAGGAACTTCAGTTGCTTTATGTCGGATTCACTCGCGCTCGCGATCTGTTGATCCTCGTAATGGAGAAGGACCAGCCGCATCCGTGGCTGGATATGCTTGGAGCGATTTGGCTCCGTCCTGGGCAGAGCCCATTGATACTGCCGACAGGCAACACCATTGCGTGCAAAACTCGTGAATTAACGCCGCCGGACGCAATCCAAAACATCGTGCCCGATGCAGAGTATCTTTGGTTTCCACCACGCTCCACCCGAACCCCAAAATTACCAGCCCAGATTGTTCCTTTCGCCCAGGGTTCAATTGTTTCTGCCAAGGTGGCCGAAATCATTTCGTTCGGATCCCCCATCCAAATTTCGCGAAAGTTCGAGGACGATACTGATTTGGGTGACGCGATTCACGCGATTTTCGCGGCTGAATTTACTCATCCAAATCACCCCAAAAGAGCCACCACGGCGGAACGGATTCTAAAAGAATTTGGCTGTGACCAATCTGTTTGGTTGGAAGACGTTTTGCGAGCGGTTGATATGTTTCGAGAGGATGTGGAAAAGAGATTTAAGCCGAAACAGATATTGGTGGAAGTTCCGTTTTCATTTCGCAATCGGGCCGAACAATTGGTATCTGGATTTATTGACTTGCTGTTGGAAACCGCCCAAGGCTGGGTGGTTATTGACTACAAAGCGTTTCAGGGCCAGAAATCGGATTGGGAAGCAAAGGCTTTGGGCTATTCCGGTCAATTGGATTGTTACCGTCAAGCGCTGGCCGCGATGAATATGAAAACGGAGTCGCTTTGGATTTATTTCGCCTTGGGCGGCGGTTTGGCGCGCCTAATTTGTAGTGAATGATTTAATACAACATGGACCGCAGTAAATAATAGGGCCGATGGCCATATGCGAACCGTCTCAACAATGGCATTTCGAGATCTCAAACAATCTTTCTTGCCGCAAATGACAAAGTTGCCTTTCCGTTGACGGAAGAAAGGTGCTCGGTGGCCGTAGCCACTTGAATTAATGGCATATTAGCACTCATTTTTCAAAACAAAATATATGCGAAGATTGTTATTGCGTTTGTGGAGCAAACATTACAAAACTTTGAGAGATTTGGCGGGAAAGGCCGGGAAGTACTCATACTGGTTCGCGAGCCTTTGATGCCCGCACCTTCCCGGCCAAATCCACCATCGACCGCGTATATGAACCGTATCAAGATATCCAAGGCAAATGGTGCCTGCAACGCCAACTCCATCTTATGCCACATAACATGAACCGCATCTATCAAGGGCGTGTGACGAGAGTCGAAATCCCCCTTCCTAACGGCGACTGGAACAACCAAGCAGATGGAGAATCCGCACTGTGGCAACACCACGAACTATTCCAGGACGCAGTAAATTATTACCTACTTGCTTTGCTGGCGCTTGCCCGCGATCCCGTAAATCCGGCCACTGCAATTCGTAAACGCATGGCTGATCTCGCATCAGAACATCAAGTGTGGACTTGTTTCCGGAGGCGGGGACAACTGCGGTGCGGCATGAGGGATTCCGTTGCCAAATATGTTTTGCCGGGCAAACTCGAACCGACGCTGGAAGAATGTATTTCAGCAGTATTGGATGGAAACACGGAAAGTCCCGAAGTGCTCGATCTGGCCTTGCAGGAATTGTTGGTCGAATGTGATGGGGATGGGGCGATCCAGCAAGAAGGTCGCTCGATGTTTCCCCGCTTTTGCTCTCCGGGGTACAAAGGCGACTTCCCGCAATCCGTTGCGGCCAGGGACAAGAAATCTGCAAAGGAATGGCTCCCCATTTTTCTACATGCAAAAGAATCCGCTACCAATATGGAATTGGTTCGCCAGCGTTTGAAGTTCGAGTTGTTCGCAAACCGTGACTTGACCGGGCGGGTTTTGGACGCGGTTGAATCTCGCAAAAGAACAAGCGAAATGCTTGGCTGGCTCGCCGAACGCCATGCAGCCCTTGCAACGGAAAAAGAGCGCCTGCAAACAATAATTGCCGCACTCCCGGACACATTCAATTTGCCAGCATGGCGCGGCGGCAGCGTCAACAAGGAGGCTTTGCAACAGCGTTTTTACGCATGGCTGATTTTTGAGTACGTTGAATCCTCCCCCAACACATTTGCCGTACTGCGCGATTCGTTTCTGGCTCCCAAGGAAAAAAGAAAAAGTGCCACCGAAAAAATTCAGGTGGAAAAACCGTCGTCTAGGTTAAACGATGACCCAATCAAGTTGGCGCGTGGCACCCGTGGTTATGTATTTCGCGCTTTTACCAGTTTGCCCTGCTGGGGCACAGATGACCCAAATCTCCCGGCGTGGAAGGAATTTGACGTTGCCGCTTTCAAAGAAGCGTTGAAGGCGCTTCATCAAGTTGAATCCAAAGGCGAAGAACGAGAGAAAGAGCGGGAGCGGTTACTGGAAAGACATTCTTACATGCGCGGCACGCTAAAAACCTGGAAAATATCGTCGGACGTGGAAGAAAAAGAACCGGACGTGCTGGCGGGTGATCCGCGCATCGAACGACTGGAAACCCTGCTCAAATCTGAACTCGCCATTGAGTATGAAATGAGTGAGGGGGAGAAGGTCGAGTATGGTTTGCAGCCGCGCACTATTCGCGGGTTTCGGGATTTGAGAAAAGAATGGGGTAAAATCGTCAAGGCAGGAGAGCTTTTTACCGAACAAAAAAAAGAGAGCCTTTTGGCCGCGTTGCGCATTTATCAAAAAGAAAACCCGAATATCATCGGCAGTGTGCGACTATACGAGGAATTGGTGGAAAAAGAAAATTGGCTCATTTGGCAGGAAGCTGACGCGGAGACGGTCGAAAAGTGGGCGAAACAGAAATTTACCGCCGACCCGCTCGAAGCCCTCACCGAAGAAAGGCAGCTTCTCCGGGATGTAGAACGGCTCAAACAGCCCATCAAGTTCACACCGGCAGACGCGGTGCATTCCCGGCGGCAATTCTATTTTTCCGACATGACCGACCTTTCGGTGAAAAAACGCTTTGATTCCCAGAAACAAACTATTGAAGTTCCAATCGCGATAAAAAGCGGCGCCCATTGGAAACAGCAATTGGTCAAAATCCATTTTAGCGCACCACGGATTCTGCGCGACCAGTTGAGTGATGAAACAATTGAAGGCTCACTCACCGCTCGCTGGCAGCAGCCGATGATGGAGGCGCTTGGCTTGTCTCTGAAGCTTACAAAAAAGAATCAGGAAGTTTCGCTGTCTGACTGCACGGCAGTTGCGCTAATGCCGGAGGAATTGGCTTCTGGTGATCGCCGCGTTTTATTGAATTTTCCGATTGCCGTGGAAACTGATGCGCTGGTCAAAGCACTGGGTAAAGCTACTTTATGGGACGGTCAGTTTGCCGCCTTTGGTGATGATAATTTTTATCTTCGTTGGCCCAAAGACAAGTGGCCTGCCGGAAAAGAGCCAGATGCCTGGTATCATCGCCTTAGGGAGTTCAACTTGTTGTCTGTTGATTTAGGGCAGCGTGATGCCGGGGCGTTTGCAGTCATTAAGGCGATGACAGACAATACATTCCATTCGGCAAGTCGTTTTATCGGTGAGGCAGCCGGACGAGCATGGCAAACAATCGTCCCAGCAATGGGGCTTCTGCGTTTACCGGGAGAAGATGTCCGTGTTTTTCGCGATGGGCGGTGGCAAGAAGAACTTTATGGAGAGCGCGGTCGCAGTGCGGATGAGCCGGAATGGCTCGAAGCGAAACAGATATGTGAAACGCTTGGCATGAAGCCATCCAATATTATCGGCGACGATCCAAAATGGTTTTCATTTCCTGAACTGAACGACCGCTTGTTGTTTGCAATCAGACGCGCACAAACCCGCATGGCTAGATTGCAAAGCTGGAGTTGGATGATCGGCGACGAAACCCGCCGCGAAAAAATCCGCCAAGCTATCATTGACGCGGACGAAGATGAATTGTTTTTGAAAACACCGGCCAAAGATTTTCTTTGGCCGGTCTTGGCCGAAAAACTCATCGCTGAAGTCAATCGCCTCCGAAATTTAATTCCGCTACAACTGTTAATCCTAGCCAACAGAATCGTTCCATTGCGCGGACGGCGTTGGGAATGGGTCATGCGTACAGACGGCTCCGATTGCCATCTATTGCGTGAAACCGATCCTGGCACTGACACCAAAGAGAAAAAGATCTGCGGCCAGCGCGGGCTTTCGATGGAACGGCTGGAGCAATTGGATGAATTGCGCCGCCGCTTTCAATCGCTCAATCGCGCATTGTTACAAACACCTGGTCAGTCAGCCGCACTTGGCAAATCAAAACGCGGAATTGAATTACCAGACCCTTGTCCAGATTTGCTCGAAAAAACTGATCAGCTTCGCGAACAGCGTGTGAACCAGACGGCTCATCTTATCTTGGCGCAGGCATTGGGTGTTCGGCTTAGAGCACCAAAAAAAGACTGCATGTTGCGTGAAAGAAATGACATCCACGGCGAATATGAGAGCTTTCGCCCTCCAATTGACTTTATTGTCTTGGAAGATCTCTCCCGTTATTTGAGCAGCCAGGGCCGGGCTCGAAGCGAAAACTCACGCCTGATGAAATGGTGTCATCGCGCGATACTCTTAAAGTTGAAACAGCTTTGCGAGCCATACGGCTTGAAAATCCTCGAAACCAACGCCGCGTATTCTTCTCGTTTTTGCTCCCGAACCGGTGCTGCCGGTTTTCGTGCCGTGGAACTCACGCCGGCTGCCCGCAAAGAATTTCGCTGGCGCAAACATTTGGACCGTTTGGAAAAGGCGGCGCTTGGGGAAATCAAACTGGATCGCGAAGCACGGGTGGAATCGGAACACGTCAAGCAACTGTTCGATATGCTTGACCAACTTAACGCCGGACGAAAGGAAGCCGGCAAACCATTGCGCGCACTCCTCGCGCCGGTTGCGGGAGGACCGATTTTTATTCCAATGCAGGGTCACACCATGCAGGCAGACATCAACGCGGCGATTAATCTGGGCTTGCGCGCCATTGCCGCGCCCGATTGTCACTCAATTCATGTTCGCATTCGTACGGAGCGAAAGGATAAAACTCTGCGTGTTCGCACCGATAGCAATCGAGAAAAAGTTCGATGGGCAGGAGCCAATCCAGACATTCACATGAGTAAAGATTCCGACCTCGCTAGTTTAAGTGGGGATCGTCAGCCAAATTTTTTCCCCGACTCTGCCCATATCGCGCGTTACGACCGCGCCAAGATTCCCGATGTTGATTTGCAATTTGCCAGTGGACGAGGTTTATGGGGCACAATAAACGAATTGCAATGGGAGCGAGTGAATCAAATCAACAACGAACGTGCAAAGACCAAGTGGAATTTTACCCAAACACTCTTGAAACAATCGCTGAGCGAAGATGACTTGAGCTACTAAAATTATGAGCGACGCCCCGGTTCAATCGCAAGGCGGACCTGAATCGCAGCCGCTTCTGCCGGTGCGTCGATTGCATAACTTCATCTATTGCCCACGTCTCTTTTATTTCCAGTGGGTCGAAAACATTTTTCAGGAGAATGCAGATACCGTCGCTGGTTCACATTTGCATCGCAACGTTGATAAGCCATCGAAAGTTGAGGACCCGAAGGAACTCGACCTTCCTGAAGGAGCAAAACTTCGCAGCTTGCAATTGCAAAGTGAAACACTCGGAATTATTGGCGTAGTGGATATTGTTGAAGGCACGTCGGATGGCGCGGAAATCATTGATTACAAGAAAGGCTCTGCGCGCCGCGACTCAGAGGGAGATCGCGTGGCCAAAGAGCCAGACGCCATGCAAGTCGCCGCGCACGCGATGCTATTGAAAGAGCATGGAATCACCGCTGTTCGAGGAGCAATTTACTACGCCGCCGACAAGCGGCGTGTGCCAGTAGAATTCAGCGAGGAACTATTTTCCAAAGTTCGCAAAGCAATTGAGGAGGCGAGGGCTGTCGCCGCCAGCGGCCATTGCCCACCCCCATTAAAAAACGACGCTCGCTGCCTCTATTGTTCGGCGTATCCAATTTGTCTGCCGAACGAATCCCATTGGTGGGCCAAACGCCGCAAGGAGTCCGATATTGAAGGACAGCTTCACTTTGGGTTCTCCGGCCAAACGACTGATCACGTTCGCGACAAAATTCTTGAAGCCTTGGAATTTGCCGCTGAGTCCGGTCAAAAAGAGGCTCCCACATTGGAACCGCCGCGACCCGGAGGCGATGATAGCGAAGTATTGGTCGTGCAGACTCCCGGAGCGCAAATTGGACAGCGGGGCGACCAGTTGATTGTCAGCCTGAAGGGTGAAGACGTTCGGAAAATACCCGGCCAACAAGTGCGATCCATATATTGTTATGGTGCAGTACAAATGACGGCGCAAGCAGTCGAAACATGCCTGGAGCTTGGGATTGATGTCTCTTATTTTTCACCCGCCGGACGTTTTTTGGGTCTATTGCGTGGGTTGCCAACCAGCGGTGTGGATGCTCGCCGTGGCCAATATCGGTTGTTCGAGTTGCCAGGCGTGCGGCTGCAACTCGCCCGCGAAGTCATCCGCGCGAAAATTCACAATCAACGCGTCATGCTCATGCGTAACGGCGACGTGCCGGATCGGGTTGCGCAGTTGATGGCAAATTTTCGTGATGCAACCGAATCAGCCCGCGATCTAACGGCGTTGCTGGGCGTCGAAGGCAGTGCAGCCGCGCTGTACTTCGAGCAATTTGAGTCCATGCTCAAGCAACGTGACGACTGGAAGTTTGACTGGCGCGGACGTAATCGTCGTCCGCCCCGTGATCCCGTAAATGCATTGCTTTCGCTCGGCTATTCGATGCTGTCAAAGGAACTGACAGGAGTTTGCCATTCAGTTGGACTTGATCCCTTCCTTGGCTTCATGCACCAGCCCCGTTATGGACGTCCGGCATTGGCATTGGATTTGATGGAGGAATTCCGACCGCTGGTTGCTGACAGCGTCGCGATCAGCCTCATCAACCGGGGTGAGCTTGGCCCGGAAGATTTCATGCGTAATGCGAACGGAACATTTCTTACCGACAAAGGTAGAAAGCCATTTTGGGAGGCGTGGTTTCGCCGATTGGACACCGAAGTTAGCCACCCAGAGTTTAGTTACAAAATGGCGTATCGCCGTATGCTGGAAGTTCAGGGACGCCAATTGTGGAGATTTGTTCGCGGTGAGGCATTGACTTATCACGGATTTGTCACGCGATGAGCCGGATTCGTTATCTCGTCAGCTACGACATCAGCAATCCGAAACGGTTGCGAAAAGTGGCGCGATCCCTGGAGGGTTTTGGCGTGCGGCTTCAGTATTCTGTTTTTGAATGTCCGTTGGACGATATGCGGTTGGCAAAACTTAAAGCAGAACTCCAAGGTTTAGTGAATCACGATGAAGACCAAGTCCTGTTCGTCTCGCTTGGTCCGAGCGCCAGCGATGCCACCCTGGTCATTGAGGCGATGGGATTGCCTTACGAAGTGCGCTCGCGCGTGACGATTATCTAATTTTTCGCTGATTTTCGACTTGTAGAAACGGGCAGAAAGTATTGAAATGCACCCGGCCATTGGCCACCGACCACCTTTCTTCCGCCATTGGAAAGGCACTGTTCCTTGAAATCGCGACGACTGCGCCTGAGTGCGGCGGCGCACTGCGAGTGCGTTAATGCTGGCGCTCGCCTGCACGGACGCTCGCAACGTGAATTCATGCG
>DASXZW010000052.1:0-5191 GCA_036501665.1 Verrucomicrobiia bacterium
CGCGCTCCATCGCCCCAATGGCCGCAATTTGTTTGAGAAGCTGTTGTTTAGTGGAAGCATTCATAGTGACTAGTAATCTAGTCACACCCGCCCAAAAAACAAGCTCTGTTTCCTTAAATAGAAGAATTTTGTCTCACACCCCCCAAACGACGTAAATACCCAATTGCTCCCTTGCGGACTAAGAGCGGCGACTTTCGCTTCGGCTCCGCTCCCCAAGATCCCTCAGCGTCACTCCGCGAAACACGCCGCACTTAGTCCGCCCCGATTCCAGTCCGTCACTCCGGCAGAACGGACTCTGCGTTCCGCTTTCTCAAAGCCTCACACGCTCCACTCCAAGTCCGTTTTGCCGAGAGACGGATGAGCGCGGCCCCCGCGCCCCGTTGACTACGACTTCAAATTGTTCGTTTTCAAATCTTCTGTCTGCTTCTGCGTTCTCAGCCTGTCGCCCTTACCGGCCCGCTTCAACAGGGGGCAACTACAGCGTGGTGCCCTCTAAAGACTACTCCCACGCGCCGCCCTGTCTGCACGGGCTTTCTCGGTGAAGGGCGACAGTCCGAGAACGCACAGCAGATCAAAAAAAAGATTATGAAAACAAAGAAAAATTCAAAGTCAGTCAAAGATTCAAATACAAATTCTGATTCAGGGCTCTTGAACCGGACCGCACAGCATGTTGAAGATAAGCCGGAGTTGTTGAAGATCGACTTGGCAGCGAGACGATATAATCGCGGGTTGCCGACTGAGAGAGTGTTGAAATTGCTGCAAAAGGAAGCACCGCGTTTTTGGGAATTGGCCGAAGTGGTTGGCAAATGGGTCTGGATTCGATTCGACGACAAGCAACCCCCGACGATCACCGCCGAATTGTCAGAGCTTGGCTTTCATTGGAACAATCGTCGTCAAGTTTGGCAACACCCGTGCGGACAAATTATGTCTGGCGTGAACTACGACCCGCGTCGCCGTTATGGTTCATTCTTTCCAGCCGACCAGAAAGCAGCCTGATGATGTAAGACGAGGATTGAACCCATCGCGCCCCGTTCATGTCGGGGCGCAGTTTTTTTTGGGGCCTTGCGCCGTCCCCAAGCCCCGCCGCCAGAGACGCCGTCTCTGGACTCTCCTTCCGCTCGCGCTGGCCTTTGTCGCATTGCGCGGCCTTTCCATCGGAAAGGAAATCAGTCTTTGATAATGTGCGAGCAATCCGGCCCGTCCAATCCCATGAACTCGTCTTGACTCCAAGACTTCGGTTTGGAAGGAGGTTTAAATATCTTAAATTCCCGTTTTTCTTTCTTGATTTCTTCCCATCGCTCCGGGTCCCATCCCATTTCCACGCGCGACCGGCGCTTTGGTTTTCCCCTCCGCCGCTGAATCAGGGATTTAATCAACTTAAATGCCTCAGTTTGCGCAGCCTGAATCTGTGACCTCGGCAAGTCCAGATCGGGCCAGGGCCACGGGCTTCCGTCCGCTTTGTTCACCAAGTCCCATCCGTCCGCCCGCGCTTCCTTCATCGTCGGATAGTGCGGCAACATCAAAATGTTCATGACTGGTCGAATATGATAGGCCCAGCGACATCCCAACGCTTTTGCGAAATCATCGTTTGACATGTAGCCCAGCATTCCCGCCAGGCTGCCGAGCTTCATGCGCCAGACCCGCCCGGCCCCTTCGCTCCAGGAGAATTGCTCGCTGCAAATGCGGGAAACATTTTTGCTGCAACCGACCAGTCGCATTCCCTTGTCTGCGGCCCTCCGATGTTTGAAGCCCTTTTGGATATATTTGGAAACGTACGATGCTAATGCCTTTGGGGATTCAATCAACGGCACCATGTGACTGGCATCGAATTTGTAATAACGTTTTCCTTTCGAGCTTCGGCGCTTCTTGAATTCCTTCAATCCACATAACCGTCGAAATTCCTTCCAGAGCGAGCGCAGGTTTGGCGATGCTAATTTCTGAATGCCGGAGTAATAAACGGCCTTGGTGATCGTGGCATCTTTCCTGGCTTTCAACAGCCGGTTGAGCGCGGCTGGATTTGAGCCGGTGCGAATATCAATCTTCGTCGCCACGACGACATGGACATGCCACGCGCCGCGCTCCTGTCTCTCGTAAACCCGCAACCAGCCTTGATACAACTTGGGAAATACGTTGGTGGCGATGGAATGAAACCGTCTGTTGAACTCCTTTCCGTCCGTGATGTTTTCCCGAATGGTCAGCGTTTGCATGGCAATGTGTTCGATACCGAACTTTTCGACCATGCCCTGAATCTTTTTGTCGATACTGAGCATTTTCTTATGGAGTCTGCCCGGCAGTTTTTCAGCCAAACCTGTCCACGTAGCGACAGGCTTTTCCTCCGATTTCTCCCCTGTGGAGTCAATCTCAATGCAGTTATGACTCTTTTGATAAATAAGGGCCGAGGCGGGCGGCGCTGACGCGCCGCTCCGCCCCGGCCCGGCATCCATCGTTGGAGAATCTTGGGGCGGCGCGAACGGTTTGAGCACGTAGATACGTGCGGGACGGCTCGCTTCTTTGGGCGGATTTGTGCTGGGTGTCTCAGAATTCATTACGCTCCGATTGCTTGCTTGAGAGAT
This sequence comes from Verrucomicrobiia bacterium, assembly GCA_036501665.1. Taxonomy (GTDB): domain Bacteria; phylum Verrucomicrobiota; class Verrucomicrobiia; order Limisphaerales; family Palsa-1400; genus DATAUD01. The sequence continues at coordinate 2,574 of DASXZW010000052.1, forward strand.
TCGTCCTGTGGCATCGCAGCAACTTGCGCGGCGGCGAACGGAACGATCTTCGATTCGTACTCTTCCAACGGCGGCAAGGTCACTTGCGCCTTCTTCGCGTAAGCCCGATGCACGGCCTTGCTGTTGTGTCCCAAGGCCAGTTGTGCGAACCGTTCAGGATAGCCCGCGATCTTTGCCCGCTCTGCCCAAGCATATCGTTACGAATGCAGGGAGACGCCGACGATTCCCAATCCAACGCAACGCTGTTTGAACTCCGTTGCGCGGTCTCCCGGACGCACCGTTTGCAAATACGGGAATAGCGGCCCGGTCTTCGGAAGCGTCGAAATGATTGTTTCGACCTCTCTACCGAATCGAATCTGTGGCGGCTGCAAGCCCCGCCAGCGCGTTTTCATCCGAACAAAGCAGATAATCCGCGCCTGCCAATCCACATCCTCAGCTTGCAAATGGGCCAAGTCCGATTGCGAAGCACCCAGGAACCACGCCAATTGATAGAACGCCTTGCGCTCCGGGTTTTTCTCGCGCTCGATGATCTTGCAATGCTCTTCCCAGGTGATAGCCCGCTTGTCGCCAAATCGCACGGCAGGCCATTGGCGTTTGGGCACCAGCGGCCACGCGAGCCAGTTCATGTCCAAGCAGAAATTGTGCAACCGGCGCAAATAGACGTTGGTTGAAACAGTCCCGCTTTGCAGGCATTTGAGCAGCAATTCGCCCGGAGTATCTACTATCGTTCGTGGCAGCAGCGGCACAAGCGCCCGATCTTTTGCCACCCGAAGCCACCGATCCCGATTTGGCCCTTGCTTGGATTCGGTCAATGTTTCCATTGCCTGCTTCCAAGTGCGAGTCGTCAGTCCCTTGTCCGCGCCGGCCAGATACGCTTTGGCGATTTGGAGGTTGAGCACCGGCTGACGTTCGGCCTGGTTCCTGGCTTGGATGATTTGCTGCGCCTCGTCCGCGTTGGACGTGCCCAAGCTGGTGCGTTTGCCACTGTTGGTGTCAACACAATAGAAGCAGCCGCCACGGATGCCACGGCGGATTAAACGGTAACGTGCTTTCATATCTTTCACGTAACCGCGATGATAGAGAAACCAGAACCCGAACTGTTAGCGAGCAACCGGAGAGTAATTGCCGGTTATCTCGATTCCTTACAGAGTACCAATTTTGGTGTCCGTTTCAGTGTCCGTTTTGAACCCCACCCCTCCTAAATCCTTGCCGCACACGCAGAAGGAATTGGAGGCGAGGGTCGGAATCGAACGAGGAACCTAAACCGTTCCGAGCCTAACACACTCTGTTTCAACGACTATAGTAGCTTGGTTCTAAAGGACTTCAAGCACTTTTTTTCATCGTGCGCTCAACGCTAGGCATTGCTCGGTTATTGCCCTTTTATCGCCTGCTAGGTGAAGAATCAGGTGAAACTTTTAGCCGGACTGACTTGCGAGCTTTCTCCATGCCGCATCCTGCAACAACGATAGTATTGACACAGAGGGGTCAGCAATCAGTTTTTCGCAATGATCGACAAAGTTTTTATAGGGAAGGTTTATCCCCTTGAATCTTGCTGGTGGAAACTCCTCGTGCAATGCCTGTGCGAGAGATGCCTCTGTCACGACTTGCTGATTGGAGGCGCGATAATAGCAGCCTTGGCGACGAGAGTTTATATATCGCGCCACCTTTTCTTCGTCACCGAACCCGACTTGCCATCGTCCGCCTACCGAGCGGTTGCAATAGATCATTGGATGTTCTTGTTCGCCTCTCAAACTCAGGTCCATCAAGCCGTATTTGTCGAGCGTAAGCCAAAAGTGTCTGAGAATTTGCTCCAGTCGATCATTCTCCTGGTTGCCATCTGGACTAATTTCTACCACAAACGCTTGGCCGCGATGCGACGTTACTCCGAAGCCGCGTCGCATCAAAAGGCCGATAACTACAACTGTGTGCGCCGCGCATTGGATATTTACCTTGCTTTGCTCCATTCCCGGAAGGCTGCTTGCAATATGCGAAGGCACCATAGGAGGATCGTTGGTCCACAACAAGAAATTCAGCTCAGCTTTCAGCCTCAACATTTCATTTTCGGTAGGAAGCCCAATGACTTTCATTCTCGATTCGGTCAAAGCAGAACTTAATCGTAACTTGCTTTTCCTCAATGCCGTCCGTTCAATGCTGACGTTGCCAGCGTTTGCCAGGATTTGCAAATTGTCAAGTCTTGGTATCGTTAAGAATCGGTACCGAAAACTGACTCCGACGGCACCGCGACAGATTGCCGCCGCTCGCGCTTGTTCCGCCAGTATTTTGAAACCTCCCTGGTTGCCTTGTGCAACCAGTCCCGGTCAGTGGCGAGACGCACGATTTCGACTGCGGCGAACCATTTTGGTGCGTTTGGGGCCGGATCGCCAAGCGGGGTTAATTTGCCCGAGGCCATCAAAACCTGCATGTCATGCTCCGCAAAGCCGAGCAGTCGTGCCGTGGATGCAACGTCAAGGCGTCCCGGCAATCCTCTGGTTGCCCAATTCTCCAACGCCGATTTTGTCAATTCATCAAGCATGATTATTTCTCTGCTTCAACAGCAGCACTGGCTTAACGGCACCTCGCAAATCATGCACCGACGTTCTGATGCCGGATGCCCCAGT
>DASXZW010000053.1:0-52866 GCA_036501665.1 Verrucomicrobiia bacterium
TCAACAATGGCCGGATGGAAGGCATCAACAACAAAATCAAAACCCTTCTCCGACAAACCTACGGACTGCGAGACCAGCGTTACTTCGTTCTCAAACTCTATGGCCTTCATCATTCCAGACACGAACTTCTCGGATGAACCCGAAAGTGCCTCTTGGACGGCCATGTGTGTGACCTCAATTCGAGCATTCACCGAGGTCGCCTGCGATCCCTTTTCGACTTCTGACAGCACCCCACGGAAGAGAGGGGCCAGGCTGTGTGCATCGATTTCTAGTTGACGACAAGCGAGTGTCGTAGAAGCCAACCTAATAGCAATGTCACAATTATCATTGGTTCCAAGCATGGCCCTTCGGATCGTCAATATATAGATTGCACGCAACTCCGAATCTGCGGCGTCCGATAGTTTTATCCATTTGGGAAGCCTAGCTTTGAGCGCCATCTTCAACGCGATTCGAGCCGCGTCGGTCGGATAAAGCAGAAATTCCCACAACTCGGAAACGGCGGCTTCATTCCCCACGCTCAACCACTCGGCAATATAAGCAGTGAAATCGGTCGCTGGCATGCTGGAAGCCGGCGAATAATTCGGATCCAAGAAAGGGTATTTGGGGTGGCACCAATCCCGAACCTCATCGAAAAGTTCGGCTACTTCGCGTGTTTTAAAGGCCGGTCCAAACATAGTTGCATAATACTGACAATTAGAATTGAGCGCAGTTAATTTCCATGAAGCGGTAAAGCGCCGGATTATTCAGAGGCGGCGGCGCGGCACCGCCCCTGCCGTAGAGTTTCAGCGCGCTGAGGAAAATGGAAGTCTTGATCGCTCTGTGAAACATGTTATCCTTGTTTCGTGAAAACGATTACCATTCGTGATCTGCGCCAGCGTTGGCCTGACGCCGAGGCGGCGTTGCAGGTGGAGGACGAAATTCTTATCACTCGCGATTCCAAACCCGTTGCCAAGTTGGTGCGCATTGCGCCTGCGAAACTCGCGCGCAAACGGTGGAATCCGCAGGATCACATGCTTTGGTTGAAAAAGGCTTATGGCAACAAGCTTTCGACCTGCAGTGATTCGGTTTGGGCGGAGGCACGCGCTGATCGATGGGAAAAGGACTCGGCTTGATTTATATCGACTCGAGCTGCCTGTTCAAAGCTTTCCGATTCGAACCAGAAAGCTCGGCAGTGGCAGAGGCCATTGGACGGGAACCCGAGGTGGTTGTCTCTTCGCTCGTCGAATTGGAAGTGCTGACCCAACTCAAGGCGCAGTATATGGGTGGGAATTTGACGCGATCGGGCTGGCGGCGATTGGAGGCGAGATTTTCCCTCATGCGAAATCAATCGCCGTACGAATTCCGGCAACTTCCAGCCGCTCTATTCCAGACAGCATTGCGGCAGCATCGCAATGCCGGAGACAAACACTGTCGCACATTGGACCGCCTTCATCTCGCCGCAATGGAGGAATTGCGGGTTTCGCGCCTGATGACCCATGACGCTGGACAAGCCAAGGCCGCAATCGTCGAAGGCTTTGAAATAGTCTCTCCTGGGAGGGATTGAACCGGAAGCGGGCAGGAAAAGGGCAGCAAGGATGGCGAAAGGCGTCGTTCATACCGCCCCGCTCAGGACTTCGGGAATAAAGCATCGACAGGTTTCGCGTTGTCCGTTTTAATTGGGCAAAGTGTACGTTTAGACTATGGCGATTTTAATCCTGTTCTTTTTCTCCGGGGCGACCGCGTTGGTGTATGAAGTGATTTGGTCCAAGTATTTTTCCCTCCTTTTTGGAAGCACAATTCAGGCGCAAACGGTTGTTTTGGCGGTTTTCATGGGAGGGCTGGCGCTCGGAAACAGGATTTTTGGCCGCAGCGCGGATCGCGCGAAGCATCCTCTGACCGTCTATGGATGCCTTGAAATTGCCATCGGCGTTTACGCGTTGCTTTTTTCCCTCCTTTACCGCTTGACGGACATTATTTACGTCGCAATCGGGTCGCATCTCTTGGATGCCTCGTTCCTGCTCCTGATGGTGAAGGGAATTCTGAGCATGGCGCTGCTTCTGGGCCCGACGATTTTGATGGGAGGGACTTTTCCGGTTCTGGCGGCCTGGCTTCAAAAGAGCGCGCCGGAAGGCGGTCGGCGGTCAGCGCGGTTTTATTCGGTGAACAGCCTTGGGGCAGTATGCGGATCCGCTGCGGCGGGATTTTGGCTCGTTGAACGGTTTGGTCTGCGCGCGACCATGGATGTTTGCGCGGTAATCAACGTGGTTATTGGGGTAATTGCAATCGTTATTGGGCGCGTGCAAGGCACAATTGTAACAACCGCAGGCACTAGCGACCGCTCAGTCGAAGCAACAGCAGCGCAGTCGGATGCTGATCCCTATATTTTCCGATGGGCATGCGTGATGGTCGCCTTTACGGGCGCGGTTTCGATGGGGTTGGAGGTTCTGGCTTCGCGGTGTTTGTGTCTCATATTTGGAGCGTCGTTGCAGGTTTTTGCCATTGTTTTGATGTCATTCATTCTGGGAATCGGGCTTGGCAGCGCGGTTGTTGCTTCGCCGGGCTTCAAGCGCATCCGAGGTGAGGCTGCGGCGATTTTTCTTCTGCTTGGCTCGGCCCTGTTGATTGGGTTGGTCGTTCAAAACATCGAAAACCTGGTGGCCTTATATGTATCGGCGGAAACCGGGTTTACCCGGAACCTGATCGGGTATCGTTACAACCAGATATTCGCGGGCTTTGTCTCAATTTGCGTCCTGGGATTGCCAGCGGCCATGCTCGGGTCCGTGTTGCCATTGTCGATTCGAGTGGCGGCGGACACGTCCGATTTTCTCGGTGACCGCGTTGGACGGTTGCTGACCTGGAATACACTCGGTGCGGTGGTGGGATCGCTGGTGACGGGATTTGTGCTCATGCCGGAGATTGGGCTTCGAGGAGCTTTCACAGCGCTGGCAACGGTGTTGGTTGCCGTTGGGCTTTTGGTGGCGTTTATGAGAGGGAGGAAGCTGGCAATTCTTGCGGGGTTGGTCGCCGCAAGCGTGGTTTTCGTTACTTCGGTGGATGGCGGGGAAAACTGGCGTTACATCTTCAGCGCGGGGGTCTTTCGTCCAAGCGATTTTAACATGACGATGGAACCTGTGCTGAATCGCAAGAACACGGTGCAATTGGACTTTTACGAGGATGCGGCGGATGCGACGGTTTCGGTCGAGAGGGCGAAAGGCAGCGATGAATTCGCTCTGCGGATCAATGGAAAGGTGGACGCATCGTCAAAAGTGGATGCGGCGACTCAGTTATTGCTCGCTTACCTGCCTCTCATGATGAGACCGGACAGCAAGGACGTGTTTTGCTTTGGAATGGGCAGCGGCATTACGGCTGGGGCGACGCTGGATTACCCGATCGACCATTTGACCGTGGCGGAGAATTGCGCCCCGGTGTTGGAGGCGGCAAGGCTCTTTGATCCTTGGAATCACGGTGTGGAGACTAACAGCAGGGTCCGCATTTACCACGAAGACGCGCGGACAGTCCTGAAACTCTCTCCACAGCAATATGATGTGATTATTTCCGAGCCTTCCAATCCGTGGATGATCGGGGTTGCCAGCGTGTTTACAAAGGAATTCTATCAATTGGCGGCAAATCGGCTTAAACCGGGCGGGATCATCGCGCAATGGTTTCATAATTATGAAATGGACGACCGGAATGTAAATGTCGTTCTGCGGACGTTTGGATCGGTGTTTCCCAATATGGAGATTTGGGACGTGGATTATGGGGACATCGTTATCTTGGGTTCAGCGCAACCGTGGAAGTCCAACTCGAAGGTTTATGGTCAGACGCTTGACCTTGAAGCGCCGCGCAAAGGGTTGGAGTCCATTGGGTTATCGACTCCTGAATCGATTCTTGCGCGGCGAATGGCCTCGCAGCGGACGGCTTTTGCCATCGCCGGACCGGGGCGAATTCAGATGGATGGTTATCCGTTCCTGGAATACGCTGCGCCACGGACCTTTTACCTGCGCGAGCACACGTTGCGGCTCCAACATTTCGATGAACGGACCTGGCAAATGGAACTAGCGCCGCCGGGGGTGAATGATGAATTGGCGAAACTTGTTCCGGAGAATCTCCAAGCCATATTCGGCCACGGCTATGGGTCGGCGAATGACGAATTGATATATTATATTGGCGGCCTTCTGGAACAGCACGCAGGCCGTGGACCGGGCAAACCGATTATTACTGACCACCGTGCCATGTTGTGCAGTTTGCAGGGGGAAAATAAGCACTTTGGAGTTTGGACGCCTCCCAGCGCGGCAACAAACCTTTTTGCGCAGGAGATGGCAGCGTCAGAATACGGTCTGCTCGGAGATGCGACAAATCGCATGGCGGCAATCGATACAATTCAAAGTGTGCTGAATTCCCTGCCTGGGTTCGATCCTGCGTGGGATTGGGAACCTCATTATTATGCGGATTTGGCGGTTAAGGCGAGTTTGCGCGATTCCAAGCCGCAGCAGGCGAGGGAAATCTTGCTTCGGGCCTTGCAATTGGAGCCGAGATCAGATCAACTTAATTATCTGGCAAGGATCATGGAGAGGGAAGGGGAGTTGAAGCCTAAGGATGTGGCGCAAACGGAAATACTGGTTTTGCCATGAAAAGGGCACGTAAATGCCGGCATGATTATTGCTTAAATCGAAATGATATGGTGTTCGCAAAAAAAAGTTCAAAAAACTTTAAGAAACCGGTTGACAGTCATCGGTGGTTTTGCGAAAGTCACCACGCACACGGAACTAAAAACAGTAAAAATTATGAGAACAAAAACAATGCTCCTTTCGGCGCTGCTGGGAACTCTCGGCAGTGTATCGTTGATGGCACAGTCCACCAACGTCTATTCACTCAACGCAGTCGGTTATATCAACGTGACCGTGCAGCCTGGGTTTAACATCGTTTCCTGCCCGTTGATCGCGTCTCCGGACAATACGCTCAATACTTTGCTGCCTCAAACGGCCAACGCATACGCGAAATGGCAGTTCTGGACGTTTTCTCCCGTCACTGGATACACAGAAGTAATTGGCAAGCAGAGTGCTTGGAGTGGTACTCTGGCTAATGCTGGTACGAACACGCTGAATCCCGGGCAGGCTGCATGGCTCTTTAATCCGGGGACAAGTGCCAGCAATATCACTTTTGTGGGTACTGTTCCTTCGTCGAATACGACCACTTTGACGCATGGTTCGTTCAACTTGGTTAGTTCGGCGCTTCCCGTGTCCGGAGTTATCAGCAATAAAGTGAATTTGATGGGTTTTGAGGGTGCTGCGGGGAAGGACCAGTTCTGGCAATATATTCCTGGCACTGGTGCTGGCACTGGCTTCCAGGAATCGATTTTCAAACTTGGTGTTTGGACAGGTAATGCTGGCGATGCAACACAAGGCACAGTCGGCGGCGGATTCTTTTACTTCAACGCGCAGGCAACCGATACCACTTGGACGCAGAATTTTTCGGTTAGCCAGAATTAAGAATTAACTGGATGCAGCACAACTAACAAGAACACATAACCTAAAGCAAAAAAATAAATATGAAAAAGTCAATAACAGGTGCGGTGGCGCTGCTGGCAGGAGCGGTTATCGCGCACGGTCAAGGGCAGGTATCCTTTAGCGACTTTTACAACAGTAACCCTCTTGGTTACACTTCTGTCGCGTTTAACGGGAGTGCTGTCGGTGGCACAGCGCTTCACACTGGCACTTCGGCTGACACTGGGGTTGGTAGTGATTGGACTGTGCAGCTTTACGGCGCTCCTGGACAAGGTGATGCGCTGAGTGTCGTGGAGGCTTCTCCTGCTCAACTCGACGGTGCGGCGGTTGGCACAGCTGTAACAGCGACATTAGATGGTGGCGGCACTGGAACCTCTGCAGGGCAATGGTTTTCCACTGCTATTGGCGATATTAATGGTGCGGCAGGTGGCTCGGTTGCAACCGTTGCAGTTGCTGCGTGGTATAATAATGGTGGAACCATTACGTCAATAACCGCCGCACAAGCTGGCGGGTTTGCGAATGGCTGGTCAGCCCCAGGCAATATAGCTCTCGGTACCGCTCCGAGTACGCCTCCTCTGCTTCCCAACCTTGGCGGAACAATCGCCACGGTAGGTAACGTTGGTGGTGGCGGAACCGTCGGACCCGAACCCAGCACTATCGCCCTTGGCGTAATGGGAGCTGGTGCGTTTCTCGCGCGCCTCCGCAAGAAATAAACTTGCCGAACAGTTAAGTTTTCACAGAGCCGCTCATTTGAGCGGCTCTTTTTTTTGCCCACTTATGTAGCCTTACCCTCTTAATTTACTGTTTATTGCTAGCGGAGGGTCGCCGGGCCACCCACGGACACCTCGGCGAGGTGTCCCTACCTTGGAATTTAGTTGTTTCTGCCCTGCCTGGAATTGTTCTGCAATATTGCCGGGAGTTTTTGTCTGACTTTATACTTCGTAGCCTAGGGCTTTGCAGTAGGGCGCGAGCTTGGGCATTAAGGGTTCCAAGTACTTTGCGTAAGAGTTCCATCGGGCTACGGAGCGCTTGTACACTGGTTGGCTGGCGTCATGGTAGGTGGGCGAGTAGATGCGCTTTTTCCCGCTCTTGTCATAAAAGCGCGCCTGGCCTTCGTGCCATTTTAAGCCAATAAATTCGGTGACCTTTCGCCCTTCGCTTTCAAGGTCTGAGACAGTGTCTTCATAGCGCGTTTCAATCCAAGAAAAGCCTTCCCATTCTCTAACAGCGAGCCAGATTCCCATCAGATTCTCGTAGTGTTGAACAGTGCGATTAAGACTGAGAAAATTGGCGTTGATTGGGTTAATCGGAATATTTTGGAAAAAGCAGCTTAGGATGACATCTCGCGGATCGCGCAGAGCGATGACCACCTTGAGTTCCGGAAAAACGCGCAGCCAAATTCTCAATCTTGCCGTGGGAGAGGGATTTTTATCGAGGAGAAGTTGACCTGTGGCGGGCGAACCCAGCTCAGATTGCAACGACTGAATGTAGTTGCGGCGTATTATGTTTAGTTTGGCGGGCGGGACGGTATTTGAGTCTGCAATCGCCCGGATAACGGTCCGATCAAATGAAAGGGATTCATCGAGTGAAGCCACCTCTGGATGCGCGCCCAGTATTTGTTCCAGAAGAGTTGTGCCGCTCCGCGGATGGCCGCCGAGAAAAGCGAGCCGGGGAATGGGTTCTCTCAGGCGTTCCGGGAATTCCTTCGCCCAGGCGCGCAATATATCCTTGGGAAGGCCCAGCGTATTCCGATTCACGCGGGCAGAAGAGGCGTCGTATGCGGCCAACATGCTGTCAACGTTTGCCACTGCCCGAACAAGGCGCTTGGCCTCAACGAGCGTTTTCAATGCCTCCTCGAATCGCTCGGTTCGATCCAGAATTTCCGCCAGTTCGTAACGAGCGGCGTATTGCACGAATTGGTGTTGAGGGTGTGAGCCGATCAAGTCGCGCAACCGCTGTTCCGCGACATCGAGTTTGTTCTCGCGCCGGTCCAGAAACGCTTGAAAGTAGCGACCCTGGTCGTCCTTTGGATCAATCTTAAGAATGGAATCCACCGCTTCCCGGGCTTCGGCGAATTTATGGTTTCGTTCAAAGAGAATTACCAGGGCCATCCGTGGATTTATGGCCTTGGGATTCTTCGAAGAGGCCAATTCAAACGCTTCGCGGGCCTTTTCCCATTGGCGATGATTTTGATATTGGTGCCCCATTTGCAAGGGCAAATCCACGCTGGCGGGCGCAAGTTCCTGCGAACGTCGCCAGAAGCTTTCCGCGAGTTCCATTTTTCCGGCGCCCAGGGCCGCGCAGCCGTAATCGAACCAGAGTTGCGGGTTTCCAGGGTGGGAGCGGGTCAGCTTTTCCAGTATTGACATCGCCTGGACAAAGCTGCTCTGATTCATCAGTTGGCGGGCTTCGTCAAGACGTTTTTGCGACAGCGGCGTTTGCACAAGGGTATTATTGTCGTTTTGCCGAACCGGGCAAGGCGAGAAAATAGTCAGGGCTGACGCATCTAAATTTCAATGCGGGTAGGGTCGCCTCGCCGAGGCGACCGCGGACGGCTCGGCGAGCCGTCCCTACCTGTCAAGCGTTACAAGAATTTAGATAAGTCAGCCCTGAGCAAATAGTCTGGAGCCGATCGATTGAGAACCATCATTCGGGGGAGGGATTGGCGAACTGGCCGGCGTTGCGGGCGCGGCCTTTGGCCCAATTTCTCAAACCGTGGATTTGTTCGTCCATCGTTTTGGCGAGGGGAACAGTTTGGGAGATTGCCCGCAGGATGTCGTCGTTAGTCAATTCGCGGTTCGCGTAAAACGCGTCGTAAAGGGCGCTGTTGATCGCTTCCTCAATTTCTGCCCCACTGAAATCCACGCTGGCCACGGCGCAGGCGGCAATGTCAAAGCCAGTTATATTTCTCCCGCGTTTGGCAATGTGAATGCGAAAGATTTCCTCGCGTTCTTCGTAGGCGGGCAGATCGACAAAGAAGATTTCATCGAACCGGCCTTTTCTGAGCAGTTCAGGCGGGAGTTGAGAAATGTCGTTGGCGGTGGAGACAACGAACACCGGGGCGGTTTTTTCCGAGAGCCAGGTCAGGAAAGTTCCGAAAACTCGGGCGGTGGTTCCGGCATCCAGCGCGCTGGATTGCTGCGAGCCGGCAAAGGCTTTATCAATTTCGTCCACCCACAAAATGGCGGGAGCGATCGATTCCGCGATGGCAATGGCGTGGCGCACGTTTTGTTCCGATGAACCGACGAGACTACCGAACATTCGGCCGATATCGAAGCGGAGCAGGGGAAGTTGCCACTGGTTCGCAACCGATTTGGCGCAGAGACTTTTTCCGCAGCCCTGAACGCCGAGCATAAGAATGCCGCGCGGACTCGGCAGGCCGAAGGCGCGGGCCTCTTCCGTGAAAGCCGAGGAGCGTTTGCGGAGCCAGTCCTTAAGCATCGCCAGGCCGCCGACGCTGGAAAAATTTTCGTTTGTCGCGTGATATTCCAGCAGGCCGCTTTTGCGGACGATCTGCCGCTTCTCCCAAAAGACCTCGTCAATGCCGTCGCCGCTCAGGCGCTGATGTTTGACAATTATTTTGGCGAAAACATTTTCAGCTTCGCCGAGCGTCAGGCCGAGCGCCGCCTGGAGCAATTTTTCACGACCGGCATCGTCCAGATCAATGCGGACCCGATTTGCGTCTGTCAGATCCGCGATGATTTTGTCAAGCAATGCGCTCAAGTCGTCGCGCGTCGGCAGCGGAAAGTTGAGGACGGTGATTTCCTTTTCCAATTCCGGCGGAATTTCCAAAACCGCCGAAACCAGAACAATTGTCTTGACGCTATTTTTCAAGTGAAGGGCGATTTCCTTGAGCCTGCGAACGACGCTTGGATGGCTGCGCGTCAGGAATGGATGAAGGTCGTTGAAAATGAAAATCGCGGGTTCAACCTGGTTGATGATGTGGTCCAGCGCGGCCATCGGTTCTTTTGTCGCGGCGTCCTGCCGTTTTGTAGATTGGAGCGATGCGCCTGCCGGAACAATTCCTGTGTTGCAGCTCCACTCGAAGACCTTTTTTTTGCGCGCGCCCGCCATTTCGACAATGGCGTCCCGCACGCGTGTTTCCTCGCTGGAGATGATGTTGAGGATCGGATAGCGCGCGCGGATGAGCAAATCGAGTTCTTCGAGGAAGTTCACAGGAGATTTTTCGCGGTTATTGTGCGATTGCTTTCTTCGCCCTCTCTTCCACGCAGTGGAGGAGAGGGATGGGGAGAGGAGGCTCTACACCAGTTTTTCTGGTCCAGGCGGAATGAATCGATGGTTCTCAATCTGCCGCATTATTTTGACACAACCCGTCCGCCGATGCAATGCGCGCCAAATCTCGAGTAATACTCCGTGCGAATTCCGATTCCATTGATGATTCCAAAATCGTAATTCTTGAATGTCCTTTCTCTCCAGGAATTCTTTCCGCTTTCGGTCCCGGCAGAGCTGATCGGTTGAGCCGTGATTAAATCCATCAAGTTCGATTGCTAGTTTTGCTGCCGGACAATAGAAATCGAGACTGTATTTTCCGATTGGATGCTGACGACGGAATTTGAACCCGGCAAATCGACTCGCCCGCAATTTGTTCCACAATGCGATTTCTTCCTGCGTCTGCTCAAACCGGAGACGACGGACATTGCCGATGGAAGTCATTCCACCATTCTATAGAAACTTTCCTTCAAGGCAATGAGCCTCCTCTCCGTGAACCTCAGAGCGATAAAGAAGCCTCCTCTCCCCGGCCCTCTCCTCCACAAGTGTGTGGAGGAGAGGGAGTTGGTGCGGAAGGGCTTCCACCCATACTCCTTCACCGGGATGGGGTTGAATCGATATCGAGGCTGATCCGTTCAGCGTCTTGAGTTTGTGGGCTGTTCAAAACGACTTTTTACTTCAGTTGGCCGCGGAAAAACAGCTCTTCGTAATGGGCGAGTTGCTTGTCGAGCTTTTTGATATCGACGTGCGCGGGAATGACGTAGGACGCCCAGGCGGGGCGGGTTGGCATCTTATCAATTGCCTGGAAAAGCGCGCGGCAGCCGTCGGTGGCGAGCGCGCAATCCAAAGAGTTGACAGCGGCAGCCCTGACTGAAACCTCCCATTCGGCAGGCGTCAGAAGTTCGTTGATCGCGCCGATTTTGTTTCCCGCGCCGATCATCCGGGGGGAATATTTTGTGTAGTGGCCAAGGTAATGGTGCGAAAAGTTGAGCGCCATCATGAATCCAATCATTTGATTGAAGTAACTCATTTGGTCATTGATCACATTGTCAGTCCAGAACCGCGCTTCCACAATGTTGGGAGCCTGCGTCACGCCGCCTCCTGTGCCCGCCGCGAGATTTTTTACGTATTGATCGAAGTAACCGGGCTGAATGTGATCGATGGCTTTGGCGTGGCAGAGGTGGTTGATCAAGTCGATGAAGCCGGCGGACATGACGACTTGTCGCGTGAGTTTGGTTTCGGTAGTGGCAATCGGAGAGACAACCGGAGAATCCTGCGGTTGCAAAGCGATCGCCGGGGCGTCGATTTGTTTGCCGAATTTGTCTGGAAGCGCCTCGGATAATTCTCCCCCGAGTTTGAGCACGATGCTGAAACCGCTTTGATACGCGCGCGATTGTTCCGCGGCGTTGCAGGGCGTGTTGAAGATTACGGCGAGCAAAAGGATGCCGAGCACGGCGCGGAATTTCGTTGTTTGGCCCATCCCGAGAGTTAGCGTTTCAGAGAGTTGATTGGCGGCACAGTATGAGGAAGGCAGGGGAGTACGCAAACCCGAATTGCTTGTTCATAATCTTAATCGTAATCCTAATCGATTTTCATTATGAGCGAGTAAGATTAAGATTAGGATTAGGATTAGGAATGGAAACTGAGCAATGCGGACAACCTTTTAACTCCCGTGTTGCGATTCGTCGTGAACAATGCGATAAAATCGCCATGCGATATCGACGGTTTGGCCGAACAGAACTGGCGATGCCGGTTATTTCCTGCGGGGGGATGCGTTATCAATTCAAGTGGCAGGATGTCGCTCCCGGCGAAATTCCGCCGGACAACCAGGCCAATCTCGAAGCGACGATCCATCGCGCGCTGGAACTTGGGATCAATCACATCGAGACTGCGCGAGGTTACGGGACTTCGGAAATGCAATTGGGTTCGGTGCTGCCGAAATTGCCGCGCGACAAGATCATCGTGCAAACGAAGGTTTCCCCAAAGGCCGACGCGAAGGAGTTTCTCGAAGTTTTTGAAACCTCGATGAAATATTTGCGGCTCGACCATGTGGATTTGCTTTCGTTGCACGGGATCAACAACCGGGAGTTGCTTAAGTGGTCGCTTCAGAAAAATGGTTGCCTTGCGGCGGCCCGAAGTTTGCAGAAGCAGGGGCGGGCGAAACACATTGGTTTTTCGACGCACGCGACGACGGATGTCATTCTCGAAACAGTGGAGAGCGGGGAATTCGACTACGTCAACCTGCACTGGTATTTTGTCAATCATTTGAATTGGCCGGCAGTGGTTGCGGCGAACCGGCACGATATGGGCGTGTTTATCATCAGCCCAAACGACAAGGGTGGAAAACTCTACGAGCCGCCGCCAAAAATGGTGGAGTTGTGCGCGCCGCTCAGCCCGATGGAATTCAACGACCTTTATTGTCTGGCGCGACCGGAGGTGCATACGCTGAGCTGCGGCGCGGCGCGACCGCAGGATTTTGACGAACATTTGCGGGCGCTTGAACATTACGACAACGCCGCGGCGGTCATTGCGCCGATTGAGCGCAGGTTGCGGGAGGAAATGCGGCGGACGCTTGGGCAGGATTGGTGCGAAGGGTGGTGCGAGGGATTGCCGGAGTATGCCGATGTGCCGGGTAATGTTAATGTTTTGGAGATCCTGCGGCTTTGGACTTATGCGAAGGCGCTGGATTTGGTTTCGTGGGGAAAAATGAGATACAACCTGCTCGGCCAGGCGGACCACTGGTTTCCGGGCGAAAACGCGGGAAGCCTGGATGAAGGCAAGCTGCGGCCCGTGCTCCAGAAAAGTCCGTTTCGGGAGAAAATTCCAGGCGTTTTGCGCGAAGCTCATGCGATGCTCTTCGAGAAACCGAAGGCCCGCCTGAGCCAGAGTTGAAAATATTTTGACACAAGGAAGCCGATGCCAGCCAGCGAAACAATTGTTCAGGACGTTGAAACTTCAGGCGCAACAACGCGGGTCGGGGCATCGGAAAATATTCCTGGCAAGGCGTCCGCGCCGTCATTGCCTCGGTCAATTGGATTGCCGCAGCGGTTGATGTCGCTGGATGCGTTGCGGGGCTTTGACATGTTCTGGATCATCGGGGCGGACGACCTGGTGATTGCGCTTAACAAAATGACGCATCCCAATGGGCACGCGACGGGCGGGATTTTGGGATTCATCGCGACGCAGTTGGAGCATGTCGAGTGGGCCGGGTTTCACTTTGAGGACCTGATTTTTCCGCTCTTTGTGTTCATGGCGGGAATATCGGTTGTTTTTTCCCTCGGCAAGACGATTCGCCAGGAAGGACGCGGCGCTGCGGTGAAGCGCGTTTGCCGCCGGAGCGCTGTATTATTTTTGCTCGGACTTTTCTATTACGGCGGACTGTCAAATCATTGGTCCGACATGCGGGTGATGGGGGTGTTGAATCGAATTGCGCTCTGTTACTTTTTTGCGGGACTGATTTTTTGTTTCTTCAGCTTGCGCGGGATGATCATCATCGCCGTGGCATTATTAGTCGGGTACTGGGGATTGTTGACGTTCGTGCCGATTCGAAATGTGCAACTGCAAACCAGCGCGTTACAAGCTTTGGCTGCGAAACGCAATGTGCCGATGGACCCGCAGGATTTATTTTACAGCACGACCGAGCGCGTAACGGGCCACTACGAACCGGGACTCAATCTGACCAACCATCTCGACTTCGAATATTTGCCGGGAAAACTCTATGACCGTTATTTCGATCCTGAAGGTTTGTTGAGCACGATGCCGGCGGTGGTGTCGTGTCTTCTGGGAGTCTTCGCGGGGCTGTTTTTGCTGAATCCGTCGTACAATGATGAGCAAAAAGTCATTTGTCTGCTGGCCGCCGGCATGATGGTGACTGCGGCGGGCTTTGCCTGGAGCGCGCAGTTTCCGCTCATCAAGAAAATTTGGACCTCATCGTTCGTGCTGGTGGCGGGCGGTTACAGCGCGCTTTTGCTGGGGCTTTTCTATTGGATCGTGGATGTTTGCAAATGGCAGAATTGGTGCAAGCCGTTCGTCTGGATGGGGATGAACTCGATCACGATTTACATGGTCAGGAATTTACTTGGCGGATTTGAGAAATTGAGCCAGAGGTTCGCGGGCGGGAACATTCAGGATTTCCTGGATTCTCGACTTGACGGCTCCGGAGATTTGCTTGTGGCGCTGGTGGGGTTGTTCCTTTGTTTCTGGTTTGTGCGATTCCTTTATCAAAGGAAGATTTTTGTGCGAATTTGACCAGGCGTCCCGGAATTTGGTGAAAATTTACGGACGGATGATTTCCGCATCAACGGCTCTTCCCCAATTCCATCGGTCGTGAATGGGAACCGGTCGAATTGACACAAGGTTGCACGGGAGCCACGCATCTTTAAAGGCGTCGAGATAATCCAGCGACGCGAGCATTCCAGGCATGATGATGTCAAACTCGCTGGCGCGCCAGACGGCGTGACGCAACGATTCCTGGTGGGCCATCAGTTGTTCGGAAAGATTTTCGTCGCACAAAAGATTCGGCAGGGAAGGGGTTGCCTCGAAAGCGTCAGCAACGTAAGTGAGCAACTCGCTTCGCGCGGAATTTTCGGCATTCCACAGATTTGCGATGCGCGCCAGGTCGAGATCGAACCGGTAACGGACGGAGGCCTCGGCAAGCAGCGCGAAGCCCTGGGCGTACGTGATGATCATGCCTGCATAATAAGCGCCGCAAAACTCCTTCAGAACACTGCCGGGATCGTTTCCAAAACGTCCCGAGGGATGCCGGAATAGGGTCGATAGGAATGTTGATTGACGCGCCCGGGCCGAAGTGTCCTGTGCGTCGATGGCGGCGTCGATTGTGGGAATCGGAACCTGGAGTTCCGCGGCTAATTGGGAGAGCCAGCGGTTTGCGGGATCGTCCTTAAAGATATCAAGATTTTCCCGGATTTGTCGCAAACCGTTTGTTTCAGCGACCGGCTGGAAAAGTTTTCTTGACACCTCCAACAGCGAGCCATCGGGCGCGTTTATCCCGCTGGAACGAAGCAAACTGCTCAATTGCCTGCCGTTCACGGCCAGCACTTTTTGTGTCAAGTTGAGAATTTCACAGGCCAGTTGCAGGAAACTGTGTTCGACACCCTCTTGAACGAGACGAGTGAGGTGCGCGGCGGTCCGGCCATCAAGGCGCGCGACGCCCGCTTCACGGGTGCCTGAGTCAGGTTCATTCATTTAACCGACGAACTTCTGAACGCCCAAGACTCGCCAAATCGAATTTAGAACAAAAATCCAGGGCGCTGGTTTTAAACGGACGACACTCGTATCAATTGGCGCGCGAGTCAAACATTTTGTAACAAAAGTTATTCACAGAATGGAGGCGACTAACGAGTTTCGGTTGCCTATTGTAGTTCACAGTTTCAACCCACAAGCTGTTGTGACAAATGAGACGCTTTTTGTCCCTTTCAGCAACCGGGGGGAATGTGAAAATTCGTAACAAACGGAAGTTTTTTTGTCATTTGCCGTCGGCACCAGATCAGTTTGAAACGAGGTAACGAATTGGTCTTGAATTAGATCGCGATTTAAGGCGGAATGATTACGCAATGAATCTGGGCGACATTTTGAGCGAAGAGACGATTTTGCCGGAATTGAAGGCGACCAACCGGTGGGAAGCGATCGACGAGCTGATACAAAATCTTGTCACGACGGGCAAAATCCGGGCTGAACATCGTGAGTCCATCGTCGCGGTTGTCAAGAAACGCGAATCCTCGATGAGCACCGGCATTGGTTTCGGCATCGGGATACCCCATGCCTCCACCGACGTGATCGGCGAGGTCGTCGGCGCGCTTGGCCGGTCGCAAAAGGGGATTGATTTCGACGCGCTGGACAATCAACCGGTAAATCTTGTCATGCTTTTTCTCGTTCCGCAGGGCCAGTTTCAAAAGCACCTTCATACCCTCGCCAACATCGCCAAGCTTCTTCACATCAAGGAATTTCGCCAGGAATTGGAGCAGGCGACGGATGCCGCCGCGATGTATCAAATCATCCGAAAATATTCCGCTCCGAAATAAGCCGGTCCGTCGGCTGCGACCGTGCTTCACAAAATCCTCGAATTAAGATTGCAGCAGGCCGTTGCGGCTGTGTTGCCTGACGCCGATACGACCGGAATTCTGGTTCGCCCATGCCCTGACCCGAAATTTGGCGATTACCAGACAAACGCGCTGATGTCGCTCGCCAAGGCGCGGAAGATGAACCCCCGGCAGTTGGCGACGCAGGTTTCGGAAAAGCTCGATATTGCCGACTTGTGCGATCCGGTGAAGGTGGAAGGTCCTGGGTTCCTGAACTTTCGCCTGAAGCCTTCGGCGATTGGCGCGACGTTGGAGAAAGCGGCTGCTGGCGGCGAATTGTTTTACGAGAGAACGGCAAATCCGCGTTGCATCGTGGTGGATTTTAGTTCGCCGAACGTTGCTAAGCCGATGCACGTCGGCCATATTCGCTCGACCATTCTGGGCGAGTCGTTGACGCGAATTCTCAGGCTGCTGGGGCACCGCGTAGTCACCGACAATCACATTGGCGACTGGGGGACGCAGTTTGGTAAACTGCTGGTCGGTTGGAAAACTCAACTGGACCGCGCGCGTCTTGCCTCTGATCCGATTGGGGAGATGGAACGGCTTTACAAAACGATCAACGCCGCATGTGACAGCGATCCGCAGGTTTTGGAAAGCGCTCGACGTGAATTGGTGAAACTGCAGGGCGGCGACAAAGAGAACGCGGCAATCTGGCAGGAGATGATCACCCTGTCAGAGGCGCAGTTCCAACGGGTTTATTCGCGGTTGGGCGTGAATTTTGATTACACGTTTGGCGAGAGTTATTACAACGCGCGTTTGAAAGGGGTCGTGGAAGAGTTGACGCGATTGCAAATTGCGCAGCCGAGCGAAGGCGCGATGGCGGTATTTTTCGCCGATAACCCTGAGATTAAGGATCATCCGTCGTTGGTTCAAAAAAGCGACGGCGGGTTTAACTACACGACGACTGATCTGGCCACGCTGCAATTTCGCCTGGAGGGCGGCGCCTGGGGAGTGGTGCCCAATGAAATAATCTATGTGACAGGTGCGCCGCAGCAATTGCATTTCAAACAGCTTTTCGCGATTTTCCGGCGATGGAAGCCGGACGCGCAAGTGAAGCTCGCGCATGTCTGGTTTGGGTCGGTTTTGGGCGAGGACGGGAAGCCGTTCAAAACGCGCGCGGGCGACACCGTGCGGCTGGAGGATTTGCTGGACGAGGCGGAGGAGCGCGCGTTCAAAGTGGTGTCGGACAAAAACCCGGAATTGCCGGAGGACGCGCGTCGAGAAATTGCGCGGGTGGTCGGGCTTGGGGCGATCAAGTACGCGGACCTTTCGCAGAACCGGCAGAGCGATTACGTCTTCAGTTGGGATCGAATGCTTTCGCTGCAAGGAAACACCGCGCCATATCTGCTTTACGCTTACACGCGAATCCAGAGCATTTTCCGCAAAGTCGGTGAATCTGCTGCGCCGGATCGCGCCTCTAAAATGGAATTGACAGAACCCGAGGAACTTGCGCTGGGGCGGCGGTTGCTGAATTTTGGATTGGCGCTGGAAGCTGCGGCAGACGATTACCGGCCAAATTTCTTATGCAGCTACCTCTATGATTTGGCGGGGGATTATGCGCGTTTCTATGAGAATTGCCCTGTGCTCAAGGCGGAAGGGGCGATTCGGTCGTCGCGCCTCGCGCTGTCGGATTTGACCGCGCGAGTGATGAAGCAAGGTCTCGAAGTTCTTGGCATCGAGACCACGAGTCAGATGTAGAGAAGCGCTCTTGGTAGGGACGGCTCGCCGAGCCGTCCATTTTGCTCCATCTCCGGACGCCTCGGCGAGGCGTCCCTACCTCGGAGTGAGAGTTATTCTCCGACTTTGCCGGTCAGGCCGGCCTTTTGCAGGGCGGCGAAGATGTCGGCATCGTTGAAATCACCGCTGATGGTAAAGGATTCCGCGCCTTTGGTGGCAGTCTCTTCTTTTACGCCATCAACGCTGGTGACGGCTTTATGAACGGCTTTAACGCATTTCGGGCAGCAAAGATGCACTCCTTTGACGGTCAAAGTTTGAACTTTGGCTCCTTTTGCGCCTGTGGAAGCGTCGATCTTAATGGAACTATCCGTGGTTGTGCCGAAGAAGCCGGCCTTTGTGAGGGCATCAGATACTTTTTGCGCGGTGGCTGTGTCCGGGGCGGTAATTTCGATGGTGCTGGCGTCCTTGTCGATGTTGGCCTTGGCGCCATCAACACTGTCGATCGCCTTTTGGGCGCCTTTGACGCAACTGCCGCAGCAAAGGTGGACATCAGAGATTTTGACGGTGACATCGGCCTGGCTGACAGTAGCCAAGGCGAACGCCGCGACGATGGAAAGCAAAAGTGATTTCATAGGATTGACTGAGAATAATTTCCCGAGATTTACGACATTATTTGGATAAAAACAACGCGCCCACTAAACAGGCAAACCACCCCGGCGTCAAGAGCAAAAAGGGCAATTTTGGCAGGCCGGAAATCACTAAATCCTCAAGCGTACAGGAACAAATGGATGCTGTTGGAAAGAGGGTCGGCGACGTCGCGAACGGTGCTGTCCTTGAGAAATGAAGCCAACCCTGGCGTTCCGGCGCGCCCCAAAATGAGAAATGGGTAACTCCCTATTGGATAGGGTAATCCAATAGGGAGTGGGAGATAAATGACAACTTACTGCGGCTTTCTGCCTTCTTCAGGGCGTTTTTCGTTCTGCGGGCCTTTGGATTTGGGTTGTTGAACAGGCTTTCTCTCGGCCGGACCTCCAGGGTGTCCTGGGGTTGCCGCGCCGGGATGTCCGGGCGTTGCCATGCCGGGACGCTCGCGCTCGCGTTCGCCCACGCCGGGCCTGCCGCGCTCTGCCGCTGCTCGCGCAAGCTCCGGATGCGCCTCGCGACGCGCTTCGATATTGTGATGCTCTTCGGCCACGCGCATTTCGTGGACTTGATGGACGGCGACTTCATGGTGCGTCATGGCGGAGACGTGCTCGCGTCCCCAGCCTTCGGCCACGAAATGGCCATGATCGACGTGGTAGCCGTTGTGAATTTCGCTGTGCTCGTAAAAGCGCCGCGATGCTTCCCGGTCGTACATCACATGGCGATAGTCATGATCGAAAAAGTGATCGCTGCCAATAAAGACGAACGCATCGACTCTTAACCCGAAATCGACATCGACCGCAACTGCGCCATTCCACTCAATTCCGACGCCTTCATGGAAACGCGCTTCCCACGGCAACGGCGCCCAGCCCATGCCTCCGTCCCCGTATCGCCAGGCGACCCAGGATGGCGCCCAATCATATTGCGGCGCCCATGCCCAGACGAAGCCGGTTCGCGCGTCGTTGAGCCAGCGGCCGTAGTGGAAGCCGATTTCGCCCCATGCGTAGTCGGAATGCCAGAACCATCCGGCATCGGTGTATTCCCAATGGCCCGCGTCCACATAGGGTCGCCAGCCGGGAATTGAAGCTTCATTTGGCACCCAGGCGGCGCCAATTCCGGCAACGTCGATCCAATGGCCGTAAGGATTCAATTGCGCCTGGAAATAATCGAAGGTTGGAACTGGCGGCGCGACTGCGGCAGGAGGAGGTGGCGGCGGCGCCAATGAGACCAATTCCGCCGATTGCCAAGTCGCGACTGTCGGGCCATTTCTTTCGGCAAGCACGACGTGGAAGGGGCCCATTCCGACGGGCATTCCGCCTCGCGCTCCCAGGGTCACACCCGCGGCGTCCATGAAGGAAACTGAACCCATTCCATCGGGGCCGACGGTCAGTTGAATCGTGTACGGGATTCCTGGGGCGGCGTGTTCAGCGATTTTGTTGCCCAGCAGCGCAATTGGCAGGCCGCTGCTGGTATAGTTGACCCAAACGCCGTGGTCTGGCGACGGCCTTTCGCCGATGGGGATATCCACAGCGCCACGGAGGAAAGGAATCGCGCCGCCGACTCGAACCTCACCGTCGTGGTGGCCTCTGCCGCCTATGTGACCGGCGAGGCTGAACCATTGGTGTTGATCCGGGCTGACGAGATAAACTTCAAAGGGAATTGCCATATCCGAAAGACTGGTCACCCGCGCTGTCAAGGTGAAAGGCGCGGCATATGCTGTCACCGTTTGAACGCCCGAGAATTGGCCGGGGCCGCTGATGCCGGACATCTGCATTCCGCTGGGGCCGAACATCAAGGCTGGCATGATGGGCGGCGAACCGTTGATCGCGGCGAGGTAGGAAAGAATGTTGCCGCTCGGCGACCAAAGGGCGGGGTTCAATCCGCCTTCAGCATTGAAAAAATCGGTCAAGCCCGCAGGAGGTGGGGCTGGCATTGGCGCAGGGGCCGGAGCTGGAGCAGCGGGTGGGGGAGCCGCTGGAGCAGGGGCAGGGGCGGGGGCCGGTGTTGGAGCAGGCGCAGGCGCCGTAGCCGTCGGAGGTTTGGCGTTAACCAACGCGCTGATAACAGGTTGCGAGACTCCCTGGCCGTTCAGAAACAGCATCTGGTCTGCGCTTATGGTGTAATTCTTCCCGGAATTCTTGATGTATGCGGTGATGACGTCGTCAGTCATGTGCGCTTGGGAGAATTTGAGAATCTCCTGCAAATCAGGAGACAAAGTAGTCGCCTGGGCATGTGCGATTGAACCCGCTGTCAGGCAGGCCGCCGCCGCAAGCATCGAGGCGCCAAGGCCAGCGCCGCGTCTGATAAAATTCACAATTTTCTTCATAATTTGTTGTTTCCTATGTTCTGACTCTCAACGGCCAATACGCCGACCGGAGACACATCTTGCGCCATAACCGTTCCTTCGGCTGAAAACCGGCAATCCAGTGAGACGCAATAAGTTACGCGCGACAAGTTTGGCTAAGCCAAAACCAGTGCGACTTGAAGATGCCCCAATTTGCGGTTGGCGCAATCACATTTCTTGCCTCCGTGCCAATCGGGCACAAATCAGCTTTTTTGGTAGGGTCGCCTCGCCGAGGCGACCGCGGACGGCTCGGCGAGCCGGTCCCTACCTCTGGCGTAGGGTTCGTGGTCAAAACCTGATTTGCGCCCTGCCCATCCAGAAATATCGGCTCAAAAACGGAAAAATTAAGCAATACGGCTTTTGTGGTTGCAACAGTAGATGATTTTCTTTACGACTTCGCTTAATCATTTATGGCACAAGCTCAAGCATTTCCAAACGTCCCCAAAATTCAATACGAAGGTCCGACCAGCAAAAACCCGCTCGCGTTCAAGCATTATAACGCGGACGAAATCATCGACGGGAAAGCTATGCGGGACCACCTCCGCTTTTCCGTGGTTTATTGGCACACTTTTCGAGGTCGCGGGTCGGACATGTTCGGCGCGCCGACGGTGAATCGGCCCTGGGACGACAACAGCGATTCTGTTGACAATGCCAAACGCCGCGTGCGGGTTGCCTTTGAGTTTCTCGAAAAACTGGGTGCGCCTTTTTACGCCTTTCACGACCGAGACGTCGCGCCAGAAGGATCGACGCTTGCGAAGACGAACAAGAACCTCGACGCCGTTGCGGCGACGCTCAAGCAGGAGCAAAAACGCACCGGAATCAAGTTGCTCTGGGGAACGGCCTGTCTCTTCGCGCATCCGCGATATGCCCACGGCGCGGCGACGAGCTGTAATGCGGATGTTTTCGCCTTCGCTGCGGCGCAGGTGAAAAAGGCGATTGAAGTGACGCAGGAATTGGACGGGGGCGGATTCACGTTTTGGGGCGGTCGCGAGGGGTACTCGACATTGCTCAATACGGATGTCGCGCGGGAATTCGATAATCTTGCGACTTTCCTGCACATGGCTGTCGATTATAAGAAACAGATCGGCTTCAAGGGCCAGTTTTACATTGAGCCGAAGCCGAAGGAACCGACGAAGCACCAATACGATTCTGACGCGGCGGCCTGTTTGAATTTTCTCCGTCAATACGATTTGCTGAATCATCTGAAGCTTAATCTGGAGACGAACCACGCCACGCTCGCGGGCCACAGCATGCAGCATGAAATGGAAGTGGCTGCCGCCGCGGGCGCGCTTGGCTCCATCGACGCCAACACCGGCGACATGCTTTTGGGCTGGGACACGGACCAGTTTCCGACGGACATTTACTTGACAACACAGTGCATGTTGACGCTGCTCAATCATGGCG
Organism: Verrucomicrobiia bacterium; assembly: GCA_036501665.1. Classification (GTDB taxonomy): domain Bacteria; phylum Verrucomicrobiota; class Verrucomicrobiia; order Limisphaerales; family Palsa-1400; genus DATAUD01. The sequence continues at coordinate 21,879 of DASXZW010000053.1, forward strand.
GCTTGACCACGGGCGGAGTGAATTTCGACGCGAAGGTTCGCCGGGAAAGCTTTGAGCCGGTCGATCTTTTTTACGCGCACATCGGCGGGATGGACGCCTTTGCTCGCGGCCTGAAAATCGCGGCGGCGATTCGCAAGGATGGCCGGCTGGCTGAGTTCGTTCGCGAACGCTACAGTTCGTGGGACAGCGGAATCGGGAAGGAAATCGCGTCGGGCAAAAGCAGTTTTGCCGCGCTTGAGAAATACATGCTTAAGAAAGGTGAACCTTCTCCGAATACCAGCGGTCGGCAGGAATTCCTCGAGAACCTAATCAACGAGTTTATTTGAGATTGGGTATCTGCTTACGCCAAACTTGACTTTGTTTACATTGTAAACGAATGTTTATTGTCATGGCAACAACCGTTCAGTCTTGTCGATTGGAAGCAGAGGACGCCGCGCTGCTGGCGCGTCAGGCCAGGCGGCGTCATCTTGAAGTGTCCACGTTGAGCAGTCTTTACCTCAAGGAAAAGGCGTTGGAGGAAGAATACCCAGGCATTGGATTTCGTGATTCGGTCGGAGGCCGGGAGGCGTATGTGCAAGGTCACCGTGTTGCGGTTTGGGAAGTGGCGGATGTGCATAAGGAAACCAAATCCATCGCCCGCACGGCGGACTATTTTCGCTGGCCGCCATCTTTAGTGAAGTGCGTGCTGGCGTACGCCGATAAGTTCGCAAAAGAGTTGGCCCGGCAGCGCGAGGCTGAGGTTGCGGCATGAAGCCGCGCCTGCTGGCGGACGAAAACACATCGCACCGGATGGTAAAAGACTGCCTGCAGATTCAGTCCGCTTTTCCAATAATTCATATCTCAGATTGGCGACAGGGGGCTTGCTTGTCGGTCATGGATCCCGCGTTGCTCTTGACCCTTCGAGAGGCGGAAATAGTCCTTGTTAGTTTTGACCGGGCAAGCCTTCCAATGCACGCGAGGACGCTGACGCGGCAGGGGCCGGGACATGCCGGCATCATTTTATTTCGACGCTCAGTGCCAACTGTAGCGTATGGCAAACAGGCAAGGCTGCTGGTGGATTTTTGGGAACGCGCGGAGGAATGGGATTGGGCGGATCGGGTTGAGTATTTGCCGTAAAGTGCCGCCGCTCAGGGCTGAGGTTGGTCATTTTCCCTCTGAGCGGGGATCGAAGGCGTCGCGGAGGCCGTCGCCGACGAAGTTGAGCGCGAGCAGCGTCAATGCGAGCGCCGCGCCGGGAAAAACTATCAGCCACCAATAGATGCGAATCGGGTTGATCTGTTCCGCGCCGCTGGCGATCAGCGAGCCGAGACTGGCTTGCGGCGGTTGAATTCCCAGGCCCAGGTAGCTGAGGAATGATTCATACAGGATGATTGAGGGGATTGTCAGCGTCAAATATACGATGATGACACCATAGACGTTCGGCAGGATGTGGCGCAGGAGAATTCGCGTGTGGCTCGCGCCGAGGACGCGGCTCGCGTCGATGAACGCCCGATGCCGAAGCGACAACACCTGGCCGCGGACGATTCGCGCCATCGTCAGCCATGAAACGGCGCCCAACCCCGCGAACAGCCCTGTAAACTGTAAAATTCGCGCTGCGCCGGGGGAAATTCCGTGCGGCCCGGATTGGAGTTTTGCCAGCGCCGCATTGATTCCCGTGATGAGCACGATGACAAAGATCACCGATGGCATCGTATAAAGCACATCGACAAAGCGCATCATCGCGCCGTCCCATTTTCCGCCGCAATAACCCGCGATTGCGCCCCAAAGAACGCCGATTATGAGGCTTACCGCTGCGCCGATCATTCCGACAAACAGCGAAATTCGCGCGCCGTAAAACACGCGGCTCAAGAGGTCGCGCCCATGCACATCCGTCCCGAACCAGTGCGACCAGTTCGGCGACGTGAATTGCGCGTCGGTTATCGAGTCGGGATCGTGCGTCATCGCCGTTGGCATAACGGCCCCGAGTTTTGGAGAATTGAACACAGGCCAAAGCAGAATCAGCGCGACTACTCCCAGCAACAATATCAACGCGACGCTCGCGCTGCGATTGCGCCGGAACCGGCCCCAGGCGCGTTGGTTTGGCGTGAGAGGTTTGCGTTCACTCATAACGCACGCGCGGGTCGAGCAGGCCGTGAATGAAATCGACGGCAAGATTAAGCGCCAGCAGCAGGACTGCGTAAAGCAACACCAAGCCGACAACCATCGTGTAATCGGAATTGATTGAACTGTTGACCATGAAAACGCCTATGCCGGGAAGCTGGAAAAGATTCTCAACAATGAACGAGCCTGTCAATAAGTCCGCCAGCATCGGCCCCGAATAGGAGAGCACCGGCAGCACTGCGATGCGGAAAGCGTGCTTGATCAGGATCGCCGTTTCGCTCAATCCCTTCGCTCGCGCGGCGGTGATGAATTCCGATTGAAGCGTTCCCAGCATCCCTTCGTGCATCAAGCGCGCGACGCGACCGGAAAAGAAAAGTCCCAGCGTCAAAGTCGGCAAAATCGCCCGCCAGGGCGAGCCCCACAGCGCAACGGGAAACCAGTGAAAATCGACTGCGAAAAACATGACCAATATCGGGCCGATGACCAAACCGGGAACACAAATGACGATCAATGCCATGAGGCTGCCGAGGTAATCCTGCCATTGCCCCTTGTGAACGGATGTGTAAAACCCCAGCGGAATCCCGACCCCGATGGAAAAACAAAACGCCAGCGCTCCAAGAGTCAGCGAGACGGGCAGGCCTTCCTTGATGATGTCGCTGACCGAGTGATTCCGGTATTTCATCGAAGGGCCGAAATCTCCGTGAAGAATTCCAGCGATGTAGCGCAGATATTGCTTGAGAAACGGTTCGTCAAGATGATATTTGGCCTCCAAATGCCGCTCGATTTCCGGCGAGGCCGGTTGGCGTTCGCGGTCAAACGGCCCGCCCGGCATGAGATGCACCAAACCAAACGCCAGAAAGCTGATCAACAGCAGCAGCGGAGCCATGAACAGGATTCGCCGGACAAAATACATTTGGATTTAGAGCGGTTTAAAATGAAGTTTAGCCATAAGCCTCTGCTAGTTTCAGAGTGTTCATGCAAAAGCGGCAGAGGACAGACGCACTCCAAGACGCTTCGCGACCAACGGGGGAGCACTTCGTGACTCGCGGCAGCGTCTTGGAGTGCGGCAGTCCTCTGCCGCTCTCGAACTGGCCCATGTGATATTGTGGCCTCATTTTTTTAAATGCTCTAGCGTTTCATCGCCGCTTCCATCGCGCCTTTGATTTTGTAAATTGCGTTGAACGGATGATCGTCAAGAATATTGGGATAAACGCCGCCGATTTTCGCGGGATTGTAATAATTGAAACCGACGTAGAAATAAATCGGAATGATCGGCGCTTCGTCGCGGACCAGAATCGTTTCGGCGTCGCGCAATATCTCCGCGCGCTTGCGCGGATCGACTTCTTCATCGGCTTGCGCCATGAGGTTATCGTAATGTGGATTGTTCCATCCGGTTCGGTTGTTCCCATTGTCGCTTCGGAAGAGGTCCAAAAAAGTATTGGGATCGTTGTAATCGCCGACCCAGGAGCTCCGCGTCAGGTCGTAATTTGTGTTCCTTTGCGCGTCCAGATAGACCGGCTTTTCCATTTCTTTCAGGCCGACGTGAATCCCCAATTTTTCCTGCCACATTTGCTGCATCTCGATGCCGATTTTGAGGTGAATTTTTCCGCCGCCGCTGGCTGAGTCAAACAAATAATCGACTGCCGGAAAATCTTTCCCGCCAGGATAACCGGCTTCAGCCAGCAAGCGCCTGGCTTCATCGGGATTGTAACCCAGATCGGGTGGAGTGATGTAATTCGCGGTTCCATCGGGAACCAGATGACCGGCGGGTTTTTCTCCTCCGCGCAAAAATCTTTCGACCAGTCGCTGCTTGTCAATCGAGAGCGCCAAAGCTTTTCGCACGCGGGGATCATTGAAGGGTTTCCGCGTGGTGTTGCATCGAATAAAATACGTCGCCAGAAAAGGAAACGTGTGAAAATCCGGTCGCTTCGACAATACGTCCGTCAATTCATACGGCAGATTTTCCCGGTCCCAAATAATGTCCGCCTCGCCGGACTCATACAGATTCAACGCGGTGCTGGGCGCGCTGATCGGGAGCAAGTCGATCACGGCGCTGCGGGTGTTGGCGGCGTCCCAATAATACGGATTCTTGACAAGGCGGATTTTGTCGTTCAACAACCAGCTTTCCACGGTGTATGGGCCGCTGGTCGGAAGGGGGTGCTGGCGCATCCAATTTTCGCCGTGCGTTTCGATGAATTTGCGCGGGACGACCGCCAGCGTCTGGAACGCGCAGAGGTCGAGGAAAAAGGGCGTCGGATGATTCAACTCAACGCGAACGGTCCGCGAATCGAGCGCGTGAACCCCGACTTGGGACGGGTCTTTGAGTTCGCCTTTGGCCCGCGCTTCGGCATTCTTGACGGAGTAAAGTTGCCCCGCGTATTCGGCGGCGGTGTCCGGGTCGAGAACGCGTTGCCACGAATAAACCACGTCATCTGCGGTGATCGGCTCGCCTTGCGACCACTGCAAATTATCGCGAAGATGAAACGTATAGATGCGGCCGTCGGGTGAAATTTCCCAGCTTTTTGCCAGGCCGGGAATTGGCCGCGCAGTCTGCGGATCGTAGCGCGTGAGTCCTTCAAAAAGCGCGGCGATCACGCGCAAGCCTTCGATGCTGATTCCCAGAGCGGGGTCCAACGTCTCGGGGTCAGGCCCGTTAATGATGACAAGATCGGCCTTCGGCTCCGAACGGGCGCAACCGACGGCAACGCAGGAAATCAGGAGGAGAACCGCGAACAATCGCCGCAACCGGAGAGGCCATCCCTGGATGCTCATTGCGATATTCATTTGGAGGTCAATTAGACGCAAATGAGCCGTGGCCAACCACTATCGCCGGTCGCACCTTTCGGCTGGAAAGATTCCGTAAACGGCACAGGAAGAAGAATGACATCACCTGTCGAGAAGCTCATTAAAAACGTCGTCCGCCCGATTATCCCAAACGTTGGTCAAATTTTCTTCGGAAAGGCGCAGCCAAGCCTCGCGTTCCTCAGAATTTCCGCCGTCGGCCTTGGATTGAATCGTTACGACCACATGAGCATTGTTCTCCAACGGCAGAGGACGTGAGAGTTTTAGCGTCCCATTCTCGTAAATGGCATCGACGGTCGCAGTCATTTGGAGACTGTAATCCCGCTAAACAATGCGAGCAAGAAGCTTTGCGCGCAATGGGGGGGAGATACCCTTTGGCGGAAACCCGCCCCTGCGACTCCGTCAACTATTTATTCGGGGCAGGGGCTTTTTGTGGCGAATTGCTTAGATCAAGCAAGCCGGTGCTGCTCGCGGGAGCAGACGGCGTGCTTGAAGGAGTTGTTTCCTGCGGCGCTGAACTTGTGCTGTGCTTGGTGATCTCTTGTTCGAGCAAAGCGCCGCCGCTCTTGGGCTTGTTGGATCCGATGACGGCCATCAACAGCGCCAGGCCAAAAAAACCGCCGGCGACATACTTGGTGATTTTCGTCAGGACATTGCCGGAGCCTGCGCCGAAAAGTGCGTCAGTGGCCGCGCCGCCGAAGGCCATTCCGGCGCCCGCCTCCTTCTTGGGCAGTTGCAAAAGCACCAGAAGGATCAGCAAAACGCAGTCCAGAAACATCAATACCGTCAGGAATCCGTAAATAATTTGCATAGTAACTCGTCAAATCGAGTTTTTAATAATATCAGAAAAACTGCGCGTGTCCAGCGAAGCTCCGCCGACCAGCGCTCCATCGACATCGGGTTGTTCCATCAACTCACGCGCGTTGGACGGCTTGACGCTCCCACCATATTGGATTCGGACCCGGCGCGCAACCGTTTCGTTGAACATGCTGACGAGCAATTTGCGGATGAAAGCATGCGCCTCTTGCGCCTGTGCTGTCGTGGCCGTTTTGCCGGTGCCGATGGCCCAAACGGGTTCGTAGGCAACAATTGTTTCCTCCATTTGCTCGGCAGTCAAACCTGCGAGGCTTCCGTGAACCTGCGTATCGAGCACCTTTTCCATCTGGTTCCCCTCGCGTTCCGCCAGCGTTTCGCCGATGCAAACGATCGGTTTTAGCGAAGCGGCATGGGCTGCGCGCGCCTTTTTGGAAATCAATTCGTCGCTTTCCTTCTGATATTGGCGGCGCTCGGAATGGCCGAGAATCACGTAGCGCACGGAAAATTCCTTGAGCATCCCGGCGGCGATTTCGCCGGTGAACGCGCCGTCCTTGTTTTCGCTCATGTTTTGCGCGCCCAACCGAATGCTGGAATCCAGTATCGCCTTGGAAACTTCTCCGAGCGCAGTGAATGGCGGGCAGATGACGACATCGACCTCTTTCATGTTGGCCAATTCGAGCCGCAAGCCTTTGACCAGCGCCAGCGCCTCGGCCACCGTCTTGTTCATCTTCCAGTTGCCGGCAATAATTAGTTTTCGTTCCTTGTTCATGGGATAATCAAATTGAAATCATTTCGCGGAAAGCGCCGCGACGCCGGGAAGGACTGTGCCTTCCAAAAATTCAAGACTCGCCCCGCCGCCAGTGCTCATAAAAGTCACTTTGTCGCCAAGGCCGGCTTGGTTCAGCGCCTTGACGCTGTCGCCGCCGCCGATGATGCTTTTCGCGCCGTGACGGGCCGTGGCTTCGGCAACAGCGCGGGCAACGGCGTTTGTTCCTTCGGCAAAACGGGCGTCCTCGAACATTCCCATCGGGCCGTTCCACATGATGGTTTTTGCGCCGAGCACGATTTCCGCGTAGCGCTTCGCCGTGTCCGGACCGATGTCAAAACCTTCGGCATCGGCGGGAATATCTTTCTCTTTATTCGTTCGCGCATTTTGAATTTCAAAAACCGGCTTGCCTTTCTTATTGACCTTGCCGGTATCGACAGGGGTTCCGATGATGTTATCCGTCGGCAACAGAAACTGGACGTTGCGCTTCTTGGCCTTATCCATTGCGGCCCGCGCGACATCCTGTTTGTCCGGTTCGGAAAGCGATTTTCCGACCTTGCCGCCCAGCGCCAGCTTGAAGGTGTAAGCCATCGCGCCGCCGATCAAAATCGTGTCCGCCTTCTCAAGCAATCGGTCGATGACTTTGATTTTATCAGAAACTTTCGCGCCGCCTAAAACGACGACGAATGGCTTCGCCGGATTTTCCAATTCCTGTCCGAGAAATTTCAACTCGCGCTGCATCAGAAGTCCGGCGGCGCATTTTCCGCCGCGTTTGGCGATGATGCGAGGCGCACCTTCTGTCGAGGCGTGTGCTCTGTGCGCCGCGCCAAAGGCGTCATTGACGTAAAGATCAGCCAACTTCGCCAATTTCTCCGCAAAAGCCGGATCGTTCGCTTCTTCCTGATCGTAGTACCGGACATTTTCGAGCAAAAGGACGTCGCCTGGATTCAGGGCGGCGGCTGCTTTTTCGGCGACTTCTCCGACGCAATCGTCGGCAAAAGCGACGGGGCGGCCAATCAAGCTGGAAAGTTTTTCAGCCACAGGCCGCAAAGACATCGAAGGCTCGCGTTTGCCTTTTGGACGGCCCAGGTGTGCGGCGAGAATGGTCTTGGCGCCTTTCTCGATGAGCAGGCGCAGTGTCGGCAAAGTTTCCTGGATGCGGGTGGCGTCGTTGATCACCATGCGTCCGTCCTTTTCCTCCATCGGAACGTTGTAATCCACGCGAACCAGCACGCGCTGGCCCGAAACATTGAGGTCTTGCACTGTCAATTTATCCATAGCGGCGCAAAGACTAACCAACGCGGCGGTCAGTTTACAACTGAGAAACGTGGTCGTGTTCCCTCCTAATCCTAATCTTAATCGCAATCCTAATCGTCTTTATTAGGAAATCGATTAGGATTAGGATTACGATTAAGATTAGGAAAAGACCAATTTTCGCTTGTCTCATTGAACACACCGCGCGAACGTGTCACCTTATCAGCTTATGATTGATCAGCCGGGAATACAGTTTTGGAAATGAGAGAGATTTTGTCACCGCCATCCGCTGCGGTTCGCAATGAGTCGCAGGCCATTCAGGAACGATTCCAGAAAAATATCGTGCCGTCCTATTCGCGCTTCGACATCGTGTTGGAACGCGGAGAAGGCGCTTACGTCTGGGACATTCATGGCAAACGCTACCTCGACCTCGGCGGCGGCATCGCCGTTTGCGGGTTGGGCCACGCTTCGCCGGACATCACAGAAGCGCTGATCGAGCAGTCGAAGCAACTTGTCCACGTCTCGAACCTTTATTATCACCGGCCCCAGGGTCTGCTGGGGGAAAAACTGGTTAATTTGATCGGCCCCGGGAAAGTTTTCTTCTCCAACAGCGGCGCGGAAGCCAACGAAGGACTTTTCAAACTCGCCCGAAAATTCGGCCACGACGAAGGTCGTTTTGAAATTTTGACGGCGGAAAATTCCTTTCACGGGCGCACTTTGGCGGGCATCGCAGCGACCGGCCAGGACAAGGTCAAGAAGGGTTTCGAGCCGATGACCCCCGGCTTTCGGCATATTCCGTTCAACGATCTCGCTGCTGCGCGCGCCGCGCTTTCGCCCGCGACGGTTGCGATTCTGATTGAAGGCGTCCAGGGCGAAGGCGGCGTCTCGCCTGCGTCCCCTGAATATCTGCTTGGCTTGCGGCAATTGTGCGACGAGAAAAAACTTTTGTTGTTGATGGACGAAGTTCAATGCGGCCATTTCCGCACCGGACGTTTTCACAGTTATCAACGGATTCTCGAAAACTCGTCTGACGCCGGGCGAAGATTTTTGCCCGACGCCGTTTCGATGGCGAAATCGCTCGGCAATGGTTTTCCCATCGGCGCATTTTGGGTGCGCGCGCCACATGCCGATGTTCTCGGGCCGGGAACGCACGCCAGCACGTACGGCGGAACGCCGCTCGGTTGCGCGGTGGCCTTGAAAGTTTTGCAAGTTGTCGAACGCGACGGCTTGGCGGCAAACACGCGCGAGATTGGCGATTATCTGCGCGATGAATTAGTTCGACTCAGTAAAAAATACCCGTCCGTAATTCGGCAGGTGCGCGGGCTTGGGCTGATGATTGGAATTGAATTGGAGGAAAAAATCCCGGCATTCGCCGCTGAAGAAAAATCACCTGCGATCCAGTTTGTCAACGCCCTCCATCGCGCGGGCGCGCTGACGATTCCCGCCGGAACGCGAGTGATCCGCCTGCTGCCGCCGTTGAATCTCCGACGGACGGAAGCCGCGGAAGCCTTGCAGACCATCGAGTCCGTCGTGTCAAATCTAGCGTAACCCAGCGATATGAAACATCTCCTGAGCCTGGAAAAAATGGCGTTGGAGGACATCCAACACGTTTTGGCCGCATCGACGACGATCAAAGCGGAGCGTGGGCGACATGCCTCATTGCCGCTGACCGGCAAAGTCTGGGCGTTGCTCTTCACCAAGTCCTCCACGCGCACAAGAGTTTCATTTGAGGTGGGCATCCGCGAACTGGGCGGCCAGCCGATGTTTCTGAGCGCCAGCGACGCGCAACTGGGACGCGGCGAACCGATTCGCGACACCGCCCGCGTCCTGGGCCGGATGATTCACGGCGCGGTGATCCGCACTTACGCGCAACGCGATGTTGAGGAATTCGCCGAATTCGGGCGCATCCCGACCATCAACGCGCTGACTGATGACGAGCATCCGTGCCAGATTTTGACCGACATTTTCACCTATCAGGAAAAGCGCGGGCCGATTGTCGGCAAGCGGGTCGTTTTTATTGGTGACGGAGCGTGCAATGTTCCGCAGTCGTGGATTTTTGCGGCGGCGAAGCTCGGGTTTGAATTGCGAATCGCCGCGCCGAAGAAATTTCAGCCGTCGATTGAATTGCTGCGTCGCGCTGGCGGAAAAATTATTGTCACCGAAGATGTGCGCGGCGCGGCCAAAGGGGCGGACCTGCTTTACACGGACGTCTGGGTTTCAATGGGCAAGGAAGCGGAATCCGCCGAACGCCTCGAAGAATTGGCCGGTTACCAGATCAACGAGTCCATCGTAAAACTGGCGAAGCCCGACGCGCTGGTCATGCACTGTTTGCCCGCGTATCGCGGCAAGGAAATCGACGAAGCGACATTTGAAGCGAACGCCCAAACAATTTTCGACCAGGCCGAAAACCGCCTCCACTGCCAAAAGGCGATTATTACGTGGATGGTGGGTTAGGAAATCTGTCCACGGTTTCAAACCATGCAAGAGTGGTTCCGCATTTGCAAAATCCTTGTCTAAGAATCTTGATGTAATACTCTTTCGAAAAATGGCATCGCCGACTAAATACACGCGAAATCCCGATGAGCTTCGACAGCATGCCAGTAACTACTGGCCGCCCGAGTTGAGAGAAAAAGAGGCCGCCTCTAGCATTATTCCGCTTCTGATCAAGACGCAGGAAAAATTCATTTCACTTCTGGAGATTTCCGACGGGAGCCCGGACGCTTGGAAGGAGGCGCTGAAAGCAACTAAGGAGTTGCCTGCGAACTTATTTCTGAAACACCTAATGGTCCTTGCTGACGTTGCTGGTGAAAATTTAAAGCGTTTGCGTAAAGATTTGAAGGAGCTTTTTCCAAACCAAAAAATGGTTTTTGTCTGGCAGGGAAACCAACATGAATACAAATTTAAAGCGATTCTTGACTGCTCTCAGCTTGACAATGGTTCTCTTTTCATTGATGGCAAAAGCTTGACGACTGCACATGCTTTGGACGATCGCATTGAGGATGTTGCAATGCTTCTACTTCATGGTGCATCCGTTATAGGCACTCCACTACCACAGATGATCGGCGAGAAATGTATGATTGGGAGTCTTGCAGGGAAAAAGCCCGAATTGAACAAGTTTGTGAGGCAGCGCTACATATTTGTAAGCCGCATCACCGGAGGCGCGACTGCTAACGCATTAGGGCAACTCGCACAAGATTTTGTTCGAGACACCTTGGTCACCTTTTTGCATGGATGGCAAGTAACGCGCAATAAGAGCATACCTGGAATCAGTCAAAACGACGGAAAAACGGATATGGACTTCGATATCTTAACAAAATCACCTTCCTCAAAGTATTTTGCAATCGAAGTCAGCTATCAGGTCACGACTAATAGCGTCATCGAACGGAAATCAGGACAAGCACAGGCCCGTCAGAAACTGCTTCACGACGCTGGTCATAAAATCGCTTATGTCATTGACGGCGCAGGCAACTTTGAGCGCACTTCTGCATTAGGCACAATTTGCCAGTTCAGCGACTGCACGGTTGCTTTTACATTGCCGGAAATCAAGGTTTTAGCCGAATTCCTCCAAATTAACGGAAGCAAATAGCAAAAAGCAATATGGCCCACCAAAGCGAGGACTGTCACCGTTTATTAAAAGCCGAAAACACGGTTTTGACTTTGGAGGGTTTAAGGAAAGTCTCCCATACCTCACTTCCGGGGGTCTTCTTCTTTCATTTGCCTTCTGGGCGAACGGACGAAGATGCTGCCAACTCTCAAAATGCATTTGGCGCACTTTCAGAATTTGTTTCGGAACTACATAACGAATCCACAATTTGCATTTTAACGACGCCAGCGGATGCCGCGCGTTTGTTACCTAATTTGGAATTCATCCTGAAATTTCAATTATGGATTTCAATAAAGCTCGAGGAAGGCGTATATGCTCCCCGCCCTAACTTTTTACCTCAAAGGCATGCCGCCCTTCTTATTTTTACCCGTTACAAGGGCGGCCTTAGGCATACGCTGACAAGGGTTGCATATACGTATTGTCCTGCTTGCAACAAGACAACTAAAGATTACGGCGGCAAAAAGCATATTTACAACCCATATGGCACCCTATTGTCCGATGTCTGGCGCGATATAGCCTGTGATCCGCGCGAAACGGTCCCCACCATAACCGACCGGTTAAGAGACCTTTTTGGAATTCAGCCTTACACAAAGCTTTGTATCGTTGACCTTCGCTTTTGCCGAGAATTAAAGCCGACACGTCATGAAGAGGAAATCAAAGAGGATTCCCTTCCTTTCAAATGGGATTCCAAACGGACGCCTCCGAACTCGCGTCTGATCAATGATGATTGCCTTGTCGCTTTGAGGGGTATGGCTGAGGCGTCCCTTGATTTTTGTTTTGCCGACCCGCCATATAACATTCAGAAACAATACGATCATTGGAATGATGCTCTTGAATCAAGGCACTACTTTGATTGGTGTGACCAGTGGCTATCTGAATTGGGGCGTATCTTGAAACCTGGGCGGACGTTAGCCGTGATAAATATCCCCCTTTGGGCTGTTCGACACTACCAATTTCTTTGTTCCACCTTAAAATTCCAGTCTTGGATTTGCTGGGATGGACTGAGTTTTCCAGTTAGGAAGATCATGCCAGCCAATTATGCGATTATCTGCTTCTCCAAGGGTGAGCCTCGTGAGCTCCCAGGACTAAATAAGCACTTCATTAGCACTCTGGAACATAAACAGATGCTTCCTCAGAAGGAATTTTTTTGCATCCGATCCTCTTGCGTAGCCGAGAGGCGGGCAAACGGGTCATACGACCGTCATGAGATGGATGACCTATGGACTGACATCCATCGGCTAAAACACAATAGCCGCCGCGTGGATCACCCATGCCAGTTGCCTCCAATCCTCATGCGGAGATTGTTCTCTCTGTTTACCATCCCTGGTGAAACTATTCTCGATTGTTTTAATGGTGCTGGGACATCGACGCTTGTCGCGCAGCAAATGGGCCGTCGATCAATAGGGATTGAACTTTCGCCTAAATACCATGCCATCGCAACGGCTAGACATGAAACTCTCGCGGATGGTGCAGACCCTTTCGGCAAGAACGATAATGCTCCCGGCGCTAAAAATAGTCGCGTTGAGCGTTTGCCGAAGCAAAAGTACGTTGTTAGTAAGAAAATTCTTCAACTGGAGGTCCGGCACATCGCACAACGTATTGGCCACGTCCCAAATCGGGATGAAGTAAAATCATTAAGCAAATACCCAATTGAATACTTCGATAAATATTTTATCAGCTGGGGAGAGGTTTGTGCTGCTGCCCGCCATTCCGGCATGTCAGAACAAAGATGCAAACCTATTGAAGAACCTTTACAACCAGTTTTGTTTTAAAATGACTTTTGCCCATTATTTTTCAAAACCATTTAATTCAGGGGCAGGTGTCAGTCCTCACTATTCGCACTTTTTGGTCAGGACATCACCAAAGATGTCTTGTTGGCGGTTCCGCGATTGATCGGCTGACAAATCGCATCGGGATATTGATGAGCCGTTTGCGCGGCATTTTGGGTTTGTTGCTCGGAAAAAAATATTCGTGCTTTTTTTGGCGGGGCGTCCTAGCCTGCACTACATGGTTTGGATTATCGCCCTCGTTTGCCTGGGCCTGGTTGGGATCATCGGATATTACCAGGGGCCGATTCTTGGGGCTTTTACTTTTCTCGGACTTGTCTTCGGCTCGGTGTTGGCTGGGTTGCTGGGAACCTTGACAAAACATTTGCTCCCTTTGTTGGGATTGGTGCATCCGATTTGGGGGATTTTCATGCCGCAGGCCATCGCGTTTGTCGTGGTGCTGATTATTTTCATGGTGGGCGGTCAGGTGTTGCATCAGAAGACCGCGTTCTATTTCAAGTACAAGGCGAAGGATAAAGAGAGGATTTCCTGGGAGCGGATGTATTCGCGCCTCGGTTTTTGCGTCGGGCTGCTCAACGGCGCTGTTTGCTTCATTCTTTTGCTGATCCCGATTTACGCCGCCGGTTACTTTGCAACGGAGGCACAGGTCGATGAGAATGATCCGCAAATGCCCCGGTTCCTCAGCTTGACGCGCGCGGAAATCCTGAAAACTGGCATGGCCCGGGTCGTCGGCGCGTATGATCCGACTCCGCCGCAATTATACAAAGCCGCCGACATCGCCGCCTTGATTTTGCACAACCCGCTTTTGGAATCGCGGCTGTGCCATTACCCGCCTTTGATGGAATTGGGGGAAGTGCCGCTCTTCGATGTCCTTCGCGATGATCTGCCTTTTCAAAACTTGCTTCAAACGCAGGCAAAGGTCCGCGACATCATTACTTATCCGAAGGTGCAGGCGGTTCTGACCAACGCGGCCCTTGTCTCGCAAGTTTCCACTCTTATCGCCGGCGACCTGGATGACCTACAAGGATTCCTGATGACCGAGCAATCCGCCAAGTATGACCCCGAAACGATTCTGGGAATTTGGACTGCTGACCGCGCTGCCACGATGATGGAACTTCGCCAGCGTCAAACCGGCCTGACTCCATTGCAAATGCGCGACAAGGAACAGGATGTTTTTCCGATTCTTCAGGGACTTTCGCTTACCGCAACTCCAAACGGTCAAATGCTTTTGAAAAAATTGACGCCGAGCACGCCCAACAACGACGTCATTTCGGCGGGAAATTGGAAACAGGAGAGCGCCGGTTATCAGGTGACGCTTCCCGGCCTTCACCCCGAGACTTCAGACGTTAAAATTGAGGCTGGCAACCGGCTGCTTCTTCCCAAGGACGGCTACGTCCTGGTCTTTGACAAGGAAATGTAAAATAGAATTTCATTCATGGCTAATTCCACAGAATCCCTGAGCAAAGGACTCGAGGGCATTGTCGCAGCGCAAACGCGCTTGAGCGACGTGCGAGGCGATGTCGGCGAACTGATCTATTCCGGCTACGACATCAATGAACTTGCAGGCAAGGTCAGTTACGAGGAAGTGGTTCACCTGCTGCATTGGAACCATCTTCCCAACAAAAAAGAATTGGCGGAACTCAAGGCGAACCTCGCCGCCGCCCGTGATTTGCCCCAGGGCGTCATCGACGTTCTGCGCCTGATTCCCCGCGACACTCCGCCGATGGACGCCATCCGCACTGCTGTTTCGGCGCTCGGCTGTTTTGATTCGCAACGCGACAATCATTCTTACGACGACCAGCGTCGCAAGGCGATGCATTTAATCGCCCAAATCCCGATCATCACCGCATATTTCCACCGCATCAGGCAAGGCAAGGAAATCCTTCCGCCGAAACCCGAGTTGGGCGAAGCCGCCAATTTTCTGTACTTGATGGATGGAGAAGTGCCGAGCGTGGAAAAAGCGAACACCATCGATCTTTGCTACATTCTTCACGCGGACCACGGCATGAACGCCTCGACCTTCAGCGCTCGCGTGACCATTGCCACATTGAGCGATATGTATTCCGCCATCACCAGCGCGATCGGCACATTGAAAGGCCCGCTCCACGGGGGCGCAAACGAGGGCGTGATCAAAATGCTTTTGGAAATCGGCTCGCTGGACAAAGTGGACGCTTACATCGAGGAATGTCTGGCGCAGAAGAAAAAGATCATGGGAATCGGGCATCGTGTTTACAAAACATTGGACCCGCGCGCGCCGACTCTCAAGCGAATGGCGCAAACGCTTGGAAAAAAACTGGGCGAAAGCAAGTGGATCCAAATGAGCGATCGCATCGCCGAGATCATGTTGAAGAAGAAAAACCTTCAGGCGAACGTCGATTTCTATTCGGCAACGGTTTATTACTCGCTCGGAATTCCAACGGATTTATTCACGCCGATTTTCGCCATTGCCCGCACCTCGGGCTGGACGGCGCACATTCTCGAACAATTGGCGGACAACCGGCTCATTCGGCCTCAAAGTCAATACGTCGGCCCGGTCGGTTTGAAGGTCACGCCCGTCGAACAACGTTAGTCGTCTCAACAAAGTAATTTAAGGATAGGTGAACATACACGAATTTCAGGCAAAACAACTGCTCGCGCAAAATGGCGTTGCTGTTCCATCCGGCGAAGTTTGCGACAGCGCCGAGGCGGCAAAAAAAATCGCCGAAGGACTGTTTGCATCCGGTGAAACTTTGGTGGTCGTCAAATCACAAATTCACGCGGGCGGACGTGGCAAGGGAACGTTCAAGAGCGGTTTCCAGGGCGGCGTCAAACTTTGCAAAACCGTCGAGGACGTTTTCGAAAAGGCCAAAGCAATGCTCGGCAATGTGCTTGTCACCAAACAAACCGGCGCTGAAGGCCGTTTGGTCAGCAAGTTGCTCGTTGCCTGCGCGCCGAACATCAAAAAGGAACTTTATTGCGCGGTGCTGTTGGATCGCGCGGCCTCGCGCCCGATCATCATGGTCAGCACCGAGGGCGGCATGGACATCGAGCAAGTCGCCGTTGATCATCCCGAAAAGATCATCAAGGAAACGATCGATCCGGCTGTCGGATTTTTGCCGTATCAAGGGCGCAAGCTGGCCGTGGCGCTAGGCCTTCGAGGCGCGCTGATTGTCGCGGGCGCGAAACTTTTTGCCGGCCTCTACAAGACTTGGTGGGAAGCCGATGCAACCATGCTCGAAATCAACCCGCTCTGCATTGTCGTCGGGAAAGACGGCAAGGAAAGTCTGTTGGCCATCGACGCCAAAATGAGCCTGGACGACAACGCTCTTTATCGTCATGCGGACATTCAGGCGATGCGCGATCTCGGCGAAGAAGCGCCACTGGAAATCGAAGCGAGCAAGTTCAGCCTCAATTACATCAAGCTCGATGGCAGCATCGCCTGCCTCGTGAACGGCGCGGGATTGGCGATGGCGACGATGGACATCATCCAGCATTTTGGCGGTTCCCCCGCAAACTTTCTGGACGTGGGAGGTGGCGCGAGCCGGGAGCAGGTGACGGCGGCTTTCAAAATCATTCTCAGCGACCCCAATGTGAAGGGCATCCTTGTCAACATTTTTGGCGGAATCATGGATTGCAACATCATCGCCGCCGGCATTGTCGCCGCGGTGAAGGAAACGAAATTGAGCATCCCGCTGGTGGTGCGCCTTGAGGGCAACAACGTCGTTGCCGGCAAGAAAACCTTGGCGGACTCAGGCGTCGCGATTATTACCGGCGATTCGATGGCGGACGCGGCGCAAAAGGTTGTGAGCGCGGTTCCTAAATAATAAACCAATGATTGACGAGTTCACATTGGCGCAGATGAACGGCCTTTACGTCTGCCCGCCTGATGCCGGTCCCGGCTGGCGGGAGGCAATGGAGGCGGGCTTCGACATGACGCTGATTGAGGCCGCGCTGGCGCAGACGCCGCAGGAACGCCTTGATGAACATCAAGCGGTTTTGGATTTCGCGTGGGAACTTCAGCAATTGCCCAATGGCCACCCCCCAGAATGACAAGGCGCTTCTCGAGCGATTGTGGAAGGCGCATGTGGAATTCGTTGTCGTGGGCGGCGTCGGTTGTCTTCTTCATGGAGCGCCGTTGGTCACTTACGCTCTCGACGTGTGCGTGCGCTTAACTGCTCAAAATCTTTTCCAAATTGAAATGGCAGTAAAAGACTTGCATCCTCGTCACCGTTTGACTGTCGATAAGCTTCCGCTTGAACTGACCGACGAGTTGTGTTCGCGTTTGAATAATTTATATCTTCAAACAGACTTGGGGAGACTGGATTGTCTGGGAGAAATCGCCGGAATAGGAGATTATGACAAGGTTGTGGCGCGTTCTTCCGCGATTGCACTGGCCTTTGGGGAATGCCGCGTTCTTGATGTTGGTGCGTTAATAGATGCCAAGCTGGCGGTTGGGCGCGAGAAGGATATTGCAGCGGTGCGCGTCCTTCGCGCGATAAAAGACAAGCCGGGGATTCAAAGTGGCGGGGAAAATTAAAGATTTTAAATCATTTCTATGTCAATACTTGTAAATTCAAACACAAAGGTTCTCGTCCAGGGCATCACCGGCAGTTTTGGCGCGCGGCATACTCAACTTTCCATGGATTACGGCACGAAGATCGTCGCCGGTGTGACGCCGGGCAAGGGCGGCCAGACTTTTGAGCACGGCCCGGGAAAAGTTCCAATATTTGACACTGTCGCCGATGCGGTCAAACAAACGGGCGCCAGTGTCTCCGCGATTTTTGTCCCGCCGCCCTTCGCCGCCGATGCCATACTCGAAGCTGCGGATGCCGGAGTTGATTTGATCGTCTGCATCACGGAAGGAATTCCTGTCAATGATATGGTCAAGGTCAAACAGGCCATGCGCGGCGGGAAAACACGCCTCATCGGACCCAATTGCCCCGGAGTCGTGACGCCCGGCGAAGGCAAGGATTCCCTTGGCGGCTGCCGGATCGGCATCGCTCCCGGGTACATTCACAAGAAGGGGAACATCGGCGTGGTTTCGCGCAGCGGCACTTTGACTTATGAGGCGGTCTGGCAATTGACCTGTCGCGGCGTCGGCCAATCGACCTGCGTTGGAATTGGCGGCGACCCGGTCAATGGCACCTCACACCTCGACGTCATCAAAATGTTCAACGCCGACCCCGAAACTCACGGCATCATCATGATCGGTGAAATCGGTGGTTCCGCCGAAGAAGAAGCGGCTGAATGGATTCAGAAAAATTGCAAGAAGCCTGTCGCGGGGTTCATCGCCGGCGCGACCGCTCCGCCCGGAAGGCGAATGGGCCACGCGGGCGCAATTGTCAGCGGCGGCAAAGGCACAGCCGCGGCAAAAATCGAAGCATTCAAGGCAGCCGGCATCGGCATCGCATCCACGCCGTCAGAAATGGCCGCGACACTGTTGAAGATGATGTAACGCGCAAGCGGTGGCGGGATCAGTTCCGCTCCACATCAGCGTGACCGCGCGCCGCGGCGATCCGTTTTTCCAGCACAGGCGCAAGCGAAGGAATCGCTTCGAGCACGCGGTAGTAAGCCTTGACTGCCTGGTCCCACTGTTGCTCGGCTTCGCAGACTTGGGCCATGTATTCGCCGGCGGTTTCAACCCAATAAGGATCAAAGTGGTCGGGGTCGGTATATAAAACGCGGGCGTAATGTTCGAGCGCTTGTTCCGGTTTGTGTTCTCTTTCAGCAATGATACCGAGCCCAACTTCGGCCTGGGCGCGCGCGGCCACGCTCACGAGATCTGGGGGAAAACTTAAAACCGCGGAATACATTTGGACCGCGTTGGCATAAATGGTCGCGTCCGATCTTTTTTCAGCGTAGTAAGCGTAATAATCGCCCAGGCGTCCCAGGGCCTCCACGCTCCCCGTGTTCGTCGGCGCTCCGTTGGTGAGCT
Source organism: Verrucomicrobiia bacterium (assembly GCA_036501665.1). Lineage (GTDB taxonomy): Bacteria > Verrucomicrobiota > Verrucomicrobiia > Limisphaerales > Palsa-1400 > DATAUD01. Next base: position 40,922 of record DASXZW010000053.1, read on the forward strand.
TGCTCAAGGCAGTGATTGCCTGTGAAAGATAGATTCCGTTCGTGGGATCGCGCTGGAATTGCTGAAAAAGCACGTCTCCCAGGGCAAAAAACGCCTGCGCGGCCAACGGCGTCGGCGTATTGGTGTCATTTATAAGTTTTGAAAAATAGTTTCGGGCGTCGGGGATTTCCTGGTTTGCAAGCGCGGTTTTTCCCGCCGAAAAGAGCGCCTTGTACGCCAAAGCGCCGGCTTTTGGATTCTGCGCCAATTCCTGGTAACGCAACTCTGCCTGCGGATACGCCTGTTGATTGTAGTAATAGTCGGCCACCCAGATTTGCGCCCACGGCACAAGCGAATTGCTCGGGTACCGCGCCACAAAATTTGTGAATTCATTCAGCGCATTGGTTCCCATCCCAACTTTGGAGTAAGCCAGCGCGCGATAATATTCCACCTGCGGCTGCAAAGAATCCCCATGATGCTTTCCCAGCCACTCGTCGTAATAGTGAATCGCCTCTTTCCAATCCCCTTCATCATCAAACGAGCGGGCAATGTCGTATCGCGCCTCCGGGGCCAGCAGCGAATTCGGGGAACGATTCACAAGATCAATAAACGCTTGTCGGCTGGTCATTTTTCTCCCGACGAGCAGCAATTTTTCCCCCATCAACATCGAACTGCGTTCGCCGAGGTAATTATTCGGAAACCAACGCAGAATCGTCTTGGCCGCGCCTTCCGCTCCTTTGTCATTGCCCAAATTTATTTCCGCTTCAACGATTTGATAAAGCGCTTGCGGGTAAAGTTCGTTGGTCACGGTGGGAAAACCGTCGTACCGCTGCAAGACCTCATTATAATTGCTCAACGCTCCGGTGTAATTGGATGAAGCGAACTCAACGTCGCCCAGCTTGAAACGCGCGACAGCCTGGTCTGCGGAATACGGCAAACCATTGGCCGCTGCCGCAAAATCTGGTCCGGCCTGGGTGATTTTGCCTGCGCTCCAATAACACCAGCCGCGGTCCAGTCGCGCCTTCGGCAGCCATGCGCTGTTTGTAAAATTATTTATGACAATATTGAAATTCGTCAGCGCGTTTTCAAGGGAATTGCCCGGAGGCGGCGCGGCATTTGTCGCGCTGTTGATTTGGGTCGAAGCCGCAAATGCCTTCAAATATAATTCCCCCAGAACTACCCGCGCCAAATCAATTCCCGGCGATTGTGGGAGCCGTCCAATAAGGTTTGTCAATGAGTCAATTGCCACATCGGGCGGGCTGATGGCGACCGTCAATTGCACAGTTTTTGCCATCGCCCGTTGCTGTTCCATTGAAGGCAGACCTGGAACAAGGTTTGCGCTGTAGGCCTGGAGAGCCTCGTTGGTGCGGCCAAGGCTTTCAAGGATTTGACCTTGTAGAAATTCGCTTGCGGCCCGGCGCGTCGGCCCCGTCGCGAGCGTCAGCAAATTGGTCGATCCCACCAGGGCCGGTTCGTCACGTCCCGCTTCCAGGTCGATCTGGCAAAGCAAGTATTGACGCCGCCATGCCACATCCGGGTCCATGCCGACCGTGTCCAGGGCGCGCACCGTTTTGTCCGCCTCAGCGAACTGGTGCGTTTCGAGCAACGCTTCTCCAAGAAGCAGCTTTCCTAGCGAGGCAAATGGATTCTTCGGCTCCAGTGCCGATACGGCATAAAAGACGCCATTGGTTTTCTGCAAAACACGGATGACCTCGTTCCAGTTCGTAATGGCGGCGTAAGTGAAAGCCTCGTTGTAAGCGGCTTCAAGTCGCCTGGGAAATCCGCCCATTCTTGCGACGTTGGCAAAGCCAGCGGCGGCATTCGTGTATTCGCCTTGGGAAAAGTGAGCTTTGGCGATCCAGAAAGCGTATTCGGGACCCAAAGCGCCTGCTTCCGGGAAGGACTTTTCGAGCTGCGCCACAGCTTTGTCCGGATGGGATTGCTCCAGTTCTGCTCGTGCCACATATAGAATCGCGTCCGCTCTGTGGGTGGAATTGGAATAATTATTCAGGAAATTGATAAAGTTCGTCTCGGCAAGCCGATACTGCATGTCGATAAACATTTTGGAAGCCGCCTCGAAGGCATTCGTCTCCTCCGCAGTTCCCTCAGCAGCAATCGCGCTCGTCGCGAACCAACTCAACATCCCCGCGACTAAAGCAATGAAAGCCAGCCAATTCCCGATTATCGCGCGCGCTCGCACAACTCGATTATCTCCGATTTCAAAACCGATGCGATGCAAAAATCGTTCGTTTCGTGTCGAAACGCCTCATCCGAAGGCTGGACACCTGAAACCAGCCACGAAATAACTGATGAACGATTGCCAGTCGCCTACTACTGTGGAAAATTGCGCAGGCGGGAGGGATTGTTCTTTGAAAGCCGTGACACTTTTGACCTTCCATTTTGGAGGTCAAGCTGAGCCAGCCAATCAGGTTGTTTGAAAGCCCCGAAACCTCCAGTTTGGGATTTTTGCCTGTCATGCCCCGCCTTGACGCTTCGACCATGCAGTGTCATTTTGTCCCGCCGTCAATATGGCATGTTGCAAGAGGTTATTCTGGCTTTGGCTGATGAGTCCGATTCTGGCTGCCGCGAGCGGCGGAGATTTCCAAATTACTGCGTTTGATCCCGATGGCCAAATCACCTGGACCAACGCCTTCACCCGCGGAGTTTGCACAGTGGAAACCTCGTCCGTCCTTGGGGCTGCGTGGACGCCACGGCAAAATTTCTTTACGACAAACTCCTTTGGCATCGGAACATTTGCCCCGTTGCCGACGAATGCGTTTCTTCGTGTGCGGGCCGTTCAGATTTCCACGAATACGCCCCAGGCCTTTACAAATCTCATTCAATCCTACGGACTCCTGCACACAATTGCAGGCAGCGGCGCGGACGCGGGGAATGACAATGTCAGTTATTGGCAGCCTTACTTTGAGGGCGCTTTCGCGACCAATGTGGCGTTGTCGCGTCCGCACATGGCGTTGGGCGATACCGAAAGTAATGTGTTTATCGTGGATAAGAATAGTCATTCGGTTCTGAAACTGACACCGGACGGTCGCATTCACACTGTCGCCGGAACGCACAACAGCGGCAATGGCCCCGATGTCGCGACCGTCGCGACCAATGTCGATTTGAACCAGCCCAATGGGTTATGGATCGCCACGAATAATGTCATTTACATCCTCGACACCGGAAACAGCAAAGTCCGCCGCCTCAACACCAACGGCATGATGACGACGACGTTCACCGACAATAACGGAATCGACACCGGTCGCGGTCTCTGGGTCAGAAGGGATGAAGCGCTGGTTTTTTATTGTTCTGGAAACGACCTGATGAAGTGGACACCGTCGGGCGGCACATCGAAGTTCAACAAACAATTCAACGAACTCGGCAATATTATTGTCAGCGGGACCAACCTTGTGGTCACGGATCGCGGCGACAACACGGTGTGGCTCGTTTCCACGAATACCGGCGCGCGCACTTTGCTATTTGGCAATGGTAAAACAAGCCTGGTTGTCGATGGCACGCTTGCCGTCACAAATAGTCTTTACGGAGTTCGCGGAGTCTGGCAGCCGCCGATTGGCGGTTACTTACTCGCGACCGACGAAGGCGCTCAGTTGCTCTACGTCGATATCACCGGTGTGATTCACATTCTGGTCAACGGCTTCGATGACACCCATTCGGGCGATGGAAAATGGTTCTATTCGCTCGCTTACAAGTTCGGCCAGTTGCGCTCCGTTTCGATGGATAATTACGGCAACCTGCTCATTGTTGAAAATGATCTCGGCTACGTCCGGCGGATTGATTTCCAACGACTCACACCGTAATGACAAAACGCCGCGTCAAATTATTATTGCCCGAAAGACCGTGTCACTGACAGACTTCGTAACAATTTACCGTAAATTTGTAACAATCAGGAAATGAGCGAGGCCGCCCCCAAACCAATCCCGATACCGTTGCGCCAACGCTGGCACGACCTTCGAGTGCATTATTTCCCGCTGCTCATTTTCGTCGGCGTCGTCTTTCTGCTGGTAATGCTTTGGAAGAATTACGCCTCCTCGCAGACGCTTGTTGGCCAGGCCGAAGTCGTTCCTGCGAATATTAGTTGCTATAAGCCGGGGATGCTGTCGAAATTGACCGTCAATCGTTTTGACAAGGTAAAGGCGGGCGATGTCATCGGCGAAGTCATGTTGACCGACCCAAAAATTCTCGCCTCCACTTTGGCCGTGATTCAGGCGGAGATTGAGCAGATTCGCATCAGCCAGACGCCCATCGCCAACGAACAACGGCTCGCGATGGAATATAGCGAAGTGCGCCTGCACTGGATGGCTCAACGCGCCGAGCTTGGCGCGGCAAAAGCCGACTTGCTGGTCGCCCAGGCGGATTACCGCCGCACGCAGGATTTGTTCAAGGACAAGATTGTTTCCGAACGGGCTTTTGACCTCGCGAAGGCCAAGGCGGAAAGCTTGCAAAGCAAAGTGGATGAATTGGCCAAGTCTGTTGAAGACCAGGGCCACAGGGTCGATCTCCTGCAACCGACGAATGCGCTCACCATCGCCCGCGTCAGCGACGACCCTTTGCGCGCGCAGATTGCCGTCGAAGAATCAAAACTTAAGTTGACAGAGGCGGAATTGAATCCGATCACGCTCCATGCTTCCGTCGATGGCATGATTGATGTCATCTATCATCGGGTTGGCGAAGCGGTGACCGCCGGCGAACCGATCGTCGGAATTTCCTCCGCCAACGCAGTTCGGATTGTCGGCTACCTCCGTCCGCCTCTTCTTGACGAACCGAAGATTGGCGGTCGTGTTGAAGTGCGCACACGGGGTCCGCACCGGCAAACCGCCGCTGGAAAAATTCTTGAAGTGGGAACACAGTTTGAAACTTTGCCGGCGGCGCTGCAAATGCCTGTAAAACTCGCTACTGCTGAATTGGGCCTGCCGCTTAGCATCAGCGTTCCATCCGAACTGCGCATTCGCCCCGGTGAATTGGTTGACCTGACCCTTGAATCGCACCCGGCGGAGGCGCATTGACTCGCTAGAGCGTTTTAAAAAATACTGTAGTCATTTTCAACACCCCCTCTCTTGGCGCTTAGTCAGAACAGATAAGAGATGCACTGCATAGCAGTGCTGCGTCCGTTCTCTCCCCGCAAAGCGGGGAGAGAATTAAAGAGAGGGGCACCAAAATCTCGGCTACAGTTTTTGTAGAATCGCTCTAGCCTCGGTGGATTTCAGAAGCGGTTCCTATTTCCCGCCCAGGCTGAGGTGGTGACGCTCCATCGTTGATCCCTCGCCGAAGGCCAGTTGAGCCTGGGCTTTATTGTAGGCAACCTTGGCCCGAATCTCCGCAGTCTGCGCGGAGGTCAGAATTTCCTGAAACTGAAGCACTTCAAAGCTCGTGGCCAATCCGTTCTGGAACTTTTTGGTTTCGGCGTCCAGAGCCTGCTCCGCATAGACCCGCGCCTGATGCGTCGATCCGACCTGGCTGAAACTCGACCCGGCGCGATTCACGTAATCGGCCACCTGCAAGAGCACCTGCTGCTCGGCTTTCTGAAGTTGGAGTTCGGCGATCTGCCGCGAAGCTTTGCTTGCCTTGTAGTTACCTCGGGCCGCGGCATTCGCGAGCGGAAAACTCACTACCGCGCCGTACGAATATTCAGGATTGCCGAAACTAAATGCGTCGTTAAGCGAAGCGCCGCCGGAATGCGGCTCACTCCCAAGCCCGCCGTAGCCGCCGACAAGATCGAAACTTGGATAAAGTTGGTTCAGGCGAAACTTCACCATCACGCCGGCTTTCTGCACAGACATCCGCGCCTCAACCAAGTCCGGCCTGTTCGTGAGCGCGGCCTGGAAACTCCGGGACCGGTTAAATTCTTCAGGGACAGCCACCAACGGATCAGTCGCCTGCACTTCGGCATCGGCCCAATCCTTGAAATTGTCTGTCAACAAACCGACTAATATGTTCTGCCGTGACGTGAATAATTCGTGGGCCTGCGCCAAAGCCGTCACGGCATCCTGAAACTGGCTCTGCGCCTGCGCATCCTCAAGCGGCGGCAATTCGCCCACCTGGACGCGTCGCTGTGTTTCGCCGACGAACTGATGACGAAGGTTCACCGCATTTTCCTGCACTCGAATTTCTTCGCGGGCATCTATCAGGTCGTCATACGCCAACTCGACCGCGAGCAACGTGGTCATCACCTGAAACCGCAATGCCTGCTGGGAAATTTTCAAGTCCGTGCGGCGTGTCTGGAGAACTTCGCGGTCGGAATCGATCCACGAATCCTTCAACAGATGCTGGCGCATGGAAAGTCCGACTTCGGCGTCGTAATCGTTGGTTCGGCGAACGCCATCGGGGAAAAACGCGGCGTCCTTGGGGTTGGACGTAAAGTCCGTGACGGCGCTCGTCTTGACGATTTTACCGCTGAAATCGTAGGAAAATCCAATCGGCAAACTGCCGCTGATGTCCGGCCCGATTTTCCCTTGGTTGATTTCAGAGGGCAAATACGGATTGAACTTCCGCGTGTCAAAATCGCCTGGGTCGGACACAAAATTTCGCGTTGCGCCAAACGAAAAAATCGGGTCGTAAGCGCCGTAAGCGCCAGTCAGCATGTCGCCGGCAATGTCCATCGTGGCGTGCTCGATTCGCAGGTCCAGATTGTGGGTGAGCGCCAGATTGATGCAGTCGTGCAAGGAAAGCGGCTTGATGTTCCCTGGCGAATTTGTTGTTTGGGCGGACGCAACCGCCACCGTGCTGAGAACAATCCCCAGCAGTATTCTAAAGTGCATCTCTGCCGAATCATGTGTTACGATTTGGTGTAGGTCAATTCTGTTTGAGACTACCGTCTCGCCTGAGTTGGAAATTGCATGTCGAGCATTAGCCATCTTGACTTTTACCCACACTCGCACAAGATTGTGTCAATGAGTCGTTTAACTGAGTTGACGCGGAACGCCGCCTTGGACCGGCGTTTTTTTGCGTTTAGAACGTTCGCGTTCCGCGGCGCCAATCTCCATGATTGATCTCAGCTTCGGAAGCATCGGGCAAACCTGGATTCATCTGGTGGGTCAGACGGTGCAAAACGGAAAACCGTTGAACGACGAGGGGCTTGAGTTGACCGAAGTGAATGTCTCTTTTCCGGCCCACGCCAAACACGACGAATTGATCCGGCAATTTGGCGACGCGCGAATGGTTGCCGAAATGGAGAAGGTTTTTTTTGCGGACCAGGCAAATTCCCTTGGGCATTCCTACTTGAAACTCATGCGCGGTCCGGGTGGACGAAACGATTTCCAGGACGTCATTTCACTTTTGAAAACCGAGCGCGATAGCAAACGCGCGGTTGTCACATTCTGCGGCGAGGGAAACGGCAAGGTGCCGTGCATCAACGTGGTTCAGTTTCTGATTCGAGACGGCGTGATTCGGACAATTTATTTTGCGCGCGGGCAGGATGCCTATAAGAAATTTTATGCCGACGCCCTTTGCATTGCGTCGATGGCCCGGAAAGTCGCGGAGGGATTAGATTTGTCGGCTGAATCGGTTTCGGGATTTCTGGGTTCAAGCCATATCTACCATAAGGACCGGCCAGCGATTGATGATTTCCTGGAGCGGGGAAACAAGCTCGCCATGAACGGTCAACTGCAAGGAGTCTGCTGATGCGAATCCTGTTTGTAGCTCCGCGGTCCTATAACCCAAAGCAGATGTACCGCGAATATCCGCTGGGCATCGGTTTTCTTGGAACGATCCTCAAGCAGAGCGGGCACGAAGTACGGATTTTCGACCAAAACGTGGAGGGGATTGAAGACACAGGATTGTGGAAGCTCGTCGCCGATTTTAAGCCGGAGATTGCCGGGTTTTCGGTGATCACGCCCAATTATCCGGTCGCCCGAAAACAGATTTCCAAGTTGAAGGAATTGCAGCCGGACATAAAGATTCTCGCTGGCGGAATTCACGCGACGCTATTTCCCGATGACCTCATTGCTGACGGCGCGGACGTGGTAGTCTTTGGCGAAGGAGAGCTGATTATCCGCGATTTGGTTACAGCGTTGGGTGAAGGACGTGACTTGCGGACTTTGCCAGCCCTGCTATTCCGCACTGAGACGGGAGAAATTGTAAAAACTTCCGGACACGGCAAGACCACGGCTCTCGACGAATTGCCGTTCGTGGATCGCAGTCTTTACAATCTCCCGAAATACACCCATCACTCGATGCTCGCTTCGCGAGGGTGCCCGCACCATTGCGCTTTTTGCTGCAACTATACGGGGACTGTGCGCGCGGATGGCGTTGGGATTCGCCAGCATCTGAGAGTCATCGCGGAAATGGAGCATTTGCGGGATGAGCACGGAGCAAAGGAAATTTTCTTTGCCGACGATATTTTTCTTTTGCGAAAGCACGACATCCTGGAATTTTGCAAGGCGAACGCTGAACGCAAGGTCGGGGTCAAGTGGATTGGGCAAATGCGCGCCGACCGTGTCGATAAGACGATTGCGGAAGCGATGCGGGCGGCCAACTGCCAGCGAATTTATTTTGGCGTCGAATCCGGTTCGGACACGATCCTGAAAGCGGCGCAAAAGGGAATGACCACCGCCCAACTTCGCAAGGGAATCGGCGCGGCCAAGGAAGCCGGGTTGCGCGTGAAGACGGGATGGATTTACGGTCTGCCGGGCACGTTGGAGGAACAGTACGAATCCATTCAATTCATGCTGGACATGCGACCGCATGAAATTTCCATCCACCAACTTATCCCATTTCCGGGAACCATTTATTACACCGATCCGTCGCGGTTCGGCATCCGCATCGCGGATCCCAAGTCTTTTGAAAGCTTTTGCTACGGCGGACTCGATGGCGACATCCAGTTTGATTACTTGAGCCACGAGCAGTTGTTGCAATTGCTGGAAGACACCGCCTCAGCCCTGGAGGACGCCGGTTACGTCAGCAGCGATATGGCCAAGCCGGGCGAGGAATACATTTATACGACGCCACTCTCGCGCAACTCCATGAACGTCTTCAGGGCCGCTCAACCCGTGGCAGCATGATGTTTGACAGCGCGCAGGAGCGATACCGCGTTGCTTTGGAATCGTTGCGCCTGCCTGAATTTGCGAATCGGGACACGAAAAGTCCGTTCGTTGTCGCATTTGAAGGGCCTAATGGCGCGGGCAAAACGACTGTTTGCCGATTGCTTTCCGAAACACTCAACGCGCCGGGTTGCCTCGGAACCGACAAGGCGTGGTTCTCGGATTCGTTCAAAACACGGATGATTCGCGACGCCGAATGGTTTGCTTCCGCGATGTTTTTCCTTAGCGGCTGCTTTGAGCAAATGCGCGTGCTGCGCTCCTGGAAAGATCCGCTTGTCATCATGGATCGGTCATTGTGGTCAACATTGGCTGTCCACGGCGCGGAAGACCCTGACCGATTGAGAAAAGTGCTCGGCATGTTGCAGCCGTTCGCGGAGAAAGTTCGCGTTCCCGATCTGACGCTCGTTCTGGATGCAAGCTTTGAAACCTGCCAGACACGTATTGCCCACAAGAGCGGCGAGGCCAGGGCGTTGGATGAATTAACAGCGGTCCCGGATTTTCACTGGCGCGAGCATGAGTTCTATCGCTGGTTGTCGCGAGAGCGTTCGGAAATTATGTTTATTGACGCAAATCAATTTGGCTCGGACGCAATTGCGGAACGCGCCTCGGCACTGATTCGCGAGAGAATCGCGGGTTCATAAAATCACCGCATGGTCACGCTGGTCACTTCCAATCCCGCGAAATACGCCGCGTTTGCGCCTGACTTGGAGCGATTGCGCCTTAAGCCTGAACCGCCGCCCCAGCCTCTGCCCGAAATCCAGGGACTCAATTTCATTGAGACGCTGACTGCCAAAGCCCGCGCTGCTGCCGCGATGTTTGGTCGGCCCGTTATAGTCGATGATACCGGACTTGTGCTGGAAGCTTATCCGTCATTTCCGGGGCCACTGACGGCCACTGTTCTTCGCAGTCTTGGCGCAGCCGGACTTGGACGGCTTCTGAATGGCGTCTCAAATCGGGCGACGATGGAATGCCATCTCGGTTGTTGGATTAACGGTTCACTGAGGCGTTGGGCAGGCGTGGTGCATGGACAGATCGATCTTTCGCGTCAGCCGCGCGATCCTCGGATGCTCTTGTCCGATTTGTTCGTTCCCGACGCCTCCGAGTTGTCCCAGCCAGCCCTCCAACGCGCCATTGCCCGTCGCGCAGGAGAATCACCAACATTGTTGCATCGCGCTCTTGCCCTTGCGGCGTTGGAAACCGACGCATTCCAGCTGCACCTCGATGTGTCCGCGCCGGAAAATGGCGGCGAAAGATCATGTGGCCGCCGCGCCGGTTACGACTGTCCTTTTTGCGCTGAGTTGGAAGGGGGCGGGCCAAACCTGTTCGCCGAATTGATGGGCGACCAGCTTTCGTCCCGCGTTGTCTATGAGGATGAACATTTTATCGTGATGCCGCCGCTCGGAGAATTCATGGAAGGCGGTTTGCTGGTATTGACGAGAGAGCACATTCTTTCCCTGGCGCACCTGAAGCCGGAACAGTTCGAGCATCTTGAACGCCTTTTGGTCGCGATTAAAAAATTGCTGGTCAAACATTGGAACGTCGCCCCGCTTGTTTTCGAGCATGGACCGGCTCCCGATTGGAGCAAAGGCGTCTGCTGCGTCGATCACGCGCATCTGAATATCTTTCCCGCCTTGGTTCGCGTTCATCCACACCTCGCGGATCGAATGAACTTTTTCGTTGGTTCACTGGAGGACCTCGCCCAACTGCGCCATGCGGAGTTCGGTTATCTTTTTGTTCAGGAAAACGACGGCGCCCGGAGTGTGTACGACGGGCAGGGCGTGCCCACGCAATTGGTGCGTCGATTCATCACCGCTGAAATCGGCGTGGCCGACCGCTGGCATTGGCGCGATTACCTCGGCAAGGATGAATTGCTGGCGACTTACAATGCTTTGAAAGGGCAAATTAAGCTTTAAGCCGGACCGCGATGCGTATGGGCAGTTCTCAAAACGATTACGCGCGCCGAAATCTTGAGGCAATCGCCGCCCGCTGGGATGCGCGCGCGGATTCGTGGGACGATGCTTTGGAGGATGCGGATTGCCATCTCAACGAAGATGATGCGTACCAAAGGTTTATCCGTTCCGCCAAACGAATTATTTCTCATCGACGGCGGATTTGCGAAAAAAACGGTGTCATTGACGCGGGTTGCGGCACCGGCTTGGTTTTGGGGGAAATTATTGCCGATTTCGCCTGGGGGAGGGGGGTTGATATCAGCCAGCAAATGATTCGTGTTGCGCGCGCCAAGCGCATTTCTCACGCGAAATTTTTCCTTGGGGATTGCTTCGAGTTGTCTTCGTTATGTCCAAAAGCTGGGGCAGTTGTCTCACGCGGAGTGCTCCTTTCTCACTATGGCCCGGAGCAAAGTCCGGCGATTCTAGCTGCCATAAAGGATGCTCTTGCTCCGGGAGGCTTTGCTATTGTGGATTTCCTGAATCAAGAGGGGCGAAACCGACACATTCACTCGCCGGACAACAAGACATGGTTTTCCCGTCAGGAAATCCGCTTTGCAGCAAGACAGGCTGGTTTTTCAGCGGTTAAGATTTTGGGGGATCGAAACAGACGAGTTCTCCTGTTGCTGGCAGAAAACTAACGCATGTATAAAAATGGAACGGCATTTGCTTCCAAAAGAAGATAGCTGTGACTTTCGCCATTTTGAGCAACCTTCAGGCGGCCCCAATCCGTCTAAACCCTCAATTATCAACGACAACGCTTGTTCATGGCTGTTTTAGACCCGCTTCCGGCAAGCCATAGACAAAGTGAGAATAATGTGCTCAGGGCAGACGCATCTAAATTTCGTTTAGGTTGCCACCCAGGAGTCTGAGCAAGTAGGGGTGGTCCCAACTGGCGTTGAGCATTTTGCCTCTGATGCTGCGCTTCTTGGTCTTTTCCTGCTTCAACAGGTTCAAGGCCAGA
>DASXZW010000054.1:0-32669 GCA_036501665.1 Verrucomicrobiia bacterium
TGCTGTCAAGATATTCCTCGCTTCGCTGCGGTCCACCACTGCGCTTCGCTCCGTTTCTTGACAGCAAAAACCCTTGCCGCTCCTTTGCCTCTAGGCTTTTGCAAAGCAAAGCTGTGCTTTGCAAAAGCCACTTCTCAGGACTGCTGGCGTTCGTTGTTTTGGGGTTCGCGGGGGGAAAAAAGAGGTTGACAACACTCATAGCAGGATTTCGCGCGCACCACTGTTTCGCTGCGCGATAAGAAATGAACTTAGAACAAAAGGAAATCAAATGAACAACGATATTCTAGTTTTGTCTCTCGCCCGAACATAGCCAGACAAAATCGTCACGGACTGGCGGCGGTTCTCGTCCGGTCTCTGGCGCGTTCCCGAAGGCGACATCCAAGCCGCCTATTCGGCCGAATCGTTTCCGAGGGTCAAGGTTTTCACTCACAGCGGCGGTCTCCTTACCAATACCGGCGGGTTTTTCTCTGGCCCGGTTGCCGCGGCTGCCAACTGCTGTCCGTTGCCTCCTGTGAATGGTTACCAAGGTCCCGAGCCGCAACGCTATACCTACGAGGGCCGCGAAGCCTCTTTCCGAGGTGAGATATTCAAACTCGGCCCCAACGTTTGTGTTTGTCGCAACGGACGCACCCATTCGATCTTCGACTCTTCCCTTCATTATTGGTCGGTCACCGCTGGGTGAAAAAAATCCTGAACGTGCAGTACCGTCCAACATTCTCTCTTTCTTGTGGTTTCTGCTGAGCCTGTACTTAACTATTTTACAAAATAGTCTGTACAATGTATATACATTCCCGGCATAAACTGGGGATGAATGAAAAACGAAAAGGTTATCCGAGCGATGTCAGCGATGAAGAGTGGAGTTTCTGTGTCAACTATTTGACGTTGATGAAGGAGCAAGCCCCGCAGCGGGATTATCCGTTGCGCCAGGTCTTCAATGCGCTGCGTTATCTCATCCGGGCGGGCGGAGCCTGGCGCATGCTGCCCAATGATTTGCCACCGTGGAAGGTCGTCTATGAGCAAACGCAACGCTGGATCAATGCCGGATGTTTCCAAGCCATGGCCCACGATTTGCGGGCCATCCTGCGCCTGGCCCTGGAACGCCAAGCCGATCCCAGCGCGGTGATCCTGGACAGCCGGACGGTCCAATCCACGCCTGAGAGCGGAGCGCGGGCGGGCTTTGATGGGCACAAGAAACGCAAAGAGTCCAAGGTCCATATTGCCGTGGACACTTTGGGTCATCCGCTGGCCTTGGCAGTCACCCCGGCCAACGAGCAAGACCGAGCCCAAGTGGGCCGATTGACCCAGGCGGTGCAGGCCGTGGTGGAAAAGCCGGTGGAAGTGGCGTTTGTGGATCAAGGCTACACAGGAGATCAACCGGCGCAAGCTGCCGCCGGGCAAGGAATCCAGTTGCTGGTGGTCAAACACCCTCAAGCCAAGCGCGGATTTGTCTTGTTGCCTCGGCGCTGGGTGGTGGAGCGATCCTTTGCCTGGGCCGCGCGTTTTCGGCGCCTGGCCCGAGATTACGAACGGCTGGCAACAACCTTCGCGAGCTATCATTGGCTGGCCTTTATCACCCTCATGCTCGGCGCTCTATTTGCCAAAAGTTAAGTACAGCCTCTAGGCGAACAGGCGGCGTGCCCAATCAACATCGGTTGACGTTCCAAGACAGCGTCAGTGAGGCAAGTCCAAGGCAGGCCCACCATTCCATCCCGGCAAGGCGTTCACGGCTCGTCTTCATTCATCACTCAATTTTGAGAATTGACAGATTGTGTGGCAGACACGCCAACGGAGACGCTACGGATTGTAGGTTGTTGACTCGTGAAAATTAAGTTCATGAATATGACCGCCATTCCCCAATGTCAGAAACTTGTCGTGATGTGTATCGCCAGGACTGCGGCGGACTTTTTCCGAGTCACTCTAGGTTGGGCTTTAGACGGCGGCAGGACGGGGGTTGCGTTGTCGGACTGTTGTTGGATTAGTCAGGAAGATGGGCTCCAGGTGACCCGGTCGTATTGCATCGTCCAGGGGCATAACTATTGGATGCGCGCTCTGGATGAACGATTGCAGGACGAAAAGCGAGCTGCGTCAGCGTGGCCTCTTGATGCGAAACGAGGAGATGTTGGTGAACCTCAAAAGCTCTGACCTTCGGGATTCAGTCAGTTCGCAACCTTCCCGACTTGTTGATTCCAAGGGTCTTCTCAATGCGCTTTTTGACAAATCGTGTCGGCCAACCATTCGGTGGCTCCAGCATCAGCAGCGCAATAAGACCATTCCATTTATCAAAATTGGCAGGCTGGTTTTCTTCGATATTGAGCAGGTCAAGGCTGCATTGTATCGATCTACCCACGTCAAGACCCTGAACGGTACCAACTCAGGCCAACCCTCTTTTGATTCGCACGGCCCAATTACGCAGCCCGAAACTGGATAATCTCCTTGCTCGCCGCAGGGAGTATCGACCAAAACTCCGTTGACTCCCTTGCTTTCACTAATCCCTTATAGTGTCGTTGAATTACGTCCGGCGAGTTTCCAGCCCAAGCTGCGGTTTTGCCTTCATGCTGGTGGGCCGCCAAATGATAAGAAATTCCAGTGTGTCGCATCACGTCCGGTGGCCACTCTTTCAAAACGGTCCCCCCACGGGAACGGCCCCCATAGCCTGCCAATCCCTTCACTTTGTCGAAATCGCGTCGCCAATTCTTGCCCTTCATCGGTGTCTGGACGGCCATGTGCGGCGCAAGGAATGCGACTGCGTTCTTTGGAATTTCGACGATCCGACGTTGCCGCATCTTCGCCAAACGACTGCCGATCGTGACGGTCTCGGCTTCCAGGTCCATGTCGTCCCACGACAATCGCGCAAGCTCCGTCGGACGAATCGCACAAAATAGCCCCAAGACGATGTGCGGGACGCAAACACCTTGCTTGTATTCCTGCGCGACTGCCATGAGGCGTTTAACGTCAGCGAGGGGCAAAATACGTGGTTCGTCCCGGTCCACCTTAACAGGGTCAATGGCCTTGACCGGGTTGTATAGGCAATATACTTGAGGCCTCCGATTCGCACACCATCCGAAAAAGGCATGGAGGGCGCGACGCACATTCGACCGGCTCACTGGGCTCAGGTTAGTCCGATGAATCTCGGCGGCGATGTGGGACGCTGTAATTTCATCAACACACTTTTCGGGGTGCCGACTTAGGAACTTGCCAACCTTGTAATCAAAGCTGCGAATGGTGTCCGGACGGCTGTTGCTGGCTGTTTTAGCGGCGATGAACTCTTGGAACGCGTCAACCAGAGCAATCCGGACGGAAGGTTCCCGGTAATTGTCCAGATAGTAACGAACCGCGCCCATGAGCGATTTCCCGCCAAGCTCGTGGAAAGCGACCTCGGCTTCTGCGGCTTGTTCGTTGCTAAGCCTGGTTGAAATGAGCCTTCCTTCCGCTGTTGGCAGACCGTAATATTCGCGTTCCAGTTCGTGCTGTCGAACGGTCGCCTCGGCTTCGGTATTGAAGTTCTGCCGAACCTGATTGCCGTCGCGGGTTGAGCCTGTAACACGGAAAACTTTCCTGCCTGAGGGATTGATAAAGTGAATTATGCGGAACCGGGAAATTGTCATTATCACGGCTGTTTGTTAGCAAATATTTGCTAAATTGCCAAGAGGAAATTGCAAAAACCCCAATAAATAATGGGTTTTTGAGTAATTAAGTCTGAACTCATAAGCCCGAGGTCAGTGGTTCGATTCCACTCGCTGGCACCATTCCAATCATAAATCTAATCAGGTCCCATTTTTTCCAACAGCTTCTTTAGCAAGGCTCTATCCTCACTTTCGATAGTGTCAACGCTGTAGAACCCGCCAATGGCCTTGGAAAACTCGGCGACCGTTTGCTCGGAGGTTCTGTAAGCAATTCGCAAGACCCCTGAAAACGCATCATGAAAAGTGAAGATCATTTTCGAACCATGATAACCTTTCATATGGTCGAAAAGTGCTTCGGATGGCAAACGCTGCGCAAAATGCAAAAGCCTTTCACAAAGAGTTTTTGAGAACTCCATATGAAAGGTTTGAGGTGTCGGAAAAATAGTGTCATGCCGAATGACGGCTGGAGTCGGGTAGATATTGCTCTTGTAAAATTGAGTCACGACATGGTCCATTTCGGTTCCTTCAACGCACAGAACAGAATTAGCCGGCAAGAGCTTGTGCAAATTCTCGAAAAACCGGATAGGATCCTCTATCCCCGAAATTGCCCAATGTGGCCCTGCGGGCAAATCAATAGAGCTTTCACTTGAGTTAGCGCGGGCGCCAAGTGCTTTTTTTAACAATTCTTTGTCAGATTTTTTCATAGAGAGTTCTCGAAAGAATTTTGTTCATTATAATTAATCGCGCCATAGGAAGTCGCCGGTTGCGACGCCCCAGTCCATGCCGAAAAAGCCGGCGGCGCGGACGCCGGATGTTCCTTTTGACAGGGAATCGACGCCGAATACAGTGCAATCGGGATATGCCACTCCGGCAGACAGATAGGGAACACGGTCGGTCAGTTTTAGCCCGGCAATTCCTGTTCCGCTCACGACTGCGACCATCGCGTCATCGGTTCCGGGACGAGGACGGCAAAAGAGGCATGCCAAATCTTCGCCAGCGAGTTTTCGCGCGGCGATGCTGACATTGTCGCGGTGGACCTGGACGGGGCTGTCGCCGAGCAATGCCGTCCAGGCGCTGTTGTTGTCGGCATTTCCGTAAATGACGACGCCGCGATTCGGCTCCTTGCGCGGATTGAACTCAGTATCCGGCATGACATCGACAGCGCCATTGCCGCGATACCACCAGGATTCAGCATCGAAGCGCGATTTCGCGGCGGCCCAGGCATTTTCTTCGGGCGTGCCTTTCGTTCCATAGACAAACATCATGTGATGGCCAAAAGCTTCCTTGAACGGGCCGTATCGGTTCGGGCCTTTCAGATTTGGCGACGGCGCGGAAATGACGGACCATTTGCCGCCGTTGTTTTCAAACCATGCCTGCGCACCGTTAACGCTTTGCAGGGTTTCACCATCGAGTATTACATCCACAGAGCCACGCGGCGCGATTTGGCCGGAGCGCAATGCGAGCCGCGCGACATTCTCGGTGGTGATCTGGAATTTTCGATTGATCGTGTCGTAATGCGCGACGACGGAGCTTGGGTTCAGCGCGTGTTGCTGGGCCTCGATGGAAATCCAATGCGACGACGACGAAACGCCGGGATTCATCGTGGTAAAATTAATGTCGCAGAGGCTGTTGTCGGAAGGAATCTGGTGGCGCGCGAACATGTCAAATATTGGCGGCCAATCGACGCATTGATTTCCCCACCAATGTCCCGCGCCGGGTTGCTCGTGATACGTGAAGTCATGGTGAAATTTGCTCAGGCGATCCCGCATCGTTCGCGCTTCTTCGACTGGCACATTATCGTCCGCGTCGCCGTGAAGCACATAGACGCCGAAGTGGAGCGTGTTGCTGACGAGAGCCAGTGTATCGCCGGGGTTGCTCGCGCGTTGCAAAAATTGCTGCATGGGATCGCCTTGGGCCGCCCGTTGCGCGCCGCCATAGGATAGAAAACTGATCCAACCGGCGCTCGGAGCAATTGCGGCGAATCGGTCGGGGTATGTCACGCCGACATGCCACGTTCCGTGACCGCCCATCGAATGTCCCGTCAAATAAACTTGTTGCGGGTCGATTTGGAACCGCGACATCGCAATGTCCAAAACTTCCAAGGCATCGCGCTGGCCCCAATCCTCCCAATCGAACCCGTAGAAACGACGATTTGTTGGAGCGACGACGGTTCCCAGGTTTTCGATTGATACGCGGCAGCCTGACCGGAGGCTTCGACGCCTGCGCCGTGCAGCGAAAGAAATAGCGCCTTTGGTGGCGGGCTGCCGGGCAACGGTTGCGGGGGCGCGACGGCGTAATATTGAAAGCTGCCATCGATTTCGCTGATGAAGGTTTGCTTGTAATGTTCCGTTTCGCGCTTGAGCGAGAGCCACGTCGAGCCGGAATCGAGTTGTTGACGGTCGGCAGAATACAATTTGAGATTCAATTCGAGGCGGTTGGTGCGATCGGTCCAGCGAGGTTTGAAGCGAAAGCCGACCTTGCGGACGCTCAAGGGAGGAACGGAGGGTACTGCGGTCCGCACGGAACCATGTCCATCCACCCATGAACGCAGCGTCGCGCCTTTGAGGAAATTCGTTGTGCAATTCACAACGACAACCGCGCCCCACTGCTCGTGGGAATCGCCGTGAAGAATGTCCGGAAGCGTTGGATCGCCGAAGTCGAGGATGACAGAATGCGGCGGATCTTTCAGCGTTGCTTTGACCCGGCCGCGGCTGACGCGAAAGAGAAAGTCATTCGCACCGCGATGAAGTTTGACTGGCAGTTCGAGGATGCCGCTGGAATAAGGATCGCCGGGGCGGGGTTCTTCGTTGACGTAAGCAACGTCCTGGCCGGAGGCGGAAAGCAGTTTTATCGTGTCAGAATCCGACGCGATCTGGCAGTCCAGATAGCCGCCTCGCAGTTCACGATTCGTGAAAGTTCCATCCGCAGAAGCTGTGGCGGCCTGCCATATCGCATTCGTTTTTTCGAGGGGGAAAGATTGGCCGGCGGACGGCGGCGTCCATTGGCCTTTGACAATTTTCGCTTCCACAGGATCGGTGTGAAAAGAACTTCGCCGAAAGCGATCAGCGAATTTTAAGACGAGGCCGTCGCGAAAAACGGTTTCATCCGCTGTTGCCGTTAAAGTGGAAAAAATCAGGAAAAAGAAAAAATAACGCCTCATGCCTCTTCGAGTTTACGCGAAATCAATTAAGTGGGAAATGTTCAAATAAAGCCACCGGTTATGTGCGATTTGCAATGGAGCCTTAAGAAAGCGTAAGAACCTATCGCAAAAATTACGCTTTCGACGAGACTTCGGTCTATACAGACCAAGATTTTGGAGAAAGGAATTGACCACCGCCAGCACACGCTGATAAAAACGCAGATACATGAAATCAGAGCTAACACACTGCATTTACAATGCAAATTCTGACCCGCCCCCTTCTCGCAACTTCACTGTTTGTAGCTGCTTTAGTTCAAACTGCGTCCGCTAACGCGCCCTCTTTCGCTTCGCCCTCATTTTTTTCGACCGCTGGTCCTGCTGGCAGCATGGTCATGGGGGACTTTGATGGCGACGGAATTCCAGACGTTGCGGTGTACGGCGTCGTGTATGACGCCAGTTTCCATTCGTCCGGATCGGTTGAGGTACTGTTTGGCAACGGCACCGGCGGATTCAAGACCTCGAGCAGTTCGTTTACCGTGGCAAACGGCGGTCAGAATTATGGAGTCATCGCGGCGGGCGATCTTGACGGCGATGGAAAAACAGACTTGGTTTTTGCGGATGGAAACACCGTGCTCGTCTATGGTTGGAACGGCACCGGCTTTTCCAATACTCGAACCATTGATTTGACTGCCAGTGGCATCGCCGCAACAACAGTGGCCGTTGGCGACATTACTGGGAAAGGCCATAATGATATTATCGCTTGTGATGATTTCGGGGCGATAGGCCTTGTTTTGGTTCCGAACGACGGCAAAGGCAATTTAGGGACGCCCGTCACGTTCGCCGCCAATGGACTAGCGAACTACGCAAAGCCGATCATCGCCGACGTCAATGGCGATGGTTTTGCGGACATCGTCTTGACCGGCGGAGAGTTTGGAACCAATAACGCTTTGATGGGGGTCTTGCTTAATCAAGGCAACGGCACGCTTGGGCCAGAAGTATTGTATGACGCTCCTGCGATTACCGGCAACACAAATTCATTCGTCAGTGTTTTCACTGGAACTGTCGCGGATGTGGATGGCGACGGGAAGCTTGATTTAATTTGCGCCTGCATTGACAAGAATAGAACAACCTTTGATCCAACGAACATTCTTACGGTAAACCTTGGTATTGGAGATGGGACATTCAAACCGGGCGTTGCCTTTCGATTCGACGGCCCTCAAAAAATTTACGGAATCAATGCCATCGACGCGGCGGATCTTAATGGAGACGGTCGTGCGGAAGTCGTAACGGCAGATTATGCAGATAGTGGTTTTACGGTGACTGACTGGTCGGGCACGGGTGACATGCTTGCAATATCTGGCCAGGAACATTTTCCGGCGTTGACCTCCTCTTTCAGCTCCATAACGCTTGGTTACAAGCCATCGAATGGCGCGTTTACGACTTTCAACAAGGACACAAACATTGATGTTGTACTCGGCACCACAGCTTTAACCACGAGCGGGGCTGCGAAGCTGGCAGTTTTTAAAAACAAGTCGGGCGCCGCCGCAGTCAACGCGCTGCCGCCTCCAAAGATCGCCATTCAAACTCCAATCACTCCCGGTGGAGACATTCATTTCAACGTCACTGAACCGATATCCACAGCAACCGGCGTGACCATCCATATCGAATGGTCCGCGACCCCCACGGTTGATGGGAGTTGGACGAATTTGCCGGGTGGAGGTTTTCTTCAGCCAGGCAAAGTCGCCGGCACTTACAACTTCGGCACCGCCGGGACGAGTTCATATCCAATCGGCAGCAACTTATTTTTCCGCGCCGTTGCGGAGGCTGACGGATACACTCCCGGCGTTTCGACAAAATACTATGGACCGGTCACACTCAAGTTGGCTCAATTGACGATCAGCGTTAAGGAAACTTCAACCTCCGACCCGACGGGGGACCTTCAGATCGTTCACATAGGAGACAAGTTGAATTACACTTTTACCTGGGTGAATACCGGCAATGCGCCTGCGTATAATTTGAGGGTGATGACGCGGGTGCCAAATTATCAGGATGCGACCAGCGATCTTCACGTCCAATTCCCACAGAAAGCGCTCACTTATAATCAATACGGGCATTACACGAATATCTCGGGGATTGCGTACGTTTGGTGGAATGTAGCCAATCTTCAACCAGGATTTGAACAATCGGTGACGCTGACTGTTCAGACGGGGCCATTCATGCGGCTGCAACAGCAAATTGGGCTTGAGAATGATTATCAGGTTTACAGCACCACAGGTTTGCCGGCAGCGGACGCCACAGGTTTCAGCAGCGGCGCGCCCAACGTTGGAGATGACGTGCTGGGGCCGTTCGCCTTGTCGATTACGCCGGATGTCACAAGCGTCGCGCCTGGCGGGCTTATCAATTACACCATCCGAATCACGAATTTCAGCGCGGGTACCATTTCAAACGTGGTGATTGCCGACCCGGTGCCGGAGTTTGCGAACTTTGTTAGCGCTTCATTTATCAATGCAAAAGGAGTTGCGATTGCCAGCCCGGCGCACAGCATAAAAGTCAATAATAAGGCCACGGCGATTAATAATCCGTTGCGATTGATCGGATCGTATCCGACCAACAGCCTGCCCGTCGCGGTGCAAGAATTCCTCGAGGCAAATCCTCAGGTTAAAATGCCGAGCGACCACGCGGATGAAGTGGTTTTTTACATCGGCACACTTGCCAAGGACGCTTCAGTCTCGGTGAAGCTTACGGTGCAGGCGGATTTTCTTGAGCGCGGCAGCTTTACCGATCAGGAAGTGAAGAACGTTGACTACACGGCCTTTTTCACGGATGAGGCGAGCCAAATTGAGCAGTCGATTAACGAGGACGGCGAGATTATAACACCGGTTGTTGGGCCTTTGGCAAATCCTCCCATGCTGACGCTCCAAAGAGGTGTGACCGCCGCAAAACTGAGTCCGGGAGATACTTTTGCAGTGGCGTTCCTGGCGCATAACGACGGCAAGAGCGCGGCGAATGATGTTTTCATTGAAGACAGCCTCCCAGCGGGAGCAGATGGGACTATTCCTCCAATCCTGGTCAGCAGCTTCGTCAACCCGGTGATATTGGACACAACATCAACCGTGCAGTTAGATTCGGGCATCACTTTCATTGGCGGCGGCTCCAGCATTACCGCGAGCAAGGCCAATTATTTCGTGACACTGGATACGAACCTTAATTTGATCACCATTCACGGGTTGCATCTGGAACCAGACGCAAATGTGGAGGTGACTTACTTTATGCAAGTTCGCTCGGACACCCCGGTGCCCGAACAATTGGTCGCCGGCACGGCTTTTATCGGAGCAGGTAACGGTAATTTCGCGACAAACGGCGTTTACACGACAAATAGCACCGGCACTAATTTTACCGTTGTGACAAATACTGTGCCCGTTGCTCTCCCTCTCGAAATTCCAATGGCTGTCGAAGGAAGTGTGTCACTCTTCACGCCAGACCAGCCTATTCCAATGGTGAAACATCCCATGGCTTCGACGGACCCGGCAACGACACTTGCCCAATTGACCGCCGCTTACAAAAATAACGCCAATAATTTCACGGTCACAGCCGGGGTTCAGCGTTACATTCTGGACTACGAGAACGCGGGCAACGACGCGGCTAGCGACGCGCATCTTCTTTTCACTATTCCGGCGAATACGGAACTTTACCGGGCGACGTTTTTGTCCGGCGGAAAAGTTGTTAATCCGACGGCCAAACAATCTATCACGCAACCCGCGCAACTCGGCACCGGCAATGTGATCTTTAACATCGGCGCATTGAAAGCTGGCAGCGGAGGCGCTTGCATGGTGGAGGTCATTCTCCTGCCAACCGGCATTAATCCAACCAACCCACGGATATTTCCCGCCGCGCCACAGATCTACAATGGCGCTCAACCAAAGGATTTGCCCAGGAAACTTGATGACCCCTCTGGCGGGTTTGTTCTTTACGATGGCAAAAATGTTCCTGAGGTCGGCGTGGTCAAAGTTGTTCCTCAAACTGTGCGCAAGGATGGTTTGTTCGCCATTCAATTGGGTGTGTTTGACACCGGTGATATCCCTGTGTTGGCGGGCTGTGAAGTGACGATGCAGGCGCCGGCAGGAACGCAAATTGTCGGAGTCGTTGATGGAAATGGCAACAATCTTTCGTTCACGCCGACTTCTCTGGACATTGCCCTGGGCCCCATTCCCGCGCACTACGCCGAAGGGTTGACAATAAGCCTCCAATCAACGGGCGAAGCAAACACGACGATTTCGGATAATTCGATCGTTCTTAAGTTCCCCTATTACGGCACTTTGATTCCAAATCCAACTTCGATACAAGTCGCCGACGTGCTGGCAGTCATTCCCAACACAACAATCACTACGATTTCTGGAGCCCAGTTTGTCACCCTGGGCGAAGTCGCCGTGATCCCTCTCGGACAATTTTCGGCGGGTTTCGGAGAAGCCCTGGTTTGCGGCCCCTCGACTCAATTTGGAAACAGCGGGTTGGAGTCCGTTATTTCACAATCACAGACCGGAAACCTCATCGTGCGGGGTCGCGCAGAGGAGATCCCTTTGGTGAACCTCCCGGACGTAGGCAACATGGACACCAAAACAGTGCTGAAGCAACTCGCAACAATTGTTGGACAGCATGGAGGAAATATTTTCAACGGGCCGGCAGACAATTTGATTAAAGAGGACGGAAAAACCTTGATTGACAATGATACCGATGAAGTTGCCGAGACGCTGGATCAGCTTGTGAAGGCCAACGTGCGCCCAGTCGTTGCCGCCAATCCAATAGCGTTGCCAGCGACAGCGACTGCGGGGCCAACCCTTGTGGCGTCGCCAGGCTACGTAACACAAATTAAAGGCGGGGCTTTGATAACGTTTGGTGGAGGAGTCATCGCCATCGACATCGCGAGCGTCATTTCCAACGATGGCGGCAGTTTTAGCAAGCAGGATGGGGCCAGCAGCCTTATCGGACAAGGCACATCCACCATAATCACCCACGACGGCGCCAGCTTGGTTGGAAACGCGGGTGGTGCGGTAGTGTCCTCACTAACTTCAGGAGCCTCGGCCCAATCGCCTGCAGGCAATATGTTCCAAGCGGGGAAGGTCCCTTAAAAAACTCTCCCAGTAGATTGGTTGGTCTTTTGAAGTTAGGCCGGGCGGGAAGATGGAGTCAGCCGATTTGCCGCAGCGGTTCCGTTTCCTTTTATCGTTAGCTCAAGGACATTGGCGATTGGGCCAACGATAAACAAAGCGTAGTACGGCGCGTCCACCACTTCGGCCAGGCGCAGGATCATTTCCATGACCGCAACCAGCGCGGCGACGACGCATTGGCCCCATCGGCTGCTCACGGTCGTCTTTGGATCAGTGATCATGAAGAAGACGAACAATTGATACATCGGCCCGGTCAGCGGCGCGACGCTCGCAGACCACGGTTTTCCGGTGATTTGGCTTCGCACGAACGATAGCACGAGAAAAGTCGCGACGTATGTCAGGCAAATGTGAAATCGCTTCAACCGCCAGATGATGATTGAGCCAAGGCACCAGACGACGACCATCGGCCAGAGCGTGTTCCCCCATTGGATGCCGAGCGAAGCCACCGCCGCCGGATAAAGGAAAAACATCACGCTGACGCCGAAATTGGACGGGTTCCAAAGATGTTTGCCGCGCCAGCGCAACACGTATTTGGACATGATCGACAGCGCGGCGCACAAAACGTACGGCCACAGGAACGGAGATCGAACAAGGATTCCAATACTGATCCCGGAAATGTAGGCGCTGGCCAGATGCGGCCACTTCCCGGAAATGGCGCGCGACAAAACCAATTCCATCACGATGCAAGTGACAATCGCCAGCAGCGTCTTGCTCCAGCTTTCCAAAATCCCGAAAGCAAGCTGGCCCGAAAGCAGAATGCAGGTGATGAGGATCGGCGCGAGAAAACGGTTGTTGAGACTGAAGAACCGCTGGAACGCGTTTGGCGCGGGCTGAGGGCCGGGGGCTTGAGAGGTCCTGTTTGCATCGACGGCGGCGCTCATGGCGTTTCCTTGATGCGGTGAATTGTATTGACTGACGGCGATTCCATGACTTGCTCGCGGCCCGACGGCCAGCGAATTTTGACTCGGTCAACTTTCGCGCTCTCGCCCAGCCCGAAATGCAGTCTTCGCTGGTTCTGCGCGGCAAACCCGCTCGCGGCGACCACTTCCTGAAGCTGTTCCTGGCCTTTCCATTGAACGCGCACTTGAGCGCCGAGCGCATCACGATTGCTAGAATTTCCCTCAAGCTCAAGTTCAATCCAGTCGCGCCCAGGCTTCACCTGGTTTCGGTAAAACAGCAGCGGACCGTTCTGATTTGCGACCACTACATCCAGCGACCCTTTGTTCTCGAAATCAGCCAGCGCAACCGCCCGTCCGTCGCAGGTGTCCGTGGCGCCGACGGCCTGGGAGACCTCGACGAATCGGCCGCTTCCTCCATTGAGCCACAAATGTTTCCTCTGAAAACCGGACAAACTCCGGCCCTTCATCGCGGGCCAGTTTTTTGCGTCGGAGATAATCGCTGTGTTGCCGCCGGTAATCTCGGAGAAGTCATACCAGTAGGTTGTTCGCGGGCTGGCCGAAACGTAACCGTTCACGAGATAAAGATCCAAAAAACCGTCGTTGTTCAAATCGCCGAATTGCGCGCCGAAACTCCAACCGCCCAATTCGATTCCCATCACTGAGGCCATGTTGGCGAATTGCGTTGAGCCGGGCGCGGAGGGCATCCAAAGGTTGTTCCCTTGCACGAGGACGCCGGGTTCGGAAATGTTGGAAACATAGACGGCCTCCGAACCGGAATTCAGCACATCGCCGACGCACGCGTTCATGCCGCTCTTGGGATTTTTCCCGACGCCTGACTCCTTGCCGATTTCGCGGAAGCGCCGTTTGCCGTCCGGCCCGGCTTCGTTGATGTAAAGTTCGGACAGGCCGTAATCGTTCGCCAGAAAAAGGTCGGGCTTGCCGTCGTTGTTAAAATCGGCGGAAATCGAGGCGAGTGTCCAGCGAGTGCTGCTCAAGCCGGCTTCTCGCGTCACGTCAACAAATTTTCCATTGCCCAAATTGCGCAAAAGCCATTTGCGGCCGCCGTTGTTCGCGTATTCAAAACTCTCCGGCATGATGCGCGTGGTTTTGAGCGCCTCAAGCCGCACATCGTCAGGCCAGTAACCGCCGATGAAAAGATCGAGTTTTCCATCTCCGTCATAGTCGAGCCAGGTGGCCGTTCCGGCGTTCACCCAATCGGGCAATCCCGACTGTTCTGTGACGCGAGTGAAGCCGTGCCCGTGGTCGTTGTGAAACAGTTCGGGGTGTCCCCACTTGTACACAAACAAGTCGTCGTAGCCATCGTTGTCGTAATCCGCCCAGACCGCGCCCATGCAACAGCCGGTGCCGGGTTGATTCAGATCAGCAACGCCGAGCGATTCCGCGACATCGACAAATTTTCCATTTCCCAGATTTCGGTAAAGGCGGTTGCGGCTGCCTGGGCCGCTGCTTGTCACGTAGAAATCATACAAACCGTCGTTGTCAAAATCGACGATGGAAACCGACGCCCCCATCGACGCGATTTGCGGTTCAATGTTTCGCAACTTTTCATCCACTTTCGGCGGCGTATGCGTGAAATTGATCCCAGAGGTCGCGGCGACTTCAGTCAAAGCGAAGCCGTAATGTTCGATGGCTTCCTGTTGATGAACCGAGGTTGGAGCAACCTTTTGCGCATTGCGCCGATAAATCGCGGGGCCGACGAGGATGCCGATAAAAATAGCCGCGAGGATGCCGCGTTTCAGTCCTGCGTTCATTGCGGCGCTCCTTCAAGGCGCGCATTGGCGCCGTTCATCAGGCCCCGATCAAACGCGGTTGGCGTGACGTAACGGGTTTGGAAGCGTTGCCAGTCGTCGGTGTTGTGTTGAAAGATGGGATCGTCGTCGAGCGGCTGAGTCGGCCCGCCGTAATGTTTCATGGAATGCGACGGGAGCGGCCCAACGGTGCGGGAATTCGCGGTGTTGAAATCGCCGTCCTTCACCCACCCATCGCCGATGAGCACGAAGTCGCGCGTCCAGCCGTTCGAGGGCGGAGGCGGGGCGGCGAAGCGGAGAACCATTTCATCGCCTGCGTTCATAATGACGTAGCGATCGTCGGTTTCCCGGAGCAATTCGCGAACGTCGCCGTAGCGAGTGTAGTAACCCTCCAGGTCGCGCCACCGCGCTCCTGCGCCTGAAAGCTTGTCGTAAATAGGAACGTCGGGCCTGCGACGACCCGGTGTAGCCAGTTTGGAAAAGCCGCGATAGCGCAACTCGGCTGAGACAATTTCCGCTGGCGCGAAATTTATTTCCGCATCGGGCTTCGCAATGGCCCAGCCGAGACGGTCCCAGTAAACTTCGAGGTTTGTGCGTAAGCGGAATCGACGGTGGCCAGATTGCAGCGATTTTCGCGGGAGCGGAATGACGACGATTTTGTTTTTTCCCGCGGGAAAACCGAGATCGCCACTCACGGTTTGCCAGCCTTTCTTTGCATCGTAATCCTCCAGGACGAGTCCGTGTGGCGCAGAATTCGTCCCTTGTGAAATTGCGACGTTGAGCGAGCTGTCCGTCGGGTAAATCCAGCCGTCGCCCACTAGAACCAACGGCTTGCCGACTGGGGCATCCTGAGGAAGTTCGAACTCGATCCAATGTTCCGTTGTCAAACCTTGGAATCGGCCGAGCGGAAAATTCGTGACGTAATCTCCATCGGTTGCGGCCAGCGCTTTCAAAACATCGTGGCCAGATTGGTCGTATGCCTGAGCAAAAGGCTGAGGCGGCGTAGCGCAGATCACTTCAAGCTTGGGTTGCTTTGTCGGGACAAAACGCTCATCGACGAACGCTGCCACGGATTCGGGATGATCGACGACTTTCATTGCGATGTGATCGAAAAAGTGCGTTTCCCAAAGTTCGGCGGTGATGCGAATTTCGTAGGCGCCGCTGTCGGCCGTCAAGAATTTTCCTGGTAGGAGAATCCAGTCTTCGGTTTGGTCGATGCCAGCGGTGTCTTCGGAATTGATGCGCATTCCCAGCGGCGAGCGCCAGATGAAATCTTTTACGAAATTAAATTTATCGCCGTCTTTTGCAAAAACCCAGGGACAGGAGCCTTTCAATCGTTGAACTGCCGTGATGTCCTGATCGGATTGAAGATCAAACTCCACTTGGGCAACGCCGTTTGGCCAGACGATGCGGGCCGCTCCGACTTGATTTTGATCGCCGAGGCCAAAGTGAGTGCGAGGAGAAATAATTGGCGCAGCCGCAACCAACCGGCCGGCGCGAATTTCAATTCGACCGCCGATTCCGAAATTGTTCACGCGTCCGTCGCCGACGTTGCCTTGAGTCCGAACCTGAATGGTCTGCCAGTGGTAGCCCTTGGTTCCGTGAGTGCGCGCGATGGCAGCATTGGTCGCCGACAATCCAACGAGGTCAAGGAGTCCGTCGCCGTCAGTATCGGCAATTGACGTTACGAAAAGAGACGGAACGCTATGGAGGTTTTGGAAGCGGCCCTTCCCTTGGTTTAACCAGATCGAGGAGGAGTTTGCAGCCGATGCGATAATGTCGGGCGCGCCATTATTATCCATGTCAGCCACAAAAATGTTGGCGCGGGATTGTTTAAATGCGTCGGCGAGGTCTGGCGGATTTGTCCAATGCGCCAATTCGCGATGAGTCCACGTCCGTTTCTCACGATCAAATGTGAGATTTTCGATTGCGCCGTTTTGATTGAGAACAATCAGAGCCGTTTCGCCCGTCCCGATAACATCGCCAAGAGCTATTGCCGCGACGGGCGATTCAGAGATTGGCGCAGGAACGGAAAATGCGCCTGAGCGATTGTTCCACGAAACAAGCGCGCGACCGTTTACATCGAGAATCGCGAGATCGTCAGTGCCATCGCCATCGAAGTCTCCCCAGCAGACATCGCGAATTTCTGGAAAAGGAGCGAGCGCATCCACAGCCGTAAAATTTCCGTCGCCATTGTTGCGGAGAAGCTGCGGGGCTGCGCCATCGCGGGCGACAATCAAGTCGAGATCGCCATCAGCATCGTAATCGACGGCCCAAACTCCATGGCACGGCGCGTTGAAGACGGGGCGAATTGCTTCGTTCGGCTGATACTCGGAAAATTTGCCGTCGGCGCTCTGCATCCAGATTTTCAGTCCGTTGCCATCCGCGAAAGCGAGGTCTTCAAGGCCGTCGCCATTTAGGTCTGCCACACAAAAAGAATTGCGACTGAGCGTCCCGCGCAATGCAGGCAGAGGAATTTCAGAACTGTTTCGTATTCCCAATTTTCCGTTCGCAAGGGAAAGAATATTTGGGCGCGAATTGGTGCTCAACTCTTCGGCCAAATAGAAGTCTGGCGCTGGTGAGACAGCGGCGTCAGGAAGCATTTCAAACGCAAGCGATTCGTCTGCGGCGGGAATGACGTTCTCCGGTTCGTGATGTGCGAGAAATCCGCGAATAGGTTCGCCGAGTGATCCACTGGACACCCCGAGCGCTGAAAGCGCGGCTTGATATGCGGGAGTCGCGAGGTTCAGGTTTTGGAGAAAAGCCAGGTCGGTAGCGGCGGCTTTAAAATTTCCAGCGGCGGCTGCAGTTTTGGCGGACTCGCATTGTTGAATTGCAGATGTTCCCCAACCTGCGCGATAGGATTCCAGATGATTGATCGCTGCCGTTAGGGAATCCTTGTTGTCCGTACGGGCCACCAGACGCGCCCTGCTGAAAGCAGCAACAAGATTGTTCGGTTGAAGCTTTTGAATGCGGTCATAAATTTCCAATTGCTCGCGAGGTTCCGCATCTGGATCGCTCCGGTCCAGCAGTTGTGCAAGGCGATACAGCACCGTAACGTCAGGATTCGGAAGACCGCGAAGCCGCGTTATCGCTTCGGGATACTTCCCTTGATAATCATCGACGATCGCCTGCAGGACGACGATTTGAGCGTTCGTTGGAGAAAGTTTCGCGGCAGTCGCAAATGCCTCCTCCGCTCCGGGAATATCGCCGAGGCGCAATCGAGCGAGGCCAAGATTCGCCCAAATCGCGGGTTCATTAGAAAGTTTTTTGGACAATTCATCGAACATGCGCCCTGCCCGCTCATTATCGCCAACGTCCAGCGCGGAAATTCCAACGTAAAACGAGCCAATGGCTTCCGCCGTTGGCGTTTCCTTTTCCACAACCATTTTATGCTGGGGCGGCGCGACGATTGGAACCTGGCGCGGGCGCGAAAATTCCCAGAATACGGCGACAACCAGGCATGTGACGATCAACGCAATTGCGAAACGGAAACTCATCGCCAATTGTCTTTCATCCCGTAACAAACGTCGCACATATTTCCATGGGCTGGCTCATCGTTCTTTAAGCAAAGACGAATAACAAGGCATTGACGAAGGCCGGCGGCAGCAAAAACGGAAGCTATTTTTCAGGCAACTATTTTAAAGCGCAGCACTGCCCACCAGCGACATTATTGGGGTGAGCGGCATGGAATTAGGGGTAAACGGCACTGGGCACACTCGACATTAAAAGCCACAAACTGCAACACGCGCGAGTCATGTAATGGAAACCCTCAATTTAACATCCCTTTGGTGGAACGATTCATTGCTTCTTGTCATTTAAAGAAGGCATCGCCAATTTAGTTAAAATGAGTCGCAAAAAGAAAATTTTTGGCACGGACGGCGTTCGCGGCACTGCCAATGTCGAGCCGGTGACCGCCGAAACGGCCCTGAAATTAGGACAGGCTGCCGCTCACGTTTTCAAAAATCTCGAATCCGAATCTCGCGGGCGCGGCAAACACAAGATCGTCATCGGAAAAGACACACGGCTTTCGGGTTACATGCTCGAAAACGCCCTCTCTTCGGGCGTGCTCTCGATGGGAGTTGATGTGTTGTTCATCGGCCCGCTCCCGACTCCTGGTGTGGCTTATGTGACGCGGAGCTTGCGGGCTGACGCGGGCATTGTCATCACGGCGTCGCACAATCCTTACGCCGATAATGGGATCAAGTTCTTTCGCGCGGACGGGTACAAGCTTGATGACACCATTGAGCATCGAATCGAAGAACTGGTTTTCAGCGGCGAAATTGAGGACATCCGCCCGACAGCAAGCGAAATTGGAAAAGCGGTGCGCATCGACGACGCTTTGGGCCGCTACATCGAATACGCAAAAAGCTCGTTTCCAAAAAATCTCACACTGGATGGCCTTCGCATCGTTGTCGATTGCGCTCATGGCGCCGCTTACAAATCGACGCCGTGCGTTTTGCGCGAATTGGGCGCGCATGTGATTGTTCATGGCGACAAGCCGGACGGAAGCAATATTAACCGCGATTGTGGTTCGATGCATCCGGAGCACTTCTGCAAAATGGTGCGCGAACACAAAGCGCACATAGGCCTGGCCCACGATGGCGATGCTGACCGCGTCTTATTGTGCGACGAAAACGGCGAGTTGATTGATGGCGACGACATCATGGCGATCATCGGGCTGGAACTACTTGCCAGCGGAACGCTCGCGGGAAAAACTGTCGTGACAACAGTGATGAGCAACGCCGGATTGGATGCGGCCATCGAGGCGGCGGGAGGCAAAACGATTCGCACCGCGGTTGGAGATCAGAACGTGCTTGCCGAAATGCTAAAAGGCGACTTGATGTTCGGCGGCGAGCAAAGCGGGCACATTATCGTCCGCGATTACGCCACGACTGGCGACGGATTGATCGCGGCCCTGCAGATTTTGCGCGTGATGAAAACGCGGAACAAACCGCTGTCGGAATTGACGAAATGTTGGAAGCGTTTCCCGCAATTGTTGACCAACATGGTGGTGCGCGAGAAAAAGCCGCTGGAAACCCTTGCGGACACATCGAAAATACTGGCGCAAGCGGAAGCGGAATTGAAGCCGCTGGGAGGCCGGGCTTTTCTGCGTTATTCGGGAACGGAACCGAAAGTGCGGCTTCTCCTGGAAGGGCCGGATGCCGCTGTCCTCCAACAGTGGAACCAAAAAATCTCAAGCGTTCTCAAGAAGGAATTGGAGTAACTGCCCCCCGCCTTCGCTAAAATTTCAGGGCGACAAACCCGCACAAATGGGGCATCCCACCCGTGGCGTCGCGTCGCGCGAGTGTTAAGTTGTTAGTCGAGTAGGCATCTAAACGCCATTCCCCTGACGCCATGCATGCGACTGACAATTCAATTGCGTTATTACACGCGGTTTGGGCAGAACCTTTTTGTTTGCGGCGAGCATAAATTTTTCGGAGGCGGTCGCCGGAACCAGGCGTTGCCGTTGCATTATGTCAACGACGAGCTTTGGGAAGCCGCACTGGATTGGCCGGATTCTGAATTGCCCAAAACGCCGATCAGTTATTATTTCGTGCTGAGAAACTCTGATGGTTCCAGCATTGAGGATTTTGGGGCTGATCGACGAGTGGATATTGCGAAGCACACACGCGGTCAACTCGTGGTTATTGATTCGTGGAATAATCTCGGGACGGTTGAGAATGCCTTTTTTACCGAGCCTTTCAGAAAAGTTTTGCTTCGCAATAAAAACGATGATGGGAATGCATCCCCACCCTCCAAAGCGACTCACGTGTTTAACGTCAAATCACCGTTATTGCCGGAGGGGCAAACTCTTTGTCTGCTCGGCGATGGAAATTTGCTGCACAACTGGAATCAATCCGCTCCAATCCTGATGCGGCGCAGCGAGAATGAAGGTTATTTCACAATTGAACTGGACCTTTCGCATGAACCGCTTCCGATCTCTTACAAATACGGCGTCTGGGATGCGCGGAATGGTTCCTTTCTTCGGTACGAAGCGGGTGACAATCGAGTGATTCGATACGGTGCGATTGACAACGGGCAAGTCATCGTTAACGACGGATTTGCCCGACTCCCGGCAGAACGTTGGCGCGGCGCGGGCGTGGCGATTCCGGTATTCAGCCTTCGCAGCGAAACGAGTTTTGGCGTCGGAGAATTCTCGGACTTGCCGCTGCTTGCTGATTGGGCACAGTCCATTGGGCTTAAATTGATTCAAATACTCCCGATCAACGACACCACCGCGTCGCACACAAAAATTGACTCTTATCCGTACGCCGCCATTTCCGCGTTCGCCCTACATCCCATTTACCTGAACCTCGACCGCGTCGCAGAATCGGTGGGAATTGATTTGCCGGACGAACTCAAACGCCAGCGCGAAAAACTTAACAAACTTGAAACGCTCGATTATGTGGCGGTCATGGATGCAAAGATGGAATTCTTGCGGCGCATATTTCCATTGGCTCGGAAGAAATTGCTGGTCAGCGACGAATATAGAAAGTTCCTGACCGAGAACAAACATTGGCTGGAACCTTACGCGGCGTTCAGCTTTTTCAGAGACAAGTATAAAACGCCGAATTTTAATGAATGGCCCGATTACCGGAGCTTTGACACCGAAAAAATTTCTTCACTCGCTGCGCGCGATTCCAATGCCCGCGATGAAATGGCGCTGCACGGTTTCATCCAATTTAATTTGCACGCGCAATTGAAGGAGGCCTCCGCCTATGTGCATTCCAAAGGTCTGATTCTTAAAGGCGATATTGCCATCGGCGTCCATCCAAACGCCGCCGATGTCTGGCAACAACCCGGATTGTTCTTTACCAACATGCAGGCTGGCGCGCCGCCGGACGCGTTCGCCGCAAAAGGCCAGAACTGGAGTTTTCCCACATACAACTGGGACCGCATGAAAGAGGACGGCTACGATTGGTGGAAGCGCCGTCTCCGTTTCATGGGTCAATACTTCGACGCTTTTCGCATTGATCATATCCTGGGCTTTTTCCGAATCTGGAGCATTCCGCGCGACGCGGTGGAGGGCATTCTGGGTTACTTTGTGCCCGCCATGCCAGTTCGCCCGGAGGAATTCACCGAGCGGGGCGTCGAGTTTGATCAGGAGAGATTTACGACGCCTTTCATTAATGATGCGCTGTTGGAAAAATTATTCGGCTCGAATTCCGTGGACGTCAAAAAAGAATTCCTCGAAGCGCGCGGTCACGGAACCTGGTCGCTCAAACCGGAATTTTCAACACAGCGCGATATTGAAAACCATTTCGCGCGCCTGGAAAACCAGGATTTTAAGGCGGAGTTAAAAGAAGGCTTGTTTGATTTAATCAGCAACGTCCTGCTGATCAAAACGCCGGATGGTAATTTCCATTTTCGCTTCGGCATCGAACAAGCGCCTTCATTTCGCGAATTGGACACGGCGACCCAAGAGCGATTGAGGGAGTTGTATCTGGATTATTTTTTCAAGCGACAAGAAGAGTTTTGGCGATTTCAGGGGTTCCAAAAGCTGCCCCCCTTAAAACGTGCGACCAACATGCTGATTTGCGGCGAAGATTTGGGGATGGTTCCCGAATGCGTTCCCGAAGTGATGGAAGAGCTTGGCTTGTTGGGCCTGGAGATTCAGCGGATGCCCAAAGGTTCGCACGAGAATTTTTCGCGTCCGGCGCGCGCGCCTTATCTTAGCGTGGTTTCGCCCGGGACGCACGATATGAGCACGATTCGCGGCTGGTGGCTGGAAGATCGCGCGAATACTCAAAAATTTTTTAATGAGGAACTCGGACAAATCGGCCCCGCGCCGCTCGAATGCGATCCGTGGATTAGCCGCGAGGTCATTCGGCAACATCTGGAGTCACCGGCGATGTGGAGCATTTTTCAATTGCAGGACCTTCTGGGCCTAGATGCCGCGTTGCGCCGGGCGGATGTTGATGCCGAGAGAATCAACGTTCCCGCAATGTCGCACTATTATTGGCGATACCGGATGCACGTGACTTTGGAAGAGTTGATTCGCGCGCAAGATTTTAACAGTCAAGTCAAAGAGTTGGCGCGTCAAAGCGGTCGTTGACGCATGGGTAAAAACCCTTATGGCATTGCTGTCAATTCACACTTAGAGTGCTTCATCTGTTAAGGGCAATCAAATACACGGAAGCGCTGATCCTGTTTATCTGGCTTTCACAGACTGGGCTGGGACAGCAAACAACGCTTGGACAATCCAACGCGCCCGCCGTGCAACGCATTGTTCTTCCCGCATCGGTGCCGGACCCGATCGAGCCGTTCAATCGGGCCATGTGGGATTTCAACAAGGGCTTGATGAAGGATGTCATCAGGCCGACCAGCCGCGTGTATCGTTTTATCGTCAGAAAACCGGCGCGCACCAGCATTGGTTATTTTGGGACAAACCTCACCTATCCGGCGCGGTTGATAAACAATGTTCTCCAGGGAAAATGGGCTGGCGCGCGCGACGAAACTTACCGGTTTCTTTGCAACACTACTATCGGCATCGGCGGACTTTTTGATCCGGCTGACAAATGGAAAATTCCCAAATCGGAAGCCGATTTTGGCCAGACACTGGGCCAATGGGGCTGGCGGCCTCAGTGTTATATCATGTTGCCTTTTTTCGGCCAAAGCAACGAGCGCGACACCGTAGGCTTGGCTGCGGATACCGCTTCGAATCCCCTCCTCTATATTTCCCCATACCAATTCACGATAAATAATCCGCTGACTTATCTCGGCCCTTACAGTTATTTCACGTACGCCGCGACTTATAATAATCTTTCCGACATGGTCGGCGAGTACGTGCGTTTCAGCGAAGCGGAAATGGACCCTTACGCCGAGATTCAATACGCGTGGACTTTTGTTCGTGCCAACCAGGTTGCAAATTATCGTGTAACAGGCAAGCAGGACAAAGCGTCGCTGGAGACACTGGAATCAGTTTTCTTCAGCTACCAGGATCCGAATTTTCCTTCGCACGCAAAAACGGAATCGGTCCCGATTCCGAGCACAGGCAAGAAGCTGAAGTTTACCTACTGGTTGCAACCGGGAAAGGCTCCTGTCGTTTATATTGTTCCAGGGCTGGGATCGCATCGGCTGGCGGAAACTTCCGTCGCGCTGGCGGAGCTGGTGTATATGCGCGGTTACAGTGCGGTGTCGATCAGCAGTCCGTTTGAATCCGAATTCATGGAGCACGCTTCGACTGCGGCGCTCCCCGCATATCTCCCAATTGATGGCCACGATGTTCATGTCGCGCTCACTGAAATTGACCGGCGACTCAATCGCGCTTATCCGCGCCGTCTCGGCAAGAGAGCGTTGATGGGGTATTCGATGGGGGCGTTTGATTTGTTGTACATCGCCGCGACTGAGCACACGAACCGGTCTTACCTTATGAAATTCGACCGCTATGTCGCGATCAATACTCCGGTGCGGTTGCTCCACGGCGTCAGTAAATTGGACGATTTTTACCAGGCGCCGCTTGGCTGGCCCGCCGAGGAACGGACCAGCGATATTAAAAACACCTTCCTGAAAGTGGCCGGCATGAGCAAAAGCGCGCTGACCCCGCGAACCACGTTGCCTTTCAGCGCGATTGAGTCCAAGTTTCTCATCGGACTCGAGTTTCGATTCATGTTGCGGGATATTATTTACAGCAGCCAGCGGCGTCATAACCTTGGAGTGATCCAGCATCCGCTAAGCAAATGGCGGCGTGAACCGGTTTATGACGAGATCATGCAATATTCCTACACTGATTATTTTGGGAAATTTGCCGTGCCTTATTACCAAAGCCGTGGAATGGAATCGCCCGCGGCCACTATCGCCAAGGCAGGTGATTTGCGAACTTACAGCGACGGGCTCCGCGGCAACCCGAACATCAGGATCATCGTCAATCAGAATGATTTTCTGTTGACCGAGCCGGATCTTGAATGGCTTCGCAAGACTTTCACCACAAACCAGCTTGTTGAATTCAAGGAGGGCGGGCATTTGGGGAATCTTTTCAATCCGCGGGTGCAGGAAGCGATCGTGAACGATCTGAAAGGATTGTAACGTTGCCTGCCGAGGCCAATTCCACACCTTCCTTAACCCCTCCCGCAACTTTGACGCCGGCGGCAAAGCGACTGCTGCCCTGGCTGGTTGCGGTGGCGTTCTT
Source organism: Verrucomicrobiia bacterium (assembly GCA_036501665.1). GTDB lineage: Bacteria > Verrucomicrobiota > Verrucomicrobiia > Limisphaerales > Palsa-1400 > DATAUD01. Next base: position 24,728 of record DASXZW010000054.1, read on the forward strand.
CATGGAGGCGCTCGATACGACTGTGCTCAACACAGCCGTGCCGGCGATCGCCAAGGCGCTTGATGTCGCTCCGCTGAGCATGAAATCCGTGCTCTCCAGTTACACGTTGAGCCTGGCTGTTTTCATTCCGATCAGCGGATGGATGGCAGATCGATTTGGAACGAGGCACGTGTTCTCTTCGGCGATAGGTATTTTCACGCTCGGTTCTTTTCTTTGCGGGATTTCCAGCAACATTCATGTGCTCGTCGCCTGTCGAGTTTTGCAGGGATGCGGCGGCGCGATGATGGTGCCTGTGGGGCGGTTGACGATGGTGCGGGCGATTCCAAAATCGGAGTTGGTTCGCGCGATGAGTTTCGTTTCGATTCCGGGTCTCATTGGGCCAATGCTGGGGCCGGTTGTAGGCGGTTTTATTGTCGCGTATTTTCATTGGCGATTGATATTCTTTGTCAATCTGCCGATCGGGTTGCTAGGACTTTATTTGGTTTACCGGCATTTGCCGGATTATCGCGAAGACACGCGCCGGCCTCTCGACTACGTGGGTCTGATCCTGTTTGGATGCGGCATCGCGCTGCTTTCGTACGTGCTCGAAGTTTTTGGCGAACATACGATGGGCCTTTCGGCCATATTAAGTCTGCTGGTCGTTTCGACTTTGTGCCTCACGGCGTACGGGCTGCGAGCGGGGCACGTCGAGTTTCCGTTGCTGCGGCTGACGTTGTTTCGCATCCGAACATTTCGTGCGCCGGTGATAGGGAGTTTTGTGACGCGTTTGGGAATTGGCGGGATACCGTTTCTCTTTCCCCTGCTCTACCAGGTGGGTTTGGGCTTTACGCCGATCCAATCCGGCCTTCTCATGATGCCGCAGGCGATTGCCGCGATGAGTTTGAAGATGACCATGCCGGGGATTTTGAGAAAGTTTGGTTACCGCGCGATTTTGATTTCCAACACGTTGATCATCGGCCTGCAAATCGTGTTGTTCGCGACGATTGGCGCGCGGACTCCGGTGTGGCTGATCGTGGCGCAGGTTTTTGCATACGGGTTTTTCACGTCGCTGCAATACACGAGCATGAATACTTTGGTGTATGCGGACATCGACGAGGAACAGGCCAGCAGCGCGAGCACCATCGCCAGCACAATGCAGCAGATGTCGATCAGCTTCGGCGTCGCCACGGCCTCATTGGCGACGGCGCTTTTTATTCCAGACCGATTTCATGCCAGCGCCCCGGAGATGATCCACGGCATTCACAAGGCCTTCCTTGCGCTGGGCGGGCTGACAGCGCTGTCAACTTTAGTTTTCCGGGAATTGCGCGAAGACGATGGCGACAGCGTCAGCCGCCATAAAGTTCTCCAGCACGGAGGATGATTTGACTTCGCCCAACGCGATTACGGGAGTTGGGCCACGACCCGATAATATTGTTGAACGACGGCGATGGTTTCAGTGACGCTCGTCGTGTTTCCTGTGGCGGTGATCGGGCTTCCGACATTCGCCCATGTCGGATGAGCAAGCGTTGGCGAGGATTGGACCTGGTAAACCAACCCGGACGTTGAATTCCATGTCAAAGTTACAGTCGAGCCGGATGCCCGCGCTATTTGGAGGACGGGGACAGGGATAGAAGTAGAAACAGGCAAAACGCTGATGTCATCCAACGTCAAATAATCCACTTCGTCGTAGGTCAAAAACTGCAAGTAGGAAGTGCTGGCTGTGGCAGTCACATTAAACTGCCTCGTCGTCCAACCGGATTGCGGGAGGTCGGACGAAAGAGTGATTGAATTTGTCGATGTAGCGGTGATCCAGTTAACGCCAAAAATATTTGGTGTGAATCCCGAAGGATTCTGAAACGCGTAGGAAATTTGGTACAATTGTCCCGGAACCGTGGGCAGCGCCTGGGTAAGGCTGGACGGGGTGGAGGTGCCGTTGGTTTCGCCGAGTGCTGCAAAGAAATTTCCCGAATTTGGCGTATAATCAGTAAAATATCCAGAATCCACGAAATTAAATATTGGAGCATCAAGCCCACCCAGCGTCCAATAAGCGAAATCGCCGCACTCAAATCCGCCGTCGTGAACCAAATCCTGGCCGACTTGCAAGGTAACCTGACGGAGTTGCGCCTGGCCGCTGGTGAGATTGGTAAACCAAATATTCGCCGTGTAAACGCCGGCTGCCGCCGCGTTTGCCAGGGAATTCAAACTGAAGACAACGTTCGTGCCCTTTGACGCCGCCAAGGTTCCGCTTGTTGGCGAAACAGTAACCCATGTTGGCACGCCACCGAGCGACCAGTTCAACGAGGCAGAATTTGTATTTGTCAATACGATTGTCTGACCCGGTGTATTGAAAGGTCCGCCGCTGCCGCCAATTGCCGTAAACCCGCGCGCCGGAGTAATCACCAATGAATCCGGCGAGGTCAGGGCCATGATCAAACTTCCGCCCACGGGACTGCCAATGCCGGTGACGAGATCGTAATCCGCCGTGGTGAAAAATCCGACCGTGCCATTGGTGTTGTTGCCTTGAGTGATGTCCACGAACGACGACAGATAATCCGCCGACTTGTAAACAGGGTAAATTACCGGATTGAAGAAGCCGATTGTCCCGAATCCTTTTGCAACAGACTGCTGATTGAGCAGCGCCATAAGCCCGGCCCACAATTGCACCGAGGCGCTGGTGCCACCGCTGATTTCAGCCTGGCCATTGTCGGCGACTATAAAGACGTTGTCGCCGCAGATTGAGACGTCTGGAATATTACGGGAGGCTGTGGAGGCGCCATTGGAATTGGTTTTGACGCCTGTTTGCCATGTTGGAAGAGCATAGGTCTTGCTGATTCCTCCAGAGCTGGCAGAGCCGAGGTCGGGCGCATTCCAACTGACTTCGCCAAGCCATGCGCCGCCGGGAGAACTGGTCGTCAGCGTGGTTCCACCTACAATTGTGATGTTAGGATCGTCGTCCGGCTGCGTAATCATGCCGGTGTAGGCTCCCGCATCGCCGCTGGCGTCGAAGAAAGTTTGTCCCTGGGTGGCCATTTTTTGAAAGTAGCTGTCCATTGTGGAGCGGACGGTGGTTGAGCCAAAATCCCAGGAGCAGCCGAATTGTTTGATTTGGGTGTTGGTCACCATTGCAGCCAAAAGCACGTTCCCGGTGGAGTTGGTGCTGGTCTCAAACGAAACGATCTGGGAAAGCCCTGGAGCCATCGACATGACCATTTCAATATCAAGAGCGACTTCAGAATTGCCGCTCCCAGGCGTGCCGTTGAATCCCGCGACGAGGACATTCGCCAATGCAGGCGGGGTGGTTATGTTGGCCTGGGCTTCGTAAGACTCGATATCTGAAGGAAAATAACCGTCAAATTCCAATATTCCAACGATCTGTCCAGTTCCCGTATTTGTGACGCCGGGCACATAGACCGCCCTATAATCTGAACCCAGGAAACTGCCAAGTTCACTGGAACCTTCCTGCGAAGTATTTTTCGCCGATGGACCGGAGGCTTGTCGCGCGGGATGATTTGCCACAGGACCCAGGACTCTTCGCTTCGCGATTTTCGCGTGGGGAATGCTGTAGTTATTCAAGCCGCTGACGTCTGCGATGCGCAGGTTTGATGGGATGGATGGCTCCTTGTCCGGCGCAAAAAACGTGCGCGCTTCGGAAGGATGCTGATAACGGTTCATCGACAAGTTGAACGCGTTTTCAATGTCCGGGACTGCGGCGGAAACCTCGATGAGCATTCGGTCGTCATGCGTCGCAGTGACGGTAAAACCGCTTGTCTGCGCGAAATCCACGACGGCTTGGTATTCTTCCGCAGTGGGGGCAAATTGTTCCGTAAATTGTTCTGGCGTAAGATATTGGCGATATCGCGGGCTTGATGGGTCGGACAGGTCGCGAATCAAGGCATTGAGGGCGTCCTGGTTATGCAGAGTCAAGCCGATAGCCAGATTGAGCCGGACATCGCGTGAGACGAGGCCTGAAGGTTTCAGTTTGGCGATGATCCCAGGCACGTGGCCTGTAAGCTGTTGTTTGGAAGCAGGATAGGCGGTTCCTACCGAAACGGCGGCCACCGTGAAAATCGCGAATAAGGTTTTGGTTAACGAGAACACACTTTTCACATTCACGCCGGGGATATTAGCCCGGCAAGAAGTAAAGTGCAATCAGAATGTACAACATAATGTCGCTGTCACGCAGTTGATTAAATTGCGCGAACCTTGATTGGTCTTGATTAGCCTTGATTGAGATTTTAAAGAAAAGCTCCAACATCTCATAAAACTCTAATGTTAAACGTTTTATGATTTTTTATCATGGGTTTACCAAACCTTGATTGAAACTCGCGAGACTAATCAATCAAGGTTGGCATAAAGCACGACATCTCAAGTCTTTATTGTTAAAGAACAGACCGCCCCGATTCGAGTGTCCCACAGAATTGCGGAAATTACAACGGGTCAAAGCCGGGCCTGCTGCGATGTTGAGGGATGTCGATGGAGCACTTGTGATTCAAAACATTCTTCGCGCAGAGGCTTAGCGCGGCAAAAGCCGCAACCAAAATCTTGAACAGAAGGAAACGAAGAAAACAAAGCGGATAAAATTTTGTCAAAAATGCGCGATTCCTGGAGATAGCACTGCAAAGGACGCAGAGTAGGGTTTTAACGGCCCATTTTTCCTCTGCGATCTCTGTGTCTCTGCGCGAGAATGGCTCCCAAGTAAGTGTCAGAGATCCTCCAGTTTTTGATTTGCGCGCTATTTTAGTTGTATTTTGCTCTGACTTCTTGCTTGCCAATGTTTACGGGGTTGCTGAAGCTTTGCGTCCATTTATGTCAAAAAAAGCGCTGATAACCGGCATCACGGGCCAGGATGGCTCGTATCTGGCCGAGTTGCTGCTCGCAAAAGGTTACGAAGTCCACGGAATCATTCGCCGCGCCAGCACGTTTAACACGGGGCGGCTTGATCCCATTTACGCCGATCCGCATGTGTCCAAGAACAAGCTGGTCCTGCATTATGGCGATTTGAGCGATGCCAGCGGGTTGAGCCGGCTGCTTGGGAAGATTCAACCGGACGAGCTCTATAATCTGGCGGCGCAAAGCCATGTGCGGGTCAGCTTTGATGCGCCCGAATACACGAGCGACGTGACCGCGACGGGCACCGTGCGATTGCTTGAAGCGATTCGCGAAAGCGGTACCAGCCCGCGATTTTACCAGGCTTCGTCGAGCGAGATGTTTGGAAAGGTGCAGGATGTTCCGCAGAAGGAAACGACGCCGTTTTATCCGCGGTCGCCTTACGGATGCGCGAAAGTCTATTCGTTCTGGATCACGGTGAATTACCGCGAATCCTACAATATGCACGCCAGCAACGGGATTCTGTTCAATCACGAATCGCCGCGGCGCGGGGAGACTTTTGTGACGCGGAAAATCACGCGGGCTGTGGCGCACATCCAGGCGGGATTGCAGCAAAAACTTTATCTTGGGAACCTCGACGCCAAGCGCGATTGGGGTTACGCGAAGGAATATGTCGAGGCGATGTGGCTGATGTTGCAGCAGGAGAAGCCTGATGATTATGTCATCGCCACGAACGAGACGCATTCGATTCGGGAATTTCTCGATCATGCGTTTGAGCATGTGAAGTTGGACTGGAAGAAATACGTGGAGATTGATCCGCGTTATTATCGACCGGCGGAAGTGGATTTGCTCATTGGCGATTACAGCAAAGCCAAACGGCAGCTTGGATGGGAGCCGAAGACGAAGTTTGCTGACCTGGTGCGCTTGATGGTTGAGGCGGATGTCAAACTGCTCAAGGACCATCGCGAGGGCCGCGTCAAAGTGACCGGTTGATATGCCCGCTCCCCTGGTCAGCCTGTTGATTCCGACGTTCAACAGCGCTTTGACGGTGGCCGAGGCCATCGACTCCTGCCGTCAACAAACGTTTCGCGACATCGAAATTCTTGTTTACGATGAAGTCAGCAAGGATGGGACGCGGCAAATCATCGAGTCGGCGGCGCGTGAGGATTCGCGCATCCGGTTTTTTTCCAGCGACACGAATTCAGGGCCGGTTCGCGCATGGCGGAAGTTGTTGCACGAGGCGAAGGGGCAATACGCGACTTTCGTTTGGGCGGATGATTTGATTTTGCCCCGATATGTCGAGGCGTTGGTTGGGAACCTTCAGCAGAATCCGTCGCAGTTGATCGCGGTTTGCAACGCTTACTCGGAAACGCTTCCTGCGACCGTGCAGCATGACAAAAGTATTGTCACGGGGTTGGAGAGCCGCGTTCTGTTGCACCAATTTCCGACGGGGCGAGTCAAGGGGGACGTTCATGCGCTGGGAATTCTGACGGCGGTTTATCCGGTGAGCCAGATTTGTGGATTGTGGAATCTGGCGGCGGCGAAGGAGATTTTCGATCATTACATGGAGTTTGAGAATCCGTACGGATTTGATTTTTCGCGCCACGCGTACGGGAACGATGTTTCGTTTATGAGCGAGCTGGGGTTGCGCTCGGGGGAATTGAGTGTGTTGAGCGAACCATTGGTGGCGTGCCGGGCGTCGCCGGACAGCATGACGGTCAACGCGCATCGGACGCATCGCTGGCAGTATTGGTTGCAATATGTTTGGGCGATCCGCTCGGCGTGGCGGCGGTGCCGTTCGCTTTCGCCGCGAATGGATGAGTTGATTCGCGTGGTGGATGACCGGGTAAGCCTGTGCGATTTTGTTTATTCGATGAAGAAGAAGCGGTTTCCGAGGGAGTTCAGTCCGTTTAAAATTACGCGCGCTGTGTGGTTCGCGAAGCACGAGGATTATAGGATGAATAAGAAGGTTGGGCCGGTGAGCTTGGAGGCTTACCTGAAGCGGCATTCGTAGTGCGGATTCTTTTGACAGGATGAACAGGATTGACAGGATGGGGAAATGAAACGGACTTTACAGGAGGGAGCGGAGGGAAAAGAAGTTATTCCCTAGTATTTTTGGTGTAATAGAAAATGCGTTTGTTGTGCGGCTTCAAGTCTGGACAACCCCGACGGGACTGATGAACGGCACGGAGAAGCGCGAGTAGAAGCTATTGCGCAACTGCCCGATAATACCTTTGCGGCTGTCCAAGAGCATTTGTGTCAGTGAAAAGGTAAGGGCTGGTTTGCAGGACGATATTAGAAACCAAAGTAGCCCAGTTGGTTGATAAAAGATTGGTTGTGTATTGGACTGCGTACATCCGATTCGTGAGCCCTGAAATGGTGATTGTCGGTAAGGTTACGATTCCCAATCCAAAAGATTGAATTTCGTAGAGTTCGGAAACTTCTATGGGCGACAAAGATCTATTATAAACACATACATTTCAATCATTCCGTCAAAATATGAGGTCGGACAACAGTCCGTTGGTTGAGTAACTTTTGCCCCGATATTAAATAGAGATGGCCCAGGATAAGTGATGGGCCCATTAGTTACCTGAGAGACCATATTCGTTCCATCAATATATAATGTCTCCAATGCGCCATCGTAAGTCGCTGCCACATGGTGCCAGACTCCAGTTGAAGGCAGAACCGTAGAAATTGACGCATCATAAAAAGCCCCAACATTGAGTGAAAATCCAAGACTGCCGAATTCATCGTTAAGGTCGATTGATTGCCCATTACACAGAATTCGTGGATTTCCATTCCAATTATTTGCATTGAACCACGCAGAAAGTGTAATTGCATTCGTCGGATTAAGTGACGGCGAATCGTTCACTACTATTCGCGTTTCGCCATCAAACTCAAATGCTTGTCCAACAAGTCCACTCGCGAAATTGGTTTCCCCCGAAATTGTTCCATTGTTACCGTTTCCGCTTTCATCGTTGACGGTTCCGTTAAGGGGTTCATCCGAGAAGTTCGTGTCTGGAATGATGAAGGCCATAGAGTTTGAGAACGAAGTAACGCTGGTCTCGCAGTCCGTAGGTTTGTCGGAGAAGGGTTTTGATTTTGTTGTTGATGCCTTCCATCCGGCCATTGTTGA
>DASXZW010000055.1:0-58847 GCA_036501665.1 Verrucomicrobiia bacterium
TTCCACAGCGGCGGGCATGAGGAAACCCAGGGCCGTCAAATCCAGTTGCTCGACAAACTCCCGCAGAAAACGAGCCGGATGATCCGCCGGCACCCACTCTTCCAGCGCCGGGGGAAAAAGGAACTGTTGTCCGTAATCGGGGGCGATGAGTCGTGTCATTGCGTATTTGACAGCTTATTCCACAAACGCATTCAAGTTTTGAGACGGCCTCCGCCGAGGCGTCCGTGGTCGGCTCGGCGAGCCAACCTTACCACTTCATCCCCACGCCGCCCGCGCAAATCTCACCGAATCCTTGATCCGCCGATTATTCGCCCTGATGCGCGATGCCAAAGTCTTGCTGATCGAGTAAAGAATTGGCGCGGACAATTCCGGCGCTTCGCGGCGCAACTTATCGAACGCCTCGGAAGAAATTTTCAGCAGGATGCAATCAGTATTGGAAATCACGTCCGCCGAACGCGAACCTTGATCGAACAGCGCCACCTCTCCAAAACAATCCCCGCTGGCGAGCGTCGCAAGGACCGTCTCCTTGCCCCCAATCATCAAGCGCACCCGCACTTCCCCGTCCATCACCAGAAACATGCCGTCATCCGGGTCGCCCTGTTTCACGATCTCAATGAACGGATGCACCGTCAACGTCTCCATGTATCGGGCAAATCGCCCCAGTTGCTCATCGTTCAACTCGGCGAGCGCTTTCACGCGGCGAAGCATGTCCGGCGAGATATTGGATTTGTCGAAGAAAACCTTTGTGTCCGCGCTCAAGTGGCTGGCGCCGCGTTTGCGGAAAAAAATCTGCAACTCCGGCAAAGTCGATGCCTTGCGCCAACGATCGTTGCCGCTGTCAAAAATCCAGGTGTCCGCCAAAACCCGCTGGTCCTTCACCCACGCGATCAAAGTCGGCAATTCCACCGGCCCATAGACGACATTGTCTGCCGCCCATATGCTGAAAGTGATTTGGTTTGAATCCGCAGGCACGAGGAGATCATTAGCTCAGGTAACAAGAAAAGAAAGAGAAAAAAGCGGAGCGTCGCCGCAAATTGCGCACCCTAACACAGCTCCAAAGCCCCGCAATTTTTCAGGCGGAAACAAACCGTTCACGAAGGCGTTGTGGTCTCTGGCCTCTATCGACAGTTCGCTGTTGCAGGAAAGTCCCGGCAGGGACGCCCTGTTTATAGAAAAAATCGAATTGAAATAAAGCTCCGAAGGAGCGACCTGCGCAGCTACAGTCCACCCCCATGAGGCTCAGGTCCGAAGCAACTAAACCTATAAACAGGATGCCCCTAACGGGGCTGAACCAAAGACGTGGGAGGAGTCCAGCTAGGCCACTGCGGAGCGCGGGCATCTTGCCGAGGGATTCTTAGAAACTTAACATTTCCGCCACGCTTGAATACGGCGATAAACCCCGAAGGCCAATCCGCCAATGCCCGTCAACAAGAATGGGCTTGGCTCCGGCGTCACAGTAATCGCATTAGGCGAAAACGAAATGTCGTCAAGTTCAGCATATGTATCAGAGCCTTTAGGCAAGGTAAACGACAGTGATTCTGTCTGACCGGCCCAAGGAGAAATACTTACCCCCAAGATTTCGCCGTTCGGCAAAGTTTGGACTGGATATACAGTAAGGCTGTCACCGCCGACCGATATTGCAGGAGTTGTGCCGCCCCACGTGAAAAGTAATGCCTCGCTACTTGCAGGAATTTGTCCCGTTTGGCTGATCGTGAGTGAATGATCACTCGCAAATAACAATAGACTAAAATTGCCATCTAATGGACTGAGTCCCTCTTCTCCAAAGTCCGGATATCCGTCTGCGACCAATATTGCCGCGGTGCCGCCGAGGGAGAGACTGTTGTAAGTGATTTCTGGTTGGACTACAGAGTCATAAGTTACGGTCCAGCCTGGAAGAGCATTCGCAGTCGTCACGAAGCCGGGCTGTCCAGAAATCGGAATGACGTTCGCCGCCTCAAAATCCAAGTCCTGAAACGCGCCTTGGGCAAACGCACCAGTCGCGCCGACAACAAACAAAATGGAAACCACCCATTTCATTTCCGCTTCAACGCAAAACACCCGTCGCAAAACCTCCCACACGCAAGCAAACAAAAACCGGGTGTCATCCCTCAAAACTACCCACACACATCTGCTCCGTCAAGAAGATTACAATTTTTATTTATAAACTGATTTCGCGCCAAGGCGCAGAGATCGCAGAGAAAAAAGGAGCGTTAAAATTCTTCTCTGCGTCCTCTGCGCCTCTGCGCGAGAAATTTTAACAAGCAATGCCCCCCCCCTTCTTCCCTCTTAATCGTAATCCTACTCTTAATCCTAATCTCTTAATTTCAAAGGGGAGATTAAGAGTAGGATTATGATTACGATTACGATTAGGAACGGAAAAAAATCAGTCCGCCACGGCCAAATCCATATCCGGCGTGTAATACAAAATCCGCCCGCAATTCGGACACGTCACCAATTCCTTCGCCGCCTGGCATTCAACCATCAACTGCGTCGGAAATTTCATATGACAACCGCCGCAAACTCCATGCTGAATCCCCACCACCACGTTGTCCCCCTTCGCGCGAAGCAGCCGCTGATACTTGCGCAATGCCGGTTCGTCAATTGCCGTCGTCAACTCATCCCGGTTGCTCTCCAAACCCGTCAGTTCCGCCTTCAATCGTTCCTCGCCGGACGTGATTTCCTTTAATTGACTCTCAGTCACCTTCCGCGCCTCATCTGCTTCCCGCGCCGCAACCACCGATTGTTTCTGATGCGCCTCGATCTGCTCCATCAACTCCAATTGCTGATCTTCCAAACGCCCGATGTCCGCTTTTGCATTCTCGATCTCGTGCGCGAGCGCGCGATACTCCTCGTTCTTCTTCGTCTGAAATTGTTGCAGCGCGTATTTTTCGATCTGCGTCTTCTTCGTCTCTACGTCGAGTTCCAGTTTTTTGCGTTCCGTCTCGGCCTGTTTGACTTTCAACTTCGCCGCGTCCAATCCCGACTGCGCTGAGGAGTTTCTTGATTGGAACAATTGCCGCTCCGGTTCAACCCGCGCCAACTGTTCCTTGATGTGCAGAATGCGACGATCCCTGTCTTGCAATATGAGTAGTTTTTCGATTATGTGTTGCATTGGGCCATTTCCATTCGGTCGTTAGCGAAAGCACGTTAACGACGCCCGTAATGCAAGTCAATGCGGATGCTTGGAAGCGCGCGCCCAGGAAATTTTTGCAAGCAATTATGAAACGATTCAATTTCTTCACGCTCAGCTCCATCGCGCTGGCGACTGTCCTTATCGGCACGCAACTTTGTCCCGCGCGCGATGCTTCTCCTATCGACCTTGCGCGCCAGCTTAACGAAGCCTTCATCCAGGTCGCCGATCAGGCCTCCAGTTCGGTCGTCGTCATCAAGATCGTCGGCAAAGCGGCCTCCGACGAAGACTCCGACAGCCCGCTCTGGGACGCTCTTCCCCCGGAATTTCGCAAATACTGGGACGAACACAAGGGCCGCCGCGGCAATGCCCCCCGCAAATTCGAGGGCGAAGGTTCCGGAATCCTTGTCACCGCCGACGGTTACATTCTCACGAACAATCACGTCGTCGAAAACGCCGATAAAATCACCGTCCGCTTCAAGGATGGCACAGAATACCAGGGCGTTGTCAAAGGGGCCGATCCTGAATCCGATGTCGCGGTCGTCAAGATTTCTGCGACTGGCCTCAAACCCGCCAAGCTCGGCAATTCCGACACCACGCGCGTCGGCGAATTCGTCCTGGCCATCGGCGCGCCCTTCGCGCTGAGTTACAGTGTGACGTTCGGCCACGTCAGCGCCAAGAGCCGCACCTTCGAGAACAGCGGCTACTCCGGCTACTCCGACCAGGACTTCATCCAGACCGACGCCAGCATCAACCCCGGCAATAGCGGCGGCCCGCTCGTCAACCTTTACGGAGAAGTCGTCGCGATCAACACCATGATCGAAGGCATGAACACCGGCATCGGTTTCGCCATCCCGATCAATCTCGCCAGGCGCGTCATGGATCACCTGATCAACGAAGGCAAATACACCCGCTCCTACCTCGGCATCACCATCGGCGATTTGCGCGACGACCCTGACTACCTCGCTCTGGAATCCAAGCTCGCCCCCGACACCAAGGACGGCGTCGAAGTCCGCGGAATTCTCCCGCGCGGCCCCGCCGCCAAATCCGAGTTGCGCGCAGGCGATGTCATTACTTCCGTCGATGCCAAGCCGATTGCCACCAGCCGCGAACTGAAGCAGGAAATCAGCATCAAACCGCCCGGCCACGTCATCGTCCTAAATGTTGTCCGCGCCTCGGAGCATCTCACGATCAAAGTCGCCGTCGCCGCCCTGCCGGACCGTGACGAATTGGCCGAAGATGTCACCCCCGCCCATCCAGCACAAGAGGAAGCCGTTTCTTTCGGCCTGACCATTCAGCCGATGAGCAAATCTCTCGCGACCGAATATAAAATCGACGAAATCTCAGGCGTCGTCGTCACGAGCGTTGAAACGGATTCTGTCGCCGAAGCAAGCGACATCAAAGTTGGCGACGTCATCACCGAGATCAACCGCAAGCGCGTCGCCAACCCGCGCCAATTCCGCGACGCCATGAAATCCTCCAGCGCAAAAAACGGTGTGATGATGAATCTTGTCAGCCACGGCGTCAGCCGCTTCGTTGTGCTGAAGAACGATGAAAAATAATAAGTCTCTCCGATTCGTTTGGCGAATCTCGGCGATTCTGGAGTGATGCTCGACGCAAGGATGGCATTGTGGTAAGCATGGTGATGCCTTTCAGCTACTCCGAGCTCGAGCAGTTTTATGAAAATTTAGTCACCCGTGCTCACAGCCGCGGCATTGCCTGCGCCATTACCAGCGGCATGGCATGTGTGGCATTTGGTATATCTGAGGCAACGCAAGACTGCGATCTGCTTTGCATTCCGGATTCAGCCGATAAACTTTTAGGGTTGTTAGGTGAAACAACGTTAGGAGGGCATTTGCCCAGCTACCGTGGAAATTTATCTGCGCCTTTGGATGCTCGCTGGTTTCACGGTGGATGGACCAGTCATTTTGTTTAGCCTCCTGCAAAGTCAGGGGCATTTCTTGATGTCTTTGGTGTGGCGCTGCGGTCAAGTTCGTCGTGGGAGACTGAAGCACAGGGCTTCTTTGCGAGCCCGCATACGGTGGCGGAAATGAAGCGCACAAACCGCGACAAAGACTGGCCATTTGTAACTGCCCTTGGCGCAAGAATGATCGAAATGGGAGATGAGCGTGGATGGTTGCATCTTTACGATAAGAAGCTTTTACTTGCGTTCTCACACGCAAAAAAACCCGCCGCTTTGATCAAGCAACGTCCCGTTTTGGAATTGGCCGCAAACAATGATCCCCAGCTCCGATTCGCCCTGCGTGCCGAGATCGAGTATTGGCACGAACTCGACCGCATTCGTTTGGATATTTATGAAAAAGCCGTGCGTAGATATATGATTGAAGTCCGAAAATCGCGGCTTCCAATGAGCGCAGGATTGCCAGCCCAACACGAACTCCGCATCCGGTGCGCGGAAAAGCATCTTCCGATGAATCCGTTGCGTGATTACGGCTTGACACGTATGATTGCAGAAGCGCGCGAGGCGACGGCCCGGATCATAAATCCTGCCGCGATGGCGTGGTTGCCAAACGTCCGCGAACACTTTAAATTCTTCGAGGCGTGAAAAAAACTGTGCAACACAGAAAGAAATACGTGCCAGTCGCGCAACGAAAATTGCGGGAGGCAATCTACGATTTTCACGTTCGCGCCTTTGGCGAAGAGATGGCTCGTGTGAACCATTTGCCTCTTGGTGAACGCCGCCGATACATTGGTCAAATGGTTGATCATGCCATTCGAAAGGGCGTCAGGTTCAATAAACCAGCTCTCGGAGTCACTCCTTAGAGGCCCATCGCAGCCTATTCTTCCTACCGATGCGTGAGTGCAACAAAAAAGAATTGTCGCCAAAACAACGCGATGACCTTTTCAAAGCGTTGAAAGCTCGTTTCGAGAAAAACCCGAACCGCCATCCAGCTCTTGAATGGTCGAAAGTCCAGGCCAGATTGGAAGCCCACGCAGAAAAACTCTGGTCACTGAATGAAATGGAAAAGACCGGCGGCGAACCGGATGTCATCGGCTACGATAAAAAATCCGGCGCATACATTTTTTACGATTGTTCGGAACAAAGTCCCCAAGGCCGCGCAGGCGTTTGCTACGACCGCGAAGCCTGGGAATCGCGAAAAGAGCACAGACCGCCCAATAACGCAGTGGATTTAGCCACGGCGATGGGCGTCGAAATTTTGACCGAAGAACAATATCGCGAACTCCAAAAGCTCGGCAGCTTTGACACAAAAACTTCGACCTGGATAAAAACTCCCGATGACGTCCGAAAACTCGGCGGCGCGCTTTTTTGTGATCGCCGTTTCGGTCGCGTCTTCACTTATCACAACGGCGCGGAATCCTACTACAGCCGCCGCGGCTTCCGCGCCTCGCTGACGGTTTGACTTGATCCCTAGGTAGGGACACCTCGCCGAGGTGTCCGCGGACGGCTCGGAGTCAGCACAGAATGGAATGCACCGCTCGCGGATGCTGAGCCGTCCCTACCTGCGTTTATGACCACCGATTGCTATCGCGCTCGCGGCTACTTGTTGTAGATTACGCGCGTGAAGGTTGACATCCGTTCCGTGACCCGCGACGAGCTTGAGGCGCAATTTGCCCTCTGGCGACAGCCCGCTTATCGCGTCGGCCAACTCCTCGAATGGCTCTACAATCGCCGCGCCGCAACTTGGGACGAAATGTCCAATCTCCCCAAGGCGTTGCGCCAATCGCTCGCCGAAACTTTCCAGCTTCATTGGCCCGAACTCGCCCGCAAACAAGGCGCGCGCGACACCACACAAAAATTTCTCTGGCGACTCGCTGACGACGCACTCATCGAAAGCGTTCTCATCCCGGCCAACCCTGCCCTTTACGGCGAGCCCAGCGACCGCCGCACCCTCTGCGTCTCCACTCAGGTCGGCTGCGCCTATGGATGCAAATTCTGCGCCAGCGGCCTCGAAGGCTGGAAACGCAATCTCGAACCGCACGAAATCATCAACCAGGTCCTCGCCATCGAACGCCTCGAAGGCAAGCCCAACGCCGGCGCCGAACGCGTTGTCAACAATCTCGTCATCATGGGGATGGGCGAACCGCTCGCCAACTACGACAACCTCCTCAAAGCCTTGAAAACCCTCAACGCTCCCTGGGGCGGAAAAATCGGCGCGCGCAAAATCACCGTTTCCACCAGTGGCTTGGCCCCGCAAATCCGCCGACTCGCCGACGAGACCGCGCAATTCCGCCTCGCCATTTCCCTACACGGCGCAATCGACGAAACCCGCGCCAAAATCATGCCCGTCAACAAAAAATATCCGCTCAGCGAACTCACCGCCGCCTGCGAATATTACCAGCAAAAAAACGGCCGCATGCTCACCCTCGAATACATCCTCATCGCCGGCGTCAACGACTCCCTCGACCAAATCCCGCCGCTGGCCGCCCTCGCCCGCCGCCTCGGCGCGAAAGTGAATCTTATTCCGTACAACAAAGTTGAAGACCTCCCTTGGACCCGCCCCGAAGAACCCGCGCAGGAAGCCTTCCTCGCCGCCCTCGAATCCCAAGGAGTGACGGCCACCTTGCGCCGCGAAAAAGGCCACGACATTGACGCCGCCTGCGGCCAACTCCGCCTAAAAACCCAGCGTGAACTCGCTAGTCCCGCCAAAACGTAGCAAACGCGGACCACATTCAAATCGCGCGAAGCGTTTGGAGTGCGAGCGGCTTGCCGCCGCTTTTCCCCTTGTCAAAGAGAGCCAGCATATCAGAATCCGCAGACAAAGCGGCAGCAAGCTTCCGCACTCCAAACGCTTCGCGCCTTCCGATTCGTCATACAACCTGATAGCTTTGTTGCATGAACGATCCTTTGCCACCGGTGCCGTCGAATTTCAGTTTAGCGCCCGGCGCTTCAAAGAATTTAGCATCCGAAGCCGTGCCCAAAGACTGGCCTCACGCGCCAGTCCACCGCCTCAGCGAACACGGCGTCTATTTTATCACCGCTGGCACACTCCGCAAACAACACGTCTTCGATAATGCTCCAAAACGCGATCTTCTTGAGCGAATGCTGCTTTCCTTGTCCAATGCATACGGATGGCAACTCGAAGCTTGGGCAGTGTTCTCCAATCATTACCATTTTGTGGCGCGTGGCAGCCCCGATTCCGCGCCTATGCGCCAGCTTCTTACAAAGCTTCACTCGCGCTCGGCAATTGAGGCCAATCGCGCTGATGCCACTGAGGGGCGGACCGTCTGGCATAACTTTTGGGACACTCGGCTAACCTATCAATACTCCTACCTGACACGGCTTAACTACGTTCATCAAAACCCTGTCAAACATGGATTAGTGGCGGTCGCAAACCAATATCCTTGGTGTTCCGCGGCATGGTTCGAGCGAACCGCTTCCCCGGCGCAAATCAAAACGATCTACAACCTCAAAATCGACAACATAAAACTAGACGACGATTTCTAACACCTCATAAAACAGCGCGAAGCGTATGGAGATGTGCGGTAGCTCGCTACCGCTTTGCCGTCCGGACTTCAATATCCTGCGATAAAACCGGCAGCAAGCCGCGCGCATTCCAAACTCTCGGCGCAATTGCGAAGAACACACATAATAAGTGTTCTTCGGAACCCTCGAATCACACGGAGTGGCGGCCAAATTGCGCCGTGAAAAAGGCCACGATACGACGATGCCAGCGGCCAACTCCGCCAAAAAACTGAACAGGAGGTGCTCGTCACATTGAAGCCTTTGACGTGGTCGTTCTAACTTTTTGTTTTGGGCTCGAATAAGGCCTTTGATTCGTCGGGAAAATTTCTAAACGTATAGTTTAATTCGAGTGCCACCTCGGTTGAAAAATGCCAATCATGGGCATTTTTCCAGTTAACCACGATAAAGATCATTCTTTTTTCCATTTTCCGTCGTGCCTCAATCTTCCAGTCCGGTGCGTTAGCGTCTAATATGTCGTCACGTTTCATTTATTTCCTTTTTTGTCTATCTTGATTTGGTAAGGTGTAACTTCTCGATCCGCGATCGTGTTTTAAGTCCCCTATGCTGGCCAATCTACTTGCAAGAAACGTACCAACCCGTTGGATTAGAAATACTCACGTTTGTACTAACTATTGAACTACGATCTATTAGAAGTCTTGTGCTCAAACAGCTACTGCTGAAGGCAGCTAAGAAACTCAGTTCTGAAAACCTCTTTGATATAATCCCGATATAGTCCGCGGCAGATTACTAGGCGCCAGTGAACAATATCCTCCATCAGTTGCGAATACTTTTCAGGTTGACTTCCAGCGTCAATCAAAACCAACATCGCAAAATGAACCAGTTAACCAAATGGATTGCGTTCCTGTTTTCTACTGTTGCGTGTTCAACTTTACTTTTCGGTTGCGCGACGGGAACAGTTCTAAAATGGACAGGGCAATCAGAGTTCGAGGGAAAGGGCGGAGCGTTTCAGGCGATAAATGGCATTGATTTTTATATGAGCGGGGAGCCGGCTGGACGATACAAAGTCTTGAGCATCATGCAAGGGGGCTATTATCGAGGAGGCAGCTTCCTGATGAGTTCCCTAAGCAAACAAAAGGCAATTGATTTAATCGTCAAGGAGGCCAAGGCTGAAGGAGCCGATGCTGTCGTAATGATTTCGACACAATATCAAATTTTAGGAAGTTCGACGTCGGGAATGGGAAATATCTCGCCTCAGGGAACATTTGTTTATTCGAGCGGCACTTCGGTGAATGGGGAACAAACTGGTTCCGTCGCGTTACTAAAATATATTGATATTAAGCACTAACGCCGGTTGCGATAATGAGAAAGGGTCATCGCCTTGGCCCACCCGGCTAACGCCTCACTTCTGTCTAAACATCAGATTTGAAATGTGTTCTAAATCGACGATGTGAAAGTGCTCGCCTTCGGCCACCACCGCGACTGTTTTGTCCTCGCTGAATAGAACGCAGTCAGGATGTTTGACCGAGATGGATTCTCCGCTGTCCAGTTTCAATTCAAACGGCTTAAACCTTTTCCGGTGCAAAACATCGACAAGATTGACCGCTTTCATGCGACATAAATAGCATTAGTCCCAAATCCCCGCAACCCAAACTCGCCAATCAGCCTTCTGCGTCAGCAGCCACAACCACCCGCTTGCCGCTCTTTAACTCTCCTGAAGTCCCTTGACTTAATGTAAGGTTTATCCTCACACTAAACCAAGGGTTCACCCGTCAATTTAGCGAGGTTTGCCACGGCAACCCGAGAACGACTTTCGGTTTAGTGAAGAAGCAAGTAAAGCATGAAAACTGACCGCTGCTGCGAAAGAACTGCATCCTGTTTTTATTGCTCCTTTGCCTGAGGGGAAATGAAAACTCGATGAAGCAAGGTCTTTGGCTTCTTGCACTTGCGTTGTTCCTTCCTTTCGTGACTCGCGCAGAAGACGCGTCGGCTACACAAGCGACCGTAACCTTTAACAAGGACATTGCCCCCATCATTTACCGCAGTTGCGCTCCGTGTCATCACAGAGGCGAAGCGACGCCGTTCGAACTTATCCGTTATGCCGACGTCGCAAAGCGCGCGCAGCAAATTCTGGACGTAACCAGCGACGCCTACATGCCGCCATGTCCACCCATCACCGGTCACGGCTATCCCAAGTTAATCGGCGCGCGCAGTTTGAATGATAACGATCTCGAATTGATTCGGCGCTGGGTTTCTGAAGGCGCGAAAGAAGGCGCGCCCGCAGATTTGCCGCCCGCTCCGCAATGGACTAGCGAATGGCAATTGGGCCCGCCTGATTTGGTGGTGGAAATGGCAAAGACTTACAATCTGCCCGTGGACGGCAAGGACATTTACCGCAACTTCGTGATCCAAAGCCCCGTGCAGGAAAGGCGATATGTCCGCGCCATCGAGTTTCGACCGGAAAGCCGGGCCGCGCACCATGTTTTTATCGAAACAGATCATTCCCACCAATCGCGCTTGAAGGAAGCCGCCCAACAAACTCCCGGTTTTCCCGGCGAAATGCCCGAAGGCCCCGAGATGCCCGCAGGCCAATTCCTGACATGGCAACCCGGCAAAAAAGCCTCGATTTCTCCCGCAGGAATGCCCTGGGTTCTCGACCAGGGAACCGATCTGGTGCTGGAAGCTCACATGCGTCCGACAGGCCGGATTGAACCCATTCGTTTCAAGGTGGGATTGTACTTTACAAACCAGCCCCCACAACGCGCCGCCTACCGGTTGGTTCTGACCTCGCTGATGGTTGACATCCCTCCGGACGCGACAAATTTCGTCGTCGAACGGTCATTCACCTTGCCCGTGGATTGCGAAGCGTTGGCGGTCCTGCCGCATTGCCATCTCCTGGGTCGGGAAGTAGAAGGCCACGCCGATTTGCCCGACGGCTCTCGCCAGCCCTTGATTCTGATCACCAACTGGGACTTCAATTGGCAGGGAGACTATCGCTTTCAGAAACCGGTCAAGCTGCCGCGCGGATCAACTTTGCGTATGCAAATTACCTATGATAATTCCACCAACAACCCGCGAAATCCGAATCATCCGCCCAAACGCGTCCAATACGGATCGCAATTCACCGATGAAATGGCGGAACTTTCCTTCCTCCTGCTGCCGGAGCGGGCTGAAGATGAAAAGGCTCTGTACACCGCCGATCAGAAAAGCAAGTTTGACATGGGCGTTCTCCGCAACGAAGAAGACGTGCGCGAAAATCCCACCAACGCTGAAGCGCGCGTAAAACTGGGCGGCATTCTATTAGCGCAGAGGAAAACCGACGAAGCCCGAAAGCAAATCGAACGAGCCCTCGAACTTGATTCCAATTTTGAACGCGCCCACTACTTCGCAGGCTTGGTCGCTCGCCTGCAAAAGCGCCTGCCCGACGCCGAACGCGAATTCCAAACCTGCCTCCGCCTCGACGCGTCTGATGCCAAAGCCTGGGGCAACCTTGGCTTCGTTCAGATCGGACTTGGCGATGTCAAAGCCGCCCGACAAAGCCTCCAACACGCCGTTGAAATCAACCCCTCCGACCAGCTCTCCCGCAATGCCCTCGATCAGATAAACAAATAGCCAGAAGTTTTTGACGAAGCCGCGCTGTCCCCCAGGTCCGCTCGGCACGACAACGACTCCCCTTGCGGTTCAACTCCGCCTAAAACCGAGCAGGAATTTGCGACTCACACCAAAGGTTAGCGACAACGGAGTGCCTTCAAACAATGCGAAGCGTTTGGAGTGCGCGCGGCTTGCCGCCGCTTTTCTCAATCGTTCGGGTTTGAAAACGCGAGATTATTGGTGATCCGAGACTTCCTTTGAAAGAGCTACCTTGCTTTGTTCGATGATCGTCATTTCGACCGGCAGCGTGGCAGGAATCAACTCCAACCCCAGTTGATCGGGTACCGCTGCCAATATTGCGTCGCGGTTCCCCTTGTCCGAATCTGTCTCACTCCACCTCAGCATGACATCGTATTCGTCTTTCGAGCCAGTTTCGTCGATCACCGGCTTTTTCAAGCTTTCCTCCAAAGCCGAAGCAAGCAGCTTCATGGTAACGCCGACGCCACTGATCTCCCCACCGCCCTCGCGAAAAGACTTTGCTTGCGTCGGGGAAATTGTCCGTCCCGGAGCGGTGGATGCCTTTATCTTCAAGAGAAAAACGGCTCTCTCACGAGCTTCCTTTCTGCCCGTCACCCCAAATGTGACCTTCAGCGCCGTTTGCAACAGCCCGGACATCTCCTCCTCACTGGCTTGCGGTTCAGTGATTGTGAAGTCGTACATTCCTGCGGGGAGTGGCGCGTTGGTGACGATGCGTGGAAATGTTGTGTCAAATGCCAAAGGCAATGTCCTCCACACCGTGCATGCGCGAGCATTGATTTTTCCGTTGCCCCAGCCAAACCCGCCCGCGTTGGTGGCATCCGATGGTCGCACTGAGATTTCTAAAAGTGCTGGCTTGTCCGATGGCTTTTGATTTGGTACCTCCTCACCGCGAGCTTCAGACAACGAAATTTTCTTGCCTGCGAGCAGATCGCTCAAATGCTGCGCGGTCAATTCCGTAGGATAAGCAATAGCCGCGATATTCCCTTCCTTATCCAGGACAACCGTGTGGGGGATGCCAGTTACGGCAAACGCTTTGTTCATGGCGCGATTTGTATCCAAAGCAACCCAGGCGTGAATGGGGCGCTTTTTGAGAAACGGTTGAACCGTGGCCTCGTCCTCCGCCGTGGTGGCAATAAACCGCACCGACTTGTCCTTGAATTGATCGGCCAAGTCGTTGAGGTGCGGTATGGCTGCTACACAAGGTCCGCACCACGTCGCCCAAAATTCAAGGACCACGACCTTTCCCCGCAACGTAGCCGCATCCAATGTGGCGCCCTCCGGAGCCTGAAGCAGAGCGGTCGCACTTAACAAAGGGGAAACATCTCCCACTTTTGGCCCGCCGTTGCTACTTGCCCGAACATAAGCCGAAACCAAACATAGCCCTACGATCGTCAATTGTAATTTTAAGAAGTCCTTCTTTTGCAGCACTCTAGTCATTATAGCGTGTAACACCGCGTGAACCCCTTGGTTTCGCTCTATCAAACAATCAGTTATCAAGTTAAAAACCAGCCTTGAAGCCGCCTGGCATGACAGCCAGAAATGCACCGAACATACCGCCTTGGCTCGCAAATCCTAAAATCAATATTACGTTGCAGCCGCAGGTTCCTGTCATAAGCAGGCTGCGAAGTAATTTCTATAAGTGACATGACACTATGAACCACATTACATGGGCCTTGATCGGAATGGTCGGTTATTCGTTCACCACCCTGCTCGTCAAACTGGCGACGCGCAACGGCCAATTCTCCAGTTTTCTCGTACTGGCCATCGCCTGCGCCATCGTTTTCACCACCGCTGTGTGCGTCACCCTCTTCCGCGGCGACCTTCAACACGTCACCGCAAAAGATTTCGTGAGCACGAACGGATGTTTCGCCTACGCCACCGGAATCGCCCTGACCGTCGCTGTTATGTCACTTTTCCGCGCGCTTTCGTTGGGTCCGGCAAGCATCGTTGTTCCCATCTACGGAATGTTCATCGTCGGCGGAGCAATCCTTGGATTCGTCTTCCTGCACGAAGCTGTTACGCCACGAAAGCTCATCGGAATCGCCTTCGCCGTCCTAAGTATTTTCCTCCTCGCAAAACGCTGAGAGTTTCCAGGTGTTTGCGCGCAGCGGCTTCATCCCACGATTTTTTTAATTCATCATTCTTAATTCATAATTCCCAATTTCCCCTTTGCCCCGCCCCTCGCCTGTGCCAATCTCTCCCCGTGAGCAAGCCGTTGGCTTTGATTTATTACTCGAATTTGTTGCCGGGCAGCCAGTTGTCCAACCGGATGCAGGACATGGGTTACCGCGTCCAGTCGCTTCCGTCCCTCGCCATGCTGCCCGTCGATTGCGAGCGCGAAAAACCCCTCGTCCTCGTCGCCGAACTCGTTCCCGCCGCCGAAGCCTGCGCCGCCATCGCCAAATTAAAAGCCAACGCCGCCACGCAACACATACCAGTTCTCGCTTTTTCCCCGGTGCATGACGCCGCCACGCAATCCGCCGCGATCAACGCCGGGGTGAACCTCCTCGCCGGAAACGCCGCCATCGCCGAGCAACTTCCGACCTTGCTCGATCAAGTTTTGCAAATCGAATGACCTCAAATCTCCCCGTCGTTAAGCTTGATAAAGGTATCCACGTGATGCACCTCTTTTACCGCATCGACCGCGAACGCTGGTCGCGCCTCCCCGCCGGCCATTCCGAGCGAAAACGAGCGCAACTCGCCGCCCTTTGCGCCGCCAATTCCAATCCCTGCCAGCCGCGCCTGATGACCTACGCTAACATCGGCAACAAGGCCGACATGGCGTTCATTTTGTTCGCCGCAACGCTCGGCGAACTCGGCCAGATGCACCGCAATCTCGAAGCCTGCTTCCCGCTCTCATCCTTGATCCGAGTCTTTTCCTATTTGAGCGTCACCGAACTGAGCGAATACATGTCCAGCGACGAGGACAACCAGCGCATGTTGATCGAGCAGGAAAAGCTCGCGCCGGACTCCGAGCAATTCCAAAAACGCATCGGCGAATTGCGCGAGCGGATGCGTCAATACGAACATTATCGCCTCTACCCCGAAATGCCCGATTGGGAGGTCATGGGCTTCTATCCGATGAGCAAACGCCGCGTCGCCGGAGACAACTGGTATTCGCAGGATTTCGCCACCCGCAAAAAATTGATGGGCGGCCACGCGCGCGTCGGGAGAAAATATTCCGGTCGCGTCTCCCAACTGATCACCGGCTCGACCGGCCTGGACGATTTCGAGTGGGGCGTCACGCTCATGGCCCACCAGGTCGATGCGCTGAAGGAAATCGTCTATGAAATGCGGTTCGACGAAGTCACCGCGCGGTTCGGCGAATTCGGCCCCTTCTACGTCAACATAAAAGCCACCCCCGAACAACTCTGGTCCCACCTCGCCCTCTAACTCCGTGGTAGGGCGTCGCTGTGCCGACGCCACTAATATTTCTGGCTGTAATCCATCACCCATCGAGTGGACTTTCCGGGGTCGAGCCCTTAGTCCGTTTTTTGCTTCTCAAATACTTGGGGGGTTTACTAAACGCTCGGGCCACATTAAAGTGGCGTGGGTTTTACATTATGAAGAATATTGCTTGGAGGTTTTTCGTCGTTGTGCTGGCCTGGTCATTGTTTTCCACCACTGCTCGCGCCAATGTTTATGCCACCGACATCAAGTTCGATGGTTCGCGCACGCTCGTCACGAGCAATGCGGGAGGAAATCTCAATATTTCCTACATCCTCAACGAACAAGCCACTCGCGGTGTGACGATCACCATCAGTACTAACGCCAAAGTAGTCCAAACAATCTCCGTTGCCTCAGGCGCGAACGGGACATTTCGCGGGACAAACCTTGTCCGGTGGAACGGCGATGACACCAATGGAATTTCGGTGACGCCCGGACCTTACACAGTCTCGATCACCGCCGCAGCCACCGGTTACGCGAATTGGACACAAATCAGCCGCGACACGAACGACGTTGGCAATTACGTCTATTTGCCGCGCGGCGTTGCTGTCGATAACAATTCCAACAGCCTCTACTATGGGCGCGTCTTCATCGGCAGCGCCGGGACCGGTCCGTCTTCGGCGACGACGCCAGGCGACAGCGTGACTATTCTGAAATTGAACGCGGATGGAACCTTTGCCGACGACGGCCCCGATGGCAATGGCGGGTTCGACGGAATTTTCGATGACGGCAATGGTGATGTCCCGCAAAAATTAAGAGTCGGCGACGATGACCGGCTTTACATGATGGATACGGTCGATCATGGTGAAGTCGTGGCCTTCGACATGGCGTTGACGACAAATCAAGTCGTTCTGACCAAGGACAATTACACCGCCAATCCTTTTTACCTGAACCAATCAATTCCAAACGGTAACGGCTGGTTCTCGATGGATGTCACTGACACCGCCACCACGAACGGTCGCGTCTGGCTCGGTCAAATTGATCCCGGCGGCGCAGGCGTCTGGAACTGGCATTTGATCGACGGCGCCGTTGACACAAACGATGACGTTGGCACCCAGGCCGTGGCAGTCGGCCCGAACTTAACTCAGGCCGCTTCTGGCGGGTTGATGGTCGATTCCAATTTCGACATTTTCGTGAGCCAAAACTTGACTACCGCCAACGCGACAGATGCGGCCAGCATGGAATTTCCCATGTGGTCAGGAGAAGTGCTATCGAACTCAGCCACATGGACCGTCGGCCCCGGGGATCCAAGCTTCCTCGGCATCTCTGACACGACTATTGATTCACGCACCAATCCAAAATACGTCGCCTGCGCAGTCGGGACAAACGGCGTCCGTATTCTTGACGCGCTGACCGGTTCAACGATCGTGCCGAATCTTGACCGGACGAACCAATACTTCGCCACAAGCTGGGACAACGTTGGAAATCTCTACGCCGTGACTGGCACCGCGCACACGCTGCGCGTTTTCTCCCCGCCTGGCACAAATCAGGCAACCACAATCGCTGCGATACAAGTTGGCGAAGCGCCCCCTGCCCCGCCGTCGCCGATTGGAATTATTTTCAACAAAACCACGGTGACGGTTACTTTCGGAGCGTCCGCGCCGAATACTGTGTCGAACTTCGCACTGGCCAGCTCTCCGACAATCAATGGCTCTTATCAAATCGTGACCAACGCAACAGGATCTCAACTTAGCCAGGGATTTTTCGGATTTACCATTTCGACCAATGGACCGAAGCAGTTCTACGAAATCTTCCGAAAACCGTAGGACGCCACAAACGTCAATAAATAACGCTCATCGCTTCTCCTCCTCCGAAGAGCAACATGACTCGGCATTCGGGGCGGGCGTCTTGTATTCGTCATGTCGGCGGACCCACATGTCGTTGTCGTTGCGTCCGAAGGGCGCGCGGTCAAGCCACTGATACATTGCCCAAAGGGCGTCCAACCCTCGCGCGTAGGCGGAATAAGTATGGTAAACGGTCCCATTCTCGAGCGCGAACGCGCTCATCCCTGGCATCTCCCGCTTGAATGTCGCCCAGTTCGTGCCCGCGCCCGATGCGATCTGAGTCATCCACGGACTCTCCTCCACAGGAGTCGGCGGCGGCTTGGGCATCATTCGGAAATTATATTCGACAGCTCCCGACTTCTCCTGTTCCTCGGTGTGCCCGGCCTGGAAGTCGTAGTTAAAATCGCTGTTGAACGATGACGCCCATCGGAAACTCCACCCCATCCGCCGCTTATACGCCTGCAACTTGGCCAGCGGCGCCCGCGACACCGCGTAGAAACCGACGTCGTGATTTTCGAGGTGAAAGAAGATGCCGTTGAAGCTGTCCGCAATGGAGGAACAGGACGGACACCCTGCCTTGAAGTCAGGCCCAAACATGAAATGGTAGATAATGAGTTGCGAACGTCCTCCAAAAAGATCGACGAGCGACTTTTTGCCTTCATCGGTCTCAAAGCGGTAATCTTTCTCAACTCGAACCCACGGCAATTCCTGCCTCCATCGCGCCAACTCGTCGCTGCGCCGCGTCAACGCCTTCTCCGCGTCGAGGAGTTCCTTTCGCGCCACAATCCATTCCTCTCGCGATACGATCTTGTGTTTTGCAGTCGTATTTTTGAGTTCGGACTCTGCTGCATTTGTGCTCATGTTTCCTTTATTCGCCGATGCCGCGATCGCCGCATCAACCGTTTGCTAATCGTTGTTTG
Organism: Verrucomicrobiia bacterium; assembly: GCA_036501665.1. GTDB lineage: Bacteria > Verrucomicrobiota > Verrucomicrobiia > Limisphaerales > Palsa-1400 > DATAUD01. The sequence goes on from DASXZW010000055.1 coordinate 18,316, forward strand.
ATATTCGCCGCGAACTGATTCTTTCTGAATAAATCACAATTCCACGGGCAAACATTATTTTCAATCTGTTCAGAGCACTTTAAAAAATTCTGTAGCCGAGATTTTGGCGCCCCTCTCTTTAATTCTCTCCCCGCTTGGCGGGGAGAGAACGGACGCGAAGCGCCAAGAGAGGGGGGCTGAAAATGCCTATAGAATTTTAAAAATTGCTCCGCGACATCGAATCTTGCCCCACGCCAAAGTTTGAGTAACTTGGTGAACCGGCAACAAATACCCGGCGATAACGTCAATTTTCGGAGGTCAAGAATGATTGAAATGAAACAAACAAATCGACGCGAATTTCTGAAAGCCTCGGCGACACTATCGGGCGTCGTCTTGGCATCGCTCTCCTTGCCTGGCGCCCTTGTTGCCAAGCAGGACTTCGCTGCGGACACAGCTGTATTGACCAAGTTTCGGGCAAGTTTTGGCGCGACGCCGATTGTTACGACCAAGCTCGGCGGAAACCTGACGCTCCTTTCCGGCCCCGGGGGAAACGTCATAGTCTCCGATGGCAAAGACGGCAAATTATTGATTGACACTTTCGTCCAGCCGGCCTGGCCGAAATTGAAGGAAACTTTGGACTCAATCAGCGCCAACCCCATTACGCAGGTCATCGACACCCACTGGCACTTTGACCATGTGGATAACAACGCATTACTTCGTGCCCTTGGGGCGCGTGTGCTGGCGCACAAGAATGTTCCTCGGCGCATGAAGGAATTCCACGAAATCGCCGCTTTCAACATTCATTTCCCGCCATCGCCACCCGATGCGTTGCCAACCGAAACATTTTCCAGCACCCGGCAGATCGACTTCAACGGAGAGAAATTGCACTTGGAACACGCCAGTCCCGCCCATACGGATAGCGACATTTTTATTCATTTTCCAAACTCCAACGTCATTCACTGCGGCGACCTGGTGACGAATAATGGAGGCTTTCCTTTAATTGACTACGATTCCGGCGGAAAAATCGGCGGGATGATAAAGGCCAGCAAACACATCATCTCAATAATTGACAACAATACAAAAGTGATTCCTGGCCACGGGCCAATCTCCAACAAGGATTATCTCGTTGAATTCCACGAGAGACTCGTGACGATCCATGACAGTATCGCCGCCCTGAACAAGAAAGGTCTGACTCTTCCCGAGCTCATCGCGGAAAAGCCGTTGGAAGATTTAAAACCCGTGTGGGGCCGCGGCATGATCAGCCCCGATCAATACACCGACATCGTGTATCATTCGCTCTAACCCCTGCGGATAAGGGCCGTTTTTATCCTCGCCATCTCATGTGAGCCGTATCCAAGCAGTTTTGTTGGGTAGGGCGACCGTCCCGGTCGCCCTCGTCGGCGTCCCGCCGACGAGACTTTTTCTCAGCTACAGTTTTTGCTGATCCGCTCAAACGATAAATCAAACATAACCTGAGCCAGTCGGCGGGACGCCGACTGGAGCGGTCGAGACGACCGCGCCACCCTTTTTCAACCGCATGGACAGGTCCAAGTCGCCCTGTATTTAGATTAGTTTGCAGGCGGCTGCTTCGCGGAAATTTCCTTCTCGCGGTCTTCCATTGCGGCTTTTCGCGAGAGTCGGACGCGGCCTTTTTCATCGACGCCAAGGCACTTCACCCAGATTTCGTCACCCATCTTGACAATATCCTCAGTTGCCTTGACACGGAAATTGGCCAGTTCGCTGATATGCACCAAACCATCCTTGCCTGGAAGAAATTCGACGAACGCCCCAAATTCCTTGATCGTGACAACTTTGCCGCGATAAATCTTGTTGATCTCGGCCTCAGCAGTCATCCCCTCGATGGCATCACGTGCGATCTTCATTCCTTCCGCGGACACAGAGTAAATGTTCACCGTGCCGTCGTCGTCGATATTGATTTCGCAACCGGATTCCTCGACGAGGCGCTTGATGTTCTTTCCGCCAGGCCCGATGAGCGCGCCGATCTTCTCAGGATTGATCTTCACCTGAACGATGCGAGGAGCGTACTTGCTCATTTCCTTGCGCGGGGCGTCGAGCGTCTTCGCCATCTCTTTCAGAATGCCCAACCGCGCGACACGCGCCTTTTCAAGCGCTTCCTCCATGATTTTGTGGGGCAAACCGCGAAGCTTCAGGTCAAGTTGAAATCCTGTGATGCCCTTCTCGGTGCCCGCGATTTTGCAATCCATGTCGCAAAACGCGTCTTCCCAACCGATGATGTCGGTCATCAATTTGTAGGAGCTGATTTTATCGACGTCATCGTGCTCAGTGCAAATGCCGACGCTGATGCCGGCCACTGGACGAATCAAAGGAACGCCCGCATCCAGCAACGCCAATGTGCCGCCGCAAACCGTCGCCATCGACGTGGAACCATTGGACTCCATGATTTCGCTGGTGACGCGCACCGCGTAGGGATAGGTGTCCAGCGGCAGCATCGGTTCGATTGAACGTTCGGCAAGCGCGCCGTGGCCGATTTCGCGCCGACCCGGCCCGCTGATGCGGCCAGTTTCACCGACGGAATAATTCGGGAAATTATAGTGCAGAATGAATTTCTTCTGCGTCTCGCCGCCCGTGTAGGAATCGAATTCCTGGGCGTCCTCGGTCGTGCCGAGCGTCACAAGCGTCACCGCCTGCGTTTCGCCCCGGCTGAAAAGCGCCGAACCGTGCGCGCGCGGAAGGATTCCAACCTCGCTGGAGATCGGGCGAACTTCATCGAAGCTGCGCCCATCGAGGCGCTTGTTGTCGTTCATGATCAAACCGCGAACCGCCTCTTTTTGGATGTAATAAAACGCTTCCTTGAGGACGCTGTCGGTGACTTTTTCCGCGCCGAACTTTTCCACAAGCTTCGTGGCAACCTCATCGGTGACAGCCTTAACGGCCTGCTCGCGATCGAGCTTCTTGTGCGTCAACAATGCCGGAACCATCCGGTCGCCGGCCAGCTTCTTCGCCTCTGTCAAAATATCTTCAGGCACCACGCTGACCGTGATGTTCCGTTTCTTCTTGCCGCCGCGCGACGCGAGTTGCTTTTGCGCCTCGATCAACGGCTGGCAGCAATCTTGGCCGAATTTCAGCGCGGCCATGAATTCCGCCTCAGTAATTTCCTTCGATGCGCCTTCAAACATCACGACGTCGGTCGCGTTGCCGACATAAATGATGTCCATGTCGCTCTCGGCCATTTGGGCGTGAGTCGGATTGGCAACGAATTCCCCGCCAACGCGGCCAATTCGCAACGCCCCCAACGGGCCGTCCCACGGAATATCGCTCACCGTGAGCGACGCCGAAGCGCCGATGATCGTTAAAATATCCGAATCATTCTCGCCATCCGCGCTCAACAGAATGCTTTGAACCTGGACTTCGTTAAACCAACCTTTGGGGAACAGCGGACGAATCGGGCGATCGGTCAAACGGCAGGTCAGAATTTCTTTTTCGGTCGGGCGTCCTTCGCGCTTGAAATAACCGCCGGGAAATTTTCCGGCTGCGGCCGCTTTTTCACGATAATCCACCGTCAACGGGAAAAATTCCTGGCCGGGCTTGGCCTTGGTCGCGGCGACTGCGGCGACCATTACGATTGTTTCACCCAGTTGAACTGTGACGGCGCCATCGGCTTGTTTGGCGAGTTTGCCGGTTTCGATGGTGATTTGATTGCCCCCTACGAGGGCTGTGACTCTTTCTGACATATATATTCAAATCCGCCAGCTTAGAGGAACTTCAATCAAAATCCGAGTTCGATGCCCCGTGCGGGCAAAGATTCAGATGCTGATTGAAATTACCCAAGTCAGCGGAACCTTTCCGCGAAGTTAATGGTGCGCGCCAGCCCGTTCGCGATTCCAGGCCAATGCGTTGATCGGACCATGTCCATGGTCGGGTATGGAAGCTCCCGAAGGAGAAAGTGTCAGTGCCGGAGTTTGAGCTTCTTGGTGACCGATTGATAGCGCGGCAGGTCGGTATTGTGGAGGTATTCCAGCAAGGTGCGCCGCTGACCGACCATTTTCAAGAGGCCGCGGCGGGAGCTGTGGTCCTTGTTGTTCTTCTGCAAATGTTCGGTCAAATGATTGATTCGCTCGGTCAAAAGAGCGACCTGCACGTCAGCGGACCCTGTGTCCTTTTCGTGCAGTTGGAACCCTGATATCGTCTTTCCTTTTTCCATATTTCTCTATTCGATCAATTTCTAGTGAATGGATACATTAAGTTTGAAGGCAAACCGTGTAAAGTTCTTTTTTCACGTTTTCCGGCAACGCCGAAACCGCCCATTTCCCACAATTCAGGAGAATAGGCGGCCCAACCCTGACAAACAATGTTAATTGTTCCTTGGCGACGAACGCCCCGGCATCTCCAGAGGCTGGATTTTCAACTCCAACAACTCCGTCCGCCGCAAAACCGTGATTGCCGATTCCACACCAATCTCGTCGGCCACCAAGCGCCTCTGCAATTCGTCGATGCTGCTGACCGGCTCGCCGCGAAACGCCACCAGCACATCCCCTTCAAGCGCCTTTGCCGTCGCCGCCGGGCTATTCGGTTCGACTCCCAGAACCAAAATGCCGTGCCCCTTAAGCCGATGGTAACGGGCGATCCTTGGATGAATCGGCGCCGTCTGGCCCTGGAGACCGATCCAACTGCGCCGGATAAATCCGTCCTTGATCAGCCACGCCGCAACCAACTCGGCAGTGTTGCTGGCAATGGCAAAGCAGATTCCCTGAGCGGACTGAATAATCGCCGTATTGACTCCGATGACTTCTCCGTGCGAATTCACCAACGGCCCGCCGGAATTCCCTGGATTCAACGCCGCGTCAGTCTGGATAATGTTGTCAATCAGACGGCCCGATTGCGAGCGCATCGAACGCCCCAACGCGCTGACGACACCCGCCGTGACAGTTTGCTGAAACCCAAACGGACTGCCAATGGCAATGGCAATTTGTCCAACCCGCAATTTCCTCGAATCGCTAAAGCGCACATACGAAAGCTGGGGAGCATCAATTCGTATGATGGCCAAGTCGGATTCCGGGTCATCGCCGATCAGCCACGCCGGAAAAACACGCGAATCAGCCAAAGTCACCTCAATGTGCTCCGCCCCATGCACAACGTGACTGTTGGTCACAATGTAACCATCAGGCGCAACGATAAACCCCGATCCACCCGACTCCTGCCCACGGCGCACTCGAATGTTCACCACCGCCTGACTGACGCGCTCCACCACGCCGGAAATCGTCTCCGAATACGCGTCCAAGAGAACAACATCATCCACACTCGCCGGAAGCGGCCCGATGGCGGACTCTGCGGACTCCGCCGGAACCATCCCCCGCCCGCCTTGGTAAATCTCTTTAATTTTCATTTTACAACCGCAATATGGGTCAACACCCAAATTCTTCAATACGGTCGCCGGTGTAGGCGAATTCCGGCCACTTTCCTGGCGAGACTTTTAAACCGACGGCGTTGGAGTAACCTTGGCTTTTCCAAAACGCTTCTTAAACCACGCGCTGATTCCGACAATCCCGATCACCACAAATTTCTTCGCAGCCAGCAGAAACACCCAAAGCATTTTGAACAAACCGAGTTTTGCCGCAATTCCTCCCGCCACAAGCGCCGCAATGCCGTAAGTCGCCACTTTGTCGCCTTTCGGGTTGAAGTCCGCGTAACGATTGCCCTCGTTGAAATTTACCATGCTCAGGATTTGCGGCGTGTGCGATTCGATTTCGCTCAACTGCGGCATCGAGGCCACCGCGCTCAACACCAGCACCCCGCGCCTTCCGAGAATGCGGATGTCGTAGTTCAACGTATCCTCTTTTTCTCCGGTGAATTTAATCTCCTTGGCCCAATAAAGTTTATGGGCAGCCGCGTCGTAACGCGGGGGTTCGGCCCAACCGACAAGTTCCAGCCCAGGATAACCCTTCTTTTGCCGTTCAGCGCTGGATTCCGCCACCGCCTTTTTCATCGACTTCAAAAGATCGTCGTAATTGATTTTTCCCGCGTCGTCATCTTTGACATACCCGTCTTCTGTGTATGACAGGACCACCACCCAGCAATCCGGCTTCAACGGGTTTTTGTCGGCGGGCATCAGCATCCCAAGCATTTTGCCGCGCGGCGGGTTTCCCCACATTTTTACCAGCACCGTTTCGGTATCATCGGGATCGAGGTAGTTGAAGTCCTTGGGAACTTCGAGCTTTGCCAGGCCGCCTTTCAAACTGATTTCGCCTTGTTGATATTTCAACCCTTTGGCGAGCTTCAACAATTCCTCGCGCGATTCAGCGCGGCTGTCCTGGCCCAGCAAAGTGAGGGAAGAAAGCGCAATCCCAATCAAAGCGAGCAATGCAATTTTTGTTTTCATAACGAGTAATGTTCAACGCCGAGATATAACAGGTTGATTGCAAAATTGTGTATTGACGGAAATACGTAGTCGAAGCCCTTCCATGCCAGGAACAATCCAAAAAATCGCAATTGCGGATGGCTGAAGGCTGTCAAAATCTTCTCAGCGGTTTCCGAATTTGTAAATATCAGCAACGCCCCGCTCCCGTCCAATGGCGGCAACGGCAGAAGGTTGAAAGCACACAGCAGCAGGTTCAACGAAAACGTGATGCTCAAAATCGTGGGAAAGAACATTCCGCTGGATGCTGTCGCGTCAACCACGTTTGTGAAGCTGATCGATTCCGGCGACTCAAAAAAGTGAAATGCAATTCCCGCCCGAATGAGAATCGCCGCGATGATGACAAGAATGAGATTGGCCGCGGGTCCGGCGAGCGACATCAACGCGGAGCGCTTCGGATTTGCTATTGCCCAGCGCGGATCATACGGCGCGCTGGCCCAGCCGATCATCCACCCGCCCATCAAATACGACACAATCGGCACTATGACCATTCCGAATGGCGCCCGGCGAATATGCGGTGTCGGGTCCAGCGTCACCTGCCCTCCGCGATGCGCGGTGTCATCCCCAAGTTTCAACGCGCTCCAGGCATGGGCCGCCTCATGGAACGTGGTTGAAAACAAGAAGACTAGATACCACTTGACCCCTGTAAGCAAATCGTAGTTCAAGCCGTCAATACTTGTTTAGAGCGCACCAAGGCGGTTATTTAGTTTTTCTTTCGCGGTCAATAAAACCATTATCGACAGACCTTCGTGACGGGTTAAGGAAGATCGTAAAAGATCAATCCTTGTTGCTTTGGCCAAACCGCGACCAAAGGCTGTAAACCCCTGAAAATCAATTCGATAAAGAAAACAAAAATACGGCGGCTAATTATTAAGGCTCAATATCTCTGCCCTTCAAATTCGGCGGCCCAATGACCGGGTTGCTGCGGACCGGCCCTCCGTCCGGGAATTGGACACGATACGGCGAGAGTTTCAGATTTGGCTCAGGATAATCTGTGCTGACAAATTGCGCTCCGCTGGCCAGCGCGTGATCGCGCATTTGGGTGTCGTTATTTCGCGCTTGGCCGGTCGGTTCATCGGCGCGCGTTCGCACCAAAAATCCTTCGCGAACCAGCGTTTGAATTTCGTCAAACCCTTTGATCGGGTAATTGCGCTTCATCCACGCCGCCGCCGGATTGTCCGGTGTCTCACTGACGAACAAGATTCGCCCTTCCAAAGCCGGGTGTCCTTGCAAATACGTCTCGCGCTCCGTCCCTTCATTGTCCATGCCGAACATCACCTTGCCGCGAACGCTGTCGAGCATCGGCCATCCGTGCTTGTGAATCGCTTCCGGCAACGACGCCTCGGAACCGCGAACGTCGTCCGGCATCAGAATCTCGCGTCGCGAAAAAACCGACAAAATCTCGCGCTCCAATTCCGCCAACGCAGTTGCGTCCCACGGTAAAGCCTGCGTAAACTCCGGCCCAAGCGTTTCGTCCTTGAGTTCGATCAAAATGAAAATGGGAACATGCCGGGGATGCGCCAGCGACCACTCCCGCACTTCCTTCAGCCCATCCACTAACGTCAATACTGAAGACTTGAAATCAATGTCAGGAATGTGCATCACCTTGATTCCCGGCTTGAGAAGTTTTCCTTCAGGATCGTTGCTCGGAACCGGAGGCAAACCCAGTTCCGCCGCTTTTCTCGGCCCGATCGGATGCGCGAACCGCCCGCCATCGGGATCGACGTAGCAATCCAGTTCGATTTGCCGAATGTTCAAATCCCCAAGCTGCTGCGTCAACGGCCTATGTCCATAATCCAGCCCTTGCATCGCGTCCGGGTGGGTGCGCTTGACCAGTTCCATCAACGAATCGTGCATCCTTTGGTGATACGAATTGTGCGTTCCAATGACCTGGATTTGATTCATCCGCACCCCTGCCGTCGGCGACGGCGTCGAGCACGACGTCAACAAACAAGTCAACATTGTCAAACAAAAGGCAACATGCCGCATCGCGCGCGGACGAAAAACTTCTTTGAAATCAGAGAGTGTCATATTGATTTCTCAGCCTTGGCCGGATCGACCGATTTGGCAAGCAATGACTTGTTACGATTGCCAGGGCAGACGCACTAAAACTGACCACACACAATAAATTTTACCCCTCTCCTCCACACACTTGTGGAGGAGAGGGCCGGGGAGAGGAGGATTCATTATCATTGACATAAGTGACTTTAAAAAACCCTCTCCTTTTTCCTCTCCCCATTCGTTCCTGGCGGAGAGAGGATAGAATGCTGGCGCAGTCAGTTGAATTTAGATGCGGCTGTCCTGTTACGATTGCCCTCGCCTATTGCCAAGCCGTGCATGAAAAGTCTAATCTCACCACCTCGACACTTGGGAGTCGAAGCTCGTGAATAAAATGGGTAGGCTCTTGGTCGTAAAGGTGATGAAAAATTTATTCTTCAAAATGGCGCTGCTCGCGGCGGCTTTCTCCGTGATCGTCAACACCGCCAACGCGCAAAACTCAGCCAGCAACGACGGAACCACTCAGCCCATTCAAAAGCCGTCGTTCACAGCCGCCGACGCCGACACGGCCTTCGCTGCCTACAACAAGGCGTTTTACGTCGTCGAGGATGGCAAAGGCTACTACAAGGAGGACGAAACCGGCGGCAAGAATCATTTCTGGACCCAGGCCGAGGAAATCGAAATGATGATTGACACTTGGGAGCGCACCCATTCCCCCGAAACTAAATCCCTCATCGATCAATCCATCAATGGCTTCAACGGCCATTTTGGAACCAATTGGTTGTCGAACGGTTTCAATGACGACCTGTTCTGGATGACAATTGCCAGCGCCCGCGCATTTTTGATGACCAGCAACACCGCTTACGAAGACCTCGCCAAGTTCCATTTCGACCAAACGTTCACTCGCGCCTGGAGCACAAATCTTGGCGGCGGCCTTTGGTGGTCCACCACCAATGCCAGCAAGAACGCCTGCGTGAATGGCCCTGGAACGATTGCCGCCTGCTACCTCTATCAAATCACCGGTGACCAATCTTATCTTGACAAGGCTAAAGCCGTCTATGCCTGGGAACGAACGAACCTTTTCGTCGAGTCCTCAGGCGCAATCCGCGACAATATGCGCGCCAATGGCCGAATCGGCGGCGGTGCCCTGACCTACAATCAGGGAACTTTCATCGGCGCGGCAAATTTTCTTGGAAAGCTCACCGGCGATAAATCTTACTTTGCGGACGCAGAAAAAGCCGCCGATTACACACGCGACAAACTTTGCGCCGATGGAATACTTCCCGGTTATCGCGGCAACGACGGCCCCGGATTTAACGGCATCTTCATTCGGTGGCTCGCGAAGTTTGCCGGAGATAACCACCTCTGGCCAAAGTATCAATCGTGGATGATCCAAAACGCCAACGCCGCATGGAGCCGACGCCGCGCAGACAACCTCGCATGGAACCGCTGGCAGATGCCCACTCCCGACAACGGTCTTCACGCGTGGGCTTGCGCAGATACCGTGATCATCATGAACGTCGTGCCGCTCGAACTCAGCCAATGATCAGAAGCAAGATTCCTTTGGACTGCGCAATCGTCATCACTGGAATATTTCTTTGCGCGTCAGCCAGTTTTCGACCATAACGACGGCGTGAAATCTCCTTTCGTCATTACGTGCGCCATTGTCCTTGCGGCCTCTCTTTCCCAAGCAGAACAAATCACGCATCCGTTTATCTGCACCGATTACAACGGAAACAAGGTCAGCGTCGTTTCGGCGAACGGAGCAATTGAATGGTCGTACGAGTGCAATCATCCGCAGGATTGCTGGCGGCTGGCGAACGGGAATTATCTCTTTTGCTACGAGAACGGCGCGCGTGAAGTGACGCCGGACAAACAAACCACCTGGGAATACAAATCCGCCCCGAACACGCAGGTCCACGCCTGTCAACCATTGCCAGACGGCCGTGTGTTGCTCGTGGAAAACGGCCCTTGCCGCATCATCGAAGTGGCCCGCGATGGAAGCATCGCCAGGGAAATCAAGCTCACGCCCCCGCCCGCGAACGTCAGCCTGCACGACCAATTTCGCGGCACGCGCAAAACGCCCGATGGCCATTACCTCGTATCGCGCAAGGGCGAACACCGCATCGAAGAACTCGATGGCGACGGGAAATCACTTCGTTCGATTCCCGTTCCCGGCGATGTTCATTCGGTTATTCTGCTGCCGAACCGCCATTTGCTTATCGGTTGCGGCGAAGGTCACAAAGTCATCGAACTCGACGAAAACGAAAAAGTCGTCTGGTCCGTCGATGAAAACGAGATTCCCGGCCACACCCTGCGATTGGTCGCCGGACTTCAACGCCTGCCAAACGGCGATACTCTCATCTGCAATTATCTCGGCCACGGCCACATCGGGGAACAGGCCGGTGTCTTTGAAGTGACGCCCGACAAGAAGGTCGTTTGGGAAAGCTTCGACAAGGAGCATTTCAAGACCATCAACCAGATTCAGTTTCTCGACGTGCCAGGCGACGTCAGCAAAGGCGAAATTCTCCGCTAAACGACAATTTTTGAAACGACTATGAAAACCGTATCACTCCTTTCTGCACTAACAGCACTTGTCATCTCGTCCCTCCCCGGGACGCGCGCGTCCGGCGAACCGCTGCCTCGCAGCACTCCCGAAGCCCAGGGAGTTTCCTCGCAAGCCGTTCTCGATTTTCTCGAACAAGCGGACAAAAACGTCAACACGCTCCACAGCTACATGGTCGTGCGGCACGGCCACGTCATTTCAGAAGCGTGGTGGAAACCGGAATCCGCCGAAAAGCCGCACATTCTAAATTCCCTCAGCAAAAGCTTCAATTCCACCGCCGTTGGACTCGCGATTCACGAAGGCAAACTCAGCCTCGACGATCCCGTGTTGAAATTCTTCCCCGACGACGCGCCCGCAGACCCTTCGGACAACCTTAAGGCGATGACCGTCCGCGACCTGCTCACAATGACTTGCGGCCACGACACCGAACCGAAATCCGTCGGCGGCGGCCCGTCTGTCAAACAATTTCTCGCGCATCCTGTTGTTTACAAGCCCGGCACGCATTTCCAATACAACACGATGGGCGCTTACACATTGTCCGCAATCGTCACCAAAGTGACCGGCCAAACCTCGCTCGAATATTTGAAACCCCGATTGTTCGAGCCGCTCGGAATTGAAAATCCCCGCTGGGACACGAGTCCCGAAGGCAATTCCCTCGGCGGCTACGGCATGTATATTCGCACCGAGGACATCGCCAAGTTCGGCCAGCTTTATTTGCAACGCGGCAAATGGGACGGCAAACAATTGATCCCCGAAGATTGGGTCGCGCAGGCCACGACGAAGCAAGTTTCCAACGACAAGGAAGGCCATTCCAAAATCGGCATCGACTGGGTGCAAGGTTACTGCTTCCAATTCTGGCGCTGCACCCACAACGCCTATCGCGGCGACGGCGCGGGCGGCCAGCTCTGCGTCGTCATGCCCGATCAGGACATGGTCGTCGCCATCACCGCGCAAACCGGTGACTTCCAAAAAGAAATGAACGCCATCTGGGACAATCTTCTTCCGGCATGTCATGCCGAAGCGCTCCCGGAAAATTCTGCCACCCAGGAAAAATTAAAAGAAGCGACCTCCAACCTCGTCGCGCATCCAGAGAAAAAGAAAAATTAGAGCATTCAACAAAACTCTAGCAGTTTTGAAGCGCCCCTCTCGTTAATTCTCTCCGCGCAACTGCGGGGAGAGAACGGACGCGAAGCGCCAAGAGAGGGGTGCCTTATTCTTTACAATATTTTACGCCCCCTAACGCCAATAATTTTTCATGACCTCGTGCGACCGCGGCGTTTGGCGAATTTCTCCCTCCGGCAAAAATTCGCGCATCACAGGTTTGATGTCGATTAAATTTCCTATCGAGCAATCGGCGTCGAACAACCGCCGGAATTCTTGCGCTATTGCCGTTATCAACCTTTCAGTTGCCAACACTTGCAACTGACTTTAATTTCGAGCGAATTTTCTGCTCAACATGAAAACTGCCATCGTTATCTTGACTCTCTGCGCTTTCCTGCCTCCGCTCGCTGTCGTTGCCGCGCCCGAATCCACTGCCACAAATCCGCCCGTCGCTCTGCCCGAAGTCACCGTTAAAGGCACAGCCCCAACCAAAAGCACCTCTCTCACCGCCCCTTCCGAAGCCGATGCCGAGGCGATCAAATCGCAAACCCCCGGGGCCTTCACCCTGCGCGGCACCGCCGATATGTATCAAGGCCGCGCCGCGAATTTCGATGATTTCCTCCACGGCATCCCCGGCGTCGCGCTGCAATCCGAAAATGAAATGGAAGTCAGCAAGATTTCCATTCGCGGCTCCGGAATCCTCTCGGAAGACGAACCCCTCGGCGTCAATTTTCTTCTCGACGGCTTCACGTTCAACCAGGGCGACGGCGAAGTCATCCTTGAAGACCTTGATGTCGGCAGCATCAAATACGCCGAAGTCTATCGCGGCGCGAGCGCCTTCAAATACGGCTCTCAAACACTCGGCGGCGCGGTGAATCTTGTCTCCATGACGGGGTACGATGCCGATCCATTTCGGATTCGCCTCGAAGGCGGCAGTTACGGCTTCGTGCAAAGCCAGATCAGCTCCGGCGGCGTCGAAGGCCCGATTGATTACTACGTCTCGGTCACTGGCCGCGAACGCGATGGCTACCGCGAGCACAGCGCTGAAAACACCGAACTCCTCACCGCAAATTTCGGATACCGCTTTGCCACCAACGGCGAAAACCGTTTCTTCGTGACCGTTGACCGCACTGACCGCCTCCTTCCCGGCGGCCTGACCAAGGAGGAACTGTACGCAAATCCGCGCCAAACCGATCCCGATGCCCCCTCCCCCGGCGCGACTCCCTATGCCATTTCTCAGGATTACAACAAAGACTGGTACTACCTCCGCCTCGCCGACAAAGTCAGCATCAACACCGGCCCCGTGCAGGCCGACGCGGGCGCGTTTTGGTGGCATCGCAACATCCAGGAAAAAGGCCCGTCCAACGATGAAGGAACCGGCGGCATCCAAAACTTTTTCGCCGACAACATCGGCATCACGCTAAATCTCGTTATTGACACAGAACTGTTCGGCCAGCGCAACATCCTCACCGCCGGCTTCACCCCCAACATCGAACGCGAAGTGGATGCCAACTACGTCAACAACAACGGCCAGCAAGGCGCAACCACCGCGCACGACGCGGAACTCTCCGTCAACGGCCCGCTCTTCGCCGAGAACCAGCATTACTTCACCGACAAATTCTCGGTCGTCACCGGTCTCCAGGCCAACTACGCCCAGCGCCATTTCAGCGACTTCTATTTTCACCCCGAAACCTCCCACAACATCGTCTTTCGCGGCCTCAGCCCGAAACTCGGCATGATCTACGAGTTCAACAAAACCAACCAGATTTTCGCAAACCTCAGCGAAGCCTGGCAGGCCCCCTCATTCGATAACATGGTTGATTTCGACAGCGCACCCGACGTTGATTTCACCCCGCTCGTCCCGCAACGCGCCTGGACCGTGGAAATCGGCACGCGCGGCGAATACGGCCGGGCCGCCTGGGACCTCGCCTTTTACCATTCCTGGGTGCATAACGAATTGCTGGAACTCAACGACGCCGCCGGCGAGGACATCGGCGCATTCAACGTCAGCCGTTCCATGCACCAGGGAATCGAGGCCGGGCTGGAACTCGACCTGTGGGATTCCATCTTCGCAAAAAAGAAACACGACCGCGACGCCGACCGCCTTTCGCTCGATCAAACCTTCACGCTGAACGATTTTCACTTTGACAACGATCCGACCTACGGCAACAACCGCATCGCCGGCCTTCCCATCTACCTATACGAAGCCCAATTGAAATACACCTCACCATGCGGCTTTTACGCCGGGCCGACCTTTGACTGGAACATCACCAAATATCCTGTTGACCATGAAAACACCCTCTTCGCCGACGCCTACGCGCTCCTCGGTCTCAGAATGGGATACGAATCAGGGAAAGGATTCTCGGTCTTTTTCGAGGCAAAAAATCTGACTGACAAAGTTTATGCGTCGTCAGTGGACCCGATCCCCTCCGCGCAATACGCCGCCAACGGCCCCTACACCCTCTTCCACCCCGCCGACGGCCGCTCCTTCTACGGCGGCATCTCCTACCACTGGTAGCTTGGGCGGATGTCGATGGCAGGGACGGCTCGCCGAGCCGTCTGCGAGCGGTGCCTTCCAATCTGTTCTGGATATGCGCTGCCGCCCAAATTTTTCCGTAGCTTCGCTCCTTGCTAAATCGGTAGTCCCGAAGGGACGGAACGAGAATAGCCCGGTCGCTTTAGCGCCGGGTCTAGGAGGAAGACATTTAGAGTCCTGAAAGGACGACTGAATGGCTAGAAGATAATCGACTCTCCTCGCTGCTCCCACTGCAAAAATAAAACATGCCTTTCGTTCCATTGAAAATATTTCCTCTTGTCATTTACTGATTTCATTTAAGTATTTCCCAATAATCAAGACAACACATAAAAGCGCACTACGAAAAGCGGCCATCGTGATTATTTCCGTCACTTTGCTCGCCTCAATAGGCTGGCTTTCCAAGTCTGATAAATTTTGGTTTTCTTGGGACATCGCAGGTGCTGTATTAGTCGCTACTGGATGCATTGCAGAGTGGATTTTGTTGTACTCGGAAAATGAACACAACGATCCACACAAACGAGTAGAAAAGGCGTGGGCTTTTGTTGTTGCGGCAGGCGTAACGATGGATGTTTTTGGTCTGATACATGGCATTCCAGAGGCCATAAGGATGGAAGCAAAAGTCTCGCAAGCGAACGAACGGGCCGGGAATGCAGAAAAAGAAGCGGCGTTATCGAAAGTACAGGCGGCATTGGCAGAATCAAATAATCTCGTAACGGAATCAAACCTACTTTCGCTTCGGGAGGCGGTGCAGTGGAGAACGATAAGCCCGCAACAAGAAACTATCATCAGTAATCGTCTCGCTCCAATACGCAAAAATGGATTACAGCTTTCTGTAAGTATGGCAGTGTCATCTTCGGACGAAGAGGCTCGCAAGTATGCCATTAAACTCCAGTCTGTGTTGCAGGACTGCGGTATCGAAACGGTCGTTTTCTCCAAAATGACTGCCCCGACCGGCTTCGGATTGTTTTTTGTCGAGAATGGCACTAACGCTCTGACAGCCGAGTTGATAATAATGAAGGTCTTTAAAGACGCTAATGTGCAATTCACTTTTGATAAAAGTGACTGGAAAAAAGTCAACGGGGCCGGAATTAGCTTGGTCGACCGCGCACAAATACAAAGGATTGCAGCCGTCCCGCCTGAACAGCAGGCGTTTATCTTTGTAGGCGCAAAACCACTTCCTCCAAAATGAACTCGAATTAACCTTCGTAAACTGTTGATTATCATATTATTTTGCATGGGTTTGTGAAGGTCATAGTCCCGTCCCTTCCTGTCACCAGTTCTGGTGACTTTCGGGATTGCGGGAATGCTGTAGGATGTGAAGCGTTGACAGGGCAAAATGTGGGTTCCGTGTGCGTTAAATGGCGTGATGTTCCGCAGCGCCGCCCTGAAGATTGAAAGACAATCCAGTTCTCAGTCAAAAAGGCCGGGCCAAAAACCCGGCCTTTTGATTTTTCCCACTGCTTTCATCCGTGCTATCCGTGAAATCCGTGGTCAATTTGTGTCTTTGTCGCCATCCGCAGTCAAAAATTCTTCCGTTTTCTCTCCGTGGCCTCAGTTTCCTCCTGTTCAACATCTTCTTCCCCCCGCCCGCATCCGAGCGAAGAAACTCGTAACAATCTGCCCTTTGGCTATTTTTTTACCCCCTTGTCACCAGTTCTGGTGACTTTCGGGATTGCGGGAATGCTGTAGGATGTGAAGCGTTGACAGGGCAAAATGCGGGTTCCGTGTGCGTAAAATGGCGTGATGTTCCGCGGCGCCGCCCTGAAGAGTGAAGACAATTTAGTTCTCAGTCAAAAAGGCCGGGCCAAAAACCCGGCCTTTTGATTTTTACCCCACACCACCAAACCTCACACGGGCGTTGCCTCCACCCCGCCCCCTTGCCGGGCCCAATCTTATGTGGAATTGTAAAACCGGCAGAAAGCGCCGTGTTCTTTGAAAGCGATGGCCAGACATTTCAACCTTCGAGCGCCAATCAAGGTTGATCAATAACTACACTTTCTGGCATGTGCAGCGATTTTTCGGCGTAAGATATTGATAACAAGTAATTAACGCGGTTTTAAACAGCTTGCCGGAATCAAACCAATCAAGGCTAATCAAAGCTAATCAAGGGTCGCGCAAAATCATTGAACCCTCCCAAATTTGATTCAGTCGGAGAAAAAACGGCCACTTTTCCACGTCGCCATCCGGCATCAGGCCGTGTATCCTGTTCCCGATGAAAATCTCGGTCGTTGTCCCGGCGTTCAATGAGCAAAAGCTCATCGGCGCGACCTTGCGGACGATTGCCGAAGCTGTAAGCGCCTTCAAACAAAGGGGTTGGGTGGTCGAAATCATCGTGTGCAATAACAATTCCACCGACGCCACAGCCGAAGTCGCCCAAGCCGAAGGCGCGACGATCGTTTTCGAGCCGGTCAACCAGATCGGTCGCGCCCGCAACACCGGCGCTGCCGCCGCCACCGGCGATTGGCTCGTCTTCGTCGATGCCGATTCGCGCCCGACCCCCGCCCTTTTCAGCGAAGTCGCGGAACAAATCGCCTCCGGCAAATGTCTGGCTGGCGGTTGCACCGTCCGCCTCGACGAACGCCATCCCCTCGCCGATTTTGGGACCGGGATGTGGAACATTCTCAGCCGCATTCGCAAATGGGCCGCCGGATCGTTCATCTTTTGCGAGACGAGCGCGTTCCGCAAAATCGGTGGGTTCGACGCAAATTTGTTCGCGTCCGAGGAAATCGACCTCAGCAAACGGCTCAACAAACTCGCGCGACAATCAGGAAAAAAAGTCGTCATTCTCCACCGGAATCCGATGCTGACCTCCGCCCGCAAAATGCGCCTCTACTCCCGCGCCGATCTCGCGCGGTTCCTGACCAAGGCGGTACTCAGCCCCCGGGCCACCATAACCAGCCGAGACGCCTGTTCCCCCTGGTACGACGGCCGCCGCTGAGCCATAAAAAAGCGGCAGAGGGTTGCCACACTCCATGACGCTTCGCGTTTTACGAGGAAAACTTAGAAGGCGCGCGCCAGCGTTTTGGAGTGCGGCAGCCCTCTGCCGCTTTCATTTAACCTTAAGAGTAACTACTGCGAGTGAAGCCGGTAAAAGCGCGTTGGATAATTCTTCGACTGCGAATCGGTAAATGTGGACGTAGCGCCCGCAAGCGTGTTTGTCCCAATCGGAAGCCAGCCCGCGCCCGCTGGATCGGTGCAAGCTTCAACGACGACAACCTGGTCACTCGACCCGTTGATCGAAAATTGGAGTTGCCCCGTTTGTATTGACACATCACTGATTTGTAGCGATGCGGTCTTTTCCGCAGCCGGCAAT
Organism: Verrucomicrobiia bacterium; assembly: GCA_036501665.1. Classification (GTDB taxonomy): domain Bacteria; phylum Verrucomicrobiota; class Verrucomicrobiia; order Limisphaerales; family Palsa-1400; genus DATAUD01. Next base: position 36,203 of record DASXZW010000055.1, read on the forward strand.
GTCCCAAGCATCGCGCCCCATCCCATCGTTCCAGGCAGATAGTAAGCCGTCGCCCCACTCACGCCGACGAACGCCTTTTCCTGAACGACCGGCGCGTTTCCGAGAAAAAAAATCGCCGTCAAATTCGTGCAATTTTCAAATGCGCCAGTCTGAATGCTGGTTACACCCGCGGGCAAAGTGACCGTCGTCAGTCCCGGGCAAAGTCCAAACACCTCGGTTCGCACGATGGTGACTCCGCTCGGTATAGTCAGATTCACGAGCGCGGAGCATCTGAAGAAGGCGTACTGCGCTATGTTGGTGATGCTGTTCGGCATTGTGACCGCGCTTAAATTCGTGCAAGCGTCAAACGCTTCGTAGCCGATGCTCGTGATGCTGTCCGGTATCGTAACGCCCGCCACATCCGTAAACGCAAACGCCTCCTGACCAATCGCGACAACCGGATGCCCGTCAATCATAGCGGGAATGATCACCGCCTCCGCGCCGCCGCTGTATCCGGTGATCGTTATTGCGCCGTCATTAGTCGTGACGGTGAATTGTGCCTGCGCCATGGAAGGGCCTGTCAAATAAAACAGAAACGACAGCAGCGAAAAACTTAACCGGACTAAGAAGCTTTTTCTCCATCCGGTCATTTTGTCTAAAACAGACTGCTCGCCATTGTTCCGAGCACGCTCAACGGCCCGGTGTCTTCGAGGCTTTCGGTTGCCTTGTCGAGCTTTTGCAGCGAAAGCTGGAGATTTCTCAGCGTGCTGTCGTTGTTGATGAGTTGGCCCACAGTCCCCTGCCCGTTGTTGATTTTTTGGAGAATCTCGAGAAGGTTGCTCACCGATCCCACGGCCTTGACGTAAAGGGCATCGTCCGTCATCACTTTCCCGACCGTTCCCTTCCCTTCGCGAACGCCCAGAACCACTTCGTTGGCATTCGTCACAAGTTCGCGAGCTTTGCCAACGGCCAAGTCAATATCCCCTGCTGTATTTTGCAGGTTGCTGATCGAATTCAACGCCGAAACATACAAAGCGTCATCGTTAATCAATTTACCGACCGTCCCCTGCCCGTCCCTGATGCGGTCTGAGACTGTCTTGATATTCGCAATGGTCGCGGTGAGGTTGGTTTGGTTGTCCTTAAGAAAATCCGTAAACGGCCCGATCAAATTATCAATCTTCTCGCCGCTGAAACTGCGGGTCAGATTTTCCACCCCGGTTGCGACGTTGTCCAGCTTCGTCATGAGAATTTGAAGGTCCGGCTGCTCGACGGATTGCAGCACAGTTCCTTCAGTCGCATGAGGCGCGTCCGGGCTTCCGAAATCGAGCGAGACATAATCCTGCGCCATCAACCCGGCAAAGTTGATGCTTGCCTTGGTGTCCGTCCTCACGTCCGCTTCCCGATTCAGGTTCATGGTCACTTCGGCCATCGAATTAGTCAATATTATGCGAGCCACGCCGCCGATCGTCACCCCGGCCATCTTGACAGGGTCGCCCATTTTCAATTCATGCACCGTCTTGAACATTGCGCGAACATGAAAGCCGCGCTGGAAAAATGCGAACCCGCCCAAAAATTCCAGGATCAACAGTATGAAAATGATGGCGAGCACGAAAAACATGCCCAGTTTGCTTTCTACGGAATCTTTCATGTCGTCAGTGAGGTTTTTGGCGGTGTGATCTCCGCGTGAATAAATTTTTGGATCCGGGAATCGCTGTTCTGTTTGATCTCGTCGGGCGTGCCGATGAATAAAATCCTCCCCTCGTCAATCATCGCGATCCGATCAGCTATCGAGAAAGCCAGGGCGCGATCATGCGTGACCACGATCTCGGTGGCGCGGCTTCGGTTCTTGAGTTTAAGTATTTCTTCCCCGACCGCCACAGCCATCAACGGATCCAACTCCGCAGTCGGTTCATCGAAGAGAATCAATTGCGGGTCTATCACCAGCGCCCGCGCGATGGCAACGCGTTTTTGCATTCCGCCGGAAAGTTCCGATGGAGTTCGATCTTCGACTCCACGAAGCCCGACGATTTCAAGCTTTTGAGCGACAATCGAGGCGATTTCCGAAGGACGCTTGAGGTGATGTTCGCTCAGGTAAAGGCCGACGTTCTCGCCGACTGAAAGCGAATTCAACAATGCCGCCGACTGAAACACCATCGCCATCCTGTATTTGGTTCGGATGTCCGGAGTCTGAATTGATTCGCCTTGAATCAGAACTTCGCCGGAATCCGCGTCGATCAGTCCGATAATGTGCTTGAGCAGGACGCTTTTCCCGCTGCCGCTCGGCCCCATGATGACGAAAAGTTCGCCGGGATTGACCGTAAAGCTGACGTCCTTCAAGACCGCCAGCGAACGAAAGTTCTTGTTCAAATGGCGAACTTCGACCCCAACGCTTTCCCGTTGATTGGCTTCGGCGTTCATCGTTGGACTGACAGCAAAAATCGCGTCAGGAAATAGTCAAGAATCAGGACCATGACGATGGAATTTACGACCGCTTTGGTCACGCTGCGTCCAATCCCTCGCGGACCGCCGCGCGTGATCAGCCCCTGCTGGCACGAAATAATGCCGATGGCCACCGCAAAAATGAACGCCTTGAAAACGCCGTTAAAAATATCGCTGACATCCACCACGTCGCGCAGGTTTTGGAAAAAAGTATCGTATCCAATGTCAATTCTCGGATTCAAATGGCAAATCAGCGCCCCGCCAAACCACCCGACCGGTATTGAAAAAATAACGAGCACCGGAAGCGCCAACGCAATGGCCACCATTCGCGGGAGCACCAGATAAATCACCGGGTCGATGTTCATTGTCTTCAATGCGTCGATTTCCTGATAAACCTTCATCGACCCGATTTCCGCCGACATCGAAGACCCCACGCGTCCTGCAATCAAAATGGCCATCATCACCGGCGCTAGTTCCTTGCACATCGAAAGCCCGACCATTCCGCCCAGCACGTTGGCGATTCCCCGCTCCACGAGCACCGGCCCGGTTTGAAGCGCCAGTACGCCGCCAATAAATAACGACAGAATGCAGACCATGAGAAGGCTGGCGTTGCCGATCAGAAAAAGCTGGTCAAAGATTTTTCTGCGATGCCGCCACGCCAGCGGCAAAGCCTCGAACGTGCGCCAGAACAGAATCAGAATTTCGCCAATATTATGAAACATCAGGATTTGGGTCTCTCTTGCGCCGATTTCTTGTCAAAGCCGCCGTGCGCGCCGCGCGATTTCGACCCCTGCGTGTGGGATTGATACTTAATAAGACCGAACAAGAGCGAGTACTTTTTTCGTTCAGGCGTCGTCTCGCGCCGGTACAAATTCCACAAAAGCGATTGGCTGGTCGCGTGTGTCCGGGCGTTGCGCTCAGATCGCCAAAACGACCAGATCGGCGAATATTCCCTTGGCACACTGCGGTTGTTGGGGAAAAACGGCTCAAGCGGCGCAAGAACCTGCAACCGTTCGTTGCCGTCCATATCGCGATGATACGTGTAAAAGGGCCAAAAATCAGTGCGTCGTTTGTATTCCCCGCTTTTCGTATTTTTTTCGACTATATCGGAATAGAGGAAAAACAGGATTCGCATTCGTTGGCGGTCAAGCGGGTCGGATTCCAGCCGGTTGAATTTATAGATCGGCCATGCGTAAAAATCGCTCTCGAGGTCCTGGTTGTGCGCCCGGCTGTAAATTGGAAAATAGCGCGTGACTGTTTTCGTTCCCCGGGCCTTTACGAAAAACGGCCAAAAGACATCGCGCTCCACGTAACCTTGCGCGCGGTCGTTGATGAAATTGACCCCAAGCGGCCAACCGTAAGCAGACTCATCCCGCAACGGCGAGCGAAGCCGGTTGTAAAAAGGCATCATGGTCAGGTGCGACGCGGGATTGGTGGTTCCCAATCCGGTGCGGCTTGTCAAATAAAATGGAAAAAGCACAAAATAGTTGTCGTAACCGCCGGAAATGGACACGTCGCCGATGTTGTTGGTTAGCGTCGTTGGTGTTTTGTGTTCCTCGCCGAACAATGGCCAGAATTGCCAGCCTGTTAAATGATCACCGTGGCGAAGATCAAAAATCGGGTACAAATAATTATCCGTGACGACGTCTTTTTTGCGGGTCTCGGAGTAAAGAGGAAACATGATAAATTTTACGTCGTCCCGAAACAGCCTGTTTTTCAATTCGCCGTAAAACGGCACCAGGGCGGTGTAATTCAAATTCGTGTCCTGCGACCGCATTTGGAAATAAATCGGGAAAATGGTGAATCCTTTGGCTTTGCGCGGCTCCTGCGTTTTGCCGCCCGAAAAGCTTATCAACTCCGCGATTTGAAGCCGGTATTCCGATCCAAATCGACGATAGTCAATAATCGGATAAAAAAAGTTCCACTCCGACCATCCGATGCTGGGAGTAAGTGTTTGACTGTAAAAAGGCGGCAAACCGAATTGCGTTTCGCCATCAGATTCTTGTGAGAAATATAAAGGGCCAACCGCCTCCTCTCGATGCCCCGATTGAAGTGTCAGATGAAAGTCGGAATAAGCCGGACCAAAGATTGATTCGCCATCTTCGTCTGCATGAGCAGACAGCGCGAGCAAACCAAAGGTGAACAAAAAGCACCCAACAGACATTAACGATAACGTTATCGAAACAGTTCTCCTTATAAGATTAGAAAGTGTCGGCTGCAACACGATTCTCGTTGACATTTTGAACTGATTGTAAGACACTCGCTTCAAATTGAGGTTATAACCTCGGTTCCTCCAGACCCAGTGGCGGCACTGCATTACTGCTACTGGGTCTTTTTTCAGAAACCGTCCATCCCATTCGTCCGAGAACGTTGAGCAATGCGGGCAGAAACGTCAAACCGGCAATCATGCAGGCGGCAATTCCGATAGCCATCACCATACCAAGGCTCTGTATCCCTTGATGTTTGCCCAGCATTAAGCTCCCGAAGCCAGCCAGCGCCGTCAACCCGGAGACCAGCACGGCTTTGCCGGTGCTTTTCGATAGAATACTCGCATCCCGCTCCTCTGCTACGCGGTTCAAAATGTGGATTCCATTGGTAACTCCGATGCCAATGACCAGTGGAAGCGTCATGATATTGGCCGGATTAAAAGGAATTCCGGCAAATCCCATTATTCCCATCGTCCAAGCCGAGCCAATCGCGACCGGCACAAGAGAAAGGATCACGCACATCAGAGATCGAAAATGAATCAGCACCATCAACGCAATCGCCCCCAGAGCATACAAAGCCGCCTGCTCATAGCTGTTCTTCAAAAGTGTCGTGTATTCAAGGAGTTGCACCGGAGTTCCAGTTACCCGGTCAGCGTCGCCCTTCAGGGCTGTGCGAAGCTCGGTAATGAATTCGCGCTGAACATCGTGATTCCAAATGTCTCCTTTGGGAAAAACCATGAGACGGTATTGCCCGGTGACACCCAAAAACCGGCTCCGCAAACTTGGCGGAAGATCGGTGGGTTTCAAAGGCCCGCTGGTGTCCTGGTCTTTGATCGCATTGAATGTCCCGTCGATATCGCCGAACAATGCCAGTTGATAGCGCCGCAACCGTTCAGGAATCGCCGGGTCACCGCTCAGCATTTTCACGCGGAAATCGCTGATCGTGCTGCGCAATGATAGAAGCTGCTGGGCCAATTCACTCCGGTCTTGTGGCACTGATTGAGCTGCAAGCGCAAGATAACCCATTGTGCTGTAAAGCGTTGTGGCGAGTCCTTCCAGGTTTACCGGATTTTCATCCAGCGGTTTGAAGTTGAGCTTGGAAATTTCGTCCTGGATGGAGCGGACCATTTGAATCTTTTCGCTTTGGTCTCTCGTGAAAAGGTCGAACATCGCGTCGCCCTTGTCGTTTCCGTCAACGCTGGAAACTGCCGGCAAGTTGCTTACGACTTCTTCAAAATGCTTCGCCTGCGGCAGCGAATCCGCGACGATTGCTGCGTAAAGCACGGATTGCCCCGAATATACCAACTTCTTCTCGAATTCCACAGACGACAATCCCTTGCTCTGCATGTGGAGGAGATTGTAATCGAACTTCGTCTTCATCAGTTGCGACGCCGCAACAGAGCATAACACGATAGTCACCCCGATCACCAAGCCTGGGCGTTCTAGCCAGAAACTCTCGATTCGCGCCCGCTTTTCCGCCGCCATTCCCACCGCATGGTCGATGGCATTTTGGCTCCCTCGCATAAGCAAGACCGGCAGCATGGTCATCATCGGGATCAAACAGAGCACCAATCCGCCGCCGGAAATGATGCCCATTTCCTGAATGCCTTTGAAATCGGTCAAACCCATAGCCAGAAACGCCCCAGCGGTCGTCAGCGCGCCGGTCACAATGCCCTGCCCTGTAAATACCATCGCCTTGACCATCGCTTCGGATGGAGACTGTCGATTGCGCGTTTCCTCCTCGTAACGAGTGATGAAGTGAATCGCGAAATCAATGGCCAGTCCCGTGAGGATCGGCGCAAAAGTAATTGTCAAAATGTTCAAGTGCCCTATGACGAGCGTCGTAAATCCCATCGTATATCCTAGTCCGATGACAAGACACGCAACGGCCTTGAGCGGACGCCCGGTTTCACGATAGGCGTAAATAAAGATGAAAGAGCAAAGCAGCAGCGATACGACACTCGCGAGCGCCGAATCCCGTTGCGATTGCAGCATTTCGTCGTAGTCCAAAACCGGCTCGCCAGTAAGCCCAACGTTTACTCCGGGAACTTCGTTTTCTGTGTCCCGAATCAATTGCCGCATTCGTTTCACTGCATCTGGAACCAAATCCGTTGTTCGAGGCCGGGCGGTGACGAGGTAGATTCGGTTTGTCGCAAAAGTCAGGTACATTCGTTCCTGGGCTTCATCGCCGCCGCCGAAAAGGGCATCGACTCCCGGCGAAACCGGCGTACCCGGCAACGTGACGCTTACCGAAGCTTGATCAATGATCCGCTGCAAAGCCGGGATCGCGCTGATGAGGGCATTGTTTTCCGCGTTTTCCTCGCGTTTTGCCGTGCGGAATTGCCGGTTCACCAGGCTGAAAAACGAATCCAGGTTGGTTGCTTTCGTGAATTGCTCGATGAAAGGCAAATAGGCGTTGAGGGTCTTGTGCATGTCCTGCAAATCAGACTCCGGCGCGAACAGCAGCGCCTTTTTCCCCAACGACACCATGTCGCCTTTAAAATAAATGTCCGTGAACAGATTTGTTTCCGGCATAAGCTTTGCCGCCAACCGCTCCACGAACTGGCGGTTGCGATCCATGCTTTTGCTTTCGGCCACCACGGCAAATTCCTCTTCCCCGGGGAACTCCTTTTGGAATTTCATGAACACCTGGTGGTATTTCTTGTCCGACCCAACCAGGTTGTCCCGGCTCATGTCGAATTGCAGGCAGAAGATGGTATAAACGACGCAGACGCAGAACAGAATGATCTGCGGGATGACAAACCAGCGAGGATGTCGGACGACCGCCTCAGCGATGACCCGAAGCGTCCGGGCAAAAAACGTGTCGGAGACCGACGTCACGTCGTCAACCCCCGGACAGGAGATATGTGCGTAAGATTAAATGCCATGATTGGCGGTTGGCAGGAATGTTTGCAATTCCTGCCAGCCACTGCAACTCACAAAACACGCCAACGAGATCACGATTGCGTGACCTCGCTGGAATAATTTCAATGTAGGTTAGTTTTAACGCCCGTGCCGATCACGGTCATCGTGAAATCCCTCGTGGCCGCCGCGGCCCACATCGACCGACCGACTGCGCTGAATTTCCCGTTCGTGTACTATCCTCGAGTCATGGAGCTCGATTCGTGCCATTGGCACATCGTGGTGGGTAAGGACCCCGATACGTTCACGCCCGATTCCTCCCACAAAAAAGTGTCCGCCCACAAATCCATAATGGCTCGCAACGATGCTATGATGAAACAGTTCCCCGCGACGCCACGCTGGCACACCCCAGGCGCGATAATCATGATCCCAGAAATGGCCGAATGGAACGAACACAAACATATCCGCCCCCAACCCAAAATCCGTGTTCACTGCGACACTTCCGTTCCAGACCAGTCCAACGCCCACTTCAAATCGCGCCGATGGCGGCAGAGGCGCCCAACCGCAAAAGCCCGCATCCTCCGCATTGCGCCAGCAAACCCAGCCCGGCCCCCAATGATATCCGGGAACCCAAGCCCAGCCGTAACGAGGATCGCGGAACCAGCGACCGTAGTGAAAAGCGTACTCGCCCCAAGGATAATCCGAGCGCCAGAACCAACCTTGCTCCGTATATTCCCAATGCCCACCTGAAAAATACGGACGCCAATCCGGCGTCGTCGCTTGAACCGAAGGAATCCAGCAAAGCCCGTAACCGGGAATATCCGCCCAAGTTCCATAGGGCGACAACTGGCTCTGAAAATAAGGCAGTGTTACTTCCGATCCCGGGACTGCCGCTTCAGCGACCGGAGGCGCAGACGTGCCCGGTTCTCCGGGCGGATTCACCGATGGCGCCGGAGTTGAAGGATACTGAGGAGGCGGTGCGTTATAACTAGGCGCAGGCGTTGGCGTCGGAGCAGGAGTTGGCAACGGAGCCGTCCCCTTCGATTGCAAAAGCGCAGAAATTACCGGCTGCGACACCCCCTGGCCGTTAAGGCTGAGAACATCATCCGCGCTAAGATTATACGCAACGCCGGAATTGTGAATGTAAGCCAGGATGACATCATCGGTCATGTGGGCTTTGGTCAGTTTAACGACTTCCTGAAGGTTTGGTGACAACGCTGCGGGGGCCGCTTGCGCGTGAGCCGAACGACCGCCCTCAATGCAGAGCCACCCGATCAGCACCGCAACCAAAACGATCAAAATCTTTAATCGTCTGTCCGACAACCCGTTATAAAATTCGTTATTCTTCATAACTCTTTCCTTTTGAATAACTTTGTCGCTTTCATGTTCAAAAATCTTTCTCTTCAATCTTCCATACGGATTAACACTTTGCACCTTGCAAACTATTATATGCCGTGCGCACTTGTTCCATTCCCCGCGCCGCCTCCAAACGTTTGACGATAAAATGGCCGCGCGCCAATTCTTGGAAATGCGACATGAACATGACATTGACGATGCTGCCGCCCGCCGCCCCGATGATCGGCACTGCCTTGGCGGCAACTTCCTCTGAAACCACCACTCCAAAACGAGCGGCGATGGCACTCACCATCCGGGCAATCGCCGGCGCGCTCTCGCGAATGACCCCTTTTTGCGCCAGGTAAGCAGTCGCATCGGCCATCGCCTGGCTCATTGCGGCGCGAGTCATCCAGTAGGTGCTTTCACTGCCAGTGCCGCCGAGTGCAAAAACTTCGATGCACGCCAGCCTGGTTTCCATTTGCGATAGATCGTGCCCTTCGCTTCGGGCAATGTCGGCAATGGAACGCAGGATCAAGGTCGTCGAAACTGGCAATTCAACCGGAAGCGCCGCAAGTCCGAAAGCACCGCCAATTCCGCCGGACGTCCCCGCAAGAACCTTGTGGAAAAACTCGCGCGAAGGCCGTTGCCGTTTTCGTCCAAGCGTAGCCAAGGCGACAGTGAGCGCTTTGAAAAGAGCGGCGTGGGTTGCCTTATTGACCATGTTGTTCCATCCCTTCGGCAGCATCGCGAACCCTTTTTCAAGCGGCGAACCGAGAGTGTTTGCCAACCGGATTCCCAACGGCGCGCTTTCGAGGAGCGATTTGGCAAGCCTTAGATCGCGCGTTTCCGCGTCAGACAGCGGGCAAATAATCGGCGGCTTCTCCATCAAGAACAAGAGTGCTAAACCCCCAAGGCCGAACGCCAGCCAAAGATACTTAAAATTTTGACAGGATTCCGGGACTATTCGCTATTGTATAAGTCCGCGCGTTGCAGAATAATCTCTTTCCATCTTGGGCTTCGATATCCCGATCATGAATCCCGCGCCTGGCGAACGCTTGCTGCGTTTCGTCGGCGATCGTGTCCGCTTTTCCATTCGACCGCCGGATGGTTTTCCGATTGGCGGACGCGCGATGCTCCGCACGAACCTCGGAAAAGCCGAGCGCCTTCGCCAGGAAATCATCGCCACGCACGCGGGAAAAAATCCGATGTCCGTCGCTTTCTGGCGCGATGTTCCGCTTCAACGCGAATCTTCCGGGGAATGGTCCATTGAACTGCCGTTGACCGATGTCGGATTTTATCGGTCCAAGGCATATCTGCTTGACAACATGGGCCGTCAAATCTGGCCTGACGGGCAGGACGCCGGCATTTCGGTCCACCCAAACGCCTACCGCACCGCCAACACGATTTATTGCGCTTTCCCGCGAATGTTCGGGCCGAACAAAAAGGCCAGCTTAACGATCAATGAAAGTTTTGAAAAAACTTTAAACAAACTCGACGACCAGGGCTACGTCGTCATCCCGCCTTCGGGAAAATTGCGCGATTTGATCCGCGAATTGCCGCACATCATGGAGACGCTGGGCTGCCGAATTCTCCACCTGTTGCCCGTCGGGCCGACTCCGACTTCCTTTGCGCGCTTCGGTCGCTTTGGCAGCCCTTACGCTTGTCTCGACTTGACAGGCATCGACCTGAACATGGTCGAATTTGACAAAAAAACAAACGGCATCGATCAGTTTGAGGAACTGACCCGTGAAGTGCATCGTCGCGGCGGAAAGGCGGTGCTGGACATCGTCATCAATCACACAGGCTGGGGCTCGAAACTTTTTGAAGATCACCCGGAGTGGTTCGAGCACGATGCCGACGGCTCATTCGTCAGCCCCGGCGCGTGGGGTGTAATATGGGGTGACCTGGTTGAATTGAATCCCAACCGCGTCGAATTGTGGGATGATCTGGCGGAAACATTCTTGACATGGTGCCGACGCGGCGTGGACGGATTTCGCTGCGATGCGGGTTACAAGGTGCCGACGCCGGTCTGGCAATACATCGGGGCGCGCGTCCGCAGCGAATTTCCCGAGACGCTTTTTCTCCTCGAAGGATTGGGCGGCCCGCTTGAAGCCACGGAATCGCTATTGACAGACGGCGGGATGCAATGGGCCTATTCCGAGCTTTTTCAAAACTTCGGCGCGGGGGAAATCGCCCGTTATCTCGATTACAGCAACCGCCAGAGCGAGCGCGTTGGCCTCTATGTCCATTACAGCGAAACCCACGACAATAAGCGCCTTTCCGAAAGCGGTCGGGCGTGGTCGCTCATGCGCAATCGCCTCTGCGCGCTGACAAGCTCCAGCGGCGGATACGGTTTTACTTGCGGCGTGGAATGGCTCGCGCCGGAACGTCTCAACGTTCATTCGAGCCGCGGCCTCGCCTGGGGCAATAAAGACGATCTTGTCGCGGAACTCGCGCAGTTGAATCGGCTTCTGGCCTCGCATCCGTGCTTTTTTGACGGCGCAAAATTAACTCGGCTCAGTCGCGAAGATTCCGCCGTCCTCGTTCTGCGTCGCGATTCCGCCGAAGGACTGGATACCGTGCTGGTCATTGTAAACACCGATATCCAGGCAGGTCATCCAGTGTCAATAAAAACAAGCGATCTTGGTTCCGTGGGAAGTCTCCCTGTCGATTTGCTTGGACAAAAACCGCCGGCGATAAAACGCGGACCTGTCGAAACAATTATTACTTTGGAGGCTGGGGGTTCATTTTGCTTTGCCTCCTCGCTCAATCCCGTCGGGCTCGCGGGCGATGAGTATCGCCGGGCGCGTGCGCAATCTGCATGGGCCTTTTCCGCGATCAGCAAATTGCTGTTGCCAGAAGAAATCGGCCCTTGTCCCTGGCGTGATCTCGCGGCGCTGGTCCATGCGAACCCCTACGGCTTTCTTGGGTCTCTCGCGCACTTGAACCGGCATCGTTCCCGCTCGGATTTGCTCGCCGCGTTGAAGGAGGCCGATGGCCATTTTCCGCAAGTAGTTGTTTGTTCGGCAAATGATCGTTCGCGCGTCACATTGATTCCACCGGGACACTGGCTGCTGTTGCAAGATGCGAACCGGTTTTCGGCGAAACTGAACTCCGGTCACGGTCGCCCGCTTGAAAATGCCGAAGCCATCGAAGTTCAAGGCGGCTACGTCGCCTTTTTCCGGCCACGCGAGCCGCGCGCCGCGTTCGAAGCTGAATTGGAACTAGACACCTTCGCCGCGGGAACGTATCGCGTCGAAGCCACAATTCGCTTCTTAAGCGCCTCGCCCTCCTATTGCGGCATCATGGAGAAACCGCCGGCGGACGCCAACGTTTTGCTGACCAACGGGCGCGGCGGCATGGCGCGGCTCGCTGTCGAAATCGGACGCGTCAATTCTAAATATGATTGCGCGCTCGGCGCCAACCTGAATCCTGAATTTCCTGTTGACCGCCACATTTTCGTCAAACGGCTCCGCGTCTGGATTTCCGCCGATGGCTTTATCACCGCATTGAATCTCCAGAATCTCGCGTCGATTCAGCCCGGTCCACCGGCAGTATGGAATTTCGTCGCCGAAGCGGGTGACGGGCGAACTGTCGAGTTGAAAATGTCCGCCGATATGATCGACGGTTCCAATACCACCGTTTTTAATTTCGCGCGCCTGCCCGGAACCCGGCCTGCCGATCTTCCGCCGCAGTTCGATGTTCGCCTCACTGTGCGCGTCGATATCGAAGACCGTAATTTCCATAGCGAAACCCATCGAAACGGTGGCGCTGAATTTCATTTTCAAAGCCATACGCAACCGCTTCAGACCGGCATCGGGTTCACGTTTACGCCTGCGCCGGACCGACAACTGCGCGTCCTGGCCAGCGCCGGGGTTTATCGGCCTGAGCCGGAATGGTGCCAGGGAATTCCGCATCCAGTTGAACAATCCCGTTCCCAAGTCGGCGCGGGCGACGCCTACAGTCCCGGCTGGTTCGATATTCCGTTGGTCAGGGACTCTCCCGCGTCCCTCGTTTTGACAGCGGAAACACCCGCGCCAGGAATCGACATAATTCATGCGACCGACAGTAATCGCGTTGCGTTGGGAAAAGTCGCTCTCGAACGCGCAAAACTTTTGGCCGACGATTCGTTCGCCCGCCAATTGGTGACAGCAGCCTCGGCGTTTGTCGCGCGTCGCGGCAAAGGACGAACCGTGATCGCCGGCTATCCGTGGTTTTTGGATTGGGGCCGCGACACATTCATCAGCGCGCGGGGCCTGCTCGCGGCGGGCATGGTGACGGAAGTTGTCGATCTCCTCGTCAGCTTCGGCGAGTTCGTTGAAAACGGCACGATGCCCAACACCATCAATGGCGGCAATGCGTCCAACCGCGACACCTCGGACGCCCCGCTTTGGTACGGAGTCGTTTGTCAGGAAGCCGCCGAGATCGCGGGTAATGATCTTTATCAAACTCGTGTTGACAACTCAGGCCGGACCATCACGGGGGTTTTGCGCGAAATCGCAATCGGTTACGCGCGGGGGACTCCAAACGGCATTCGCATGGACCCGGCCTCCGGATTGATTTGGAGTCCGCCCCATTTTACGTGGATGGACACCAATTATCCCGCCTGCACGCCCCGCGAAGGTTATCCCATCGAAATTCAAGCGCTTTGGATACTCTTGTTGCGGCAGCTCCACAAACTTGGCGTCGCGCCCGGCGCGGAACCGTGGGCCGCGATTGCCGACCGCGCCGAAAAATCGTTGAAGGAATATTTCTGGCTGGAAGAAGAAGGTTACCTGGCCGACCTGCTGATTGCAAAGTCCGGTCAACCCGCCGCAAATGCCGTTCGCGACAATGCGTTGCGGCCCAATTTTCTTTTTGCGATCGCATTCGGATTTCTTGATGGCGCGTGGGCGCAACGGGCCGTCTCCGCCGCGTGGCGACATTTGCTGGTTCCGGGAGCATTGCGGACGTTGGCGCCGCTGCCGGTCCGTCCGCCCTTGCCCATTCGTGGAAATGATGGCCGACTGTTGAACGATCCCGATCATCCCTATTGGCCAACTTACCAGGGGGACGAAGACACGCGACGAAAACCCGCCTACCACAACGGCACAGCGTGGATTTGGGTGTTTCCCGCCGGATGCGAGGCGCTTGTGAAAGCCTGGGATTGTTCGCCCTGCGCGGTTGCGGCAGCAAAGGCTTACGTGGGCAGTTTGGAGAAATTGTTAGTTACAGACTGCCTCGGCCAGCTTCCTGAAATCATCGACGGCGATGCTCCCCACCACGCGCGAGGCTGCGACGCCCAGGCATGGAGCGTCTGCGAAGCCTTGCGCGTTTGGAAATGGCTGAAGTCCCTGTAAACCGTCCCCTCGATCCATCGAAGATATTTAGTACGGCACCTGGCTCTGGTAATCCACGACGCCGCCCATGCTCCTGTATTTCTCGTAGTCGATTTGAAATTGTCGTTCCAACCCGCTTAACTTGTTCGCCGTTTGTTCGGCTGCGCGTTCGTAACTTTGAAGGTTGCTGGAAATAGCCTGTCTTTCGTCGCCATCTCGGGCTTCGCTAAGTCTTTTTTGTTCGTTTGCAGACGCCGCGTGTGCCGCCGCCAAATCTTTCCGCAACCTGAGAATCGATTGCACAGATTGTTGCAACCTCCGGTCCATCTCGGCCAGTTTGGTCATTTTGTCCCAGCCCGAAGGATCCGACTGCACCACTGGAGCCGATCCTGAAGCCGGCTCGTCCGAATATTTGTTTTTCACCCAAAGCGCCGTCGCGAGCAGCACTCCGATAATTACAAAAGGAACCAGGATCTGCAGAACAGTGTTCCAATGCGGGAAATCCCAAACGTTGCCAAATATCTTTCCCGCATTCCCCGCCCATTTTCGAGCGCGTTTAGGCCTTTCGGCATAAAAAGCTTTGCTGCCGCCTTTGGTCGGAGGAATAGCTGGAAATGTGATCGTGTTGCCGCAGATCGGGCATTGCATCTGGCGGCCACAGTATCCAGCGGTGTACTCCACGTGCTGGCCGCATACTGGACAGGAATGCTTATAGGATTCCATGACGTCGCGTCAAGAATGCGCTTTCTCTCGGAAAAAATCAATGGCTATTGAAAAATCATCGGGAAAGGGCGCCTCTACTACAATTCGCTTCTGCGATCCCGGATGTTTAAATCCCAACCGCCGCGCGTGGAGCAATTGACGCGGCGGGGCAAAGCCCGATTTCTCGCGGAGAACCGCATTCGCCCGCCGCCCATAAACCAGGTCCCCCGCGACAGGAAACCCCAAATGTGCCAGATGCACACGAATCTGATGCGTTCGTCCCGTGTGCAGCGTCACTTCCACCAAAGTTGCATCGCGCCATCTCTCCAAAGCCCGATAACTCGAACGCGCAATGCGTCCGGCGCGCCCTCGCTCGGTGACGGCCATTTTTTTTCGCTGCGTCGGATGCCGCGCGATCGCTGCGTCGATGTTCCCAGCCTCTGGTGTCACTCGGCCGCAAGCAACTGCCGCGTAAATTTTTTCGATTTGCCTGCCGGCGAATTGTTCTGAAAGCGAAATGTGCGCGGAATCGGTCTTCGCGACAACGAGGCAGCCGCTGGTGTCCTTGTCAAGACGATGAACAATTCCCGGCCGGGCGACCCCGCCAATCCCGCTGAGTTGCCTTTTGCAATGATGCAACAACGCGTTGACCAGAGTGTGTTCCTGATGTCCTGCCGCGGGATGAACCACGACACCAGCCGGTTTGTTAAGAACCAAAAGGCTTTCGTCTTCGAAAAGAATTTCCAGCGGCATCGCCTCGGGTTGCGCTTCTGCCGGACGAACTTCTGGAAAATCGACGGTGAGGGTTTGGCCCGCGCGGGGCGTGTAGGCGGGTTTGATGATCTTGCCATCCACACGGATGTGCCCTTCGGACAGCAACCGTTGGATGGCTCCCCGGGAAACCTCCGGCAGTTTTTCCCTGAGAAAAATATCCAGCCGCGTTCCCGGCAAGATAGAGTCAATCACAAAAATTCGCGGCGCGCCCGGCATGTGGCGTCATGCCTCCGCCTTCCGGTCATCGCCCCGCGAAGTTCCGCTTTGAACGGCGTTTTCCTGGTTCCAGGACATCAAAATCAGAAGCCCGACGCCAACGCATATCGCGCTGTCAGCAACGTTGAATGCCGGGAATCCGATCTCCTCCCCGCTCCGCCGATAGAGATAAAACCGAAGAAAATCGGTGACTTCGTGATACCGAACACGGTCCAAAAGATTGCCGCAAATGCCGCCAAAAATCAGCCCCAGCGAAATCTGCCCCATCAACAAATTCAAATGAAAATGCCGCCTTCCCAGAAATAAACCGAGCAAAGCCAGCGTCGAAACCGCAGCCAGCCATTCATTGCGGTCGTGAAAAAAGCTCCATGCGGCGCCGGTGTTTCCCCAATGCACGAACTTGAAGAATCCGTCGATGACAATCCGCTCGTCCGTCGGCGGAAGAAAACGCAACACCACCAATTTCGTCGCCTGGTCCAGCAGGAACACCACAAACGCGATTACGAAAATGCGCCGATCAGCGATCCTGTTCATCTCGTCCAAACTACCTTCGTTCCGGCCAGCCAATCGTGCAACCCGCGCTTGTCCGAATTGGTGAGCACCATGAAATAGCCCACGAAAAAACAAAACTCGCTGATTCGTTCCGCAAACCATCGCAGAAACGCCCGTGGATACGTTAGCCGCGAACCATCTGCTTTTGTGATTTTTGCCCCGATAATCATTTTCCCGACGGTCGCACCAAACCGTCCGTTCAGCAAAACTTCGTACAGCAATAAAATTGGATACAAAATCGGCAAAGCATGATCCATCCATTCGGTCCACTCCTTCCGAAATTCATCCGTTGTGGCCGGCGTGATTTCGGCGGGCATTTCCGGGACTTTCCAATGACGGGGCTCGGCGACCTGACTCCAAACCGCCACAAAAATCGCCGCCAGGATAAATCTGTCAATAATATAAGCCGCCAGCCGCGCCCAAAATCCGCAAGCCCGCGCCCGTTGAGCGCTGACCACCGCATGCAAACGGGCCAAGTCCGGCAACAACTCCGAATAGCGGTCCGCCGCCGACCAGACCGCGAGATCGCTGCGCCACACACGCGTCATTCCAGCGACCCGCCCATCGAGAATCCAATCCTTTATCTCATCGAGCGTGACAGGGCCGTATTCAACCCCGTCTCCGCCGATTATTTTATACTGTACTTCCATTGTCATCAAGCTAGACCCCGAAATTTAGGCAAATGCACCCGAAAACCATGACAAGGTGAACACCTCTGTTTACTCCCTCTCCTCCATACACTTATGGAGGAGAGGGCCGGGGAGAGGAGGTTCCTTTGTCTCGATAGGTTCATGGATATCCCCTTCTCGCATTGGAAAAAACCAAAGCATTACCATATTTAGATGCGTCTGCCATGACCACGAGACTTACGGCGCGATTTGCTTTGTATAATTTTCTGGCGTCAGCAATCGGTCAATCTCCGCCGGATCTGACAATTGCACTTTGAAAAACCAGCCGCCGGCATAGGGAGCCGTATTGACCAATTCAGGATGGTTCGTCAATTCCGCGTTGACAGCGATCACCTCGCCGCCGACCGGCGCATATATATCGCTCGCGGTTTTCACGGACTCAACCACGGCGCAGGATTCACCCGCTTTGATTTTGCGCCCGACCGCGGGCAACTCCACAAAAACGACATCCGTCAACTCATGTTGCGCGTGGTCGGTGATGCCAACGGTGGCGACGTTGCCTTCCCGGCGCACCCACTCGTGAGATTTTGCGTACTTAAGGTCCTGCGGAACGTTTTCGCTCATATGTAAATAAACTCTCCTTTAGACTACGCGGATTGCGGGCTTTTGAAACTAAATTCAGCCCTTTCGATAGATGGGACGGGTCACGACGATGGCGGGGTGCCGCTTGCCGCGAACTTCGATTCCAATCGCCGTATTGGCGGGCGAGAATTCCGGCGCGACGAACCCCAGCCCAATGCCAATGCTCATCGACGGACTTTGCGTCCCGCTGGTCACCTTGCCCATTGCGGCGGTTCCTCCCGACGCGCTCCAAATCGGATACCCCGGTCGAGGCGGCGCTGTGCGTTCGGTCATTTTAAAACCGACAAGTTTCCTGCGCGGTCCAGCGGCCTTTTGCTGCGCCAACACTTCGTGCCCTGTGAATTCGCCCTTGCTCAAAGAAACAAAAAATCCCACTCCCGCTTCCAACGGCGAAGTCTCCTCGTCCAATTCGTGGCCGTAAAGGGGATAACCCGCTTCGGTGCGCAACGTATCGCGCGCGCCCAACCCGGCTGGCTTTAGTCCAGAGGATTTGCCGACTTCGAGCAGTTTGTTCCAAATCCCCTCAATGGCGTCGGCCGGGGCGACAATCTCAAAACCGTCCTCGCCCGTATATCCGGTGCGCGAGACAAAAACCCCGTGCCCGCCAAAATTCAAGCGGACCATTTCATTTTTTTGCAGCCCCGCGGCAGTTTGCGCGCCAGGTTGAAATATGTTGTCAATAAAATCAGCCACCTTCGGCCCTTGCACCGCGACCGCCGCAAGCTCATCAGAGCGATTCGTCAACTCAACCCCGGCACGACCCGCGAATCCAGCCTTCTGTTTTTCCAACCAAGCGAAGTCCGCCTCGATTCGGGAAGCGTTTACGACCATCAAAAATTCCTCAGCATCCGTCCTGTACAGATAAAGATCATCAATCGTGCCGCCGCGCTCGTTGCACATCAAAGTGTATTGCCCCTGCCCCGGCGCGAGTTTCCGGGCGTCGTTCGTTAGCGCGTGATTGACGAAATCAAGTGCCTTCGGCCCGCGCGCCACGATCTCCCCCATGTGCGAAATGTCAAAAATCCCCGCCGCCGTCCTGACTGCCTTGTGCTCGTCGATAATACTGGAATAATAAAGCGGCATCTCCCACCCGCCAAACTCCACCAGATGCGCTCCGAGGCGCTTGTGGACGGCATGCAATGGCGTTTTTTTCAGCATCGTTTTCTCAACCCCACTTCTCCGTTTTCATTTGCGTCTTGGGAACTTTCAATTCCTCCAGGACAAGGCGTTCCGCAGCATCGACCAATTCGTTGGGGCCGCATGCGTAAAACACCGTGTTGGCCAAATCCGTCAAATGCTCATGCACCCATTGCGAATCAATCCGCCCGCGCCGTCCCGTCCAATCCGCCTCAGGCGCAAGCCGGGTGCAAGTCACGTGAAAACCAAATTTTGGATTCTCCGCCTCCAGCTTTCGGAATTCCGCGTTGAAAATGACATCGACCGGTGTGCGAACGCTGTAAAGTATAGTAATTTTGGTTTCCGCCTTGCGCTGGCAAGCTTCGCGCACAAAGGCCCGGAAAGGCGTCACGCCCGACCCGCCCGCGATGCACACCAAATGTTTTTCCGGCTCCAACACCGGCAGAAATCGTCCCGTCGGCGGAATCACATGAAGTTTGTCGCCCGCCTTCACCCAATCCACCAGGCGCGTCCCCATTTTCCCGTCGCGCTTGATCGTGATTTCAAAAAATCCCCGGTCCATCGCGCTGGACGAAAGCGAATAGGCCCGTTTATACGTCGGCGTGTCGTCGAAATAGACGGTGATGAACTGCCCCGTCTTGAATTCAATGTCGTATCCTTCCGGCCACCGAAGCTTCAAAGTCTTGGTGTCGGGCAATTCCATTGTGGCCGTCTCGACCACCATTTCTGCAATTTGTTTGGCCATACTTGCTCTCGCGATGAATCCATCGCTTTGGTATCCAGAAGCCTAAAGTCCCTTGGCAATTGTCGTAAAGGATTTTAATCTTCCAGATTCAAAATTTTCCAGACGTGATGCGCGGTGAGGGGCGAAAACGTCCGGCACAAACTGTAAACAACACAGCCACCACAAACATCAACCCCGCCCACAAGTAAACTTCCCCGGCTCCATGCGCCTTGATGAAACGCGCGTTGAGGCTCGTAAACACCGCGATCAAAAAATGCCCCGCCGCAATTGTCATCAACCACATGCTCATCACGACGCTCTTCAATCGTTCCGGCGCCTGCTCAAACGCGAACTCAAGTCCCGTTGCCGAAACCAGCACCTCCCCGGCCTCAAGCACGACATACGGCGCAAGTTGCCACAGAATGCTCATCGTTTGCCCTCCGTCCATCCGCGCCTGGATCAATCCTGCAATGACAAACGACGCCGCGCCAAGAAACATTCCCGCTCCCATGCGCCGCAACGCCGAAGGCCGCCACCCGAGTCGTTCGGCCATCGGGTAAATTGCCAAAGTCAGAATCGGCGTCCAAATCATCACGAGCACTGAGCCGGCCCCTTGCATCGTTTCGCCGTTGAGCGCGTGGAAGGGCGTCATCTTGCCCCCTTGCAAAACCCAGTTGGAATTGACCTGATTGAATAGCGCCCAAAACATCGTGACAGGCAGAAAAACCAGCCCGATGCGCCACAGTGTGCGCCGGTCCTCAGTTTTTTCCGCATCGGAACGAATCTCCCGCCCGGGCGGCGCGCGGCGGACGTAATATTTGCTTCCGAGAAAAAAGATCAAGGTTGCGACGGCCATCGCAATTCCCGGCACCCCGAACGCCCAAGAATATCCAGAGTTGGCGCGAATTCGTGGGACAATAAAAAATGCCGCCGCCCCTCCCAAATTGATTGCCCAATAAAACCACCCGTAAACCCTTGTCAACAAATGCTCTTGCCCTGCGCCAAACTGATCGCCCACAAACGCCGACACGCAAGGTTTGATGCCGCCAGCGCCAATGGCGATCAGCGTCAGTCCGACGAAAAGCCCTGTCCTGCTCCCATCGGACGCCGCAAGTGCCCCGTGCCCTAGACAGTAAAACAACGAGATGCTCAGTATCGTCCAATACCGTCCCAGCCAACGGTCGGCAATCCACCCTCCCAGCAACGGCAGAAAATAGACTGCCGCCCCAAACAAATGCAGGATTTCCGTGGCCTCGGTCCCGCCCATTTTCAAGCGGTCCGCCATGTAAAGTTCCAGAATCCCCATCACCCCGTAGTAACTGAACCGCTCGCAAATCTCGTTGCCGATGATATACTTGATTTGCTTCGGGTAAGGCACAGGGCAGGCTAGAGGCTCAAAGCAAACGGCTCAAGGGATTACTCGTATCGAATCCTTGAAAATTGGCAAAGAACAGTCACAATTCATAAAAATCTTTCATGAGTGCGAAAGAAATATTATTGGAAGTTGCTGAGAAGCTTCCGGCAAACGCATCGCTTGCTGACGCCATTTATGAATTGGAATTTCGACAGGCTGTTGAAGACGGTCTGACCTCGTTGGATAAAGGTGAGCGCGTTCCCTTGGAGGAAGCTCGCAAACGAATCCCGGAATGGATTTCAAAGTCTTCCTCTCCAACGACGCGTTGACTGATTTAGAGCGCATCGTCGCTTACATCGCGCCTCACAATCCCGCGGCTGCGGAGCGAATTGGCAATCAATTGCTTGACGCTGCTCTTTCCCTGAATACCTTTCCAGAGCGAGGCAGAGTTGTGCCCGAGTTTCAGAAACCCGATATCCGCGAAATCATCTTCAAATCTTATCGAATTATCTACAGGCTGAATCCAAACGATCAAAGCTTGGAAGTTATCAGATTCTGGCATGGCGCTCGGGGTTTTCCGCACATTCCCCGCTGGGATTATTGACATGATTGAGGCTTTGGCGAGGTTGTTGGACTGGTCGTCCATTCAAGCGGCGACATTGATGATGCCCGGCGATGCGTCGATGCCGAAATTGGAGGAAGCGCTTCAATTTATAAAAGGACCCAATTTTATTCCCGCTGAAAGCCAGCCGGCCCAGATTGAATTCAACGGACCTCTCCATTTCCGCTTTGCCACTCCTCGTCCCTGTGAATTCGAGGAAAACAACGTCGTTCATGGAAGGCTTTATCGCTGCGACGATCAATGGCGGAAAAAGCCAGCGATTATTCTACTGCCGGGTTGGAACGACTCTGCCAGTTATCAGCTCAGGTTTCCACCGATTGCCCGCGACAGTAACCGCGCAGGATTCAACGTAGCTACTTTGGTTTCACCTTACCAGTTTCAACGCTGTCCCCCCAAACGCTCACCGTTTGATAGAGTGGATTGCATCCAATTCGCGCAGGCTACCGCACAAGGCATTGCTGAAATTCGCGCCATGATCGGATGGCTGCTGGCGCAAGGTTGTCCTGCAGTGGCGCTTTGGGGCTATTCGATGGGGGCGTGGTATTCGGCGATGGTAGTGTGCCACGATGCGCGGCTTTCCGCCGCCGTTGCGGCTAGCCCTCCCGCTCGCAACAGACCCAGTCTGGAACAACAGACGATCCTGCCACGCGTTCGGGCAAACTTGCCGAGAATCAGGGAGGTATGCGAAGCCTTTGATCAGACGGTTAGCAATCTCACGACGATCCGGCCGGCCATTCCCAGGGAAAAAATATTATTGATAGAAGGAATCCATGATTTGCTTTGCCCGAAAGAAGATATCGACGACCTCTGGCAGGCGTGGGGAAAGACTGACATCTGGCGGTTGCCGCACGGACACGTCAGCATTTGTTGTGGATTCGTGCCGGGATTGTCAAAACGCATTTTGTGCTGGGTGTCGCAGCGTCTGAAAGAGCCGAATGCCAAGGCTCGGCCAACCGAAGCCATCAATTAGCGCTGGATTGAAGAAAAAAAGCCCGGAGAGAAATCAAAAAAAAATTCTCTGCGTCCTGATACGGTTTCCACAGTTATTCATCCGGTGGCAAGGAGAGCCCGAAGGAAGAGCTCCCCGCAGTCGACGGTGAATAACTGTGCCGCGACAAAAAATTTGCGACCTGCTAAAATCAGCGCTGGCCGC
>DASXZW010000056.1:0-10312 GCA_036501665.1 Verrucomicrobiia bacterium
ATTAAACCGGCGCTGATTCGATTTGGGTCAGAAGTCGAAACGATATTGAAGCGGCGTCCAACTATTGGGCCACTTTTTCCGTATCTTTGCACGGTTCGTCCCGGCGACCGGGCGACGGAATTCAAGCAACGCTGCGAAGGGTTGGAGATTTCCGGCGTTTCGCTGCATTCGTATCGGTATGCGTGGGCGGAACGGGCTTTGAAATGTGGATACCCGGAACGATTCGCGCAGCAAGCATTGGGACACAATTCCAAGGCGGTGCATCACGCGTACTCGAAACGCGCCGAAGTCACCGTCCCGTCACTGGATGATTGGGAAAAGGAATGGGCGAAGAACACGCCGCGCAATGAGCCACCCAAGCTGGTGCCGGTCGATTTCCGCCCGCCATTGGTTGCGGTTGGGCAGTAGAAACGTGGCATCTGATTCCCTTTCCCACGGGAAAGGCTGCGCGGAGCGTGAAGGCCAGCGCGAGCGGAAACGGTGTCCAGAGGGCTTGCCCTTTGGCGCGTGGGGTTCCGGGGGCTGCGTAGTCCCCGGTAAAGCGAAACGGGTCCCGACACAAAGGCGGAACCCCTTCGCGGATTATACCAAGCGGCGCGAACCTCTCTTGGTCTTTCGTCGAGTAAATAAACTCGCCTGCGCTGCTTCGGCAATTCGGCGGGCTTCCTTGGCTGCGGTGCGTTCGCGAGTCAGCCGGTCTCCATCCAAACTTGTTTCGGAGAAGAGCGAAAAGGCGTCTGCCGCGAATGAAAACTCAAATTGCGGAATCGGCAAGCGGCGTCTGTGTCGTTTCATGGTGATTCTCCAATCAAGCGGCTTGCTGGTCGGCGGGAAAGTAAGAACGATAAATCTGGCGTGGGTCGCGTCGGATGCCGGTGGTAAACCGCCCGCAAGGGTGCTGCCAAACTTGCCGCCTCCGGTTCCAATGGAAACCAAGCTGTGCGAGGTTCGCAGTAATAGTCGGGTGCTGCCGGTCGTCAAACTTAATCCAAATCCATCTCCCCACGACTTCGGCCAATTCCCAAAAACGCGGTGTTTCGTGATATAGCAAATCCAAGACCTTCTCAGTCGAAAGTCCGCGATTGTAAAATCGCTGTCTGAAATCAATCCGTCGCAACTGGTTTTTTCCGCCAAGCTGTGCGGTCCGGTTCTGGAGCCTTGAAACTGAATCTGAATTTGTATTTGTTTTCATAATCTTTTTTTTGATCTGCTGTGCGTTCTCGGCCTCTCGCCCTTCACCGAAAAAGCCCGCGCAAACAGGGCGGCCAGTGGAGGTCGCCTTTAGGAGGAACCGCGCCCGGCCCCCTGTTGGAGCGGGCTGGTGGAGGGCGAGAGGCCGAGAAGGCAAACGCAAAAAAAGGATGACGAGAACAAACAAATTGGAGCCTTAAATCAACGGGGCGCGGGGACGCGCTATTCCGTCTCTCCGGTGGAATGGACTCAGAGTGGAGCGGTCGCCCATTGGCGGAGGTCCAGACGCGCAGAGCGAGGAACAAGACCGAGCATCGTAACCGGAGCCAGTGGGAGAGTAAGCGGAACGGGGAGGCCATTCCATCGGAGTGACGGACTGGAATCGGGGCGGCATGAGTGCGGTGTGTTTCGCGGAGCGAAGCTGAGGGCGCCGGGGAGCGCAGCCGGAGCGAAAGCCGCCGCTCTCAGGAGGCGGGGAGAAATGTCGAGAATGAGCCAGGCGGCAGGGTTGACCATTTGCCCGTGCCCTTGGGCCTGTGTTGGTCGAACAATTCCGGCATATCGCTTCGGAGCTTGTCAGCTTGTCTCCGTTTCCAGTTGCAGCTAAGGGATTCTGTGCGATGGTTTCGTGAGTCGTATTTGAGCTATGATCAAAACGCGGAGACAATATTTCTTCGATGTCACTATCTTGGTGGCAAGCGCCTGCATCGTTTTGATCCTTGCGGTCGCGCTTTCGGGCTGTGGTGACGTACCTCAAAGGGTAATTGTCGGGTCAGACCAAATTCGACAGACGATTGAAAGGTCGACTGATGAATTTACCGCTGGTCGAATGGACTTCGGAGATTTAGCGCGAACGTTGCCGGGCGAGATTAGGGCGCTTTCCCCAAAGATAGCGAACGATCTTGAAGTTGCGCTACGGGGTGCCGCGATGTCAGTCGGGGATCAGGCACTCTGCTTAAGTGATAAACTCCAGAGACAAGTTGAGCTTTTCACGCTCAAAAATTTCATTTTTGGATACAATACTCAAATGCATGCGGCCACGATCCCGCAGCCTTGCTCGATAAACAGGAATGTAGTCGTGGTCCCTCGCCCCGGTGAAGCGCCTCCGACGATCGAATGGAATGGAAGCCACCTTTCGTCAGATGATCCGAGCGGGCAACAAATTCAAGCATACTTGTTGCGGAAAAATGGAGCTAGCAATGAGATCACCGCTCTGTTGAACCGGAATACTCAACAAAGTTTGTCGTTAACAGTCGACTCGACGGCGATGCCTCTTTCCGAGGCGACAAAAATCATTTTGATGTGGTACGGTGAAGTCATTTCTGAAGTAGGAATTATCCAACCACCGGTTGCTGTTTCGAGAATTATCAAACCCATCCCGGCTGATCACAGGCATTTCAAATTCATCCCGAAGAAAATTGGCTGCGGCGATGAAGATCCTGGTTATTACTGTCAGGTCACAGTTAAGGCTGAAGCCCGAATTTCCGATAACCAATTGCAATATCGCGTATACGCGCATTTTAGAGAACCGCATCCAGACTACGACAATTGTTGGACTGAAGCGGAGGAATGGTCCCCGTGGCAAACTCTATTCAACGAACCCAGGGTCCGATTGCTAAAGATTGTGGGCGAGTCAACTTGCGAGCCGCCGATGCAAACCCAAGGCGGAACCTCGCCCGCGCAAGCGGAAAAGCCAGTTGAAATCCCATTTCCCGGCAAGAGCGCTTTTGTGGAGCGTTTCGTAATTCACGCGATCAACGGCCAAGGCCACGATATGGGAAAAGATGCCAATGTGGAGGTCTTCTTAAACCCCGAGTGGGAAATCGAGGTTATAGATGAATGATATTGCCCGCCCAAGCGCCCCGCTTGTAAGTTCTACGCCGAGGAGTTTTTGTTCATCGGTCTTGTTGTAGGACATCAGGCTATTGGCTCACGATCCGGAAAAATGAGATGGAGTTCGTAACCGGAATAGTAAAATTCGTCGAGGCAATCGGACCGGAAATGTCCATCCAAGACGAAGGCGCAAGAGCATGGGACATTTGAACTTTATACGGCGGTGCGCCTCCCGACCATCCAAAAACATAGTTGCTTAAGGTCAGCGAAACGGAATTGATTACCGGCACCGAACGAGGAGTGACCATAAGAACTACATTGGTTTGAGAATAGAGAATCTGAAAGGAAGCTCCGGAAGTAGAAGGAAACTCAACAGAGTCAAAAGCTCCACTCACGGACGGGAACGAGAGAACTTCCAACGCCTGGGCATGATCAGGCGGGAAAGCGAGTGAAATTCTCAACTCACCGGATAAAGTCGCTGGCGTAACTCCAATGAGTTTGCCCGGTTGCCCCACCCCGGAGGACGCCTCAATTTGTAAAACTCCAGAAGAGCTTTGGTGGAAGCTTCCTGAAACGCTAAACACTGTGCCGCTTCCAAGTGCGAGCGTGCCGGAGTTGTAAAAATCTCCAGGAGTAGTAAAGCCTCGAGCTCCTTCAAAAGTGAGCGAACCTTCATTCGAGGTAAGGGCGTCAATGTTAGTAAAGGTCGCATCCGCGCCCTCCAAAATGACGCTTGCATGGTTAGTAGTAATTGCGCCAGCGTAGGGGATTTCAAGCGCTGAACTGTTCATTACATTCCAATCGCCCATTATTAGCACTGAGTTTAAAATCTCAGGAACGGAACCCGAAAGGACAACACTGCCGCTTTCCACTTGGAGCGTGCCGGAATTATCGAATGCCCATTCGATCACTGTTGCATTGGTTCCGGTAGATTTTCGAAAGAGTCCCTGATTATCGAAAGTCGCCGACCCACGAAGGCTCTGATCAGCCTGTACGTCGAACGTCGCAGAAGGAAGGTTCTCGAAAAGCGCATTGTTAACTGCGGGAATGTCGAGGGTTCCATTGAACACTGCTGTAGAATGGTTTGTGATACTCCACCCGTCGAACAAGAATTCTCTAACTGCTCCACTATTTCCGAGGTCGTCGCCCCAGTCCACCAGAAATGTATTGCTGACGATACCTCCAGTGATAATAATCCCTCCTAAAGCGTCCAGCGAGCCGATGCCTGAAAAGTCGCCGCCCATCCAAGTGGTTAAATTACTCACTTGAATCGCGCCGCTACCGCTAACTAAACCGCCGAGAAGGTTGAAGTTTTCCGTATTTACGTTTCCTCCCAAACTGACATCCAGGTAGCCCGCGGTATCGAATTCGAAATTTGGAGAGTAGGTGCCATCCGTTACCATTTGAGCCGTGTAATGATGAGAGAACCACAGTGTCAATGCTTGACTGATAACCAAGCGTGAGCCCGCAAGCACATTGACATATCCAACTCCTCCACTGGGTCCTTTTCGACGTCCGCCGATAAAGAGAGAATCCTTCAAAAGCCACTGGGTTCCTTCGCCAGCGACGTTGACGGTGCCAACCGTAGGCTCGGCTGGGGAGCCGGACTCTGCGATCGCTGCATCGAACGCGTTCAGTGTGCCATTCGTAATGGTTAATATTGGTTGATCCTCGAATGCCTGGCCGACGATCATCGATGCCGAAGAAGGCGAAGTTGACGTAAGACTATAAGTGTGACCGCCGAGATCCAAAGTAAGATCGATCCCGCGGCGCACCCGCAGCCGTGTGTTACTTCGATCCGATTCGAATGTCAGTTTACATCTTGAAGGTACTATCTGTAGTATTGCTGCTAAATAGTGGTCGTTTACAGCAAGGTTTATATAGGAGTTTGTGCGAGAAAGGGCTGGCGTATTAAACACGATTGAATGGGACGGGTCCGGAGTAATGAAGGCGGAACCGGCGGAAGCGGAGCTCGTTAACCATAGACCAGGGCTGTCGAAATTAGTGTCCGCTCCATCCTGACCCTGAAAGCTTCCATAACTCAGTTGATCCGCCAACCAGTCTCTAAAAGGTCTTACTCTTGTCGCAAGGAACTGCGTGCCATATCCGAATGAAACGTTGGTCGTGTCAGGTGGGCCATAGTATCCACCAGAAGTCACACCAACAAGTTCTGTTTGACCGCCAACGTCGATAAACAGTCCACCTCCGCTGTCACCCGGCGCCGGACCACCTTCGAGCGGCAGCGGAATTGGCGAACCAAACCAGTTTCCAGCGGGGTTGTTCGGGTCATCAAAGTCACATACAAGTTCATTATGCGAGGCATTTGTTCCCGAGAAATAGAAGCGAACAGGTCCAAAGATACTCGGTGCATCACCATACCATCGGCCGATTGGATCCTGCGAAAGGCCATAGAAGGATGCCGCAGTGCCATCAGCGTCTATCATGTTTTGTGCCGCATTTCGGTGGGTGCCATCATTGGAGATGTTACCGAAAATCCCTCCACCAGTAGTTCCATATCCAACCCATGTTCCTACGTTGCCAATTTCATTTGTTTCGCTGTATATTTTGGCAGGCACACAATTTGTTACACCACCGACGACGTCGAGATAAACTAAGCCGAGATCCGTGCCGCTTCCGAGGAAGCCGTCGAACTCTGGAAATGGGAACCATTCGGTTGCGTTAAAATTATTCGAGGCGTCATTTGTCTTGTAATAACTACCGGGCGCGATACTGCCATTGTAGAAGCTTATGAAGCGAGTGCTTGTCGGTGAAAGCAAATTGTTCCAATTCTGATCGGTCGGTTGTCTCACCACAACGTGACCCGCTGTTAACACCCAATTTGGCGCTATGAGCACACCTGACGCGCTGGGTCTCGTGGCACCAAGGCTTCCAACGGAATTAAAAGCACTATTCGTGAGAAGTTCGTCGTAGTTAGTCTGCACCACATCGCTTCGCACGACGATCGCAGGTTGAGCTTGGCCGAAGCATAATGACCTGTTGGCCAGAAGAACTGCGCAGGTCATCAAAAGGACTAATACAGCGTGATTACTCAGAAGAGATCTCGGCGCAATCACGTCACTGAGTGTTAAAATGGGATGCGAGGAAAGCAACCGAAAAGGATTCATAAAATGCAATCTTGATCGAAAAAGTGAGGGCAAACTGGATGTTGACTGCTGCGACGCAACTCGGCACGCAGGAACCATACAATGCAGCGAATGGGAACTGAAGCATCACATTGGCCAAAATTGTGACCAAAGGTTTGAGTTCCGTCAAGAAGCATTAAATCACAGTATAAACAAAGCCGATTTAGTTGGAGGCGAGCGCCAGAATCGACTTGCCACGGTAACACCTGGGTTTCCGTTGCCGTATACCGGCTTGCGAATCAGGGCATGGAGAGGAGGTTCTTGGGCGGTCAAAAAATCAATTGCAATTAATTGCAGTTGATCGCATGTTTTGTTCGGGTCTGCGGTGTCTGAACGTCGGCTTCATGCCGTCGGAGGGTAACCTTCTTAGGACACAGGTAGGCCTAATTTATTTTCAGCGGTCAACGGCCGCTTGGGCGTGTAATCCTTCTGGCTGCTTTCGTATTTTTCCGCGTCGTAAAGGTCCATCACCAGGGAAATTCGCTCGCAAACAAAATCGTAGTGCCGCGTTTCACCGCGCTCAAACACGCGCTGCACTGTCCACGCCAGATAATCCGGCACGCAAAGCAATGGTTCGGTACGCGGGGTTTGCACGTTGAAAACGACTTCAGAAGAAATGTCCGCCGCATTCTGTGTTCTGGCGAAACGCTCCCGCGCCTTTTGCTTGGCGAGTTCCAGGACGTGATTGCGGGTGGTCTTACCGCGTTCGGCGATATTGATGACCTGTCGCTGGCCGAGTTTAAGTTTGTTTTTGAGCAAGTGCGAAAGCAGGTCGGCGTAAAATTCGGATTCGTTGCCGTTGTGCTTTCTGGCAAACAAAGCGGGGATTTTGCGCCCAACAACCATTTCCAGCGAGCAGTCGGTGCCGTGAATCCATTTGAACAGCCGTTCGCGGACTTCGGGCGAATCATCCTTGGCGTGGAAGTAGAAGCCGCCAGACTGGACGCGCTTCGCTACGCTGGGGATGCGGTTCAAATAGGCATCCGTCTCCACCGCGCGGCAGAGGTTCACGACTTGTTCGCGCACTTCGGCGACGGGTGCGGCGAATTTGACCATACCCAAACCAAACGATAAGGAAACGCCGTCTTGGCCAAGCATGGGCACGCGGCCCTTGCCGAAAAAAGTCGTGTCTCCAGCTTCGTCGAGGAAGCGGTGAACTTTTTCAAGGGTGGTCTGGATTGGCGGGTTCATTGTTTTGCTGTGACAGTGGACCGCTGCTTCAATGGCCTGAATCTGACAGAAGATCGGGCGAATGGCAAAACGCATTTGAGCGGCAATCAGGCGGAAAAAAAGTTGCAACCAATTGCATTTCGCGGTGTATGGTTGGCTGAAGGATAAAGTTTCCTTCGTGCGGTTTGTTCTTTGGAAGCTCTTGTGAGAGTCAGGACCTGGCTCAACGAAAAATAAAACAAGAGACGCCTATAATAAATAAGCGGTAACAAAACTGATGCCAAAAGCGCCTCCCGAAATGCGTAATGAAAAACATATAAAAACGCAAAAAACGGCGCAAAGAGCTCAAAAAAGAGAAATCCGCGCCTAAAAAAACTAAAGTCTCGCCTACTAAAATTTAACAGCAAAACGGTCTCCTCTCCGGCCCAGCCATTTTCGATTGGCTGGGTTGTGCGTATTCTGCCAAGTCGTTTCCTTGAACCTGCCACGCTAAACAAACGCGTGTGCCGCCGTGCGTACCGATGTGCGCGGGGCAGCCACGCTGAAAAGTCAGAGTGAAAGTTGAACGACAGTATGAAAAAAGAGCAAAAACGATCTGAAGCCAGCGTCAATGGTTCCATAAATGCCAGTGTCAAACCTACGATCTTCGAGCAGGTCATTACCTATTAGAA
Source organism: Verrucomicrobiia bacterium (assembly GCA_036501665.1). Lineage (GTDB taxonomy): Bacteria > Verrucomicrobiota > Verrucomicrobiia > Limisphaerales > Palsa-1400 > DATAUD01. The sequence goes on from DASXZW010000056.1 coordinate 8,009, forward strand.
TGCGTTGGGGCGATTGGCGCGAGTGTCAGACAATGAGTCGCCGCAAAGAGACAACGATGGATTGCCGAAATGGTACGTAAAAATTCTGGAGCGACTCGTCAAAACCATTCTAAAACCGATTCTCAAATTGCGACCTGCGGGCGAAGTGAACTGGGAGAATTTCGGCAGGATCATTGGAATTGTGGAGCGGTTTAAGACTTTCCTCTCGCATGACGTGGAGCGTGAGTGGGTCGAGGCGGGTTTGGACAAAATGACCGACCAGCAATGGGAGAAACTGGAGCCGCAATTGGGTTTGGACAAAGCTCGGGAGCAAATGGCTCAGAGCCTGGGCCGGCCTTTGGGGAAGGATGAGCCACTGGAAAACGCTGCAAACGAACTGACTGATCGGCTGGAGAAATACCTTGAGTCTTTAAAAAGCGTGGCTTACAGGCACCTGGCCCTTCAACACCCGAAGACAACGATTTTGTTCCATAAAGGAGTCGCCGAAGGTTACAAGTGCTTCCTGGATGTCGATGGAAGCTTCGCCGGGGATCGAGGGCGGACCCGCCTTTACTTCGAGCTTCTTGCTCACCGAAACGAAATCGAAAAATTCCGGCAAGAAAACCCAGGCGCTTCAAGGCGTGATCTTCAACAGTGGATTCTACGAGAAACGACTATCCCCATACTCGATGACGATGAATGGTTTGATCATCTCTGCGATGAGATTTGCCTCGGTGTCAAAGGTGTCGGCCGCAAGAGCAAGACAGTCCCCGTGTAATTGGCCGGTTTCGCAGTTCGCGCAGGCCGGTCGAATCGATTTATTCTTCGCGATAGATTCGCGGCATGAATTCAAAAATTCATGCAGCGGCAGGGCCACTGAGGACGCAAGGCATCGAAGGGATTGATGTCAGCGTCGTCTGCTCGTTCACCGGGCGACGTTCCTACCTGAGCGCCGTCCGTGTCGCTGTTGCGTTCCCCAGCCTGCATCCGTCCAGACTCGGAGAGCCAACAAATCCGACGGAAAACAAAAAACAGAAAGGCAATCACATGGTTGCAACATTCCAAGTTCACAAACAAACCTACGGCCGCTGGCCAGCCAAGAACGGCAAGCCGGGCGGAGAATCCTTCGACCTGGACCTCATTGATATGAGCCTCCCTGCGGAACACGCGTATCGGGGCACGCTGCCCTACCGCCTGTCGCCGGATGAAAAGGACAAATATTGGGGCAAGGTCGAACGCAAAAGCATTCAGGTGGCGGTCCATGAAATCCAGACCACTCAACGCGGGCCTGTGCTAAGGGGCGCAATCATCGCGGTCAGCGAGAAATAACATGAACAAATATCCGTTGGACAGCTACGCATACTCACTGGCCCGCATTCGTTGGGACGTATTCGGCACGTTGACCTTTAGGTCCGTCCCGTCCCCGAAGAAAGCGTATGGCCGGGCTTGGGCGCTGATGCGTCAGGCGGCGGAGCTTGTCCAGCGGCCCTATTCCCAACTCCTGATTGCGTTGCGCTCGGAGTTGGGTGAGATGACGGGAAGGTTCCACTTCCATTTTTTGCTGGGTGGAACCCAAACGCGCAACGAGATCACGCTGGCGCATCAGCTTGAGCACCGATGGTTCGGGTTGCTCGGCCAGGGCGCCATCAGCAAGTGCCGGCCATACGACCGCTCCCGTGCTGGGGTGGCGTACGTAACAAAGTGCCTCGGTCAAAAGAACTGGGGCGCGAATAACTACGAGTTGGGAAAATTCAACTTGGCCGACACGGTGACGCTGTCTCGGTCCGTGTTCCGTGTGATTCGGAACTTGGACCGCATGGGGACAGACACCGCAGCGCGCACATGTGAAAAAGACGGGCTTTCGATGAGGGAGCCACTGGCAGCGCAGGCTTAGACCAGCCTCCCATGCGCTATGCCCGAAAGGGCCGGTGCATGGATGACGAGGCCGTAAACGCGGGTATCTCGCCAGTTAAGGCGCGGTCCTACTGCCGCGCATGTGAAAGGGGTTCAAGGGCCCCAGGGGACGGGCGGAGCGCCGCGCCAGCGGTGCCCGCCCGTCCCCTGGGTGACTTGAAGATGAGCTCTGTACGCGCGGGAAGCGCACGGAATTGTGGGTGGAAGCCAAGCGTAATGGCAGGTCATCCGGAAAAACTGAATTGACGTGAAGACAGATGAATTAACGCGAATGCTCAGAAGAGCCGTGGACGAGAGCGACGAAAGGCCGCTCACGGAAGCGGAAATGCGTCTTTACGCGGAGGTACACCTCGCGTTGATGGCTTACGAGGATCACGTTCAACTGGGGCATCCGGCATCAGAACGTCGGTG
>DASXZW010000057.1:0-17316 GCA_036501665.1 Verrucomicrobiia bacterium
TTTTCTTCAATCTCACTCTGGCGCCGGGTCAACTCCTGAAAACGGTCCTCACGCTCAAACTTCGCGCCGACCTTTTCGCCAAGCTCTTTGACGCGCTTGTTGGCATCGGTGATGTCCAACTCCAATCTTTCCGCACGTTCCTCAAATCCCTGAACCGTCGCCTCCAGCGAACGAATGGTGCCAAGGGCCGTGTCCGTGACCCGTGCGCCATAACTGTTTTTGCCGCGCAAGACCATTTCGGTGGTGTCGTTGAAACCCGGACGCAGAAACAAATCAAAACCCGCGAAGCGCCCGATGCGGATGTCATCGCCAAACCGCGCCTTCAGTTTTTCCGCCCGGCGCATAATCAATTCGCCCCCGATGCCCCGGTTGTTGGATTCCTGTCCGTCGAGTTCAATGCGGAATTTTTCACCGGACGTATCCTGACGAATAGTCAAGTCCTGCCGCAGATTCGTGAGACGCGTGGTAAAGATTTCTGCATCCTCGTGCGAGCGGCGGAGATTGGACCGGATTCGATATTGCTCCTCGGCATGAGCGGAACGCAGACGGGTGAGTCGGATCAACTCCGCATCCACCTGGGCTTTTTCAATCACCAGCGGATTGCCCGACGCGATGGCCTTCACCTCGGCGTAGGTCAAAGCCGCCGAATCCAAATCCTCAAGCCGCCGAATGGTCATGTCGCCGCTCATCACCTGCGCGATGAACTTCGCCTTCGTCTCCAACGTCTGCCACATATAGGCGTCAAAACTGCCCTCCGTGACATAGCGGAAAATCTGCACGACAGAGTTTTTATTTCCCTGCCGGAGAATGCGCCCTTCGCGTTGCTCCACGTCTGCCGGTCGCCACGGCGCGTCGAGGTGATGCAAGGCAATCAACCGTTCCTGCACATTCGTCCCCGAACCCATCTTCTGCGTGCTGCCGAATAGCACGCGGACTTTGCCCGCGCGGACATCACGAAACAGCGTCAACTTGGAAGCATCGGAATCATAATCTTGAATGAAGGCGATTTCGTTGCTGGGAATTCCCAACCGCTCCAACTTCTGCGCCATGTCATTATAGACCGAGAAACCTCGGTCTTTCGGCGTGGAGAGGTCGCAGAACACAAGCTGGGCGGAACGCTCCGGCTTGGATTCCTGCCAGATGTTAAAAATCTTTTCAACCGCCAGATTCACTTTACCCTGCGGTTCGTCAGGAGCGGCTGGCTTCATCAGTCGAATATCAAGCGCCGCCTTCCGTCCCTCGGAAGTGATTTTGAGCATGTTGTCCTCGCTAGGATCAACCCGGCCGGTTTTCAATCTCTCGGCACGCGCGACGAGCGATTGCACGAACTCCTTCAATTCCTCCGTGGCCGGTGCGTTGCGGATGGTCGGCTTTTCGCCGTCAAGTTTCGGGCGCGGCAGATTCAGCATTGAGGCGGTTTGCACGTCGGCGGACTGGCGGAACATCTGCATCAATTCTGGCACATTGATGAACCTGGCAAAACGTGTGTTGAGACGGTAGCCAGCGCCGTCCGGCGAAAGTTCCATCGCGGTCACTGGCTCGCCAAACGTCGCCGCCCATGAATCGAAATGATGGAGGTTGTGTTTCTTCAATTCGTCATGCTGGAGATACCGCTGCATGGTGTACATCTCGGCCATGCTGTTGGCAATGGGTGTGCCGGTGGCAAACACCACCCCGCCCCCGCCGTTGAGCGACTGGACGTGGCGCACCTTCAAAAACATATCAAAAGCCCGCTCACTGGCCGTTTGTGGCAGCCCTGCAACCCGCGTCATCTTGGTGACGTAAAACAGATTCTTGAAATAGTGCGCCTCGTCCACAAGCAGCCGGTCCACGCCAAGTTCTTCAAAGGTCAAGGTGTTGTCCTTTTTGTGTTCAGCCGCCAGCGTCTGAAGTTTGGCTTCCAGCCGCTTCTTCGCCTTTTCCAGTTCCTTCACTAGACGACGATTGGAACTATCGGCGTGCTGACGGCCGATCATTTCCAATTCGTGAAGCTGCTCCTTGAAAAATCGTTCCTGGGTTTCGCGCGAAAGCGGGATGCGTTCAAAACCGGAGTGCGTGACGATGACGGCATCCCAATTGCCCGTGGCGATGCGACTGAAGAGTTTCTTCCGATTCCGCGACTCGAAATCCTCCTTGCCAGCGATCAAGATGTTTGCACCCGGATACAACGTCAGCAACTCAGTGGAGAACTGGCCGAGCATGTGATTGGGGACGACAAACATCGGCTTGCCGGAAATGCCGAGTCTTCTCGACTCCATCGCGGCGGCGACCATCGTGTAAGTTTTTCCCGCGCCCACGACGTGGGCGAGCAGTGTGTTCGGGGTTTGCAGAATCCTCCAGACACCGGCCTTTTGGTGCGCGTGAAGTTGGATCGCCCCGCTCGCACCGGGCAAGGTCAGGTGATCGCCGTTGAAAGTGCGGACGCGTGTGTGATTGAACGTGTCGTTGTAGAGGCGGCAAAGGCGTTCCCGCCGTGAATCATCCGACCAGACCCACTCTTTGAAACGCTCCTTGATTCGCTCCTGTTTTTCGCGCGCGGCCTCGGTTGACTGCGCGTTCACGACGGGCTTTTTGTCCACCGTGTCATAAACCGTGGGGGTTTTGAGATTGAGCGCGTCTTCAATCAATTCGAGCGCCGTGTATCGGTCGGTGCCCCAATCCGTTGTGTTCGCGGTTGCGCCTTTCGCCTCCCAATTCGCGCTGATATGCCACGCGCCCAGCGCGTGAATGTGGCCAATCTCGACACCGGACGGAATGTTGAGCAGTCCGTTCGTGAACTGCTGCACGTCTTCCGGGGGCAGCCACGCCGCGCCCAATCGCACATCAATTTCCGTGGCCGCGAGGTCAGCCGGTTGAACGGATTTCAATGCCTCGACGTTCTCGGTAAAGCGCGAGTCGGTCACTGACGCTGCATCCGCAACTGAAAGTTTCTCGCGCACGTTGCCGGAGAGATACTGGTCATCGGTTTCCCATTGGTTCGTTTGGGGATTCAGAAAAATGACGCCTTTCAAATCAGGCAAAAATTCCTGCACCGGTTTGTTGAGCAGGTCGGCCATGTGGGCAAGGTCAACGCAACCGTGCTCGTTCAAGGTGACGAGCAACGCCTCCTTCGGCGTGCTGACCGATTCAACCGGCTGGCGATGATGAATCGTGCGTTCGGTGAAAATCATCGCCTTGGTTGCCCGCTTCGTCTCGTCGTTGTAATTTTCCAGCGAGAGCAGCAACGGCAAATCAGGGTCGCCGTCAAAGGCGCGCTGGTTGGCGCGAAGATTTACCGGACCAAAGCGCCCCACAAAACGGTCGTAAGCCAGGTTGAGTTGTTGGCGCGTTTCGACGATGTGTTCCTCGGTGCTGGCGTCCATTTGCGACCGCAGACAATCCCGCACCGCATCCCGCACCGGAATCAAATGACGAATGCGCGAGCGGGTCTCGGCGGTCAAGTCGGTGAGGGGGCGCAAAACATTTTCCTCGCGGATGCAGACCATGCCATCGTGGAGACAGTAGGCGTTGGGTTTTACGAAATCGGGCGCGGGAATGGATTCTTCGAGCGTCGGTTCGGCAATCCTGTGCGCCTGCGCCTCGTAAACGCCTTGCGGAAGCTGTTCGACTGCTTGAGCCAATGCCTCCGCCAAATTGCGACCGTCCGGTTCCAGCGTCGGTTCATTGCCGCCATACATTCCACCGGTGAGGCGCATTTGACCCAGCATCATTTCCGGTCGGGCGGCGAAGTACTCATTGATGGTAAATGCCTCGCCGACATCGCTGGCATGACTGGCGGTTTCCTTCCACGCCGGACCAGCGGGTGATTCACCTGGGCGCAGCCTGCGAAGCATCACGATGTCGGTCGGGACCTCCGTGCCGGCATTCTTTTTGAAAGCGGTATTCGGCAAACGGATTGCGCCCAACAACTCCGTGCGCGTGGAAAGCAGTTCACGCAGCGTCGAATCGAGTTTGTCCATTGTGCCCCGCGACGTGATGAACATCAGCAGACCGCCGGGGCGGACTTTTTCCAGGGCCGCCGCAAAAAAATAATCATGAATGGAAAATTTGTAATTGTTGAAACGCGGGTCGTGAACGGTGTAATCGCCAAACGGCACATTGGAGAGAGCGAGGTCGTAAAATCCATCGGCGAGTTTGGTCTGCTCAAACGGCTGGGCGCGAATGTCGGCATCGGGATATAAGGCTTTGGCAATGCGCGCGGTCAACGGGTCAATCTCAATGCCTGTGACTGTCGAGCGGCGGAGCATGTCCTCGGGCATGAGGCCAACGAAGTGGCCGATGCCGCAGGCGGGTTCGAGCACGCGCCCGCCCTTGAATCCGAACCGCTCGGCGGCGCGATACATCGCGCCGATGACGGTCGGCGCGGTGTAATGGGCGTTGAGGGTGGTGGCGCGGGCGGAACGGTGTTCTTCATCGGAAAGGATTTCCGAAAGCCGGAATTGCTCCTTGCGCCAGTCGGCGTTATCCACGTCAAACACCTGGGGCATCGCGCCCCAGCCGACGTATTTTACGAGCGTGGCTTTCTCCTCCGGCGTCGCTGGCCGTTCTTCGGCATCGAGTTGCCGCAGCGTTTTGATTGCCGCGATGTTCTTTTGAAACTTTAGCTTCGGGCCGCCCTCGCCCACGCGGTCAGCCTCGGTGATGCGGTAGGCGTTGAGATTGTTTGGTGATTCTTCGTGATGGCGGTGATGCTGGCGCTCCGCGCGGTGGCCGCCTGCTAAGGCTCGGGCGGCAGGAGGATGTATTTCTCCCGCACCATTTCCCACGCCTGCGTGTGCGCTTGTTGCGCCGTTGATCCCTTTTGCATCAACTCCGTTCGCAGCGTGGCCATTTCGTCCTTCGTCTTCTCCTCCGCTTCGAGAAGCATCTGGTGCAGAAGTCCCTTCCGGTCCAGGTCGCGCACCATCTTCGGACGATGTTCGCGCCAGTGTTTCTCGGCCATCCGTCCGTATTGTGTCAGTGGTGTCATGGGTCGGCCTTCGCGTTGAGAAAAGGTCTAGCTGCTGGTCTGATTCTACACGGTTTCGCCGGGTTGCCATGATTTTCTTGTTCCTGTCGCGCGCCGGCTCACGGTCGAAAGAGTTCCGCAATTTCCACTTTCAATGCCTTTGCGAGAAAGTAAACGTGTTTGTCCGTGGCGACATACTTCTGCAACTCGATGTTGCTGAGCACATCGCGGGTGATGCCGAAGAAGTTTAGGACCTCCACCTTCGCAACCAGCATATTTTGCGTCAGCATTCGTTGATCACGAAGCCGGGCAACATTGCGTCCAATGAGATTCGCGTCGCGTCGCATAATCGTTTCGCGTCATTTATAGGTCTGTTTGTCCGTCGTCAGGCGTGCCAGGCACACAAAATCAAATGTGGTGCGGGAGGTCGGAACCATGGCTTGCGCTTTTCTGCGGAACACCTGGGCAAGGCTGATTGCGTAGCCACGCGACCTTCCATCCAATTACGTTTGCGTCTTTCATCCGCGCCTCCTTCTGACTGCTCTGCCCGCTGTCAGTACTGGCCGCACTATTCGTTGCATTAAATCGGAAATCCCATAAAATGGGACACGCCTGACAAAAAAATTATGAGCTATTTCAGCACCGCGTTGAAACGCATCGCCGAAAAGAACGAACTCAGGCAAGCCGACATTGTGCGTGAATCCGGACTCACTCGCAGCCACGTCTCGCGTCTGTTCAAGGGCGACCAAAAGATGGTGTACGACATTGATGCGTCTGCGATCCTCCGGGTCTTTTGCGGCAATCCACACGACCAGGCCGAGCTGGTCGCAGCCCGCTGCATGGATGTTCGCACCGGTCCCGGCGCTGCGTTGGTCGAGATCACCGTCAAGAGTGGGGGACAAACTCAACGTAGCGGACGAGAGCGCGATATTCAGGAAGTGGAATTGAGTCATGAAACAGAACGTGCTTTTGCGTGGTTACGCAGCCAATGTCCCATCAACGCCGACCTTGAAAAGCACCTGGTTGGTTATGCTCGTTTGACGGGCATGAAATGATCTGACGCTCGCCGACCACCTTCGTTGCTCGTGGCGTATTGCTGGACGAATAAATTCGCCTCCATTTCTGATTCTTCAGCCGCAGCTTGAAAAAGAAGGTAAGCCCGCTTTCCCATTTCCGCGCCGCCCTGGCCACTTCGACAATCTCGCTGTGCTTCGCGCCTTGGACCATCCGCATCAAAGCGCGAATCAAATCCTTCTCACCAGTGGACAGTGTCGTCCACCACTCATCGGTTGTTGCAGTATTCGTCTTCATTCTACCGGAATATTTACACGAGCCAGAGGGACATTAGCGGGGCCACACCACGGATTTTTTCAAAAAGTTATTCACACCTTCTTCATCGAGGAAACGTAAATCCGCCTTTTGCCTTAAAATCCAACGGCCTGTCCACAAACGCCTTATTCCCCCCCTGTCCTATGGCATCTCGTAACGACCCGCCAATGCCCGCGCAATGCTGCCGACGCGCTCCGCAAGAAGTTGCGGCTGAATCACGGTCGCATGTGCGCCCCAACTCAAGACCCAGCGCTCGACTTCTTCCAGTCCGCTCAACCGCATTCGCAGGCGCGATTCGCCGCCCGGCAATTCGGTCACCTGCTGGCTTGAATGCCACAGCCGGCCTCGGAGTTGGTCGGTCGCCCAGGCATCGAACTCAATCACCACGTCGTAATCACCCCGCCCGCTCATCACAGTGAGACTCCCGCTCAAATACTTTCCCACGCTGAATTCCTTCGGCTTGTGAAATGCCTCACCTGGCATCGCTCTCCCCTGTATGCGGGCGATGGCAAACGTCCGAATCTCGCCGCGGTCAACGTCATGCCCAATCAGGTACCAGCGATTATCATTGCAGGTTAAATGATACGGATGAACATGCCGGCCATTGACATTCTTTTCTTCCGGCTTGCGATACAGGAACCGTAAAGCTCGCTGCTGCTGGATCGCGCGCGTGACCACCTCAAAGCGTTCCATATCCGTGGCCTCCGGTGCAAAAGGGCGGAATGACAAAACCTCATCAGAATCCTGTAGCGAATACCGCTCTTTGTCATCCAATTGTCCGGTCAACTTGCGAAACGCCATTTGCAGTGGCTTGTGAAACGGGGTTCCGCTGTATTGCTCCACCGCTTTGTGGGCGACCAAGAGCGCGAACATCTCCGCCTCGGTGACCGTCGGCACGCCCGGAAATCGCTTTACTTCGCTTGAGTAGAAATAGCCCTGTCGCTGACGGTCATATTCAATCGGCAAATTCCAATGCACCCGCATCCATTCCACATCTCGCTTCACCGTCTTTTGTGAGACATCAAATTCACGGGCCAGACGCACCGTGTTCGGATATCGCCGCGCAGAAATCAATTGATGAATCGCCAACAACCTCTCGGTCGCATTTCGACCCACGCCGGCAGTGTCCCCTCGGTTTTCGGAGGACATGGCCGGGTCGGGATTTTTCCCTTTCCGGGCATTGCCCTGCCGTTTCTGCTCAGGGTTCTTGTTCATGGAAGTACGCTAACACAGTATCGAAGACAACGAATGTCCAAACCGTAAGCACTTGGAATGCAAAATATTGTCCGCCTTCTATCGTTTCGCGAGCCGTCATAGCCGGAAGCGAACAACAGCCAATTGGTCCACCTTTCGGCCCACACTCTCCTCCGAGAGTGCAAGCCGGTGGTGTGGCTCATTCTGCCTTTAAGTGATAACCTTTGTGCGGGTCATTGGCGCTGCTGCCCAAAGCGATGATTTGGCCAAGCTCCACCAACCGTTTCAGGCGTGATTGGGTCGCGCGTGATGTTCGTTTGATGTGCGCGGCAACCCGGCTGGTGGACGCACCCGGATTTTTGCGCAAGAATTCAACAATGGAGTGGTCGAGTTCATCCCGCTTTGGCCGGGCGATCTGGTGCCGACGGAAAGTGACACGAAAGCTGCTGCCAAGCTCCTCAAATTCTGGTTTCGGCAGTCCCGCCTGCTGACAAGCGTTTATCATTCGATGAATGCCACTGCCCCATTGCTCAATCAGTTTCAACTCGTGGAAGACACGACCGATGACACGATTCCGCAGTTTGGAAACACCGCGCAGAATGTCTTCAATCGTCAAACCAGGCGGCAAGTTGCCGGGATTTTCCACCTCGATGCGGTCGCGGAATACCGACAGCCGCAGTGACGAACCACGCTGGGCATAGTCGGCGTGGACGAAGGCGTTGATGATGGCTTCGCGCAAGGCCACGACTGGAAACTCCCAAACTTCGCGGTGACGGACGTTCTTGATTTCGAGCGAATGCCGGGTGTTGCGTTGAACGAATTGCAATGCCTTTTCCACCGCAAGCACCGGAAAGTCGGTGATGCTGGTGGAATCAAGAATCGCGCTTTTGTCCTCGCCTTTGAAGCAACCGGCGCGCAGATAAGCGTCGGGAAAGTGTTTCAAACGATCCACACCAAACAACAACACCCCGCCCACCGTGGAAACTTCCCGGCCTTGATGAGCAGCGGTGAGTTGAAGCGAGTGCAGTTCGTGCCGTGTCAGCTTGCGCACTGGCGCGAAGCACTCGGAAGCAACTCGGAAGTCAATCGCTTCCGAGTTTAATTCCGGCATGGGTTCTTCATCAAATGAACGTCCGCGCACCACGCGCTGAAGTTCGGCGACTGCGGCGGCATCGGCCTGCCGGTTTGTCGAACCGACGCGGACATAGACACCTGCTGGAAAGCCCAACGCCTTGATATAATGCGGCCGGCTTGGGCTGGGGAAAACCTCCACGGCCAGCACATATTTCTTTCGCCAAGGGATGACGTGAATTTCCGGGACGAGCCGCGGTTCAATGCGGTCGGTGATGAAATTGGCCAGTTGCTCCTCCGTTTTGGCGATGTCCGGCACACCCAGCACTCTGCGAGTGCCGTCTTCAACACCGACGAGCAACTTCCCGCCCGCGCCATTCGCAAAAGCAACCAGCGTTCGCATCACCTTTTCCGGCGAGGAAAGGTCGCGTTTGAATTCCAACGTCTTTCCCTCGTGCTGGCGAATAATCTCGGCAAGGTCGAACATGGTCGGAAATTTACTCGGAAGTTCGCCGTCGTGGCAAGCTTCTGAGTTTGGTTGCGAACACATAAAACAATTAGCCCCGGTTGGGACGGGTTGCAGAATCCCAAACCGGGGCTTGGCGGTGGTTGGTTCAAACGCTGACACCTTCCGCCCGCTGCTGTTGTTGCTGGCCTTGCACGCGGGCGACGGCGCGGCGCGCGGTGCGGCCGATCTGGGCGATGACGCCCTCTTTTTGGTCTTCCGGCAGGTCTTTGACCAAAAGATCGTAGGCGCGTTTCATCTCGGGGTTGCGGTTGATTTGTTTCAGGACGCCTTCCCGGATGCGTTGCTGGCGGTCGAGTTCGCGCACCTCGTTGAGAACGACGCTGCGTTCGAGCCGTTCGCGCGGCATGGCCTGGACGTAGGTCCAATACTTCGGGTTTTCTTTGATGTAGGCATCAATCTTGGCATCCACTTCCGGATTGCTGCGGAAAGTGGGCTGTTCTGCGGGGGCGGCACTGCCGCCGGCGCCCGGTGGCGCGGGTGTTCTTGTTTTTGTCATAACGGCTTGTTTTGTTTGTTTTAGTTGCGCGGCATTTGCCGTGTTCGCCGCAACGGGGCGGTCAAACCGCCCCGCTCCGACAAAATGTTTCATGGCCGCAACGAATCAGGCGGTTCATTGGTCGTGGAAATTGATGGTGGCGGCACTTGCCCTGGCGCGGATTCAAGCGCGTCGAGCCGATGCTTCATCTCGTTCACTGACGCCCGCAGAATCAACGTTTCCTGAATGTTGGTTTTGGTCTGTTGCAACGCGGTTTGGAATTGGGCCAGAGCCGCCGACAAGGTTCGGGCCTGTATCATGATTTGGGTGGTGGCGGCCTTTTGGGAATTCACCTCGGCCAGAATGGCATTGTTGACCGAAGCCTGGATGAACGCCGCGTCGCGTGCTGGCAATGCGGGAAGATTGCCGTCAACCGGGCCGGGATGAAAATTCCAGCGCGTATTGTCCTCGACGCGATAGACGACGTGCCGCTCGTGCATTGTTAAATGGTCATTCGGATCGGCGTAGCGTCCGATGTGATAGGCATGGAGAACTTCGGGATAACGTGTGCCAGTGGTGTCCGTCGCTGCTGGCAGTTGCTGTGGCCGCAATGTCAGCTTGGGTGAAGTGGAACACGCGGAGAGAAACAAGAACGGAATGAGATGATATATTTTCATGGTTTTGATTTGGATGGTTCGTCTTTTTCCGGGGTGACGGGGATGGCGGTGCCGCCCAGCGAAGCATCGGCGGCGTCAATGGTTTGCAGGACGTAGAGATAAAATTGTTTCCCGCTCGGCACGCGGACGTAGAACCCGTTCTTTTGAATCGAATCGTAGATTTGCTGGGCGTAGGTTTGCAGCACCGACTGCGCGCCCGCGAAGGGCGCGTTATTGAGAGTGGGACTGTTGATGGGACCGAAAACGGTCTCTTGTTTCTCCGTCAACGCACCCGCCGCGCCGGACAGGAACGTCGCGGCAAAAAGTTTGAGGTCGGCCAGGTTATCGGACTTGATGACCTCGCCGCGCAGACCGGCGCTGCCGTCAGTGATGGCCCAGCCGGTCTGGTTGGTGTTGTTTTCAAATTCGCGGTCAAGGGCGATGGCCTTGATCTGCATTTCCAGCCCGTTCTGCCAGATCAATGTCCAACTGTTGCCGCTGGCGATGCGTTCACGTTGATGGTCGGTTTGCGCTGTCCCATGAATCTCCGTGCCTGCCGGGATAACCAACTTGCCCCGGTAATATATATTCTCGGTAACGAGGCCGACGATGGGTGTCTGGATGGAAGCTGAGTCCACCGTGATGACCGTCTCACAGGGAATCAGCCGTCCGAACGGGGCAAACACCGCGCTCAATTTTTTAACTGGCGGAATTCCCGCCGAACTGTCGGCAAACAGGCTAATGGGCGAAAGCATTGGCGTCTGGTTCGCGGGAACCGTCGGCAGCGGAGAAGGTTTCGGCAAAGCCGACGGCGGCGGCGAAGGGTAATTTGTTGGCTCTGACTTGGGTGGCGGCGGATTAAAGACCTGCATCGGTCGTTGAACGGACTGCACCACCTGGGGTTTGTCTGTGGGGTTGGTCGCCGGGGCCGTGACGCTGGCCGCACCTTCGGTGGACGGGTTGTGTTTGCGAACAACACTAAGAATAGTCAGTGCGGCGGCGAACAGAGCGATAAAGGCAACGAGCTTGCCGGTCTTGGTTTTGAAAAAATTGAGGAAATCACGCGGTTTCATAGGTTGCCTTTGGGTGGATGAATGGGAGGCACGCTCGGAGCGTTGGTGATGCTGATTACTGGCGGCGGCGGCGAAAGGCGCGTCAACAAAATCGTGAAGGCGTTGCGCAAAGACAGTTCATTGCGTCCGCCGTCCGGCGTGCCGCTGACACCGAGATAAACGATGCTCCGGCCTTTCGGCGGCACCGTGCCGTCAGCGTCGCTGATGGATTGCGGATAGAGCCGGTTGCCGGCGCGCAACGTGAAACTGTCCGGCTGATAAATCAGGGGCGCATCAATCTTGTTGGTAATGCCGAGGCGAAAAACCAGCGTATCCTCGGCGTTGAATCGGAAGGTTTCTTCGATCTGAATTTCGTAGTCGTTGAAATCGCTGACGAGCGGCTTGCCGTCGTAGGTGGTGAAGTCCACGTTGGCAACGCTTTCGGGTTGCTGCGCTTTGAGCAAGGGAAACGCTTTGGCTTTGTCGAGCAACGCCAGCAGTTTTAGCGGGCTGACTTCGGGGGCGTGACCGACGCCTTCCTCCTCTGGCGTCGGCATGGCTGCCAGGTTGAGCGACAACACCGGCTGGCCGCTTTCAGTCAGTTCAAAAACGTAGGTGTGGTCGTTCCAGCGGATGTTGAGATTGGCGGATGCCTTGGGAAACAGGGCGCGCACGGAAAGAAACGCCGAGCCTTTGGTGTGAGCCAGTTGAAACAGACCCGGCGTTTTTCCGTCCACCGTGACGCCCGCGCCGTCAATGGCGGTGATGGCGCTGGGAAAACTGATCGTGGTGACGCGGTTGGTCGCAACCGGCACAACAATCAACACGTTTTCATCCAGGAAATCTTTGACGATTTCCCTGGCCGATTGGGCCAAGGCAACATTGGCAGCGAGCACCGTGGCGGTGAGTGATAAGAATTTAGCGATTGATTTCATATTTGAAGTCGCCCACAGCGGTGGGGAAGCGTCCGTTCAAGGCCATGTTGGGGTTGCGAACCAGGCGCAACCGAAGCGTAAACGGAAACGCCTCGGTGAACGCCTTGTCTTGAAAGATGCCGCTGCGAATGATCTGGCCGGTGACAGCCGCCAGCACCTCGTTGTCGCGCGTCGCCAGAATGTCAATACGGGCAATCTCGGCTTTCTGGTGCAATTGCTTGGCGCGAAATTCGACCATCTCTTTGACGCGCTCATCCTGCGCCTTCGCCAACGCGGGTTTGAGGAACATCAATTTGAGCAAATCGGGATTGTCGAAGTCCTTGGGATTGCGTTCGAGGAAAGCCATCGTGGCGAGTTCTGCCTGTTGGACATGCAAATCCCTGGCCTCCGAAAACTGGAGCAATGGACTCAAATAGTAGGTGCCGGCGGGGTCAATGATGACGACGCGCTCGCGCTGTTTGAATTGTGAGACGATGTGGTAGCGGTCCATCGCCGAGAGCAGCAACACGGCGACGGTGAAGAAAAACCAGAACCAGGGCAGCCGGTCACGCTGGGTCAAAAGACGGGCCAGATCGAAGCGGCGCGGCGGCGTCTTGGCGGCATCGGCGCTTTTGGTTTCGGTGGTTCTTAATGCGGGAGAGTCCATAGGTCAGTAATAGTTGGGTTTGGATTTGGCGATGAGGTCGCGAACGGCCTTGTCACCCGTGATGTCGTCACCGGGCCGGCCGCGCGCGGAGCGTGGCGGAAGACCGCTGCCCGCGATGATGATTGCGCCCGCGCTGCCCATGTTGGCTGCGGACGACATGGTGCTTAACAGCGCGGCCATGCCAGCCGCGCCAGCGGTGACGGCGGGGATGCCGATGGGCGCGGCGCTGGCGGCGGCGCCCGCAGTGGTGGCGGCGGTTTGGAGAAAACTGCTGATGCCGCCCGCGAGCAACGCGCCTCCGGGCTGAATGCCGTGGGTGATGACGTTTTGAATGATGACCGGCGCGGCCACGGTGCTGAAAATGATCCAGAAGCCAACGGCGGCGACGCCGATGGTTTTTTGCAGGTTGGTGGCAGTGGAAGTGGGGTCAAAGTATTGCAAGGAGGGATCAGTCATGAAGTCGAGGATGCCCTGCGTGACGAGCGCGGCGAGCGCCCAGCCCAGCGGCCACAACAAAACGCCGAGAAGGTTCATGAGGTAGCGGTTGCCGGTGTGCTTCAACGCCGGAATTGCCATGAAGCCGATGAGCAAGGGCGAAAGCGCGTAGCCGAGATTGAGGATGATCGTCTGGAAGATGTAAGCCCAGAACATCATCAGGGAAGCCGTCCAGCCGACGAGCCAGAGAACGGCAGAGACGATCAAGTCGGTGGTAAAACTGTTGAGTTGGGAGATGACATTCCACCAGGACGATTGCGTGGCCGGGTCGCGTTTGATGATGAGCAAATGGCTGAACTGCTGATAGACGTTGGCCGGGTCAACGCCCAGACCGGAGAGGATGGAAGTTTGCAGCAAATTTTGCAGGGTATTGCCCCAGGCAGGCAGGAATACGAGCAAGGCTGTGAGCATCATCAGGCGCAGGAACAAATCCATGATGGATTTGTGCGAAGCACGGTGCTTCACGGTGACAATGACGCCGACAATGAAAAGCGCGAAGGCCACGCTCAACAACAACGTGTGAAGATCACCACACTTGGCGAGGAATGTGGGAAAAATGCTGTCGAACGTGGCCATAATGAACGCGAAGTTGAGGGTTATGGGGTTGTGGTTACGGCGTCGGGAAGACAGTCGGCGCGTTGAGCAACTGGAATTTCGCCGTGTAATTGCTGACCGCCTCCGTGAATTCGGCATTTTGCTGCTCGGTCAACGCCTGAATTTGTTTCTGCTGATCGTTCCGGTTTTGGATGTCCTGCACCATCGCGGACGCCGCCGCCTGATTGACCTCGTCATCCGTGCTGGCCAGATCGCCATTCAGGCTGGTGAGGACGCCATGCAACTTCTGCACCTCGGCATCCGTGGTGGCGTTTTGGAGTTGCTGGGTCGTCTGCGCGATTTGGTCCTTGATGGTCGCGCGCCGTTGCGCCGCGTTGTCGGCCACCGTGACATAGTTGCTCGCCGTATTGATTATGGCCGAAAAGTGTTGGTATTGGTTGGTGGGTCTTTGGATGGTCTGGCCTCCGGGCGTCTGGAAGCTCGTGCCTACCGTGGCGTAGATGCCAGCATCATTAAACGTCAGCGCGATGTTGCCGTTGGCATTAGCGACCAGATTTTCGAGGTTCAACCCCGGCTCAAGGCTTTTCAAGTCGGTGTTCAATGGTGCGACCATTGACAGCGACACATTGGCCGGATTGCCAAACACGGCCTCGTAATTCTTGAACTCGGTCAATTGGCTGGTGAGCGTGTTGATTTGCTGCACCTGGTTGTCAATCATGGTGACGTATTTGGCGATGTTCTCGGCTTGATCCAATATCTGTTGGATGTTCATCGTCGGGTCATAGACGATCCACTGTGCGTGGGCGGAGAATGCCAGCGGCAGGGCGATGAGGGCTGCTGCGATTAGTTTTTTCATGCTCATTTTTCCTTTCTTGGTTTTGGTTGATGCAGGCTTCGCCTGCTATTGGGTGGAGGCTCCGCCTCCTTCGATGCGGAGAAATTGGGTGGTGGGTTTGAAAATCACGCCGTCAATGGTCTGCTCCGGCAGATGCACTTCATAAAGCCGGACCCGGCCTTCATTGCCGGCCTTGGACTGTTGCATGGCGACATAAAGCCAGTATTGTTGTTTCACCGCATCGCTGCGGCCCTTGTCGTAGCCGGTCTGGTAAGACTTGTCGTTTTGCTTGCCGTTGGCGTAGTGAAGTCCCTCGCCAAGCAAAACGCCGCCCGCCGCACCGCCCGCAATGGCTACGGGATTGCCTTTGGAGAGAACCCCGCCGATGGCCGCGCCGCCCGCGCCCAAGCCCACATCGGTAGCGGTCCGGGTCACGGCGGCGCAGCCCGTGAACAGGCATACGACACAGGCAAGAGGAATGAATCGAAGCAATGTTTTCATAAGTGTTTTTGATTTTGGTTTATTTGGGTGAATGGGCGTGGGCGATGATGCCCTCGACGATATTGGGACTTTGGCGGAGTTCGCGGGCGCGCTTGTCGAAATGTTCGCCGCTGGACGAACTGCAATAGAGCATCTCCGGCGACGCGACGTTGTGGACCGTGCCGCAGAGATTGCGGGTCGCGTCGGTGTGCAGATAAGTGAACGGCGAATACTTCTGGCCGGTTTGATGGTCGGGCAGCGGGTAGTTCATGATGGCGTGCTGCGTCACTTCGGGCAGCGCGATGTCCTTGCCCATGTCATCCAGATCCGCCCGGTCGTTCTGACGCATGATGAAAAACTGGCGCGAGTTGCCGAACACGGCGGAGCGGATGCGCGACTGTTTGAAGCGCGCATACTGCTGCACGATGGAAATGTTCCAGCAATTGAACTTACGAAGCTGCGCGTAGGATTCCTGGACGATTTCCTGTCCGCCAGGAATGTCGAGGAAACGGGCGACTTCCTCGTAAATGTTTCGTTTCCGAATGGCGCGCGGCAGCGTCATGATGTGCTTGCGCGCGTGGTTCGTGATGAGGAAGCCCGCCGCCGCTTTCAGTTCTTTTGCGGATTCCGGGATATAGCCCAACTCGAAGTGCGCGATTTTGCCGGTGAGCGAGAGATTGCTCGTGCCGTCGAACAGGCAGCCGTAGTTGCCGTCGCGGCACCACGGCAGAATCAGCGTGGCGATTTCCATGATCTGGTCGCGTTCGCCGCCCATCGGGTCGAGCATCATCAACTCCTGAAGCATCCGATGCGTCGGAAACTCGTCCGGCGCAAAGTGGGCAAAGGCGAGGTTGCGGACTTCCTTGCTGGTTCGGGGGTCTTTCAGGAATTTCAACACCGCCGCTTCCTCGAATTGGCGTTGATATTCCCCTGCTTCGGCCGGGTGGGCTGCTTTCCAGTCGCGGAAGTCCGCAAAAGTTTCCAGGGTGGTCGCGCCGGGTGGCATTTTTTCGGCGCGAAAATTCTGCAACGCCATCGCGTGCCGGGCGATGTCGAGCAACTGGTCGTGGCGCTTCTTCTGCCAATCCTGAAACGCATCTTCGTAAAGCAGGTTCAGGTATTTGGCGATCTGCGCCTGCCGGAGCATCTGTTTGTCTTCCTGACTCGAAGTGCCAATCATCCGGGCAACCAATGCCGTCGCGGCGGAAAGATGGTCGGGTGTCAGCGGCAGTCCCTTGGTGTCAAGATAGTTTATGGTCAGGTCGCCGTCCGGATGAATGATGATGGGCCGGGCACCGGGTTCGACCGTCGCGGTGTAGATGCCGTAGGAAAGCCCTTCTTCGATGATGACGGTGTAACCAAAGTAACCTTCGGTCTGCGAAAGCAGGTCGCAAACAGTCACGGACTTGCCCGCGCCCGACATGCCCAGCAGAACCGCGTGTTGCGGGGATTGATTATCCTGTGAACCGGAGAACGTCTCGATGCCGACAAGGTTATCGTGCGGCCCGTCGTAAATTGCCTCCGCCGTGGCCAGGTGTCCGGTGAAGGTGCTGGACACCGGCAGCATGTCCGCCAGGAAACGGTGCTCGGAATAAAGTTTGCGATGTTCGTAACGTCCCCAGGTCCAGCCCGGCCAGGTCTGGAAGAAAAGACTCCTCGAAGTGCTGGGCAGGTTGCTCTCGAAGTATTGCGCCGCGTTCATCGAGTTGATGGCATTCTTGATCGCGCCGGCCTTGGCGTTGAGGCCGTCGCGGGACTTGTCCCAGACGCGGATGGCGAACATGGCGCGAAACGGAATGGTTTGTCCCTGCATCAGCGCGTGGATTTTCTTCTGCTTCTTTTCCATGACCGTCAGCAGGGAGATTTTCTTTTCGCTGGCGTAGTCGCCGGCCACGCGGTCGTGCTCCTTCTCCTCCTTGTGGATTTCCTGCGAAATCGGGAGCGGATCAACATTCACCGTGACGGTGTAGTCGAGCAGCCGCAGATTGGTGAGCCGCTGGATGATTCCCGGATACGTCGTGCGCGGCCAGCGGGTCAGGACAATGAGCGAGTGATAATGGCCGTCGAGGAAGAAGCCAAAGTCGGACTGGCCGTTGCCTTCACTGTGCCAGCAGTT
>DASXZW010000058.1:0-78266 GCA_036501665.1 Verrucomicrobiia bacterium
GCAGACGACCGTGATCCGTCCGGGGCGATGCGGCCAGCGCTGATTTTAGCAGGTCGCAAATTTTTTGTCGCGGCACAGTTATTCACCGTCGACTGCGGGGAGCTCTTCCTTCGGGCTCTCCTTGCCACCGGATGAATAACTGTGGAAACCGTATCAGGGCGCGGAGAAGGAAAGACGGGGAGATTTAACACCAAGGGAACGAAGGAAACAAAGATTTTATAGGAAAGGGGATTTTAACGGGAGTTAGCGGTGGGGGAAGAGGGGGATGATTGACACGGCGGGGTTTTACCGGCGTGTTTTTTTTATTTTGGCGGTGGACAAAATGGACGATGTGGACGGGGTGGACACAATGTTTGTGGCGGTGGCGCAGAGATAAGACAACATTAGTGGCGTCGGCGCAGGGACGGCACAATAGAAGAGATGCACCGCACAGCGGATGACGCTGGCGTTTAGCGCGAGGGCGACGATGTCGTCGACACAGCCGTGGCCCCAGCCGACGTGGGTTTGGGAGGAATGGGAGGAATGGGAGGAATGGGAGGAATGGGAGGAATGGGAGGAATGGGAGGAATGGGAGGAATGGGAGGAATGGGAGGAATGGGAGGAATGGGAGGAATGGGAGGAATGGGAGGGTGACAATACTACCAATTGTCTAATAGGAGAAGTTGCCTCCTCTCCCCGGCTCTCTCCACTTGCGTGGAAGAGAGGGGGTGAAGGTGGTGGAGGGGCAGTTTCGTGTTGCCGGATATTGAAGTGTTGAGGCGGGCTGGCCCGAATTTGGAGGGCTTAATTTTTGAGGTGGTTTGGCCGATAACGATGGGGAATGAGATTCTCTTTTGCGATGCGATTGGCCTTGTTGAGGTGGTTTGCGGCGTGGGTTGTGTTTTTGGTTTTGGTTGGAGGCGGCGGTTTGGATTTGCACGGGGAGACGAATGTTCCGACACAGGGCGGGGCAAAGGCTGGGGAAACGATGGCGGAGTCGCGTTTGAATTGGCGGATGGAGACCATCGTTGGGGCGTATAGGCAGGCGGGCCATACCAATTCGGCGTGGGATGACGCGGCGATTCAGGCGCTTACTGCATGGGCGCATAGGCCCGAGGACGGCTCGGAATCGAAGGAAATTTTAAACCTGATTATTTCAAAGAATTGCCGCGCCGCCACGGCGGCGGGGTGCGATGATCCTTTGATTCGTTATTTGTCGCTTTTGTATGCCGGGGAGAAGGGCTTGAGCAGGGAGGAACGGGTGGCGGCTTTTTGCAAAATGGCGCAGGAGATGGATGCGTCTTCGTATCTGGCGGTCCGGAAATTTCATGCCTGGTATTGGGCTGCCAAGGAAATCCACGACTTGTATGGTTCTGGCGCGAAAGTTCCCAAGGATTTGAAGGAACTTCAAACATGGGATAACGCGTTTTCAAGGCTGGAGACCTCGCTTGTTTCGGAGAAATTGCCGCCGGCGGAAGCATACACGGCCTGCTATTTTATGTTGACTCTTTATGGCAAGGACAAAGTCCGTTACCCGAGGGTGTATGAGAAGCTTGAGAAGAATTTCCCCAAAGGGCCGGAGTACGAGGCGATGGATCTCCTATTAAAAGGCCATGCTTACAGCGACATGGCGTGGCAGGCCAAGGGCAATAGCCGGACGAATGGCGCAAGCAACGAGGGCGGGCAGTTGTTTGAGGAGCGCCTTAAAACTGCTGCAGGGGCATTGACGCGGGCCTGGGAGTTGGACCCGAATGAACCGCGGATTGCGATGGCGATGATGCGGGTGGAATTTGGCCAGCATGAGGGGCGGCCTCGGATGGAGTTATGGTTCAGGCGGGCGATGGCGTTGGATCCGAATTGCTACGACGCTTGCGTCGCGAAGTTGAAATACCTTGATCCGAAGTGGGGCGGATCGAGCCGAGCCATGTTGGAGTTTGGACGCGAGTGTGTCACAAATAAGAACTGGGGCGGGAATGTTCCGCTTACTTTATTCGAGGCGCATCGTATGTTGTGCGATGGTTTAACGAACGCTTCGATGAAGTCGTTTTACTGGAGAATTCCGAATGTCTGGCTGGATGTGCAGAATTCGTATGAGCGGTATTTCGAGGTCAACCCCACGGACACGAAGTCGTTAACCATTTATTCGTTGTTTGCCTTCGAGACGGGGCATTGGCGGGAGTTTAATGCAATGGCTTCAAAAATTGACCCGGCAGACTACGAGATGTTCGGCGGCAAGGAGAAGTTTGATAAGTTGGTGGCGGAGGCGGGGCGACATGCGGGGAAGTAGGGGTGAGGACTGAGGCGCAGGTTGACAATACTACGATTTTTTCTCGCAGGAGAAATTGCCTCCTCTCCCCGGCCCTCTCCTCCACTTCGTGGAAGAGAGGGAGAAGGTCGGGCGTCGCAGGGTTCTGAGGAGTAAATGAATAATTTGTTGTCAGGGCGGGTGGGGCTGTCCAATATAAACTGAATGAATTTTGCCCGTTTAATCAGCACAGTAACACTTGTGTCGTGCGTTGTCGCAGTCGCGCTGATCGGTTCCAGTTGCGACAAGGGTCATCCTCCTACTCCGGCGGAAAAGGGCGCGGCGGACAGGGCGCGTTTGAAGTGGAACCTGGCAACCACGGTGGAGGCGTATAAGACGGCGGGCCACACGAATCCCGCATGGGATGATTCCGCCGAAGCTGCATTGACTGAGTTTGGCCGGGCGCGGGCGCAAGCGCTTGCGCCGGGTGAGGATGGGGATTCGATTATTTTCAACAGTTGCGCGACGGCTGTCGCGGCGGGGTGTGATGATCCGATGATTCGTTATTTGCAATTGCGCCTTTCGGCTGCGGAGGTTCCCTACGCGAAGTCTGCGGAGGCTTATGCCAAGTTGGCGCCAGACATGGAGGCAAGCGCGTATCCCAAAATCAGGAAATTTTATGTGTGGTTGAGAACGCAGCACATGGTCACTGACGCTTACGGTTATGGGACGAATATTCCGCAGGAATATGAGCAACTCAAGGCGTGGAGCTGGGCGAGCTCGGATCTTGGGGAAGTTCTGGATGATCGCGCGATGCCGCCGGAGGAAGCTTACGAGGCGTGCCACGAAGCTTTGCAGATTTGGGACGGGAGCGCGGACCGTTATGCCACGATGTATCATGCGTGCGAAGGGAAGTTTCCGTCCGGTTGGAAAAATGAGGCGTCAATACTTTTATTGAAAGGGGAGGCGAACATTCATTTTGCATGGGACGCGAGGGGTGGCGGATATGCAAACACGGTCAGCAATGCGGGTTGGAATTTGTTTTCAGAACACCTTGGGATCGCGGAGAAAGCATTGTCACGCGCCTGGGAAATAAAACCGAGCGAGCCGCGGATCGCCTACCAGATGATGAGGGTGGAGTTGGGGCAAGGACAGGGGCGGGCGCGGATGGAGACGTGGTTCAAACGCGCGATGCAAGCGAACTCGAATTATTACGACGCGTGCAACTTGATGCTTTTTTACCTTGAACCGAAATGGTACGGCTCGCCTGAGGAGATGCTGGCTTTTGGGCGGGAATGCGTGACGAATACGAGTTGGGGAGGCCATGTTCCGCTGATTTTGACGGTGGCGCACACGGAAATACTGAAAGCACTTACAGACGATGTTGAGAAGGCCAATTACTGGAAAAAACCGGAGGTCTGGCAGGATTTCAAAGCGGCGTTTAACCGGTTTTTTGAGGTGAACCCGCAGGAAACGAATTGGTACTACAATTATGTCTTATACGCGTACCAAGCGGGAGCGTGGGATGAGTTGAATGCGGCGATTCCGAAGTTGGGAAGTGTAAATTATAACTTTTTTGGGGGGAAGGAGAAGTTTGACGGGATAGTGGCGGAGGCGAGGCTGCATGCCGGCGGTGGGAAGGTGAAAGATTAGGGCAGATCCTCAATTTATGCAGGGTGGGACTGGCGGACGAATAGGAGGAATGGGAAGGATGGGACGAATAGGGGCTGGGGTAGTCACGAATAAATCCGGCAATGCGCTAGGAGGCGAGCATTAGGCGGAGGGTGGCGAGGTCTTTGCGGAAGGCGGTTTCGAGGGCGTCCTGGTTTTTCTTGCCTTCGAGGTATTCGACGTGGAGGCAGATGGGGCCGGTGTAGCCGGTATCGAGGAGCATTGGGAAGAATTTGCGGTCCACGATGCCTTCGCCGAGGGGGACTTCCTTGACTTCAGATTTGTCCCAGAAGAAGTCTTTCACATAAACCATTTCGAGGTGGGATTGGACGAGTTTGAATTGGATGCGCCAGTCGAGGCCGCCTTCGATCATGGCGTGCTGGATGTCGAATCCGATTCCGATGACGCGGGGATCAAAGGTTTTGATGAGGCCGTAGATGTCCCACACGGCTGCGCCAACGCGGTTGGGGCCGGAGTGGTTGTGGTAAACGGCTGTCATGCCCAGTTCCTGTGTCAAGTCGATGAGCGCGGGGAGTCTCGAGGCGATGGCGTCGAGTTGCGGGAGGATGGGCCGGGACATGTCGTAGAGGTACGAGGCCATGCGGTAGCGGCGGATGCCGAGTTTGGCGGCGGCGCGCAGGACGGGTTCGGTGCGGGGTTGGGTGGTGTTGAGGATGTCGGTGGCGATGACGGCGATTTCGAGGCCGCGTTTGTCGAGGGCTTCGTGCAAGCGGGCGAGGTCGTTTTCGACTTTGGTCGGCAATACGCGGCCGCCGGCGCGGACGGTGGCTTCGATGCCGCTGAAGCCGATGTCTGACATTGTCGCGGCCAATTGTTTGTCGCTAAGAAATTGGACGGGTTTTTCGAAGGCGCAGATGCGGTTTTTCAGAGTTGGCGTGGCGGCCAGCGGGGTCGCGGCGCAGAGGAGGGCGGCGGAGGTTCCGAGGAGGAATTCGCGGCGGGTCAGGGGCGATTGCATGGGGGAATTTAGGCGGGAATGGAGGGGATGTCGAGGTTGTGTGAGGGGTGGACGGAGTGGACGAAATGGACGGGGTGAATGGGAGTTATAGGAGGAATGGGAATGATGGGATGGCCCTTGTTAGCGGGATGGACAAAAAGAGATTTTTGGGCGTCGGGGCGACGACGACCTGCTATCGTAAAGAAGGAGCCTCCTCTCCCCAACCCTCTCCTCCACGCAAGCGTGGAAGAGAGGGAGAATTCAGTAGCGATATGGACGGACGCCTCGGCGAGGCGTCCCTACCAAAACAGGGGCCTTGGCGGAGTGGCGACCTGCTGTTAATAGGCGGCTTGGACGCCTTTTACGGAGCGTTTTTTCATCCAGGGCATGAGGCCGCGGAGGCGTTCGCCCGTCTTCTCGATGTTGTGTTTTTCGCCGGCTTTGAGGAGGGCGTTGTATTTTTTGTAGCCGCCTTTGTATTCGGCGACCCAGCCTTTGGCGAATTTGCCGGATTGGATGTCGGCCAGCGCCGCTTTCATCCGCTTCTTGACAGTGGCGTCGATGATTTTTGGGCCGACGCTGACGTCGCCCCACTTGGCGGTTTCGGAAATGGAGAATCTCATGCCGCTGATGCCGGCTTCGTTCATGAGGTCAACGATAAGTTTCAGTTCGTGGAGGCACTCGAAGTAGGCCATCTCGGGCTGGTATCCGGCTTCGACGAGGGTTTCGTAGCCGGCAATTACCAACGCGGACGCGCCGCCGCAGAGGACGGTTTGTTCGCCGAAAAGGTCGGTCTCGGTTTCTTCCTTAAAGCTGGTCTGGATGACTCCGGCGCGGGTGCCACCGATGCCTTTGGCCCAGGCGAGCGCGACTTTTTTGGAGTTTTTGCTGGGGTCCTGGTAGATGCCAATGAGGGCGGGGACGCCTTTGCCTTCGGTGAATTGGCGGCGGACGATGTGGCCGGGGCCTTTGGGCGCGACCAAAATCACATTGACGTTTTTGGGCGGAACGATGGTTTTGAAATGGATGGAAAAGCCGTGGGAGAATAGCAGGGTTTTGCCCGCAGAAAGATTGGGGGCGATGTCGTTCTCGTAGGCTTTGGGCTGTTTGGTGTCGGGGATGGCGACGAAAATGACGTCGGCGCGCTTGACGGCTTCGCCGGTGGTGAAGACTTCGAATCCGTGGGATTTGGCGACGGCGGCGGATTTGCTGCCTTCGTAGAGGCCGATGATGACGTGGCAGCCGCTGTCTTTTAAATTGAGGGCGTGGGCGTGGCCCTGGGAGCCGAAGCCGAGGACGGCGAGGGTTTTACCCTGGAGAATTGAGAGGTCGGCGTCGGAATCGGAGTAAACTTTTGCTGGCATAGAATTATTTTTATTGGGTTTGAATTAATTTATACTGACGGATCATTTGCGGGGCGCTTCTGTACATTATTGAAAAAGAAGCTTCTCTCCCTTTCCATTTCCCCACTTCGCGGGGAGAGGGGATAGAAAACTGGTTGACGGTCGTAGCAGTGTCAAGACGGGCACTCATTTGCGGGCGAGCGCAATTTTTCCGGTGCGGGAAAGTTCGAGGACGCCAAAAGGCTCCATGAGGCGGAGGAATTTGTCGATCTTGCTTTCGTTGCCGGTGATTTCGATGGTGAGACTTTTGGCCTGAACATCGACGATTTTGGCGCGGAAAATATCGGTGATCTGCATGATTTCGGCTCGGGCGCGGGCGTTGACGCCGACGCGGACGAGGACGAGTTCGCGGTCGATGAAGTCGGCTTTGCGGAAGTCGTGGACTTCGATGACGTTGATGAGTTTGCCGAGTTGCTTGACGATCTGGTCGAGGGTGGCGTCGTCGCCGCGGGTGACGATGGTCATGCGGGAGATGTCGGCGTGGTGGGTGGGGGCGACGTTGAGCGAGTCAATGTTATAACCACGGCCGCTAAAGAGGCCGGCCACGCGGGTGAGCACGCCGAACTTGTTTTCCACGAGCACTGATATTGTATGTCGCATAAATTAAAAAACCCGCGTCCTTTGGGGACGGCGGGCGACCTGTAAACCAGCTAATGCCGCAGGCCGCGTCAGTCAACAACGACTACGCGAACGACTTGCAGCAGACTGGCCAAATTTTGCATTGGGCGAGAAATAAAGCATGAGGAGGGCGGCGGGTCAATACGCAATTTTAGGTTTTTTTATAGGTAGGTTTTTGGACGGGATGGACGGGATGGACTGGGTGGGACCGGGGCTGAGCAACGTGATTTCTCCTGTGACCCTGCGAATCCAATGCTTTTATTGACTTTGGGTTGACCCTGTTCACATGATTGAGCTATGGCGAAATTCAAATGCGCCGTGTTGTTTTCGTTGGCGGTGGTGCTCTGCGGTTTTTGCGGGTGCGCGACCAGGGGTTCAAAGCCGAATGTTTCTGACCTTTACGTGTTGACTGTCAGCTTCATTTCTCCAAAACAAGATGTCGTTCATAAAATTGAAATAGATATACGTCCGGGGGTTCCGTTTGCGGTCAGGACTGTTGATGAGGCGGGTAATCATTATCAGGTGGGTGGCACTTTGCATGAAAAGGCGAACGGAAAATTTGAGTTTGAGCAGGGGAATGCTTCCATGAAGTTGGCGGAAGGAGGGGGCCTTGGCAGCGGTCTTCCAGAGCTTGAACTTGGCAAAGCTGATAGTTGGGGAGCCGTTGCTTCGGTTGTTTGGTATGGCGAAAGCGTCGTGCTCAACAAGAAATGAGCGACGAATTGAGGCATCGGAGTTCGGCACCATTGTGGGCAGAGGAGAGCCTCCGAAGTTGAATGAATCTTCTCTCCCCGGCCCTCTCCTCCACTTTGTGGAAGAGAGGGAGAAGTTTGGGGCGCGGAGTGTTTTTGGTAACGATGAACATGGTGGACGGAATGGACAATGTGGACAGAGGCAAAATTCCAATGCGCCGTGTTGTTTGCGTTGGATGTAGTGCGCCAATTGAAGGCACGATTACGATTCTTCAAAACTCAGTCGTCCCGCTGGGACTCAGAATGTTTTGTCTTGAACCCGGCAGTGAACTGCCGGGCTATTTTCGATTCGTCCCGTCGGGACTCGGGTTGGAGACTTTGGCGGTGGTGGGCTGCGGAGGGTTGGGCGACCAATTGCCGGGGCCGAGGAAAATTCCGGCGATTTCGCTGAGGGTTCGTCCTAAATATTCTTCAGCGGCTTTTGCGCCGGCATCGGTGTACGAGGCGTGTTGGATGAAATTTTTTATGTCCCAGTTTTCCTGAGTGATCAGTCCGACGAGGATTGTTGAAAGGCTGTAGGCCATTGCTGAATATGCTGGATAGGAAAAAGCGCGACCATCCCAGAAACTTTGGATCTTCTCACGGGTCCAGAAGGAGAAATGTTGATCTGCCAGATCGGCGGTGAGGCATTTCTCACCATAGGAAGAAAACTGAGCAGCGATCCGATTGGCGAGGCCTTCGTTAAGCCAAAGCGGAATGCGAAGGGTCATCAGACAATTGTGGGTCAGTTCGTGTGCCAGCGTCCTGTTGGTTTGATACGGGATGTCTGGCAGCACAATATGAGCATAACCGGAACTTGTAATGAATTTACCCAAGCTCTGGATATGTGTTCCCTCAGCGTAGTAGTGAGAGATATAGCGGTAGTAATCTGTCGGATCGCCGAATAAAAGGACCACCTGTTTTCCGTAGGTTTTTTTCAGTTCAATTCCTTTGAGTGCGGTCAGAATCTCGCCTCTCAATTGTTCAGCTAGTTGCATCAATTGTTTTCTTCCCTTTTCATCCCGGCAGGACATCGTGAAAAACTTTGGCGATTGATCCACTTGGTAAGTTGGACCGAGGACTGCGGCTAGTTTTTGCAGCCATTGAGCGACGGCTTCGCCCCAAGCCTCAGACCATGCGGTCTCATGAAATGCATTGTGGATGTAATCGCTGACCGGCTTCCAAGTGGGATGCGGAAGATCGTTGTCGAATGAATAAGGGTTCTCGAAGCGAGTTAAATCGACGTATTTGAACGAGGTCATTCAGCGCCGGGTTCAGAAGAAGGGGTTGTTGGATTTTTCTTCGGCGACGATTGTCAGGGGGCCGTGGCCGGGGCAGAGCAAGGTGTCGGCGGGGAGGGTGAAGATTTGTTCGCGGACTTTTTGGCGGGCGAGGTCCCAGGAGTCTTTTCCGCGGCCCATTGACCCGGCAAAAATGGCGTCGCCGACGATCGCGACGTGCGGGGCGTCCTCGGGCCAGTTGCCGATAATATATGTGACGCCTTCCTCGGCGTGGCCGGGGGTGTCGCGGTTGGTGATGCGGAGGCTGCCGAGGTGGGTGAAGTCGTTGGCGCGGTTTCGGTTTTGGGGCGGGGCGGTTTTGGAGTTTGTGTGGAGATGGATTTTTGGAAATTTCGCGCGAATGTCACCCATTGCCTCGATATGGTCCTGGTGGAGGTGGGTGAGGAAAAGATGTTTTGGAACGAGGGCGTTTTCTTCGATCAGTTTGAGAATGGGCGTGGCCTCCCAGCCGGTGTCAAACATCGCGGCTTCGCGGGAGACTTCGTCCCAGATGAGATAGCAGTGAACGGTCAGGGCGTCGCGGGTGGTGGTGATCTGGCGGAATTCGCGCCAGATGGAGAGGTCTGGAGTGGCGGGGAGCCAGCCGCCGGCGATTCGCTGGAGTTTGACGGAATCGAGGCCGAGGAGTTTGCCGACAGCAGCGAAATTGAGCGGGCGCGGGGATTTGCCAGTTTCTTCGAGGGTCGCGAGTTCGGGTTCGCTTAGACCGGCGGCTTGCGCGGTGGCCTGGGTGGTTGAGCCGCTTGCGCCGCGGCCTTTTGCGATAATGTCGCCCAAATGATCTTCCAAATTCATGCGGAGACTGAACACGAAGCGGGTGGGATTAGCAAACTATCGTTGAAGAGACGGCGGAGTTAGATTTCGAGGTGGTGGCGCCTCGCGTAATCGTAACGGACGCCTCGGCGAGGCGTCCCTACCTGTCAACAAGAGGGAGAAGTTATTGCGCCGTGGAGTTCTTCCTTTAGGAGAGCAGCAGTGTCAAATGCGCCGTTTTTGCATTGCGTTTTTGCTTTTCTTTTCGAGGTTCGTGGCGCTTTCTGAGGGGACGCTGATATGGATCGATTACCCGGATTCCGCGACTTTTATCCCGAACCGCTTCCGCACTCCGATGTGTGGAGCGCGGAGGCGCGCCGATATATATTTGACAAATGGCGCGAGACGGCGCGGCGATACGGTTTCCGGGAATATGACGGGCCGCCGTTGGAGCCGCTGGAGTTGTTCACCGTCAAAAGCGGCGAGGAAATTGTCGGGCAACTTTATAATTTCACGGACAAGGGGAATCGCGCCGTGGCGCTGCGTCCTGAGATGACGCCGACGCTGGCGCGGATGATTGCGGCCCATTTGCGCAATTACAAAAAGCCGTTGAAGTGGTTCGCGGTTCCGCAATTGTTCCGGTACGAACGGCAGCAAAAGGGGCGTTTGCGCGAGCATTTTCAATTGAACGCTGATCTTGTTGGCGACTCGGGGCCAAATGTTGATGCGGAGTTGATCGCGCTTTTGATCGACACGCTTCGGGCTTTTGGTTTGACAGCGGAGGACTTTGTCATTCGGCTCAGCAGCCGCAATGCTTGGCAGGAGTTTTTTTGCCAACGCTCTCAAAAAGCCGAGGACGAATACGCTTTTTACCAGGCAATTGACAAGCTGGAGCGGCTTGCGCCGGAAGAAACTCAGTCGAAGCTGGCTGCGTTGGGAATTTCACTGGACGACGTCAATCAGTTCATCAACGAGGGCGCGGCGACTGGGGAACTCGGTTCGATTCTTGCGAATTTGGACGCGCGCGGGATGGGGGACTTTGTCAAGATAGATTACCGGATTATTCGCGGGCTGGCTTATTACACCGGGGTGGTTTTTGAGGCGTTTGACAAGAAGGGGGATTTCCGGGCAATCGCGGGCGGGGGACGCTACGATAATTTGATCAAACTCATTTCCGGCGGAAAGGAAGATTCTCCCGCGCTTGGATTTGGGATGGGCGATGTGGTGTTGTTGGAATTGCTCAAGGCGCGCGGGCTGCTGCCGAAGTTTGATTCAATCGTCGATGCGTATTGTTTGATCGAGGATGAGTCGCTGCGCGAGGCGTCGCTGGACATGATCCAGCATTTGCGCGATCACGGATATTCGGTGGAATATTCGTTGTCGCCGGCCAAGTCGGACAAGCAATTCAAGCGGGCGATGGAACTCGGCGCGCGCTGCACTTGCAAGGTCGAGCCAACCGGGGATGGCCAGTTGGCAGTCAAAATGAAAAACTTGACGACGCGCGAAGAAAAGATCTTCGGGGGAGGTGATTAGGTCGCAGTGTCTTTTCTTGCCTTGTTCAACCCGGCCATCACATCGGGCATTCCGCCTGGAGGATAGCCGACCTGCTTCCAGACCACTGTTCCGTCCGGCTTGATGACGATCAAGGTGGGGAAACCTTCAATTTTGTATTTGGACTGGAGCTCGCCATTGGCGCGCTTCAACTCCGGGGATTGCGGCTTGGAATTGGGGTAATCGAGCTGCACCAGGACAAGGTTCTTCTTCGCGTATTCGGCAAACTCCGGTTTCACGAATATTTCCGCATCCAGTTTTTTGCACCACGAGCACCAGTCGGAGCCGGTAAAGTCCATGAGAATGAGTTTGTTCTCCTTTTTCGCAAGTTCCTGGGCCTCGGGAACGCTTGTCAGCCATTTTGCTTCGTCGGCCAGCAGATTTCCCGCAAACAATGAGAGTAAAAGGCAAAGTGCGATTCGTTTCATATGAATTTTGTTTATTGTTTGTGTAACATGCACCAAATGGCACTTTTCGCAAGCCCAGCGTCAACGCCAGCCGGTGGGAGATTTATCGGTTAAGACTTTTTGGCTTTGTCCAGTGCGGCGATTATCGCTGACGGGCCGCCGGGGAGATAACCATCCTGCCGCCACGCGACAGTGCCATCAGGCTTGAGGAGCATAAAAACTGGAAAGCCCTCCACTTTGTAATTCGTCGCAATAGCCTCATTGGTCTTGCGCAGCTCCGGGGATTGCGGTTTGTCGAGCGGGTAATCCAGTTGGACGAGGATGAGATTTGTTTT
This sequence comes from Verrucomicrobiia bacterium, assembly GCA_036501665.1. Taxonomy (GTDB): domain Bacteria; phylum Verrucomicrobiota; class Verrucomicrobiia; order Limisphaerales; family Palsa-1400; genus DATAUD01. The sequence goes on from DASXZW010000058.1 coordinate 11,953, forward strand.
CGCGTAGTCGAGGAATTGCGGCTTTGAAAGCACATCTTTTTCCATTCGGATGCATCCAGGGCACCAGTCCGATCCGGTGAAATCGACGAACACCGGTTTGTTTTCCTTTTTCGCGAGCGCCTGGGCGTCGGGCAGACTTGTCAACCATTGGCTTTCCGCCGCGGGCAGGTTCCCGGCTGCGAAGGCGATCAGTAAAAACAACGCAAATTTTTTCATATCAACCTCGTGGCATTAACATCAGCCAAGTTTTGGCGGGCGCAAGCGAGCTATCGACCCCGGTTCAGTTATGCTCTGACCACGCTACGTTCCCATTTACAATAGTGGCGACAGGCTTTCCTTTGAGACGCCATCCGCCAAAGGGGCTGTTCTTGGATTTGCTGACAGATGCTCCGACGTCAAATACCCAATCGCGCGAAGGATCGAAGACCGTGACGTCGCCGTCCGCGCCCACACTAAGGTGGCCTTTGTCTTTCAACCGCAGCAACCGCGCGGGGCCGGTGGTGAATTTGGCGATGACATTAGGCAATTTCATTTTGCCTGAATGAAAAAGCCGCATGAGCGAGAGCGCCAGTTCGGTTTCAAAGCCGACGATGCCAAACGGCGCGTGGTCGAATTCCACTTCCTTTTCGTAATCGCAATGCGGCGCGTGGTCGCTGCTGATAATTTCCAAAGTGCCATCGACCAAACCTTCGATGAGCGCATCGCGGTCTTCGGCGGTGCGCAGGGGAGGGTTCATTTTGAAATTGGTGTCGTACGAGGGCCAGCGCGGTTGGTCGCCAGAGATCAGGTCTTTTCCGTCGTCGGGCCAAAACTTGTCGCTCCCGGCGAGCGCCATGTCTGTCAAGGTGAAATGATGCGGGCAGGCCTCGCCGGAAATCGGGACGCCGCGACCGCGGGCTTCACGAAGCAATTGCACGCTGCCCGCAGAACTCAAGTGCTGGCAATGCACCTGCGCCCCGGTCAGCTCGGCCAGAATGATGTTCCGGGCGACGATCATTTCTTCGCCGGACGAGGGCCATCCGCGCAGGCCGAGGACCGCGCTCCAGTAACCTTCATGCACGACGCCGTCTGTGACCATCGCGTAATCCTGGCAGTGGTCCATGACGGGCAAATCGAACATCCTTGCGTATTCCAACGCGCGGCGCATCAGGTCGTTGTTTTGAACGCAATGGCCGTCGTCGGTGATGGCGATGACACCGGCGCTTTTGAGGGAGCCGATGGGAGCGAGCTCTTCTCCGGCGATGTTTCGCGTGATTGCGCCTGCGACGAAGACGTTGATCTTGCTTTCGCGCGCCGCTCGTTCGCGGATGAGGGCGACGGTTCCGGCGTTGTCGATTGCCGGCGAGGTGTTTGGCATGCAGACGACGGAGGTAAAGCCGCCTCGCGCTGCCGAAGCTGCGCCGGTGGCGATGGTTTCCTTGGCGGATTGGCCGGGTTCGCGGAGGTGCGCGTGCAGGTCGATCAAACCGGGGCAAACGACCATTCCGCTGGCGTCGAATCGGGGAATGTCGGCTGGGGCTTGTTCGGCAATTGAAGCGCCGACGGCTTTGACTTTTCCATTCAAAATCAAAATATCCGCCTGGGCATCGACGCGGTTAGCGGGGTCGATGATGCGTCCTCCCGTCACGAGCAACGAATTCATTGGAGGAGGAGAATATACAGAGGCGAATTGACAAGGCAAGAGCGGTTGGTAAGATGGAAGTCAATGCGGGTGTAGTTCAATGGTAGAACGGAAGCCTTCCAAGCTTCACACGAGGGTTCGATTCCCTTCACCCGCTCCAATGATAGTCAATGACCCGGGCAAGAGTGCAGTAAATTAAACCGTGCTTGAAGACGAACAACTCATAAAAGGAATCTTGTAATGGCATGGATTTCTGTGAGTTGTCCGCAGTGTGGCAGTCCGTTACCCAGGTTAGCGCTTTGGAAATCGGTGAAATGCACTTCTTGTGGTTCGCTGATTACCAAAACGGAGTCGATTGTGACGCGCGACTCTTTTCATCAGGCATTGAACCGGGCGCGCAAAGACTCTGCCAGACTGGACTCCATCGTTTGCGGAGGACACGACTATCATTTGATGCAAACATTGGGCGTCGGCGCAATATCCCAAATCTATTTGGCGCGCCGTATTAGTTCATTGCCTCTGCTGGCCACGATAAAGCTTTCTACCGCGCATATTGCTGCGGCGCAATATGCGCGTGAGGCTGAGGTTTTGCGTGAATTGCAAGACTTGGGTCAAAATGGCGATGGCGCTTATTTTTCTCGACTTATTCCAGAGGTAATTTCGCAAGGAGTTGTTGAGGGACAGGCTGGCAAACAAGCCCTGGTGTTCCGGCATCCGAGAGGATTTTGGGGCAGTCTGGCTTCTTTGAACGAAAGATTTGCCTCTGGCGTTGATCCTCGACACGCGGTCTGGATTTGGCGACGCATTCTTGAAATGTTAGGTTTCATTCACAAACATGGCTGGGTCCATGGCGATATTCGACCTGAGCATGCGTTGGTTCATCCGCAAGATCATGGTGTTCGCCTCGTCGGTTGGGTGTCTGCGAAGAAAGGCGCTTCTAACAAGGAAAGAACAACGGACCTTTGCCGAAGCGCCCGCGTCATCCATGTGCTGCTGTGCGGCACAAATGGTTCGCAGGATATTCCTGGGAATGTTCCCGATGGGTTGGCTCGATTGGTGAGCGCGGTCGCAAAGGAGGAGAGTTTCTGCGACTCGCGGAGAGCGGAGGATTTGGATACGGTTTTGAAAGCAGAAGCCAAGGCGGCGTTCGGGCCACCGGCCTTCGTGCCTCTTACGATTTGACGCAGCGATAGAAAATTAACCAAACAAAAAATATGGGTTACGGAAATTATTCATCAGCGGCTCATGCCGCGCTAACAGCCAATCGCGCTCACAAAAGTGGGTCAGAGGTGTTTGCGCAAAGACATTGCCATCCTTTGATGAACCCAAAAGGGCTAAAAGTCCGGGAGTGCCGCGATAGCGTGAGTCACCCTGGCTCTCTCGGAATTGCCTTCGCCCTTGATGTAACCGGTTCAATGGGAGACATACCGCATATTCTGGCCACCAAGGAGCTGCCGAACTTCATGACGCTGCTCAATGCGTGCGGTGTGACAGATCCCCAGTTAATGTTCATGGCGATTGGCGATGCGAATTCAGACCTGGCGCCTTTGCAAGTCGGCCAGTTCGAAAGCACCGCCGAGTTGATGGATCAATGGTTGACCTGGAGTTACCTGGAAGGAAAAGGGGGCGGCACCGGGCAAGAGAATTATGACCTCGCGTTATATGTCGCTGCCCAGCATACGGACATGGACAACCTGGTGAAGCGTAAGAAAAAGGGGTATTTGTTCATGACAGGAGATGAATTGCCGTATCCTGCTGTCTCGCGTCATCACATCGATAGTCTGATCGGCGACAAGCTTGACGAAGATATTCCAGTGGAGGAAGTGGTTGCCGCGGCTGCGGAGTATTATCATATATTCTTCCTGATTCCCGATTTGGCGCGTCGCAAGCGTTGCGAGAGTCGTTGGCGGGAACTTCTTGGCGATCATACCATTTGCATGGAATCTCCGAATGACACCTGCGCGGTCGCCGCGGGCATTGTAGGATTGACTGAGAAATCAATTCCAGACCTCGACGCATTGGCAAAGATAATTTCCGGGAACGGTTTTGATCAACAGCATGTCGCATCGACCATTCGTGCCTTGCAGGATTACGCAGCTCTCCTCAATCTGCCACAAGCCAATAAAACCGGGCCTGTCACAAAGCCGGTTGGCAAATGGTGGACGCGGTTGTTTGAATAAAATTCAGTCTCCATGAGCACGACGCGTTATGCTTCGGTGCTGGGGCTTGGTTTTGGCGATTGTGGGAAGGGGCATTTTGTAGATGCTCTGACGCGCCTCTGGCAGGCGCATTCGATGGTGCGATTCAATGGAGGCGCGCAGGCTGGGCATAATGTTGTGACTTGCGCCGATGCGAACTCCCCCTCACGGCATCACACCTTTTCACAATTCGGGTCAGGGACTTTTGCGCCGGGCGCGCGCACGATATTGGTGGATCCGACGCTCGTTCATCCGACTGCTTTGCTGGTGGAGGCAGAGGTTCTCGGAAAGAAAGGCGTTGATGACGCGCTGTCACGACTAATGATTGATGCGCGATGCAGAATAACCACGCCGTATCATCAGGCCGCGGGAAGGTTGCGCGAGTTGTTGCGAGGCGCCGGCGCGCATGGCACTTGCGGTGTTGGCGTAGGCGAAACTGTTCGTCACGGATTGAAGTATCCAGACCAGGAGCTTCGTTACGGTGATTTGCAACAAACCCCAGTCAGAGGGCGGACTCTGCTTGATCGGTTGCAATGGATCAGAGTGGAGTTATTGGCTGAATTTTCGCCGCTATTGCCGGAAAGCAGCGTCGGAGCGCAGAGTGCAGAATTTCAAGTGTTACAGGACGAGGTGTTGGCCAGAAAATGGCTGTCAGTTGTGCTGGCTCTTGCTCGCCAATGTCCGCCAAAATCGTTTGAAGAAATCCGCAGCCAGCTAACTCGAGACGGTTGTGTTTTGTTTGAAGGCGCGCAAGGTGTGTTACTGGATGAACGGCGCGGCTTTCATCCTCACACGACCTGGAGTTCGATCAACACTGTCGCCGTCGATGGCATTTGCAGTCGGTTCGAGATCGAAACGCCCGTTGAACATTACGGGGTCATGCGAACGTATTTGACGCGTCACGGCGCAGGGCCTTTGCCGACGCACGATAAAGCGCTGGACGCGCTTCTGCCCGAGGCGCACAACCGCGGAGATGGCTGGCAGAAGAATTTTCGCCGAGGGCATCCTGACGCTGTTCTTTTGCGCTATGCTCTCGAAGCGGCAGGCCAGTTGTCAGGATTGTTCATCAGCCATCTTGATATTTTTCAGCGGGGCCAATCTCTGAAATGGTGCGACAGCTATTCCATCGAGCCTGCGGTGGCGCAATGGCCGAGAAGTATTGATAGACTCCCCTTGAGCGTCAGCGAGGATTTGGATCACCAACTTTCATTGACCCAACTGCTTCAAAATGCTTGCCCCAATTACAACTCTCAAATGATTTGTTCCGAATCAGATTTCCTAAGGCGTGTGTGCGGCGTCACGTCACTACCGATAGCGCTTTGTTCCCATGGTCCAACTTGCGCTGATGTGTGTGAAAAGCGTGTATGCGCGTAAGCGTCTGCCTTTTCCTTTGACGCAGCCGGAACTGAAGAAGTTCCGGCCGCAACTTGCGAAAGACAGGAGGCTATTCGCCTAACTTGCTATGGATTTAGCAACACTTTGTAGAACTCGCTTGTGTTGGTTGCGGGTGTTGTGAATGGCGGGGTTGCGGAGTTTGTTGTCCATGGGCCGAGCAATGTCGGGGCCTGGAGCAGCACGCCGCTTTGCCACGATATCGTGACGTTGGGGCCTGATTGCGTGATCGTGACCGCAGTTTTATTTGCCGAGCCTGGAGCTACAAGCGTATTTGGCCCGGAAGCGTGATTATTCTGAATGTCGGTTGCCGTCAATGGGCCTGCATAGATGCGCAGTTCATCCACGTTCCCTACGAAGGCAGCGTCGGGGAATTGATCGCGCCCGATCCAGTTGTCGAAGGTGTTCCCCAAGTCGGCGGGCGTGATCGTGACGTTTGTATTGACTCCGACGAGCGCGCCGTTGAGATACAATTTTCCGGTTGTCGTTGTGTTGTCGTAGGTCAGGACGGCGTCCACTTCAGTATTCGTTGGGATGGGTGTTGAGGCGGGGCCGATGACATCCTGTTCGGTTGTCGTTTTGAAGGCGGCGCGGAAGTCGTCGGGGCCACTGTGGGGAACGAGACCGATGTAGTTCGTCTGATCGTTGCCGTTATCAATCGCCGTGGTGCTGCCGCCGAAACTCCACACTTCAGCCCAGGTCAAACCGCCGTTATCGGTGAACCAGGTTTCGATTGTGATGGAATTAAGGTTGGTCATGATTCCCGCAGGCAATTGAACGTAGGGCGCGCCCGGGTTGTCGGACGTGAGTCCTGAAACTGGCAGCTGGACTTCGCCGCTTCCATCCAATGCAGCGCCGTTGAAGTTCGTTCCGTCAGCGCCGCCGACTGAATCGAGGTCGGTTGGGGAATTTGTGGCATCGTTGAAGGACCAGCGATGAACCAGGGAAGGTTCTATCACGGTTAAGGTTGCGGAAGCGTTGGTGCTTCCTGAGTTGTTGGAAACTTTCACCGTGTAAGTTCCATTCTGCGCTGATGTGACATTGGTCAAAACTAACGAAGAGTTGGTCTGGCCGGAAAGATCGGAAGTTCCCTGGCTCCATTGATAACTCAAAGCTGAGCCTACGGCTCCGACGGTGAAACTTGCCGCCTGGCCCGCGTACAAACTCAACGAGACGGGTTGCTGACTGATTGTTGGCGGCACGGCGGGAACAGTGATGGTCACGTTGCCGGTCACGCCATCCACCGTCGCGGTCACGGTTGCGCTGCCGGGGCCGACTGCGGTGATGACTCCGTTGCTGTCAATAGTAACAACATTTGTGTCGCTTGATGCGAAGGTTCCAATCGAAGCGCCGAGCGTTGCGTTTGTCAGTTGGGGGAAACTTCCGGCAAGGGAAAGTTGCACGGTCTGGCCGCCGAGCAACGTTGAGTTTGTGACCGAAGCGGTGATCGAGATCGGCCTCGTGTTTGTGATAACCACCTCCGGGCCGGCGGCGAGGGTCAACGCTTGATACAGCGGCGAGACCGCCGAGTTCCAGATGCGAAGCTCATCGACACTGCCGGCAAACGCTGAATCAGGAAACTGATCGCGTCCGATCCAGTTGTCATAGGTGTTGCCGAGCGACGCGGGGGTAATTGTTACATTCGTATTGACGCCAACAAGCGCGCCGTTGAGGTAAAGTTTGGCAGTCGTGGTGGTGTTGTCGTAAGTGAGCACCGCGTATTGTTCGGTGTTCAACGGCACAGGCGTGTTTGCCGGCCCGATGACATCCTGCTCGCCCGTATTCTTGAATGCGGCGCGGAAGTCATTAGGTCCGCTGTGAGGAATCAACCCGATGTAATTCGTCTGGTCATTCCCGGTGTCGATTGCCGTTGTGCTGCCGCCAAACGACCAGACTTCGGCCCAGGTCAACCCCGCAGTGTCCGTAAACCAGGTTTCAATCGAGATGGAATTGAGGTTGGTCATGATTCCAGGCGGGAATTGGACGTAGGGCGCGTTTGGATTGTCGGAAACAATGCCGTCGTTCGGGAGTTGAACGCTGCCGCTGCCGTCGAGCGCGGCGTCGTTCATATTGGTTCCGTCCGCGCCTCCAACTGAATCGACGTCCGTCAAAGAACCGGCTGATTCGTCAAACGACCAGCGATGAACCAAAGCCGGATTTCCGATGGAAAGAATAATCGGCGAGCTGTTGGTGGAACCGAGCGAATTCGAAACGATCACTGAGTAGGTGCCGGCGTTAGTCAATACGAGATTACTCAGGATCAAAGAAGAATTGGTGGCCCCGGCAATCGGAGTTGAATCCACCGACCACTGATACGTCAACTGCCCGCCGAGCGCGGATACAGTGAGGTCCGCAGTTTGACCCAGAAATCCGGTGAAGGCTGTCGGCCCTTGCACGATTGTTGGCTTGGTCAGTGAAACCAGGATTGGCGCGCTTGTGGCTAATGTCCCGCCGACGTTGGCGCTAATCGTGGCGGTTCCTCCGGTGATCGCGGTGACCAATCCATTACTGGTGACGGTTAGCACATTGGTGTCGCTACTGGTCAATTGAGCTACAGAGCCGGGCACGAGGACGTTGGAGGCTCCCTCAAAGTTCGCCGTCACGATGGCTTGCTGAGTTGCGGCGGCGACCATCGATGCGTTTGTGAGTGTTATGGTGACTTCGGACGGTTTTAGGTTTGTCACAATCGTTTCAGGCCCGACCGCTTCGGAGACGGCAACATATAGTGGCGAAACTGCTCCATTCCAGATGCGAAGCTCATTGACACTGCCTGCGAATGTTGGATCGGATCCAAACTGGTCGCGGCCAATCCAATTGTTAAAAGTCGCCCCTAGATTTGTAGGGGAAAAAATGTTGGTGATCGTGCTTTGGCCCACCTGGACGCCGTTCAGGTAGAGGGTTCCAGTGGAGGTCGCCAGGTCGTACGTGACGACGCTGTAAACTTCAACGTTTGTGGGAATTGTTTTGCCTGATGAATCAATAATATCCTCTTCGCCCGGCCCATTAGTAAGATTGAAGCCGGCCCGGTAATCGACCGGTCCAAATCCATTTGCCCCGCTGGTAGGAACCAATGCAAGGTAGCTTGTTCCGCCTCCGGGAGGATTTCCCGGGCCCGCATCGCTGTCTCCGAAGCTCCACGCTTCAGCCCAGGTCTGGCCTTCGAAATCGGTCAGCCAGCATTCCACGGTTATCGAGGCGTCGTTGGTGATAATGCCGTTTGGCAATTGAACATAGCCTGCGGGACTTGCAGAAGTGCTGCCCGGAGTAAATGGCAGCACAACTGTGTCGTTAGTGATGTAGGCATTCCCTTCCAGTGTTCCGCTCCAATTTGTGCCGCCGATGGAATCAATGACGTTTGTGGAGTTGTCGGCAGCATCGAAACTGTAACGATGTTCAAGAGATTGGGCCAAAACGCCGTTCGGAAATCCAAGGCAGACAAAAGCCATCGCGACGAGGATGTGGAAGGTGAAACGTTGCCGGGTGATTTGACAATAATTATACATGACAATTCCATTCAGTGTTTGATTTTAATTTTATTGGCGACTTTGGTCGGTCCGATTCCGCGGGTCCGATGCACGTCCTGCGCAAATTGTCGTTTGGGGCAAGCCACTTTCTCCGAGGCGCTGCTTTTTCGGGGGATTCGAAATTAACCGCGCAACGATAAACTGACTAAGACGTGAGAATGTAGCACGAAGTTGTCAGCGATGTAATGAGAGGCTTATGCTGCCTTCCTATTACGAGTTTATCCCAGGCGAACTTTAGATTTCGACCTTAATCAGCTTTGCGAGAATGCCTGAAAGGGATCATTTTTCCCAGAAACCAGCCGCTTGAGTTGCGTGGTTCCATTATTTCCAGCATTACTTTCTCGGCGGAAATTGTTGCTTAAAATAAAGCCAAGTTGAAAGCGGCTCACATGCAATAAGTTAAGAGGATTCCTGGCTGGCTTTGGCGTACGATCCCGCACCCCCTCGGCTCCGTTTAAGTTTTTTGGTTGGAGGGCCGATAAACTACAAGGCGTGGAAGACACTCATTTTCTGTTGTTTCCGCTGTGCAGACTTGAAAGGCACAAGAAATGCTTTTTTAGCCCAAGTTGGATTTTATGGCGGTTTATATGACACAAAAGCGCGCGTATCCATTGCTTCGTCAAGGTTCGGCAGTGGTTGGCCTGATGGCGCGGGCTGGCTTTCTGGTTTTGGGCGAGTGGAATCGTGCGATCAACTTGATCCGCCTCTCATGGGGGCAAACCGTGTGAATCAGTCCGGGGCAGACTTCCCGAATTCCACCCCAGGAAGCGCGGCGCCTTCAGCACAGACTCGCCGCAAAACTGACGCCCGCGTGGCGATCGCCTCGGTCCTGTGGTTTTTAATCGTGGCGGGAGGAACCCTTGGGATGATGCGTTACGCAAATACTCCCGGCGTTAGCGGGGAGGCGCCCAAGGTTTGGCCGGTGGAAAGTCAGATTCCCAAGGATGATAATTGTCCGACCTTGGTGATGTTTGCGCATCCTCATTGTCCCTGCACCCGCGCGAGCATCGGAGAATTGGAGGTGCTGCTTGCGCGGTTTCACGGGCAGGTCAACGCGCATGTTGTCTTCCTCAAGCCGGCGAAAATGGAGATAAATTGGGAGAAAAGCGATTTGTGGCGGACGGCATCGTCCATTCCCGGAGTGACGGTGTCCACGGACGACGGGGGAATCGAAGCGCGCCGTTTTCATTCCGAAACTTCAGGAGAAACGTTGCTCTATGACAAAAGCGGAGTCTTGAAATTTCAAGGTGGAATTACTTTAAGCCGGGGTCACGCTGGTGATAATCCCGGGCGGAGCGCTCTTCAGGAATTACTGCTGGGTAAAGATTCAGCTTCGATCAAAACCCCGGTATTTGGGTGCTCTCTTTTTGAGACCAATTGTCAAGGAGGCACATTATGCAAACCCTAGCAACCTGCGAATCCATGCAAAATACAGAGAATGCCCGAACCATGACTCTTTTTGAGGAGTCCCAAAACCAAATTCACCGGAGGGCCGACCGGGCGTTTGCATGGCTGATGCTGATTCAATGGGTGGCGGGCATCGTCTTCGCGGTGGTCATCTCTCCGAGGACGTGGATCGGAGCAAGCAGTCAGACACACATTCACGTCTGGGCGGCGATTTTCCTTGGAGGGGCGATCAGTGGCTTCCCGATTTTTTTGGCATTGAAACGTCCCGGATGCACCTCGACCCGTCACGTCATTGCTGTGGCGGAAATGCTCACATCAGCCCTTCTCATCCATTTGACGGGCGGTCGGATCGAAACCCATTTTCATGTTTTCGGCGCGTTGGCGTTCCTGGCCTTTTACCGGGATTGGCGCGTTCTCCTGACAGCGACAACGGTAGTGGCGTTGGATCACATGTTGCGGGGATTATTCTGGCCGCAATCGGTCTTCGGCGTGCTCACGCCGAGTCCATGGCGTTGGATCGAACATGCCGCCTGGGTGATTTTTGAGGATGTCTGCCTGCTGATTTCCATCCGACAGGGGCGACAGGAAATGCTGGAGGTGGCGGAACGGCAGGCGAAGCTTGAAGCCCTCAATGAGAGCATCGAACTGCAAGTCCGCGAACGAACAAAGGATCTGCGTCGGGAAATTCAGGAACGAATCGAAACTCAGGACAAGCTGGAGGAAACCCACAAGCAATTGCTCGAAGTCTCCCGTCAGGCCGGAATGGCCGAAGTTGCCACCGGTGTGCTTCATAACGTGGGCAATGTGCTCAATAGCGTGAGTGTGTCCGCATCAGTCGTGTGTGACCGTCTGCGCAAATCCGATGTCGGCGACGTTCACCGGGCCGCGTGCATGTTGCATGACAAGAACGGCCAGCTTGCGCAGTTTTTGACCAGTGATCCGAAAGGGAAATTGCTTCCCGAATTTCTGGCCAAGGCATCCAAGTTGCTGGCCACGGAGCGCGATGAACTGATTGTCGAGATGGCCGCCGTGGGTGAACACATCGAGCATATCAAGGAAATCGTGGCCATGCAGCAAACCTACGCCAAGGTTTTTGGCGTGCTGGAACCGGTCGCCCCGGTTTCCCTCGTCAAGGATGCGTTGCGAATGAATGACGCTGCGTTCAAGCGCCACGATATCCAGGTAATCCAACAATTCGAAGAAGATGTTCCTGTGGCGATGGTGGATCGCCATAAAGTTCTGCAGATACTGGTCAATCTGATGCGCAACTCCAAGTACGCCATTGATCAACAGGCGCCCGCGGAAAGACGCCTGGAAATATTGTTGCGCCGCACAAAGGCCGGAAACGTTGCAATCACTGTGCGCGACAACGGAGTTGGCATCGCGCCGGAAAATCTCACGCGCATTTTTGGGCACGGTTTCACCACCAAAAAGGACGGGCATGGGTTTGGGCTGCACAGCGGAGCGCTGGCCGCAAAAGAAATGAACGGCTCCCTGACCGTTCACAGTGATGGCGTTGGGCGCGGCGCGGAATTTACGTTGGAACTGCCACCCGCGCCGAAAATCGATAATCGGCAGCGCATCGAATCATCCGCCACAGTGGGCGCAAATAATTGAGCAACCATGAAAACGTCCGAACTCGAATCGAATCACCGTATTCTTATCGTGGACGACAATCCGTCGATTCACGACGATTTTCGCAAGATTTTCTGCACGACTGGAGTGGAAAAATCCCATGTCCAAAGCCTTAAAGCGGCGCTGTTCGACAACACAACGAAAGCCTCCGCGGAAACGGAATTTGAACTCGTTTCGGCGTTTCAAGGCCAGGAAGCGTTGGAGTTGGTGAAACAGTCGCAGGCTGAGAAGCGCCCGTTTGCAATGGCCTTTTTGGATGTGCGGATGCCTCCCGGTTGGGATGGCATTGAGACGGCCGTTCAGCTTTGGAAGGTGTGTCCTCACCTTCAAATTGTCATCTGCACGGCTTACTCCGACTATTCCTGGGACGAAATGCGCGCCCGGCTCGACAAGCCCGACAGTTTGGTGATTCTAAAGAAGCCCTTTGATAATGTCGAGGTGCAGCAACTCGCGCATGCGATGACCAAGAAATGGCTGCTGACGCAGCAGGCGAATTTGAAACTCTCTGAGCTGGAGCGCATGGTCGAGGAACGCACACGAGATCTGAAAAAGTCGAATATAGCTTTGATGATGTCTGAGGACCGCTTCTCCAAGGCGTTTCATGAAAGTCCGGTTCCCAGCGCCATCCAGACGATGTCAGGCCAGCGTTTTGTTGACGTGAATCAATGTCTGGCCGACATCGCCGGTTATTCGCGAGAAGAGATGATTGGCCAAACTCCAGCCGAACTTTTCCTTTGGGAAAAGCCTGAGATTGCGGATCAATGGGTGGAAAACCTTTTGGGAGGAAAATCGGTGCGCGATCGGGAGGCCAAAATCCGCACACAAGCAGGGAACTTCCACGAAGTATTGGTTTCATTGTCATCGGTGGCCCTCGAAGGCGAACCGCACATGCTGTTGCTCGCCCACGACGTTGCGGAAAGGGTCTTATTGGAGCGTCAGTTGCGCCAGGCCCAAAAAATGGAGGCTGTGGGACAATTGGCAGCGGGCGTGGCCCATGATTTCAACAATATTCTGACAGTGATCCAAGGGCACACCGGACTGGCGCAGCAATGTTTGGAGTCTGGCAATTCCAGTTCCCAATCGCTGGATCAGATTGCCAAAGCAACTCATCGCGCCGCCACGCTTATCCAGCAATTGCTCATGTTCAGCCGCAAACAGGTCATGCAATTCCGGCACGTGGATATCAATGATAATCTTGCGAATGCACTGAAGATGCTCGAACGATTGGTGGGCGAGCAGGTGCAAATTGACTTTCGACCACAGCCTTCCCTCCCAGCCATTCACGCGGACGCCAGCATGATGGAGCAGATCGCAATGAACCTGGCCGTCAATGCGCGGGACGCCATGCCCAATGGCGGCAAGGTTACCATTACCACGTCCCTCGAAACGATTCATCGAGAGCCTACGCCCATGGACCCGGAAACGCGCGATGGCGAATTTATATGTTTGACGTTTGCCGATTCCGGCGACGGAATGGACACCAAGATTCTCGGTCGGATATTTGAGCCGTTTTTCACCACCAAACCGATTGGCAAAGGAACTGGTTTGGGCTTGTCCACGGTATTTGGCATTGTCAGGGCGCATAAAGGCTGGCTGGCAGTGACAAGCAAACCAGGCAAAGGCACGACATTCAGAATTTATTTTTCACCAAGTGAGCGCGCCGCGGAGAAAACCGAGCCGGTGGTTGACACCTCGCTGCTCAATGGCCGGGAAACGATTCTTGTGGCAGAAGACGAACACGATTTGCGTGAAATGGTGGCGCAGGTCCTGAGACTTCAAGGTTATACTGTGCTGGAGGCAGCGTCTGGCGCTCATGCTCTTGACGTATGGCAAAACGCGGGGCAGGTCATAGATTTGCTGCTGACGGACATGGTCATGCCGGGTGGAATCATGGGCGGAGAACTCGCGGAGCGTCTCCAGCGGCTGGCTCCGAAACTGAAAGTAATCTACACCAGTGGCTACAGTCCCGGCATGGCCGGAAAGGACATTTCGCTCTTGGAGGGCCGCAACTTTTTGCCCAAGCCGTATTCAATTGGCAAACTGGCGCAATTCGTCCGCGAATGTCTGGATAACAAAATTGCTCAAAACTAGAGCAGTTTCAAAAAAGCTATAGCCATGACACTTCGCAACTCTGCTGAAAGCGGTAGAGGACTACCGCACTCCACGACGCTTCGCGCGTAGCTGGGAGAACTTCGAAACTCGCAGCAGCGTCTTGGAGTGTGGCAACCCTCTCCTGCTTTTTCAAAGTCAAATAGAATTATGAGATATTCGCGGCCACACTTTGATTTAATCTGCTCTGAGCCGCATTCATTCAGTTGATTAACGGTAGCGCGATCGTCTGGACCACCTCTACTCGGCGTCCCGCCGACTGGCTTCGGTCCTGAAACCATTTACCTTTCGGTCAGTCAACGAAAACTTTCAAATACCTTCGGCGAGACGCCGCGCTCCCCCTGAAGCGAACCGCACCGATACGGCTAATCGCAGATTTAGTGACAAAATAAACCCTCCAGCTCTGCTGGAGGACTCCCAGAGTTTGACTGAAACGCTATACTAGTGAATGTTTATGGCGACCGCACTGAAGGGATCGGTTAGTGAACTTTTCTCATATGTGAAAGCATGACGGCGCATCTCGATGAACCTTTATCCTCAAAGGTTCGGGCATTTGTGCTAGTCACTTTGGGACATTAACAATTGCGGGGGGCGGCAAGTGTGGCACAATGGGAGCGTGGTTAAATCTCCGAAACGCCAGTCTGATGATGTGGTGGCGCCGGCTTTCAGCGAAATCCCGGCGTGGCGCGCTGTGGGCGAGGGGTGGCGGCATTTGCACGGGAGTGTGCGCAGCGAAGGAGCCAGTTTCGAGTGGCATGATTTTCAGGCGGAGGAGGAGTTCGATTGGGGCGGGACGTTTCATCCTTGCAGTGTGGAAGTTTGCCTGAATCTTGATGGGGAAGGGCGGGTGAGTTTTAACCGGCAACATGCCGAGTTCACGCCACTGACAGCGGGATTTTATCGTCGGGGCCGACAGCCTTTGCGGGGCGCAAGGTCGGCGGGGCAGCGGCATCAATTTCTGACGGTGGAGATGTCGTATGATTTTCTCCGGAGAAATTTGGGGCAATCGGTGGATTCGCTGCATCCGCTGGTGGCGGAGCTTGTCAGCGGAAATTCCGAGGAATCGACTGTCGCGCCGCCTTTGCGGCTTTCGAGTCGGCATCAGCAATTGCTTGCGAGCTTGCGGCAGGCGCCGGTGATGGCGTCGGCGCGTCCGATTTGGTATCAGGCCAAGGCGCTGGAAGTGGCCGCGGAATTCTTTTTTATTTCGCCCCCAAAATCGGAGTTGTTCTGCCATCGGCAACAGCGGCTGGCGTCGGAGCGGGTCGAAAAAGTTGTGGCGTTGCTGCGGCAGAACCTCTCAGAGCCGCCGACGTTGGAAGAGATCGGTCGCGCGATTGGTTGCAGTCCATTCCATTTGAGCCGGACATTTTCGACCGAGGCGGGCATGACGATCCCGCAGTATCTTAGGCAATTGCGGATGGAACGGGCGGCGGAATTGTTGCGGAGCGGGAAATTCAATGTGACCGAGGCGGCGTTGGAGGTGGGGTATTCGAGCTTGAGCCATTTCAGCCAGGTGTTCCATGAGACGTTTGGGTGTTGTCCAGGGCTTTATCCGGCGCGGACGCCTGCGCAGAAGACGTTGGTGGATGGGCAGGAGCATTGAGGGGCGGACGCCTCGGCGAGGCGTCCCTACCAGTCAACTACAAAGAAATATGTTGGTTTTCAGTGGATTGCATTAATTCTGATGGGTTCGGCTTACAGGAACATTAGGGAGTGTTTATTGTTTTAGGACAGTTGGGTTAGTTGGGAAGTATAGATTTTGGACAGTTGGCCAGCGAATTCCTCGGGTTGGCCAAGTTCTCCCCACAACTGTGACCGTCAAGCATACGGCACGGGTGCTGCTGGCATTGGAAGGGCATATCTTCTTGCGCGATTAGTTGAGGCACACGTTGAGGAAGTCGAATAGCGAAGGAGCCGAGCTGCACAGCAACAGGTCCGAGCGAGTCCAACCGATCTAATCCCTTATGCATAAAAAATTACTGCTCTCGTGTTTAGTCACAGGCACGCTGGCGTTTGCAAACCTTGTTCGAGCCGATGTTCCGGTTCCGAACGTTGAGATTCTGGCGACAGACCCGGTCGCGCTGGATAGTACCAGCACCGCTGCCTTCACGGTGATCCGCGACGGCGATACCAATGCAGATTTGACAGTGGAATTGTCCATCGGCGGCACTGCCACGAATGGAGAAGACTATGCGACAACCGAAAATGAGGTCGTGATTCCGGCAGGTTATCTGGCGGTGGACATACCCATTTACCCGTTCATCGACTTGATGACGCGTGGCAATAAGACGATTGTCATGGGCCTGCAGGCCAACGCGAATTACCAGTTTAAAAAGCATCGCACCGCAACGGTGACGCTGGTGGACGATGTTTATGACAATCCGCTGCCGACGGTGACGATTATTGATCCGACGAACAATGCGCCTTTCGGTTATCCTGCGAGCATAACGATTACGGCGGACGCGAGTGATGGCGGCACGAACATTTCGAGCGTCAGTTTTTACGCGGACGATCAGTTTCTCGGCAGTGTGACGAGCGCTCCTTACACGGTTACGTGGACAAAGGCGAAACTCGGCAAACACACGCTGTTTGCGCGCGCGGTTGATTCACTGTTTCAATCGACGCTCTCGGCTCCTGTTCAAATTACTGTGAGCCAAATGCTGCCCACTGTAAGTATAACCAGTCCGACAGGAGGGCAGGTTTTTCCGGCACATTCAAATGTTTCGATCACGGCAAATGTCGCGGATCCTAATCCGAGCGCCAGTGTGTCCAGCGTTACATTTTATGCGAACGGCCACTCCGTCGGAACTGCGACGACTGCGCCTTACACGTTTACTTGGAACGGGCCATCGGCGGGGATTTATGATTTGCAAGCTTTGGTGACGGATAGCGTAGGCGGGAAAGGTTATTCCAAGCCGGTTATCTTTAGTGTCAAAGGCTCGCATTGATGAGTCTTTCCAGAGCCGGGAGATTGCAGAAATTTCTTCCGGCAGACTTTAATTGACGTGGAAGCGCCGGTGAATATTGCCGGCGCTTTCATTTTTTTCACCCGCGATGATGAAGAGAAAACCAGATTTTCAGCCGGTTCCGTTGCACAAGAAAGCGGTTGCATCGCCGCATTTTATCCACAAATCGTTAGAATCAAGGGAGATAAGACGGACGGTCATTGTGCGATTGAAGATGCGCAGTTTGTCGGCTGGAAATCGCCTGTCAACTGCCCAGTCGCGCGGGGAGTAACTTTGGGAAGAGTTGGTTTGCGTGGGAGGTCGAGAAATGCAAACTTAAGCCTTGAATGAATTCCGGGACGAACTGACAATCTCCGGTTTCATTTTACAATGACCGAATTCGATCCGATAAGCGGCGGCACGGACAAACTTTTGCGAAAAGTGCGCGAGTCCCGTCGCCATTCACTGGAGCAAATCGACGGGGAAGGCGCTCCCCGGCAATTCATTCTGAAAGCAGGAGAAAACATCATGGGGCGCGCGCCTGACGCGCACGTATATCTGGCTTCTCATTCGGCTTCCAGGCATCATGCGTTTCTCAGAGTGCGCGGCACGGATTGCATTTTATATGACAACGACAGCCAAAACGGCATCATGCTCAACGGCGTGAAAGTTCATTCTGCCGTGCTTCGAGACGGCGATGTAATTCAGGCGGCGGGAACAAAATTTGTTTATTACGAGGGTTAGGATGGCGGCATTTGTCAAATTCTGGGGAACGCGCGGCTCGATTCCGACTCCGGCAAGCTGGACGCGGGTTTATGGCGGGAATACGCCGTGCGTGGAGGTGCGCTTCGACGACACCATATTTATATGTGACGCGGGGTCGGGAATTCGCGAATTGGGCAATGACTTGTTGAACCGGGATTCCCAACCGAGGACGTTGCACCTTTTGATCACTCATACGCATTGGGACCATATCCAGGGGTTTCCGTTTTTTGCGCCGGTTTACGGGGACGCGACGCGGATCCACGTTTATGGCCGGCAGGCGAATGACAATTTAACTTATCGGCTGTTGTCGGGGCAGATGAGCTCGAATTACTTTCCGGTGTCGTTCAAGGAACTTGGGACGAGTGTGGTTGCGGATCATTTGAACGATGGCGAGAAGGAGATTGGCGGCGTGCGAGTGCGAAGTTTTCCGCTGAATCATACGGGTGAATGTCTTGGTTATAGCTTTGAGAAGGCGGGGCGTAAAATTGTTTATGCGACGGACAATGAATTGGAAATTCAGCCGGGCGACGTTTTTCCCGATCTTCACGACACCGGGCCGATGCGATTGGCGCCGAAGGATTTAATCGCGGCGTCGCTCGATGCTGATTTGCTGATTACGGACGCGCAATACGATGAGCGGGAGTACGCGACGCGGCGGAAGTGGGGGCATTCGTGCTGTTTTTCTGTGACTGACCTTGCCATCCAGGCGAAAGTCAAACATCTGGCGTTATTCCATCACGATCCTGAGAGCACGGACAAGGCGATCGACGAGATGGTTCAAGCGTGTCGGAAACGCGCGGCAAGGCTGGGCGCGAAATTGACGATTTCGGCGGCGCGCGAAGGGGTTGAGTTTAAATTTTAATACACAGGTAGGTGGGCTTTTTGGGGATCTCGCTTCGTTTCAGCTCAGTCAGACTCAGGAATTTTTGGATGACAATTTCTTCCGGCGGGCCAGTTCCGTTTTCAATGGTTTTTCCGGGCGGGTTGGCACCTTCAAAAGAGAACCAGCCGAGCGGTAGGTGTTGAGGAGGACTCCGTCGGAACTGCTCCGCGATTCAACCAAAGTGAGGCGGCGTGGCGGCACGCCGTTCTCGAACAGCCGCTTTCCTTTGCCGAGCACGACAGGATAGACCCACACGCGATATTCGTCCACGAGGTCGGCGGCGATCAAAGTTTGCAGCAAATTGCCGCTGCCCCAGATGTGCAATTCCGGCCCGGGCGAGGCCTTCAGCCGACGGACACCGCTCACGGCATCGCCGTCTATTTTCTGCGAATTCTCCCAGTCGAGTTGGCCGAGAGTTCGAGTGGCGACATATTTCGTCGCCTTGTTGAACGCTTTGCCGATGGGGTTGTCGCCATGATTCGGCCAGTAAGCGGCAAAAATATCGTAGGTCCTGCGTCCCAAAAGCAGGCCGAACTCACCGGCGATAATCTCGTCAATGACCTGGCCTGTCTCGTCGTCGCCATACGGCATGCTCCAGCCTCCGTGTGTGAACCCGTTCGTCGAATCCTCTTTGGGGCCGCCGGGCGCCTGCATGACGCCATCCAGCGTGACATGGGTGATGGCGATGAGTTTTCTCATGGGGTCTCTCGATTTTTTTTGTTTCATATATCTACGACGAACTATTGGCGCTTCTCAGGACAGCCAAAAGAAAATTTTTCTTCTCTTCGTTTCGTGCTCACCGAGAGCGCTGAAACGTTCTGCCGCTTCCTCCGCATTCCCAATTGACACGCGCCCGGCGTCGTGGCTTCGTTTTTCAAGGTTCGCTGATTGAAAGCGCGCCGGTAATTTGACCATGTATATTCCGCCGTCATTTCGTGTTGAGGACAATGCCAAACTTTCGGCGTTCATGCGTCAATACAGTTTTGCCACGATCATCACTGATGACGGCAATGCGCCGTTTGCGAGCCATCTTCCAATGCTGCATTCGATGGAAGGGGGGCAACACGGGACTCTGTTGTCGCACATGGCTCGCGCGAATCCACAGTGGAAGCACTTCTCGTCGGGGCGCGAAGCGTTGGTGATTTTCCAGGGGCCGCACGGTTACATTTCTCCTTCGTGGTATAAGGCTGAGGTGGCTGTGCCGACGTGGAATTACACGGCGGTTCACGCATATGGCGTTCCGAAGATTTTTGACGACCATGAGCGGATTGTTTCGCTCTTGCGCCAAATCGTGGAGAGGTACGAATCCGCGTTTGAACGCCCCTGGCCGGGCGATCTTCCGGTGGAGTACCGCAACAAGATGATCCAGGGAATCGTCGCGTTTGAAATTCCAATTACGCGAATCGAAGGCAAATATAAATTTGGACAAAACCGGTCTGCTGCTGACATCGAGGGCGTCATTGATGCGCTTGCCCATGCTTCAGATGCCGAGAGCCACGCGCTGGCGCAAATGATGCGCGCGGAGTGCAATGTCAAAAAGTAAGTCCGCCTCGCGCTTTTAAATATTTGACGCGGCTCTCTCGATGGCATTACCAATCAGCCATGACAAATTGTTTTTTTTCGACGACAACTCATCTCGCGCTGAATTTCCGGAATATTTTCAAGTCGGCCTCCATGCTGCCCACGCTGCTCGGCGCGCTCACTTTTGCGGTCGTTGCACCCGAGGCGGTGGCCGCTGATTCCGGCGCGTCGCAATATTACGAATTGCGCGTCTATACGACGAAGTCTGAGGAGCAACAGAAATTGGTGAGCGATTACTGGCAATCCGCCGCAGTTCCGGCGTATAACCGCATGGGCATTCAGCCCGTCGGTGTTTTTACGGAAACGAATGACTCGCCGAGCAACAATGTCTATGTGCTCATTCCTTACGATTCCATTGACGCCTTTACTTCTGTCCCGGCGCATCTCGCCGCCGACTCCGCTTACCAGGCCGCCGCAACGGATTTCATGTCACGGCCAAAATCAAGCCCGGCGTATCAACGCATTGAAAGCTCGCTCAATATTGCATTTGACAGCATGAAGAAACTCGTCGCGCCGCCTTCGGCCGCGGATAAATCGCCATGGATTTTTGAATTGCGCACGTATGAAAGCCCGAGCGAGAGCAAGGGAATCAACAAAGTCCAAATGTTCAACAGCGGTGAAGTTCCTTTGATGCAGGAATCGGATTTGAGTCCGGTTTTTTTCGCGCAAACTGTGGTTGGACCGCAAATGCCGAACCTTGTTTACATGGTTTCCAGTGAAAACAGCGATGCGCATAAGAAACATTGGAAGGCGTTTTTCGATGCGCCGATCTGGAAAAAGTTGAGCGGCGATCCGCAATATAAAGACAACGTATCGAAGGTCATCAGCATTTTCCTGAAACGCACGCCTGCATCGCAGATCTGACGAAAAATGAGGTTTGACAGCTAAGGGTTCAGCGGCGGCTGTTGTTTCGGCAGCAGTCGCGCGATGACAATCAACAACACGACCACGACAACCGCGAGAATTCCCCAGAAAAGCACACCGCCAGTTCCCGGCGTCTGGGTATCGCGCCATGAAGTGGTCTTCAACCGTTCTTCATCCAGTGTGGATGCGACTTTTCTGTCCGCGCTCAGCAGTTGTCCGGCGACGAGGCTTAAGTCATATCTTGGCTGGGAAACATTTTGATTTCCGTAGTACAAGGAAAGTCCTTCATCAGAGGCGGTCTTAAAGAGGATGCGCGTGACTAGATAATAACCAGCGAACTTCTCCAGTTTGATGGGGGGATTATCGTCATTTCGAGTTTCGAGAAATATTTGATTGCCCTTCAATGCGCCGTTGAGCGGAAGCAGAGCTTCCCGGGACTTTTGTTCAGGAGTTTGAACCCACAAAAAACTTCCTAGTTCACGTCGATATGCGCTTCCACGGTCGTCGAGTAACTCTTCATAAAGCAATATATTGCGTTGAAATAACGGTGAGGTCGTGATGCACGACAACCGGGTTAGCGGCAAATTAGATTTTGGAAACACGATTGTCCAACGGCTTAAGCCACCAGAATATCTCGAATCATTCGTGGACTGAACAGTTGGTGAAATGGCGCGATTGATTGAAGTGCGCTCGATGATGTAAGGCACCTGGTTGCTACCCTGTAACACGCGCAAATCCGAAAAATCCGGTTGCGCGCGCGAAAGCACATCGAGGTCGAGTTCTAGCTGCTGTGCGCCGCCGCTGGAAATTTTCACAGGTTTCCGAAATCGCCAGTCCGCAACGTTGAGCGCGGCTCCCTGGATTTCAACACCTGAGAGGACCTCGGGCGCGCGAAAATCGGGGTTTTCCACAGGCGGCGGAATCTTGATGGCGGAAATCGCAACGTCCTTGAGATTCAGTTTCATTGCGGCCAAATCGTAGCGAGGGGCGGAGCAGCGGGCATTGCCTGTCAATAAATTATAGACACCGGGCTTCTGCGCGAGGAAGACAAGTTGAAGCGGTCGTCGCTCAACGCTCACCGAAGATACTTTAAGCGGGGGACTGTCGCCGTTGTAAACTAGAAGAATCAACTGGCGCGAATGGACGAGAGCTTCCAGCGGCATTGATAGTTTCTCCGAAGATGCCTGACCTTCAACAGCGACGCGATAGATTGTGCCGCGTCCGATATTTTGCTCCCCCACATAATCTTCGAGAATTTTGGGAACCGCGATTGAGACCCGACGCATGAAAAGAGGGTCTGTGGTTTCAAAGCGCACCGAAGCAACGTCAAGATTTGCCGCGCCGAGATTCAGGACAAGGCGCGTTTCGCCGGGGTTCTCGTTGCGTTCGGAAATCGTGACGGGAATCGTCTCGGTTGGCGCGGGCGTTCCTTCGGTCGCATGAACCACCGCGCCGGTAAATGGAATGGGTTGCGACCGCCGATCGTCCACAGTCAAACGCAGCCACTTCGCAATGCGCGCTGGAAATGAAACCTCGAATTGACTCGCGCCCGAAGGTTGCCGAAAAATCGGCTGGCCGTCAGCGACGGTTTGCCAGTTGTTACCGTCATCAGAACTTTCGACTCGAACGGCTTTGATAAAATCGGTGGAAGGTGATTCGAGAGTGACCGAGCCGATAGCCGTTGAAAGGCCTGTTTCCAGTGTGATGACCGTGTTGTCCGCGTTTAGTGAGGTCTGAGAAGATTTTGCGTTTTGAACCAACTTTGGCCGCGGCATGGGGCGCTCAATGACATAAGGAATCTCGTTACTTAAGTCGTCGTAGAGGCGTAGATCCTCCAAGGCAGGACGGGCGGCATCGAGCGTTTCGACGGGGAGATTTATTTTTACCAGACCGGTGGTGGAAATTTCAAACGGCTGGTTGTGCTGCCACGCCGATGGCAATGGCGCGGCAGATGCGGAAAACATCGCCAAAGTAAAAACGCCGAACGCCAGAGCCAAAAGAAAATTAAGGTTGCGTTTCATTTGGAGTGGCCGCTTTGGAATTGGCGGCAGTAAAGAATTTTTGATAGGCGAATGACGCAAGCATGGCGATGACAGCCACTCCGATGAAGGCTCCGATGCGATAGAGTTGTCCCAATTGCGCAAGGTCGTGGAAAAATAGTTTGAGCAGCGTGACGCAAAGCAACCCCATCGCGGCATAACGCGAGCCGGGAATTTTTTTGACAATTCCGTAGATCAACAGGGCGAGAGCGAACAAAGCCCACGCGATGGAATAAGTCATGTCGCGGGCGAAATTTCCACTGAACTGGAATGTCAGCGTGGAGCCGGGTTGGCTGAAATAATCGGCAATTTCGATGTTCAACAGGAGAAACGCGAGCACCGTGCCCAAACCTGCGAGCACGGGCGGGACATTCGATTTCAAAACGATGTTGCGTGGAGGCGCCAAAAGCCTTCCTGCAACAAACATGCAGACTATCACCACTCCGTAGGCGTAGAGATACCAATTGAAAATTGGAGTCGCCGCGCGCCGATGGTATTCCAGAACAGCCGGATTTAAAGCCAGTCGGCCAAAAGCGGCGAACAGCAGCGCGATTCCGGTTAATCTCAAGCCGGGATGCGGCACGCGATGGAACAACCAGAGCAAGGCCGCGCCTTCGAGCGCCCAGCCGATGGTGATCCATTGCCGGTCGAACTGAATCGGGAAAATCAGCGTAATGAAAAAAAGCGCGACGCCGCCGAACCATGCGAGTTGCGTCATACGGGATTTGGTCTCGGCGGGAATTTTTTTCAGAACGACGACAAGGCTTAGCAAGCCGGGAATTGCAAACGCGGCGGGCAGCAAGCCCATCACTTGGTTTGAATAAACCGCGGAGACAAATCGATGGACAAGAAGAAATTGCGGAATGCCGGCAAAAGCGGCAGTCGCCCAAGGGATAACTTTATCCGAATATCGATTCAGAAAAATGAATGGGTACAGGGCGAAAGCGGCGAAGAATATTATGTACCACGCGAGAATGAGGTTCAGCGGTTGCGTCGTTTTCGCAGGATCGAAATGATTGAAATGCCATGAATACTCGAGCGCGGTTACGCAGGCGAGGCCGATTGCGGGCATCCAGTCCAGGGAAAATAGTCTTGTTACGCCGAAAAGCAGCACGACGAGCAGAAGCGCCAAACCGAAAATGGGAGTCGGGTTGGGCATTGGCAGTCGCAAGGCAACCATTATCAACAACAGGAACGGAAGGATTATGGAGCAAGCGGGCAAAATCGCGGCGAATTCTTCGGGGCCGGAAAAGTCTCCGGTGAATTTGATTCCTTGAGTGAGAGCGGATGGACTGAACTTTTTTATGATCCAAACACTGGCGGCGAGGAAAAATACGACGAACGCGCCGAGCAGGAAGAGGGGAAAGGGCAGCACGGTGATGCCGGATGGAATTTTAAAAATGAGAGCGCCGGTTGCGGCAAGAGTCAGCAGCAGCACGGCCAGCACCGGGAGCAGCGCAGCCGACATCACGGCTATGACTATCGCCAGCAAATCAACGAGGAGAATAAACGGCCAGATGATGAACGAAACGTCGCGGAAGTTGAAAACCGGGAAAAGCACAAGCGCCAGCGCAAGGATCGGAAAACAATGGTTCAACCAATGTTGCTTTTTGGAGCCGCTTCGACGTTGGATCAGCGCGGGCAGAGCCGAGTGAGTCACGGCGAAAATGAAGTAAAAGGCGAGGGCGGCGTTCAGGAGTTCGTTTGACAGCGATTTGGAAGTCCACAAGGCAAGAAGTCCGAATACGGCGAATCCAGAAACTGACAGGGCGGAAAAAATGGCATCGTCAATTAAAATTAGAGCGACAACAATGAGATCGACAAGAAAGACGAAGCTGAACGTGAGCCAGGGACGTTGCGCCAGCGGCGGGAAATCCAAAAACCATGTTGTGAACGCATACGCAACAAACACCAGTCCAAGAGTAGAACCAGAGAGCCATTGGAGATTCGCGGCCCCGAGCGCCGTTGGATTGGGAGTCCCTTCGACATTTTGACGATTGCGGACGTTGGCCCACCATCGTCCTGCAAGAAAAAGGGCGCTGAAGCCGAGCAGAACGACGAAGGCGACCAGGATTTTATTTCCCTCAAAATATTTCTCACTGACAAAGAATTTGTTTGCCCAGCCGGCTTGCATGATTGCCGTGCCGAGAGCAGCCAGCGCTGTGAGAAAATACCAACGGCGGTTCAACGCCACGATGATGAGTCCGGCGTCAAGTATGGCGATGTAACCGAAAAGGCCGAGAGGGTTGTCGTGACCGGTTGAAAGAAGAATTGGCGTCAGAAAACCGCCAAGCATTCCGAGGATCGCCACGACGAGGGCGTTGAGGCGTACGGCGAGAAAGAATGCCGTGGTCGTGATCAACGCCATCAGAAGAAACGTCGGAATCGCTCCGAAAAATTCAAAATGATAGATTGAGCGGCACGCAAAGGTAACGGCGTAGAGAATAACGACGCCTGTCGCGCAAAGCGTTTGCGACAGTGTCGGGAAATTTTTGCGGGACATCACGACTCCGCCAACGAGAAGTCCAAGGCCGGCGAGAAAACCAATCGCCACGCGCAGTTCGGGCGGCACGAGGTTTCTTTCAAACGAGTATTTGACAAAAAACGCCACACCGAGAAACAAAGCCAGTCCGCCGACCCACGCGAAGCCTTTCACGCCCATGAATTGTTCCCAGTTGATCGGCGGGCCGCTTTGAGCGGGAACTACGAGAGCCGGTTCTTTTTCTGGTTCTTGTTCCGTCTCGGATGGCTCCCAGACGATTCCAACAGGCAATGGCGGGATTCCAGGTTGAGGCGGATATGGGCGGCTGATTTGCTCCGAAGCGATTATCGGTAGGGGTGGAGGTATTGGCGGCGCGGTGAAAGGTTCGGGTTTGGGTTGTGGAGGCTGTGCCGGGACGGTTGATGGCTCGACGGGCTTGGCATGCTGACCTTCACTTTTCAGGCGATTCAGTTCGGATTCCAGTTTCCCAATCCGAACCCAGAGTCGTTCAATCTCGCGCACTGCGCTGTTCGCCCGCGTGACCAGCCATATCGCGAGCGCTATCGGAACTCCGATAACGAGAACGGCGATGAGGGCGATGCCGGATTCCATAGTATTGTCTCAGGCGATGTTGAAACCTGGATTTTTGCGCACTGTGTCCGCCGCCGCCTCTTTTGGCAAGCAGTAAACTATATAACCGATGTGCTTTGAAGCTTCACTTGCCACTCGATTCGCGGCTGATTTGAATTCCCAGCTCGCCGGCCTGCTTTTGAGCTTCCGCAACGGTCAGGCCGTGTTTGGCGTCAGGGCCGCCGGGGACACCGGGGCGTTTGTGGCCGATTTGGGACATCCACGCGTCAAATAAAATTACCGATCGTTTCTGAACCAGCTTGCGAATTTCCGTTCCATGCGCGGGAAACAAATCTTCACTTGAATGAACGCCGTCGAGCTTTGCGCCGAATGCCTGAGAGAGGATTTCCCGCGCCATCAGCCAATGGCCTTCGCGACCTGGGTGGACGCCGTCGCCGGCGAACTGGAATCTGGGGTCTTTGGCGCGGGCTTCGTCCAAGGCTTGGCGCATGGGCGTGTGGATGTCCACGACGTTCCAACCATCCGCCCGTTTGGACAGCAGCCATGCCGTGTAACGTTCCAGGTTTTCGTCTTGCGTGCTCTGCCTCCTGTCGCCTTTATCGTCGAAGACAGGAGGGGTGCAAATGACAATCCGTTTCACTCCGGCTTTTTTTGCGGCGTTGCGAAGTTTTATGATTGAATCAGCGAAGGCTTGCGTGCCGCTCGCGTCGGGAGGAAGCGAACCAGCGTCGTTCATTCCGTAACAGGCGAAAACCAGATCGGGTTTTGTGGCTGCCAGCGCGCGGCCCAATCTTTCGTTCAAGGCGGGGCGGGGAAAACCAAAACTTTTAAGGTGCCCCGCGTTTTGCTCGGGCGTCAGGTCGGAGGCTGTTTCGCTCGCGAGGCCGAGGTTCAAAACCTGCACTTGGATTCCGTGCGCGAGCATCCAGCATTCGCAATCGACGACGTAGTCTCCCGCTTGTGTGATGCTGTCACCAAGAAATACAATTCTGTGAACGCCCTTTAACAGTTTTTTTGCTTTGGATGGAATCGGCGAATTCGCGGCACGCGCTGATGTCGGCAGCAGCGTGAAGCATGACAGTACGAAAATTAACAGCGCTGCGAAAAACTTTTTTCCACTCATTGCAGGATTATAAATTGAATTCAGGGCCAAGGTAAATTTCACGCGCCTTCGGATCATGCGGCATCTGTGGGCCGAGGCCTTCGTATACGACTTGCCCGTGATGAATCAAATAGGCGCGGTCCACCAATTTGAGCGTTTCGCGGGCGTTATGGTCGGTAATGAGAATTCCAAGGCCGCGATCGCGGAGAAGCCGGATGATTTTCTGCACTTCGTAAACGGCAATTGGATCGATGCCGCTGAAAGGTTCATCGAGCAACAGGAGTTTCGGGCTGGTGACAAGGGCGCGGGTGATTTCCAAGCGGCGTTTTTCGCCGCCGCTGAGCGTGTAAGCTTTGCTCTTGGCGATGCGCGCCAGGTCCAATTCATCGAGAAGAGATTTCAGCCGCAAATCCCTTTCTTTTGTGCCGATGTCGCAAGTTTCCAGGATCGCGAGGATGTTTTGCTCGACTGTAAGTTTGCGGAACACCGAGGGTTCTTGAGTCAAGTATCCGATGCCCAGTCTCGCGCGCTTGTGCATTGGCAATCCGGTGATTTTTTGGCCTCGATACAAAACCTCGCCTTCGTCCGGCCTGACGATGCCAACGACGATATTGAACGTCGTGGTTTTTCCCGCGCCGTTCGGCCCGAGAAGGCCGACGATTTGCCCCGCATTCACATAAATGGAAACTTTATTGACGACCTTCCGCTCGTTGTATTCCTTGACCAGGTTTGTGGTCGATAGAAGGTGATCTTCGGCTGACGTGGCTACTGGCGTTCCCTCTGTCGCCTGCCTCTGCGTTTGTGTTTGCGTGTTGGGCTCGCTCATTGATCAGGAAGGAGGGTGAGGCCGTTTCACTGGGACGGGAACAATTTTATACAAACCAGAGGCGCCAAAGCGGTTTGTTTTCGGCTGCCAAATTAGATAATCGGCGTCGCTAATTAAGAATTTGTCGGTGGTTGCCTTGGGGTCGCCGGTCAATTTTACCTGGTCGTTGGCCGCCGTATAGTCAGCCCGCGCGGACGTGGCATGAATGCTTTGCGTCGGTTTAATTTGGTCCAGGACTACATTGCCTTCGGCAACGGCGGTCTCAATTTGATTTGTATGGGCAAAGAATTTTGCGACGACCGAATCAGAAGTCAGTTTATTCCGAGGCGCATTGGTGGTTACTCCGGTTTCCGTCATGACGACGCGGTCGGTGGCTTGAAGGTCGGTGATCAAGAGCGTTGTCGGCGAGCGATGGGCGGTGAGGGATTCGCAGGAAATCGTCTTGACGTTTCCAAGGCGGTCCGGCGTGGTCTCGCCGCGAACGTGGCCCCGCGCGACGGCAGTGGTCACTTCATTGCTGAGGAGTTCGACGTTCAACGAATTGCAATTCAGACTGTCGCGAAGCGCGCCATTCGCGGAAAGCCTCACGGCGACGTCGTCGCGGAAAACCGCGAGATTGGTCTGGAAATCGATGTTCGTCGAGGAAATGGCCAGCCACTGATTCGTTCCGGGCACGGTTTCAAATTTTGCATTCCCGCGCGCGTGATAAACCTGGTTGGTCACCTCGGCGACGAGCGATTGGGCGTGGATTGTCACACGGTCATTCCACCAAACCGGCGATCCTGTCAATTCAAAGCGGTTTTCCTCGCGCGAATAAACCGCGTGATCGCCGGTGGAGCGGCTTTGATCGGCCTGATTGACGATGATGACGTTGCCATCGGCGGTCATGCTTTCCACGGGGCCGTTGGTCAAAGGCATTTGCAACATGGCGTCGTCGGCAAACAACAGTCGTGCGCCGAACGTTTCAGCAGGTTCCGGGTTGGTCTGCAACCCGCCTGGCCAGCGGACGCGAACGTGATTGGAAGCCCAGAGAATATGCCGCGTGCTGTCATACGTAAATTGCTCAGCGCGGGCCTGCTGGCCGCCGTTGAGCCAGGTCGAATCTCCTGTCAACACCATCATCTCGCTGCCATCGGCGGTGTAATAGCGCGCCGAAGAGCCGGTGGCGCGGCCTTTATTGGTGGTGGTGATGACGACGTTTTGCCGGGCGAAAATGTTGTCGATGCCGCCGTTGGTGGTGAGCTGAACGAACAGATAATCGGACGTGATGTCCATCTGCGGGTCTTTGATGCGGACGTTGCCAAAATATTCCGCGCGATTGGAACTGGCGTCGAACTGACAGCGTTGCGACGTGATGATAATCGGTTGCGCGGCGACGGGCTCGTTGGTTCGCGGACTGGACAAAAGCGGGCTTTTGAGAAGTTCCCGCGCGACGCGAGTTTCCACATTGTTCGAGAGAAAAAGAAAGTGGTTGGTTTCGTTGAAAAAGAAGCCGTCGCCCTGCACAAAAACATTTGTTGACGGCGTGAACATCTCGATGTGGCCGGCGTCCCACGCTGAAGCGGGCGATATATGGCATTCGGGGCCAACGGCGATCAAGTTGGTCCGGCCATTGCGAAATTCGGTCATTTCAAATTGCGTCGCCACGTCCCCATTTTTTCCCGATTCCCCGTGTTGGGCGGACACAAGCATTTCCAAAACGCGCCCTTTGGGGGTGTCGGTGTAGTGGGCTATGCGGAAGTGGTTCGCGACGGCTTCGGTAGGCGCCTGGCCAAGCAACGGCAGCGCAACCCAGAGCATCCAGCAAATTGCGGCCGCGCGGAAAAATTTCATTTAGCCCTCGCCATCGGGCGGACGATTTCGCGCAACTTTACAAACCCGGCAAGCAATTGAGGCATTTCTTTCAGCGGAATCATGTTCGGACCGTCGCTAAGAGCGCGATCCGGGTCGGGGTGAGTTTCGATGAAAAGGCCGTCCGCGCCGGCTGCGATTGCGGACCGCGCGAGCACCGGCGCAAATTGCCGCTGGCCCCCGGAACGATCTCCTCCCGCGCCCGGCAATTGGACGGAGTGCGTCGCATCAAAGATGACCGGAAAGCCAAGTTCGCGCAGGATCGGGATCGAGCGCATGTCGGCGACAAGATTGTTGTATCCAAAGGTCGTGCCGCGCTCAGTCAATAGCAGTTTCTGGCCGCCGGCCTCCGCGGCTTTCTTGACAACCTGTCCCATTTCCTGCGGCGAAAGAAACTGACCTTTCTTAATATTGACAATTTTGCCTGTTCGCACCGCCGTTAGAATCAGATCGGTCTGGCGGCAGAGGAAAGCGGGAATTTGTAAAACATCGACGGCCTGCGCCGCCGCTTCCGCCTGTTCCTCAGTGTGGACATCGGTGAGGACGGGAACGTTGAATTTTTCGCGAATTCGCGCGAGGACATCGAGACCTTCCTTGAGGCCGGGGCCGCGAAATGATTTGCCGCTGGAACGATTGGCCTTGTCGTAGCTGGCCTTGAAAATAAAGTTGACGCTGAGCTTGCGGCACGTCTTTTGAAGCGACGCGGCGATCCGCTGGCAAAGCGCTTCATCCTCAATGACGCACGGGCCGGCGATCAAAGTGAGGTTTTTTGACCGTCGCAACGAATTCCAAATAGCCAAATCGTCGGGCATCCACTGTCGTTGTATGAAAAATGGAGAGGGACAGCAAGGCGGCAGTGCGGTCAGATTTGTTTAAACGAAAAGCACTATTTCAATTCGGTTGGCTGGTGTTTCCAAAATTACCGCTGACTGGTTTTATCGCTCCGACTCTTGCATGGTGGCTGAACCCATCGCTTTCTCGAAAGCAATGCGATCCGCGTCGGAAGATGCGTCTGTAAAATAACCTTCCGATGGATGGGGCTGAAATTTCTTTGTCAAGATTGGCAATCCCTCGCGGATGGCCAGGCGCAGAATCGTCGTCGGCTTTTCGCCAATTAGCCGTGCCGCGTTCTGCAATTTGGCATGCAGATCATCGTCCAAATCCACTGTCGTCTTCACTCACGCAATTTGCTTTCTTTGGCGCCTCCACGCGAGGTGAAAAGATTTAAAAGTTAAGGTCCGAGTGTTCTGACATGTTTCTGGAGCTTTACTCTCGGCATGGTTGCGGTAGTCATTACCTTTATGACCACCCGAGTTATAAAATCACTTTTGGTCGCCGCGCTAGGCGGGTTTTTTCTGGTATGTCACGCTCAACCTCTGCCTGGAACTGCGCCGTTGGAGATTGAAGGCGATATGGCGTCGAACATAGTCGCTGGGGCAGATCGATTTCTGCTGCGCAAGATCGACGAGTCCCAGGCGCAACGCGAGCGTTACTGGCGTCGGGATTTTTCATCGGATCAGGCTTACGAAAAGTCTATTTCGACCAATCGCAAGCGGTTAGCGCATATCCTTGGCGCATTTGACGAACGTCCAAAGCGCGCGCAGATGGAATTAATTACAACGCCGACGCAACGCAGGCCAATTGCGCGGGGGCAAGATTACGAAGTTTTTGCCGTGCGCTGGCCCGCGTTTGGCGACGTCAATGGAGAAGGACTGCTGCTCACGCCAATTGGCCGGACGCCCATTGCGAATGTGGTGGCGATACCGGATGCCAGCCAGTCTCCTGAGCAACTCGCCGGTTTAACCGATGGGATTCCTTTGGAATCGCAATTTGCCATGCGGCTTGCCGAAAGCGGCTGTCAAGTAGTGATTCCTTCGTTGATAAGCCGTCGCCATGTTGCGTTCAAGGACCTTTCCAATCGGGAGTTTATTTACCGGCCTTCGTTTGAGCTGGGGAGACATGTTATTGGCTTCGAAATGCAGAAAGTCCTCGCGGCAGTGGACTGGATGGCATCGCAGGAATCGAATTCCCGCGCAAAAATCGGCGTCATCGGCTGGGGCGAGGGTGGCCTGCTGGCGTTTTACTCCGCTGCGCTTGACAGCCGCATCGCTTCCGCTTGCGTCAGCGGATATTTTGATGATCGGAGGAATATATGGAAGCAGCCGGGAGATCGGAATGTCTTTGGTTTGCTGGAGCAGTTTGGCGACGCCGAAGTGGCGGCCATGATCGCGCCACGCAATTTAATCGTCGAAGCCGCGCGGGGACCTGAAGCGACGTTTTCCGGCGGAAACGGCTCGCCTGGAAAACTTGAAACTCCGAAGTTGGAAGTTGTAAGAGCGGAAATTGAGCGCGCCCGCGAAATCGAACGGGGATTCGCTTCCGCGCCAAGGCTTGACCTGATTGTCAGCGGCGATGGGACTGGGGCATTTGGAAGCGAGGCGGCGCTCACGGACTTTCTGGGTTCGCTGGAAAAGGAATCACGTTTGACGCCAGAGGGTGCGTCGGCAAAAGCATTGGAGCCGTTGCCTGATTCCGCTGATCGAGAAGCCCGGCAGTTGCATGAGTTGGACCGGCACACTCAATGGCTCCTGACCGAAAGCCAGTACACGCGCCAGAAATTCATGTCGAACCTTGACACCTCGACGCCTGAGAAATTTCAAAAGACCTCGGACGCATATCGAAATATATTTTACAACGATGTGATCGGGCGTTTTGACGATCCGATCCTTCCGGCAAACCCCCGTTCGCGAAAGTCATACGATGAACCCAAGTGGACCGGTTATGAAGTTGTTCTGGACGTTTATCCCGAATTGATCGCCTACGGAATTTTATTGGTGCCGAAAGACCTCAAGTCCGGCGAGAGACGCCCAGTGGTGGTTTGCCAGCACGGCTTGGAAAGTCATGCGCAGGAGACAGTGACGGGCAATAGTCATTATTACCACGATTTTGCGGCAAAATTGTGCGAGCAGGGTTTTATCACCTTTGCGCCGCAGAACCTGTATATCTTCGGCGACCGCTTTCGCACACTTCAACGCAAGGCCAATCCGCTCGGAAAAACTTTGTATTCGCTCATAACGCCGCAGCATCAACAAATTACCGATTGGCTCAAGACCCTGCCGTTTGTCGATCCGTCAAGAATCGGTTTTTACGGGCTTAGTTACGGCGGAAAGACGGCGATGCGTGTGCCGGCCTTGGTGACGAATTATTGCCTCTCCATTTGCTCCGGCGATTTCAACGAGTGGGTCTGGAAAAATGCGTCCACGCGCAGTCCTTACAGTTACACGGGGTTCGGCGAATACGAAATTTTCGAGTTCGATTTGGGCAGCACTTTTAATTATGCCGAAATGGCTGCGCTGATCGCCCCGCGTCCGTTCATGGTCGAGCGCGGGCATTTCGACGTTGTTTCACCGGATGAAACGGTGGGCTACGAATTTGCCAAGGTCCGTCACCTTTATGAAGGACAACTGGGGCTTCACGATCAATGCGAGATTGAGTGGTTCACCGGTCCCCACACCATCAATGGGAAGGGGACGTTTGATTTTCTGCACCGGCATTTGAATTTTCCGTCGCCGGGGGCAAAGGGCGAGTAATCTCGGGCAATCGGTAGCCAAACCCTGGCCCGCGAATGCTGGATAATTCTACTTGTCCATTGCGGCGGCGATAAATGCCGGGATGAACCTGAGCTTCGGGATTAGAAGCCTCGGGATAAAATTGCATGGAGTTGGTTTCAACGCCCATCAACGTGTTCAAATGGGCTGCCAGCAAGAGGTGCGGAATCTGAGCAAGCATCGGGTTGGTCAAATCCTGCACCATGAGCGAAAGTCCGTGCGCTTTTGCCCAGCAGGCGCTCAGCAGTGCGCCAGTCAGCGTCTTGCAGGTTTTCAAAGCGACTCCCGTCCAGCCGAGCTCGCGGCCCAAGCGAACTAGTTGCCAGTTATGGGCGCTTTCGTCCAGGAACAATTTCTTCCGGGCGGAAAGGCCATGCACGTCAATGCGGTGAGTTTCCAAATCGTACGGGAACGGTTGTTCCACATAAAGAATCTGGCGGAAAATATCGGGGTGGTCGCATTCAAGGCGATCCAGAATTTCGATGACGTAATCAGGAGTATTGACAGTGCAATTGAAATCCGCGCTGTAACACTCAATGCCGCGAGCGAGGCCGATGCGTCCGACGTTTACCAAACGCTTGTAATCCCACTCCGCGTCGGTGCCTCTTAATTTGACCTTCAAACATTTCAGGCCATCGGTCTGAATCCAATCGCGGAGGAGAAGGGGATAGCCGTCGGAAGGACTTTGATCGGTCAATTCGTCAGGCTCCAACGGATCCAGCCCGCCGACCAGATGCCACGCCATTAGGCGCTCGCGTCTTTTGGGAAGCAGGAAATCCTGGGGATATTTGCCAGCGAAAGAGATCGCAGGATCAGCGGGTATAAGGTATTCGGCCAGATCGCGATTCATGTAATTGACGTTGAAAGTGTCAAATACAGAACATTCGTGAATTTGTCCGTAAGCATCGTGCAAAGCCAAATCGAATGCTGAGTAGCACACCAACGCCGCAAGCCAGGGCATGGGTTCACGGTCGATTCGTTCCTCGTTTATTTGACGAAGGAGGTCTTGCAAGACAGTTTCTTGAAACGCATGGCTGATTTCAAAAGGATGGCCTGTGATCGGGAAGCTCGCGAAATTTTTGCTGATACGTTGGCAAAATTCTTTCAAGGCCCGGCTCCGCTCGTCGTGGGACAGCTTGCTCGGCCAAACCCACTGGACACTTAACGGAGTTTCTCCCCAACCTTCAGCCATTCGCCCCGGCGCAAATTCAACCCGAACTCTGACTCGTGCGCAGGTGACTTCGGTGAGTGTTTCCGAGCCAAATTTCAGCGGCACGCGTGTTTGAATTGGCAGAAAATATAATTCGCTTCCCGTGATCCGAACGTCTGTCAGTTTTGAATTCGCCGTTTGGTCGGGATACTTCATTGGCAACAACATCTCTTGAGAAAGGATTCGGCGCCAAATGGGAAACACGTAACTAATCTAATCAGGCCGTCACCGCCACGGGCCGGGCGTGCGCAATTTCGTCTTTGGCAATCTGCCGAATCTGACTGGCTAACAGAGTGACGACGGCGATGGTGCGACCTGACAGCGTCATAAATTCCACCGTACAGCCCTTGCCCCCTTCATGAAGGAGCACAACCGTGCCGATGTCGCCTGTGCTCAACCCATGTTCGGTCAAATCAGTCGTCAACACTACGCTGTCGAGTTCTTTGATCATTGCGTTAGACATCCAATGGATATGCTGTGGCTAACGTAGCCGTTTCCAAGCCATTTGCAATAAACCAAATGGCCCGCACTCGCGGTGTACGCCCGTCGGGAGCGAGCAGCGCGCCTTCGATAACAAAATTCCTGCCAAATGGCGTCGGCACAACCTCAACAACTTCATACTTGCGCGCATGGTTTAACAGGGAAGACGCCAGTGTTTCCCATATTTCGAGTTTGAACCCGAATCCGCAAAAGAATTCTGCCTTGTGTCGGCCATCCCGGTGTGCAGGCGAAAGCAGGTAATGCGTGATTTTCCTGGCCGGAACCATTGCGCGCTCAACATTTGGCAGTTTCATTTTGGACCCTCACTTTGCATATCGTTCGAACCGTGGGTGATGATTGAAACGAATTTTTTGATCTTATTCGTATAAACTGGTTGCGATGTCAAAATAGTCGCCTTTGCTCAGAAGCTACGGCGCAACAACGCCAACCTTGATTATTCACAGATTTGTGGTTCTCTCAACAAACTGAATTGAAAAATCTTTCCATGTAGAGTTTTGCTGCGCGGAAACCCTAAAGGGGATGGCCGCGCGTTTCCGATTCAGGGCGAATGAATTGGGCGCTGACTCGTTTTAAAATTTCCGATTTGCTCGTCACAGCAAATCATGCCGGGAGAATTCTACCTTTGGTTTCTGGCGCGAGCCAGATCAGCGCCATTCCCAGCAGATAAATGAGCGCGACGATTGAGCCAGCCCTGGCGTAACTCCCGTTGAAATGCGCGACCAATTGTCCCTGTGTCAACGCCCCCACAGCCGCCAAAATGCGACCGCCATTGTAGCTGAAGCCCTGGCCGGTGGCTCTGACGCGCGTGGGAAAAAGTTCGGGAAAATAAAGCGGGAACCAGCCGTAGAAAGAAGCGGTCGCCGCGCCGACGAGGAATGTCATCGCCAGAAAAATCCCGGAGAATTCATGCACGAACCGAAACAACGCGCCGCAGACCACAAAGGAAGCGGAACAGAGCAAAAAATAAGCGGGGCGGCGGCCCAATCGCGCCCCGATCAACGGCGCCGTCCATGCCCCGGCAATGGCTCCGAATGCGGAAAACATTTGGGTGTCTGCCTTGGCGGAAAGATTGGTTTTTCCTGTCAGTTGATCCGCCCAGGCCGGCAACCATTGCACAGTGCCCCAGGTTCCGATCAGGGCCACAGATGCAAAGGCCAGGGCGAGCAGGGTGGTTTTTCGCAGGTTTGCGGAAAAAATTTCACGGACGGGATTTGTTCGAGTCGCGCGCGCAGCCGCCATCCAGCGTTGCGATTCGGGCACGGCGAACATGATGAAGAAAACCAGCAGGGCGGGCGCCGCTCCGACGAGCATGATCCAACGCCAGGATTCGATTGAAATGTGGTGCATCCGAGCCGTGACTCCGACCAACAGAAAGCCGACGTTGGCCGCGATTCCCATCAACCCCGCGAGCCACGGACGCCATTTTTCCGGCCAGCATTCCATGACCAGAGCCACGCCGAGCGCCCATTGGCCGCCCATGCCGAGCGCGGCGGCGAATCTGACACTTGCCAGCTCCCACGGCGTTTGGACGAAATAGCCCAACCCTGTCAATAATGAATAAGTCAGGATGCTCCAGGACATGGCGCGAATGCGTCCGACGCGGTCGCCGAGCCAGCCAAATGTCACCCCGCCCAAGGCTGCGCCGACAAGGAAAGTCGCGGTCACGCAACCCATCCATTCGCCGATGAGGCTATCGTTGCCGCTGGCGGTTCCGAGAATATTCTGCAACGCCGGACGAGCAATCAACGGAAACAACCCTTGTTCATAGCCGTCAAACAACCATCCGAGAAAAGCGGCGAGCAAAACCATCCATTGCGCGCGCGTCAACGGCGCTTCCGTGCCCGGTCGGATTTCGGCGGCTTCGATTTGCATTCCGCGTTATTTGTTGGAAGCGCTTAATTGCGGGGCGGGGGAGCCGACCAGCGGTTGGCTGCTGCGCAAGTAGGCGAAGAGGTCGCGCACTTTTTGATCGTCGAGCGAGTCAAGAAGACCTTCGGGCATCAGAGAGACGCCGGTGGATTTCATCTGGACGACCTGGTCCTTTGGAAGAACCTGGTTCACGCCGTCCAATCCGCGCAAAACCACGACTTGATTGTCCTTGTCCACCAAAAAACCTGAGAGCGTGCGTCCATCCTTTGTATCAACTATGTAATTTTCGTAACCCTCGCGAATTTCGGCGCTCGGATTGACGATGTTGAGCAGCATGGTGTCGAGATCATCGCGTTTGTACGAAGTAAGATTGGGACCGATTTGACCGCCTTGGCTAAATAAAGTATGGCAAACGGCGCAGCGCCCGGTGAACAGCGTGCGGCCTTCATAGGGATCGCCGGTGCCGTTGCGGACTGCGTCGGCGTAATGCTTGATCTTGACCTGCATTTCCGTGGTCGTCGCAACTCTTTCGCCGCCCCAAAGTTTTTTTGCCAATGCCGCTATGGTCTTATCCTTATAGGTTTTGATTTTGCGCACGACATCCTGTGGAAGGGAATTCTTGCTGACCTTGCCCACATCCACGGCGTTCAACAACGATTCCGCCCAGGCTGGCCGGCTGGAGAGCAATTCCAGCGCGGCGGGACGCGTCTGATCGTCAAAACTATTAAGCCGGCCAATCACTTCACTCGCAATGGCCGGGTCTTCGAATTGCTGCATCGCGGCAAGCGCAGGCTTGTGAAGGGCGATGTCTCTTGCGTCGGCAATTTGATCGAGCAAGACGGGAAGAATTTTCGTCTCTTTCACTTCCGCAAAAATTTCCAGGTATTCGCGGCGAGTCTCCACATCCACCGAAGGATCGCGAATTTCCCGGATGGCCTCCGCAACCGCCGCGGGATCGCCGCGCCGCACTCCCAGCGCGAGCGATTTGTAACCGGACTTCGCCATCGCTTCGAGCAATTCGTCAGGGAGCGTGGCGAGCGAGCGTCCTTTATAGGCCTCTTCAAACCCCGCCATCAGCCTGGAGGTTTGTTCCGGGCCGGGAGAAAGTTGAAGCAACTTGGCGCAAATCAACAAATCCTGGCGGATGCCCGATGCCGCATATCGACGCATGACCCGATTCAATATGTTTGACTGCACCAGCGGCAGTTGCCAGACAGCGGGGTCGCGGAAAAAATTGACGACTTCCTCGCGGTCGCGTTCGCACTTCGATTCCAGCGCCCACCACAATAGGAGAGGGATGCGTTTGTCGGCCATATCCTCGTTTCGGGTGAGAAGTTGCCGGACAATCGGCAATGCTTCTTCGGTCGGGAGGCGTTTGGCGCTGCAAGCCAGTTGGGCGCGCACTTCAACGTTTGGTTCCTCCGCCGCAAGCACGATCAACTTTTGCCCGACCGCTGCGGAGACGTTTTGTTGGTCACACAAGAGCCGCACTGTCCACATACGCACAAATGGGTCGGCATGATTTAAAGTCTTGAGAGCAAAATCATCATCAAAGCCGCCACTAAGATTCAACGCCCAAAGCGATTCCAGCGCGACCTGCCCTGTATTATTTTCAATTTGTTCTCTCAACCTTGGAACGACGGCGGGGTCCTTGCGATCACCAATAATTTGCAGGGCTTCCTGTCGGAACCATTTGTTCGAGTTGCTGAGCAAATCGACCAATTCTGATGTGGAAAGTTTGGCCAGATCAAAAGGTTTGACAGGTTTTGCGCCCTTAGCCTTGAGCCGGTAGATACGCCCGTTGCTCTTATCGATGTGGCCCTGGGCGTTGAGCCAATGATTGACCTGACCATCGTACCAGTCAGCGACGTAGATCGCGCCGTCTGGCCCGACCTTGATGTCCACCGGCTTGAACCATTGATCGCTGGTAGTCACGGGATGACCGAGGTCGCGGGTTTGAAAAGTGGAGCCGTCCGGTTCAATGTCGCTTTCGACGACACGCCCTTGCAGCGGTTCGATTCCGAAAAGTTTTCCGTTGTAGCGCTCCGGCAACGCGCCGCCATCATAAACAATAAAATTATGCGTGAACCGTTCCACGGCGGGATGCGGCATTGGCGGGAAGTAGCCGAAGGCATAAGGGTTGGAGAGCGGTCCGTGTTTCTCGAATCCTTTCTGCAAATATGCGCCTTGCATATAATGAAACCCGCGAGTGTCCCCCCCGTTGTGGCCGGAAAAAATCCGCCCTTTCGCGTCAATCTCGCAACCGAAGGCGTTCCCGCCGCCCTCCGCGAAAACTTCAAAACGCTTTGTTTCGGGGTGGTAGCGCCAGATTAGCTGGCCTTCTGTTTTTGAGATGGCTTCATGATCGATGCCGGGACGAATCATGTTGCCCGAAACCGTGCTTCCCTGGCAGCCGTACAACCAACCGTCCGGTCCCCATCGCAAACTATTCGCCACCGAGTGCGTGTCCTCCAAACCAAACCCGGACAACATCACTTGTGGATCGCCGTCAGGAATGTCGTCGTTGTTTTTGTCAGGGTAAAAAAGGAGGTAGGGCGGGTTGAGCACCCAGACGCCGCCGCGTCCCTTTGTCACCGCAGTGGCGATGTTCAAGCCGTCCACAAAAACTTTTTCTTTGTCAAACACACCGTCGCCATGCGTGTCCTCGAAGATGGAGATTTTGTCAGCTCCCACGAATTGGTGGGGAGGCGGCGGCGGGACCTTGTCATAAACAGCGCGCCAAACGCTGTCGTGACTGAGCATTTTGAGTCCAGCGGGGTAGGGATACTGCAAATATTGCACGACCCAAAGCCGGCCACGCTCGTCGAAATTCATGAAAACAGGCTGGCGCACCTGCGGCTCTGTCAGGACCTGATCAATTTCGAGATCATCGGCAATTTTGAAAGCAGCCTGCGATTGCGCGGGTGTCATCGGGTCGTTCTGAGTTTTCTGAATAGGAACAGTGGAGGCTGTCGGCGGTTTGACAGGCACCGATGCTGTTGTTCGGTCAGGCTTTCCCACAAGAGTTGGCGGGACGGGACGATCAAGCGTCCATGAAATCGCGTTCAACAGAAGTTCACGAAACGGGGGCTGCTTGAAATTTTCCGGTGTTCCCAGCGACGTGTAAAATACACGGCGATTATGGGCCGTGTTAATCCATGCGACTGGTTCGATTTCGGAACCGCTGGAAAGGCGCCCTGTCATTAAAGGAGTTACCGTCGCAACGGGATTTCTGCTCTTGTAAAGCGAACCTTGCATCTCCAATTCAGTGGCGGGAATGCCGGTGAGGATTGGTTGCGCGCCGGGCACAGCCTTGACGAGAGTAGGAGCAGCGTCTGGTCCGGTATTATTATAATGATTCTCGTAGTGACAACCGAGAACATCGGTGTCGAATGTGGGCCACCCCTCGTGTTGCGCGTCGGGAGGTTCAGCGCCAAAAGCGTGGCAGGCGGTCCGAATTCCGATCAGCGGCTTGCCCGCGTCAAGGTGCGCGCGGATGAGCGCCATCATTTCCTTGGGCGGCGTCCGGCGGCGCACACTGAGAACGAGCAAATCGGCGTTCTTGATAACATCGTAATTGGTGAAAACATTATCTTTGACGTCCGTGCTTGAAGTGACGAAGGAGCAGTTATAGCCGCGCCAATCCAGTTCGTTGCGGGCGAATTCGGGCAGCGTTTCCCAAGTGTGGTATTCGTTTTCCCCAATCACAAAAACGATCTGAGGGCGTTTGTCCGCCTTGAAATGGAACGGTTCGCCGCCGAGAAAATCCACGCTGGTGATGGAAGGGCAAAGATACTTTTCAATATGTTCAATGATTAAATCCGTGCCCACAAAATGATTGACGTAAGGCGCTTTGCGGGAGTTATACATTGTGTCAATCATATCGCGCATCAGCACGACGTTTTGGCCCAGGGAAACCATCTGGCGAATCGCAAATGGGCGGCCAAGCACGCACATGTTGCCATGCACACCCATGACAATAATATTTTTAATGCCGCGCTCTTTCATCAGGTAAAAAGCCTGCTCCGAATCCGTGATGGCGTCGTTGTCCTGGATTTGCAGCGTGTCGATTTCGTGGGTCCAGGGGCCGGCCTGTGTGCATTGCGGTTCGTCGTCGCAACCCCCGTCAGAGTCGTCAATCGGAAGCGGGGCTTCGGGCGGGCGATCAATTTGAAAGCGGATGAGCGGGACTTTTGGAGCGGCCTGGGCGACTTTGCGCTGGGGAAAATTTTCGTAATACTTCATCGTGTCGCTTGGACAATGAATGATCAGCACTCCGCGACTGCGAGCGGCCTTGAGGACTTCGTTCATGTGCGGCGCCATTTCAGCGACTCGCGCGGTGGCTCCCTTGCACCAATGTTGGTTCCACATATCGCAGATGACGATGGCCGTTTTGTCCGCATCCCATTGAACTGTGGACGACATTGGTTCCCAGTCGCCATTGCCTTTGACGGTTTCCTCGCGTGAACGCGTGTGTAGTGTCAGCGTTTCAGCGTGAACAGGAGAAAAGCTGGTGCTCGCTGCAATAGCGAAAAAAATAATCAGCCAGCTAAATGCACTCGATGCGGTTTGGGTCGTTTTCATAATTCTATACGACTTATTGCGGATTTATGTCCAAAGTTGTCGATCCAGCGAGCGGTATTGAATCGCTTCGGAAATGTGATCGCTGCCGATATTTTCCGCGCCGGCCAAATCCGCGATGGTGCGCGCGACTTTCAGGATGCGGTCATACGCGCGCGCGCTCAAATTCAAGTCCGCCATCGCAAACTTCAGGAGTTCCTTGGTTGAATCTTCGAGCGCGCAGCAAGCCTTGATCTCGCGCGGGCCCATTCGGGCGTTGCAGGTGATGGAAGGCTTTTTTGCAAAGCGCTCCAATTGCCGTTGGCGCGCGGCGATGACCCGCTTGCGAATGTCCGCGGAATGCTCGCCTGTGCGTTCGCTGCTGATCTCCTGGAATTTCACCTGCGGCACTTCGATGTGCATGTCGATGCGATCCAGCAACGGCCCGGAAATGCGTCCGAGGTAATTTTGAATTTCGCGCGGCGAGCTGCGGGATTCCCCTGGCATTTTTCCGTCTGGAGTCGGATTCATCGCAGCCACCAGCATGAATTGCGCGGGGAAGGCCACTGTGCCGGCGGCGCGGGAAATGGTCACGTGCCCTTCTTCGATGGGCTGGCGCATTGTCTCCAGCGCGCTGCGCTTGAACTCCGGCAATTCGTCCATAAACAAAACGCCGTGATGGGCGAGGGAGATTTCGCCGGGGGTCGGATTCGTGTTTCCTCCCAGCAAACCAGCATCGCTCGCAGTGTGGTGAGGCGTGCGAAAAGGCCGCCTCGTCACCAGCGCTTGTCCTGGCTTTAGCAATCCAACGATGCTGTGAATTTTTGTCGTTTCCAACGCTTCCTCCAGCGTCAGCGGCGGCAGGATGGTAGTGATTCGCTTGGCTAGCATCGACTTTCCCGTCCCGGGCGGCCCGATCAACAAAACATTGTGGCCACCGGCGGCGGCGATTTCCAAAGCGCGCTTGACCGATTCCTGTCCTTTGACCTCCACCAGATCAATCTCGTCTTCGTGGGAACTGTCAAAAATTTTATCCAGATCGACGCGCGCCGGTTTGAGGTCGATTTCCCCTTCCAGAAATCCCACGGCTTCGCGAAGATTTTCGATTGGAATGACTTGCAGGCCATCGACGACCGCTGCTTCGGCCGCGTTTTCCGCAGGCACGAGGATGCCCTTCATTTTTTCAGCGCGCGCGCGCCAGGCGATGGAGAGAACGCCTTTGACGGGCCGGACTTGCCCGGTCAATGCAAGTTCACCAATCATGCTGTATTGGTCCATGCGATCCGATTGAAGCTGGTCGCTGGCCGCGAGCATTCCAATGGCGATGGGCAAATCAAAACTCGGCCCCTCCTTTTTTACGTCGGCAGGAGCGAGATTGATCGTCGTGCGGCCCATCGGGAATTTGAATCCCGAATTCGTCAGCGCCGTCGAGACGCGGTCGCGCGATTCCTTCACCGCCGCATCCGGCAAGCCGACGATGACAATAATCGTATCGCCCCAGCCGGCATTCACCTCAACTTCAACAGGAAAGGCTTCGATGCCATTGACGGCAGCAGATAAAACACGGGCGAGCATCGGCGAATTTTGAGGGAACAGAGGCGCAAGGGCAATGCGGTTTTTGCGCTTAGACTGAATAAGCTTCTGACTGCGGGGATAATAAACGAATTAATAACCTTTCCACCAGAGTCGGCACGCCTCAAATAGCACTACCACAGGCATCAGGCTCAAAAGAATTGCAAAGACCTGCTGCCAAGACCGTCCCCGCCAGAGAACTCGCGCGGTCAGTATCAACGCTACTATCGCAGTGGCCCCTCCAATTATCGCAAGCTCTTCACCTTGGCCCCCACCGCGATGAAACCCATAATGAACAGCGTTAAAAACAGGCTCCACCATCACGAGATTGATAAACAAACCGATGGTGAGCCGAATGGAACAATCGCGATGAATATTGTCCGCGCTCACAAGCTTGTTGCTGAAATGAACCATGTCAAATTGGGGATGTCAAGAAAGGGGAGCAACAGTCCCAGAAAACAGAATTGCCCCTATTGAAGGCTTCGATGCCATTGACGGCAGCGGATAAAATGCGAGCGAGCGTGGTCTTGATGTTGGGCGAAGCCGGAGCCAGGGCAATTCTGTTTTCGGGCGCCTCTGGGTCTGCTATTGGGATTGGTTCTGTTCAGTCAGATACCAGCTTCCACTGGGTGTGCAGACCACGTTGCTGGACCCAATCCCGCAAGATCTCATGGTCAATTTCATGCCGAGACATGGCGAGCATTGATCGCAAGTCGCGCAAGTGTTTTTCGGAACCGCCCTCACGATAGTATTCAAGTTTCCGGATGATTACGTACTCGGGCGGCGCAAATGCGACGGCGTGTCCTTCCAATTGAACCTGGCGTTTGTGGCGAAAAGCCCAGGCTTCCAACTCGTCCCCCCCAGTCAGATATAAATCCGCCTTCAAACCTGTGTTGAGGTGCAAAATATTGAAATGGCCGCGAGTTTCACGGTGAGCTTCATCAGCGATAATCTCCGCGGGGGGCAGAAAGAATTCGCTCGCAGAGAATATCCCGGCCAGCTTGGAAATGTCTTTGTCGTTTAGGAAAATGACGATGTCCACGTCGAGAGTCAGGCGGGGTTCGCCATAGAAAATCGCCGCAACGCTGCCTGTGACGATGTAGCGGAAGCCCGATTCCTGGAGCGGCCGCACGA
The DNA here is from genome assembly GCA_036501665.1 of Verrucomicrobiia bacterium. Taxonomy (GTDB): domain Bacteria; phylum Verrucomicrobiota; class Verrucomicrobiia; order Limisphaerales; family Palsa-1400; genus DATAUD01. Next base: position 56,225 of record DASXZW010000058.1, read on the forward strand.
ACAGCAGGACGAGGTCAAGTTCGGGCATTGGAGAAAATGCGGGTTACTTCGACTTCAATCCTGTCCTCCGGCCAGTCGGGATGTTGGGCGCGTATGCCGGCGGCTTTGATCTTGCGGGCCGTCCAATAAAGGCGATTAGCCACGCGAAGTCTTTCCTGGCCGGACATTGCGCGAAAGATCTTAATTTGATCGGCGCCCGGTTGTTCGTCGGTCAGCATCAACCAACCATGCGCCTCCAAAGCTATTGTCGCAAGTCCAACCAATCGCATTCCTTGGTTTAGCGTTCACGGAATAAATTCGTCACGGTGAGGATCTTTTCACAGGGCCATTCGTCTGCTATTGTTATAGATGGGTTCTCAGAGCCAGTTTAAAATTCTTCTTGTCAGCATGCTCGTTAGCCTATGCGTGGGTTGCTCCACATCATTCAAATATACGCCGACGCACGAACAAACTTACGCGGCCATCGCGAATAGCAGGGGACTGGCAATTCGCACGGGCGAGGACTTGCGGGACACTGAGGAGAGACAGCCAAGTTGGTGCAGGAATGCGGAACCGATCATCGCAAAAGCGCTCGCTGAGGAAGTGCGACGCGCCAAATTGTTCAATCGCGTGAAAATTCACACCGACACTGCGAATCCCAAAAAGTTCTCCGAGATAATTCAGTTTCGCGTGAATAAATTTGAATGCGCCAGCAAGCCATCATTTCTTGAATCAGCGGGACGAACGGCTCTGGAATTGCAAGGAATTCGCGGCGCACTGATCGCTCGAAGCATTCCCCGCAAATATACTGCGGAAGTCGAAGTTGACTTTGAAGTTTTGGATGCTGCCACCCAACGGTCGATTTTTGAGAAGTCCTACTCCACAAGCGGCACTGTGAGCATCAACGGCTACCAGAGCGAAAAACCATTGGTTCAACAAATGAGCACGGCGTTGGAGACCGTCCTCAATGAGTTTATCTCGGACTTGACGCAAATCCCTTTAAGCCACCAGTAAGTCAGCTATTCACGAAGAAGCCGACTTACGCAGAAGTCCGCGTTCCTTGAGAACCTCTTCCAACTTCCGCGAGTCCTCAACGGTGAATCCGATGCGCCGAAATTTGTTGCGGAGCGTCGCGATGAATATCCGATCACGTCCCGGACGCTTCGCATCCAACGGAAACCAGGTCCGAAAATCACTCGAGCCCCAAATCCTCCAACTGCCGCCCAAGGCCGACGGCCATCGGGCTTCAACGCTCTCGATTTCGGTTAAAGGGACGCGCTTGTCGCTGGCGAAAGGAAAACTGTAACGGTGAAAAACGATTTCCTGATCCGTCACCTCGACCAGACTGTCATTATAAAGATTGCTCATAACATCGACTCCCGCAAAAACAGTATGACACACGACAGCGGCTGCTTCAACGAGAGCGCCATGGCTACTGCTGATTCGTTGCGATGCCGTCTATCTGATGATTTGCACTGCTGGTTTGGCTCAGAGCCTTCGCCATAATGTAATCGTCCATCACGAAGCCGCCGCCGATGTCCACGACAACAGATTCTTTGATCGCAAAGCCGTTTCGTTTGTAGGCGGCGATTGCCTTGGAGTTTTGTTTGTTTACGGCGAGAAGCAAGCAATGCGCGCCAAGTTTGGAAACTTCGCGTTCGCAATGGCTAAGAAGCAAACTTCCAAGGCCCCGACCGTGCCATTCAGGATGGAGGTAAAGCTTGTGCAGCTTGAAGGTCGTTCTTTGTACGGTCGGGCCGTACGAAGCGAATCCCACAAATTCTTCACCGACGAAAAGTCTGTCGTAACGAATGGCGTGAAGGAGAATTTCCTCTCGCAACTCATCGAGCGCATACATTTTGGCGAGCATGAAATCAATTTGCGCTGTCGAGATGATGCCCGGATAGTGTGCGCGCCATATCACCTCCGCCAGCCGCGCAATCGCAGGCAAATCAGCCTCAGTTGCCGGAAAAATTTGTGGAGCAGGGTGGTTCAAGCTAATAATTCGACCGCGATTTTAACCGTTTTCATTATGGAACGAAATACTGAATGTGCAGTGTGCAACGCGCGACAAGGGTTGGACCGAAGGAAGAGATTTGTTCGCCTGCTTAAGTTGGCTTTCGCAAGCTTAGTCATCATCGCGGCGGCCCCGCGCGCAGTCCTGGCTGATTCCGATCCGGCGCACATGCAGAAAAATTCGGAAAAACCGCAGCCGTGGCCCGGCGGGATCATACCTTACGACATTTCCAAACTAACGCCGGAGCAGCAAGCCGTCGCGCTCCGCGGAATGCAACGCTGGATGGACACCGACGCAAAGATCAGCTTCATCCCGCGCACAACACAAGTCGAATACGTCAATTTCACCGGGAAAACCGACGCCGGCAACAACACGTCATTTACCGGATTCAAAAAAGGCGCGCGAGACGATGTCAACATCACCGCGTTCTGGTGGAAACAACAGGAATGGATGCCAGCCCACGAATTGGGCCACGTTCTCGGATTTTCCCACGAGCACCAGCGTTGGGACCGCGATGAATACGTGACGATTCACTACGAAAACATAAAGCCGGGGCGCGCTGAGGATTATGATTGGGTTCCAAAAACGAACTGCCTCGCGAACACTCTACCGTATGATTTTCGCTCGATCATGCACTATCGAATTTGCTGGGCGTCCAAATGCGAGGACCAATGCAAAGACATGGTCGGCAACAGTCCGTGTTCGGTGATCGAACCTGTTGACAAGCAAAACGACCGCATCATCGGCCAATGGACCGACAACGGCATCAGCGCGCTCGACGCAGAAAGAGTGCGGATTGTCTATGGCTCGAAGGAAGCTGCAACGGCCAAACCGTAACTTTCTTTTAGACCGCTCTAATTGATGACGAACGGCTCTTTGGAATCTTCAGGCCAAATAACCGCGAATTGCTCGCCATCGACGCGCCGGTAAGCTGCCATGACCGCCTGCAATACTTTCTTGCGTTTCAAGGCCGGCATCGCTCGACGAAATGTGCCTTCCGGGTCGGTTGTAATGATAAAAATATTTGTCTCCCCATCGCCGATATCGTGACCGTCAACATTTGCGGAGTCTCCGAGCGCAGTGACAAGAGCTTCTTCAAGGGCCGCCGCTTTATCCAAATCACTTAGCCAACTGCCTCGGAATTGCAGGACAAGCTGGTAGAGTCCGGCGTTCACAATCGGTGGAACCACATGGGTTGGAGGTTCTGCCTGACCCGCCGCTTGCAACGCTTCCAGGGCAAGTTGAGCCTTTTCATGGCCTTTCTCGGCGGAGGACTTCAACCATTTGACTGCCTCGCGATAATCTTGTTTTACCCCAAGCCCGTCGCGATAAAATTTGCCCAGGCTGTATTGCGATGCCGACACGCCGCCTTCAGCAGCCTTGCGATACCACTTCGCCGCTTCCACAAAATCTTGCGGAACACCCCGGCCATTTTCGTAAGCGTCCGCAATGTTATTCATCGCCGACGCATTAATCTGCGCGGCGGCAAGTCGGTACCAATTGAGCGCCTCTCGATCGTCTTGTGGAACGCCGAGACCTCTTTCATACATCGTTCCGAGATTAAACTGTCCAATGGCAACTCCCGCCTCCGCGCTCCTGCGATAAAGCGAAACAGCTTCCGCCAAATCTTTCGACACGCCCCGACCGTGCATATAAAGCACGGCCAAATTGCTCAGCGCCGTAAAATTCCCGGCATCGACTGCCTGTCGATAATATTGAGCGGCCTTCGCATAGTCCTGGGGAAGACCTTTCCCGTCGCAATATAATTTGCCGAGGTTCAACATTGCGCCGTCGTGGCCTTTCTCCGCGGCCAATTGATACATCTCGGCGGCCTTCAAATAATTTTGCGCAACGCCCCGGCCTTCCGCGTGAAGCACGCCCATATTGAACCGCGCGCGGACTGAACCGGCTTCCGCTGCCTGGGCAAACCATTTGAACGCGAGCGCTGGATTGGTTTCAACTTCCTTGCCATTCAAGAAAGCCAAACCCACATTGAGCGCTGCGGCGTCGTGCCCCTTTTGCGCGGCTTTTTGGAACCATTTGAGTGATTCCTGGGGATCTTTCTCGACGCCATATCCCTCCGAATACATGAGTCCCAAACCAAATTCTGAATCGACGGAATTGAGTTCAGCGCCTTTCTTATACCACTTCAACGCTTCGTCATAATCCTGGTCCAGCTCCAGCCCCTGTTGGTACAGCTTTCCGAGCGCGCCGCAGGCGTCGGCATTCCCGTTTTCGGCGGCCTGTCGATATCGTTTGGCGGCTTGCGGGAAACTTTGTCGCACGCCTTTTCCACGTTGAAGGCAGCTTCCAAGAAGATACTGCGCGCCAGCATGACCTTGATCTGCTGCCTGCGTTAAAAGCTCAATAGCACTCGCAAGACTTTTTGGAGTCTCCTCCATCAAATAAATGACAGCGCGGCCATAGAGCACTTCAAGCTTCGGAATGTTCGCGTGGCGCGCCATGATGTTTTGCAAGAGGCTGGCGACAGGGACCAGTGGCGAATCGCCGATAGAACCGGAAAACTTGGCGAATAGCTTTGGATATTTCGTTTGGAGCGCTTCTTCATCTTCGTCAAAAGGATCGCTCGAAATATCCGGCGCAGGGTGGGCGGTTCGGGGAAATTTTGTGTTTGTCCTGACCTCGTAAGCTTTTGCCGCCACATACATCAACTCTTCCAGGCTTGCGTCGGTTTCGGCGACATTAGCCAACGTTTCGGGGTCTTTGAGCGCGTTGTGAAAAACTTCAAATCCCTGGGCGATGAGCCATGCGCGAAAATAATCAAACCCGTCATCCGAACAACCGCCGTTGATGATGTAAGCCGCAGCCCAAAGTTCCCAAGTGAACGCAACGGCCATTTGCTCGCGCAACAGGCGGTCAAAATCGAGAATTTCCTGGCCAGGCCGTTTTTCCAATTCGACCTGCAGCCAATCAACTTGATGGCTGGCGTTGCCGATATGGGCTCGCCTTGACAATTCAATTAGTTTCCAAAACTCGCCTTCGTTCATTTTGTCGTCCTGATTCCACAGAATCTTCATTCCGGCAACGGCTTTCGCGAGTTGCGGAGTTTGCGGGACGTTTCGCGCTCAATAAAGTCAGTAGCACAAACGGTTCCACAGCCCTAAGACATCGGCCATTTGCGAACTCCGGTTAAGCCAAAATGGAATGGCGTTTGCTCTATGGAATATTAGCGAAATCGAGAATTGTCGGGGTTTTTTGTCGGTGAAACCATCGAGTCCAGTCTGTGCTTGATTGAGACTCGCAATTGGCATAGCGTCCCGCCGCATTCTCAGCGCACCTGATGACGCGTCTTCATTTTTATGGGCCACCGGCTGTGAGAGTATTGATTGCGGCGGCATTTCTGTCGCTGACGCTTCTCGGCTTTTGTGATTCCGCCCCGTCGCAATTGGGGCAAAACACCTTATTGGTTGCCGTGGGAACGATTGAGGTGGCCCCGGCTGGAACTTCGGATTTTGTCGCCGCGCACGCGAACCAAGTCTTGCAGGTCGGCGACCAGGTCCGTTCCGGGAAAAACAGCCGCGCCACAATCCGCCTCTCAAACCTGAGCGTCATCCGCGTTTATGAATTGACCACGATGACCATTCGCCCGCCCGCCGCCACGCAGGAGAACACGGTGATCGAAGTCAAATCCGGTTCGGCTTACTTTTTTAACAGGGACAAACCGAACGAAACCCAGTTCCAGACACCGTCGTCGTCCGGGGCCATTCGCGGGACGGAATTTGCCCTCAGCGTCGATGATCAGGGGCGCACGGAACTGGCGCTCATCAACGGGCTCGTGACGCTCAGCAATTCCGCGGGATCAATCCAATTGGAAAGCGGGGAGAAGGGCGTTGTCGAAATGAACCAGCCGCCGCGAAAATCTCCGCTGCTCGACGCTGTCAATATCATTCAATGGACGTTGTATTATCCCGCCGTCCTCAATCCCGATGAACTGGAGCTGAGCGCCGAATCGAAGCAGGCGCTGGCCGATTCTCTGGCGGCGTATCGGGCGGGCGATTTGGTCAAAGCGCTAGCTCAATATCCCGCTTCGCGCGAGCCTGCACCCGAGTCCGAGCGGGTGTATCGCGCCGCTGTCCTTCTAGCGTCCGGGAGTGTGGAGGAAGCGCAGATATTGCTGGACGGGTCATTTCAAGAGGAACGCGCTGCGCGACTCGCCAATGCATTGAAGGAAATGATCGCCTCCGTCAAAGGACAATCGCGGCCGCGCACCACGCCACGAATCCTGTCAACTGAATGGCTCGCCGGTTCTTACCAAGCCCAGGCAACGCGCGATTTGGAAAAAGCCCGCGCAATGGCGGCGAACGCGTCCACAAACGCTCCGAGGTTCGGATTTGCGGGCGAACGATTGGCGGAATTGGAATTCAGTTTCGGCCACACGAAGCAAGCGCTCGCGGCGTTGAAGGCGAGCTTGGAAGTTTCGTCACGCAACGCGCAGGCGGTCGCCTTGAACGGTTTTCTGCTCAGCGCGCAAAACCACATCCCGGACGCGATGGCGTCGTTCAATCGCGCCATTGAATTGGACGGCGCGCTCGGCAATGCGTGGCTTGGGCGCGGTCTGTGCCACATCAAATTAGGGCATACGCAGGCGGGCCTGCAGGATTTGCTTGTGGCCGCGGCGCTTGAACCGCGTCGTGCGCTCCTGCGCAGTTATCTTGGGAAGGCGTTTTCGGATGGCGGGCATGAGGAGCTTGCGACAAAGGAATTGCGATTGGCCCGCGGCCTCGATCCGAACGATCCGACGGTCTGGCTTTACCTAGCGCTTCTCGATCAACAGGAAAATAAAATCAATCCCGCGATCTCCGACCTGCAAACGGCGCAGGCTGACAATGACAATCGCAGCGTGTTCCGTTCCCGCATGTTGCTCGACCAGGATCGCGCGGTTGCCAGCGCGAACCTGGCTTCGGTCTATCGCGACGCCGGGATGACCGACGTCAGCATCCGCGAAGCAGCGCGGGCCGTCACCGATGATTACGCGAACGAATCCGCGCATTTGTTCTTGTCCGACAGTTACTACAACCTACTGGACCCGACGCAATTTAACCTCCGCTACGATACCGTATGGTTCAACGAATTGCTCCTGGCCAACGCCCTTGCTCCGGTGGGGGCGGGACGGCTTTCACAACGAGTTTCCCAGCAGGATTATTCCAAATTGTTCGACTCGGACGGATTGAGCCTCGCGGGTTTTACCCAAGTGCGCACCGACGGGATGCTTCACGAAACGGCCTCGCAGTTTGGCACTTTCAACAACACCTCTTACGCCATCGACCTTGATTACCATCACAATAACGGCGTTCGGGTCAACAACAGTCTTGACAATGTGACCCTCGATTCAACAATCAAACAGCAAATCACCCCGCAGGACACGGCGATGCTTTTCGTGCAGTATGAAAATTATCATTCGGGCGACAATGACCAATACTACGACCAATCCGACGCGCGGCCATTCTTCAAGTTCAGCGAGCAGCAGCAGCCGGAATTGGTGGCGACGTGGCATCACGAATGGGCGCCGGGAATCCACACGCTTTTCATGTTGGATCGACTCGTGGATGACCAGCAATTCAGCGACAAAGACGCGGCCCAATTGCTTCTTGGGGAACTTCCGAGCGGCACGATCAACGGCGCTGCGAATGTGCCATTCGATTATAATTATCGCGAAAGCTTCGAGGTCTATGGCGCGGAACTGAATCAAATTCTCCAATGGGACCGCGTTCTCGTCGTTGCGGGAGGCCGTTACCAGTCCGGCGAATTTCATACGCAGGATCAATTCAGCAATCCTACGGGGCCATACACGAGTTACTTTTCATCGTCCGATTACACAGGCGACACGACGGGACTTTTTCAACGCGTGACAGGCTACGGTTATCTTACCGTCGAGCCGCTGAATCATCTTTGGCTCACGGGTGGCGTCGCGGCTGACGACGAAAAATTTCCTTCTCTCTTTCGCAATCCACCAGTCCTTCCCGGCGAACAATCCCGCTCACAAATCGGCCCCAAGGCCGCCCTCGTTTGGAGCCCTAATACTGAACTTACATTCCGCGGAATTTTTACCCATTCACTCGGCGGCGCGAGTTTTGACCAAACTGTTCGCCTGGAACCGACGGAACTAGCCGGTTTTCCGCAAGCGTTCCGCAGTCTTATTTCTGAGGAGGTCGTCGGTTCGCAATCCGTCCCGACGTTTGATACTCTTGGTGGAGCAATTGATCTGAAGCTTGGCAATCGCACTTTTGCCGGAATCCAATTCGAGCGCCTGGCATCCGAGGCGAATCAAGGCCAGGGAGTTTTTGCGTTGGAGAATGGCGGGGTGCCGGCGGTCACTTCTTCAACGGTTGAACAGCTTAACTACGTGGAACACGCAGGCTCGATCAGCCTCAATCAACTTCTCGGCGATGGATTTGTTCTTGGCGGCGCATACAAAATCACTCAATCGGATTTGCACGGATCGTATCCAGACATTTCCCAGGCTGTAATCACTGCCTCCCATGAGGTTTCGACACTTCAGGAAGTCGATACATACATTCTTTTCAATCACTCCTCCGGCTTTTACACGAAACTTGAGGCGAACTGGTACGGCCAGAAAAATTTTGGGGAGACGCCTGGCGAGCCCTATTCCAGTTTCTTTCAGGAGAACATCTATTCTGGCTATCGATTTGCCCGCCGACGCGCCGAGTTGCAATTGGGAATCCTGAATCTTTCCGGCGGAGGCTACAATCTTGATCCTCTCAACGTTTACCAGGAATTGCCCCGAAAACGCGTCTTTGAAGCGAGCTTCAACTTTATTTTCTGAAAAACCACGCTTGTACGTTAGACTTAAAAGAATTCTATCGAGTCATTCAGGTTCAGTAATCTTGCCGAGCGTTCAGGATCGCAGCACGACACTGCTGCGTTGAACAAATGGGGGAACGCGGGATTTCTTCCCTCGCCCTGCCGCTTACTGCGGCGGGGAGAGGGACTGAGGGAGAGGGGTTTCTCCACTTTTGATCAATAGATACGGCTCAAGCTGATGGGATTATGCCTCCTTTCTCCCAACCCCGTTCCTCCTTCACTGCCCTTGTCTCGCCTGCGCGGCAAACGTCTGCAATCGCTGAATGATTGTTTGCACCACCGGCGCAATTTGGGCAAATCGCGGGTCCGCCAGCCACTGCTGCGCGACAGCCAAGGACTGCTGATCGCGGTCGATGAGTCCCGCATGGTCGATGGTGGTGTTTTGCGTCAACAAGTTCGGCGAAATCATGAAGTTTCCATTCGGAAAAATTCCGGCGAACGTTTGCAGTTCCGCCTGGCCGATGGAAGGATTCAGCAAATAACCCTCAAGGACCTGCCTCTGCTGAGGATCGCGAACGTCCGCGCGCCCGAAGTAATCCGCCCTGGTCGATTCGCGGCCCGTCATCAAGTCCGGCGAGGATTCCAACGATTGCAGCACAGCAGTAGGATTGTTGATGACCAGTCGATCCAGCGCCAGGAATGCCGCGTGTGAAATGGCCGGGTTATCCTGGCTTTGAACCAGGCTTGAAAGTGCCGGGACAAAATCCGCGCCGCCCAAATAAACCGGCACATCGAACGCCTCAAGATAGCCTGTCGATGGGTTCTGCTGCCACGGGGCGTACTGAAGCATCTGCGCCGTTTTCTGTGACAGAAGCGCGCGAGCATCGGGGCTTGCATCTCCAAGCGCAAGGTTTCGCAATGCCACCGCCCATTCATCTGCGGAATCCATAGCAGCCAAAATGACCCTGGAATAATCGTCCGCGGCGGCTGGATCGATCCGCCCCAATTCGTCAAGCAAAAAGATCCGTAACGTCGGCGCTTGATCCAGCCAGCCGTTGGCCCCGACCTTGAATCCAAGCCGCGTGGAGGCGTCCGACTTCGTGACAAGAAACCGGCGTATCGCCGACACCGCTTCTGTCTTCGGCATCCCCTCAAGGCTGAGTCGCAATTCGGCGAGTCGTTGGGAAATTGTCCGCGAATCCGATTCCTTGCGCAGCTCGTCGCAAACGTCCTGCAATCGATGATCGCCTTGAATCGCGGAATTTGTCGCGGGCACAGTCGTAACTGGGGCAACGACAGCCTTCTGCGGCGCAACGACAGGGTGACGTATTTGTTCAGGAGCAGGTTTGTGCAGGACGCGCGAAATTGACAAAAGCACCGCCACTCCCAAAAGGATAAACGCGAACGTCAATCGGGCGTTTTTTGAAATTCCTGGTGAGGATGGCATGGCATGGATTCCGCTCTCTCACACTTTCAAGAATGCCGCTGTTTTTCAAGCTGATTCACAGGGTCATTCCGCCGCAAATCCCCTTGTCAATGTGGAGTTTGTGTGCGAGCGTTGTCGCTTATTGCAGCCATTTCATTGAGCGAATGAAATCCGCGTCCCGGATTCGAGCTGCGTTAAAACCAGAGCGCACTTAATGAGAAAAATCAATTGTTCCAGAATTGTCGCTGGAATCATCCTTTTCTACGCAGGCTTGCTCCCGGGCCAACTCATCGACGTTGATTTTAACAACGACAGCTTCGGGTCGTCGCATGGCGGACCGGCTGTCGGGCCGACAATGTCAGGCGCGGCGGTAATCGGAAGCGATGGTGATATTTGGAACGGCATCGCCGCCGACAACGGCGCCGCGATTCCTCTTAGCTACTCCGATGGCAGCGCCTCCCCGGTGACAATGTCCTTTACCTCCGCCGGAAGTTACAACGTTTATGCTTATTCCGGTTATTCCGACTTTAACGGCACTGCGTATGGCGCTCTGACAGAGGACTACCTTTTTTCCGGCGGTGGCACCCAATCAATTACACTTTCAGGTCTCTCGACAAATGCCACCTACACTCTTGTTCTTTACAATGCTGCGGACACCGCCGCATCCGGGCGCGAAACCATCTTTACCGTCAATGCAGCTTCGCAATACAGCGTCTGGGGCGGCAACAATAGCACGTTGATCGCGGGTGTTGACTACGTGGAATTCCCGTCGGCGGTGACAGACCCTTCCGGCAATCTTGTGGTTTACTATTCTGGAGACGCTGGATTGGAAGGCGATATTGATGGATTTCAACTCCAGCAAAACCTTCCTGTGTTGACAGTCGGCATTACAAGTCCGGCCAACGGCGACGTCTATTTGCCGCCGGCCACGGTCGCATTGACCGCCAACGCAGTATTCAATCAAGGTCCCGTCTCCAATGTGCAATTCTTCATCAACGGCACTTCGTTGGGAACGGCGTTGACGCCTCCTTTTATTGTCACTGCCAGCAATCTGTTAGTCGGGGATTACGCATTTACGGCAATCGCGAGCGCCGGTGGAATCCTCGCCACTTCCGCGGTCGTGAACATTTCAGTGATCACTTACCAAACCAACGAATCATCCGCCTACGACTGGACGACTTTTGCCGGACGCGCTTTGACAGGCAGCGTCGATGGCGTTGGCAGCGCGGTGGAGTTTTCGGGGCCAGCCGGTGTCGCGCTCGACACCAACGGCAATCTCTTCGTGACCGATTCTGGCAATAACATTATCCGAAAAATCACCCCTGGAGGCGTGTCAAGCACTATTGCCGGATTCCCGGGTGACTCCGGCACCAACGACGGCGCGGGAGCCGTCGCGCGTTTCTATTTTCCTCGCGCCATCACGATCGACAGCCAGGGCAATCTCTTTGTCGCGGATACCGATAACAATCGCATTCGTGAAGTCACACCCGTCGGTACCAATTGGGTGGTAACAACCATCGCCGGCACGGGTTCAGTCTTTCAAGGAAACTGCGACTCCTGTCCGCCCAGCGGCGGTTACGTCGATGGCGCAGGAACAAATGCGCAATTCAATCTGCCCATGGGAATCACAGTGGACGCCGCCGACAACGTTTACGTCGCCGACAAGGTCAACAACGTGATTCGTAAAATTTCCCCGACGCAAGACAGCGGCTGGAATGTCAGCACTCTCCCCACCACCGCGCAGTTTGAATCCCCGGAAGGTCTGGCGATGGACAGTTCGACCAATTTCTACGTGGCTGACACCGACCACTCTGAGATTTGGAAGCTCGTCCCTATTGGCACAACCTGGAGCGGCAGCGTTCTTGCCGGCAGCACCACCTTTGGAACCAACGATGGAACCGGCTCGGCTGCGCGATTTTTCGATCCAGTTGCGATCGCCATTGCTCCAGGAGGAAATTTGTTTGTAAGCGATTCCGTAAGCGAAACAATTCGGAAAGTCACCGCTTCTGGCGTCGTGACCACTTGGGCAGGATCGGCGTACCAGTCCGGCAGCGCGGATGGGATCGGCAACGCAGCCCGATTTTCCGGCGTCGCGGGTTTGGTGGTGAGTCCGGCAAGCACAATATTTGTTGCCGACAACGAACAGATTCGCTCCATTAATTCCGCCCGAATCGTCCAAACTTTTGTTGGCAAAGACGCAGTGGCCGGAACCAATGACGGCACCGGAAGTCTCGCGCAGTTTGACGCTCCAGGCAGTCTGGTGACGGATACATCTGGTAATATTTATGTGGCCGATTCTGGCAACAGCACGATTCGGATAATCACCTCAGCCGGAGTCGTCAATACACTGGCGGGATCGCCCCAATCCCATGGAACCAACGACGGAACCGGTGGCAACGCCCAATTTTTCGGGCCGGAAGGGCTGACGATCAACAGCGGTGGGACGCTTTATGTGGCGGATACTGGCAATAACACCATCCGCCAGGTCCTTTCAGACGGCGTCGTTACCACAATTTGCGGCCAACCCGGCATTGCTGGCAGCGCTGATGGGTCTGGAGGCAACGCCCAATTCAAGCGTCCCTGCGGTATAGCTGCAGCCAACGGAGCTTTGTACGTGGCGGATACGGGCAATAACACTATTCGGAGGATAACCTCAAAACCTCATATTGTGTTCCCTAGCGGTAATTCCGTCCTGACCTGGACTGTCGCAACCATCGCCGGGTCCGCCCACAATCCGCTTGGAGACGTTGACGGAACCGGCAGCGCAGCCTGGTTTAACAGTCCGCAAGGCATCACGGTTGATCCCAGCGGCAATATTTACGTCGCCGATACTGACAGTGAAGTGATCCGAAAAATCACTCCTGTCGGCACGAACTGGGTCGTTACAACCATCGCTGGCAACAGTCTGGGCGGGTTCGCCGATGGCGTGGGAACCAACGCCAGCTTCGGCGGCCCTGTGAGCATTGCCGTTGATTCATTGGGGAGCCTTTATGTCGCAGATCAATACGGCTCGACAATCCGCAAACTGACCCCTGTGGACGACAACTGGATCGTCAGCACAGTCGGAGGCTTGCCGGATACCTTTGCCAGCCAGGATGGCGCAGGCGCAGCCGCGCGGTTCGACGAACCTGACGGCATCACGGTCGATAACGTGGGCAATATTTATGTCTCCGATTCGGCGAACAACTCCATCCGCAAAGGCGTCTTTACGGCTTACGGCCTGGCTGAACTTGTGCCAACCGTCCCACCGGTCTTGAACGCCGCTTTGACTGTTACCTTGAACCCTCCTGAAGCCGGCGGCCAATGGCGATTTCCATGGGAAGTTTCATGGCGCGCAAGCGGACAGACGGCAACCAACTTGGTTGCGGGCAATTATCAAGTAGAATTTCGCGCCGTTCCTGGATGGTTGCCTCTCCCGCCGACAATCAACGTTGCCGTTCCAGGCGGCGTCACCACGCAAGTCACGAATCAATATTATCCAACCACAACCACAATTGACACAAACCTCGGCGGCAGTCTGATAGTAAACCTCGGTGCCAATCCCCCTGTGGATGCCGGTTGGAGATTTCTTGGCGACACAACCCCGTTTTTACCGTCAGGTTTCAGCACCAATCTCATCCCAGGCACTTATTTGATCGAATTCGCCGCCGCCAGCGGTCGCGGAAATCCCCCAAAAATATCGGTGCAGGTGCAGACAGGGCAAACAACGGTGATTGATGAAGATTATCCACTAGCGAGCGTTCCGCCGGAATTCGCAGTATTGCCTGAATTGGTTCCACAGGGCGAGTTGAGCGATTTAACGGATTATCCGTTCGGATTCAATGGCCAGTTGCAAACCGATGTGGGGTACGGCAGCGGCGTGGCCGTGGAAACAAATGCCGTCCTGACTGCCGCTCATCTTGTGTTCAATGACCAGACGCTTTCGTACGTCAGTCAAGCTTACTGGTATTTACAACGCGAAGCCGGCACGTACGATCCAACGCCCCAATCTGCGCGCGGTTATTATCTTTTGAGCGGTTACGCGGCGCAACGAACGAATGACCTCCAGGTCCTAAAACTAAGGCCTGATGCGTCAACTCCTGAATCCAGAAATCTCGACGTTGCTACATTGTATTTTCTTTCGCCAGTCGCAGGCGGCGGGTTTAACGGTTATCTTCCTTCCGATCAATCGCCCAATCCATGGTTGACAGGCAGCGCGCTGAAGATGCTCGTCGGTTATCCGGTGGATGGTTCGCAGTTTGGCTACGCCAGCATTGCCGCCAACGCAGGCCAAATGTATCAGACCCAGCCGCAACCGCTCGCGTTCTCAATCGCAACGGATCCAGTCGCCGATCAGCAAGTTTACACCGCATCGTGGATGTTCAGTTATCCCGGAAACAGCGGTGGCCCCTTGTATGTGCAGTACAACGGATATTATTATCCTGCCGGCGTTTATCTCGGGACGCTTTATGATAATAATTCGATGCCAATTTCCACTGCCGTTCGAGCCATCGACAGCAATGTGGTGAGTCTTATAAATCTGGCGGCGCTTTTGGGCGTTGCTGGGACTAATAGCTATGGCACCAACGCTTCTGGCGGTGCTGTTATCATAGGCACTAATGGCTCTGGCGGCGGCATTATTGCCGGCACTGTGGGGGCTAACCTCCTCAACAATCCAGGAGGGCTGGAAGTGACCATAGTCCCACCGGCAGCGGCCCAGGCCGGAGGCGCGTGGAAATTCTCCAATTTATCCGATGCAGATTATTCAACCAAAAATCCATCTACTCTGGTGGTGACTTCCACCAACGCGCAACAAGTCGTTTTCAGGCAAATTCCAGGCTGGAACTCGCCCGCAAGCCAGACCCCTAATGTAGTTCCTGGCGCTGTCACCGCATTGACAAACTCCTACACCTTGGTTTCATCATGGCCCACTCCGGGCGCGATCACTTACGGGACTCCGCTTGGACCGAAACAGCTCAATGCCTCAATCCCCGCGCTGACAAATGGCGCATCAGGAACATTTGCCTATAATCCTCCCGGCGGAACCGTGTTGCCGACTGGCACGAACACGATCGGGACGACTTTTACTCCAAACGACACTGTCAATTATGGAACCGCGAGCGCAACTGCCTCAGTGAGTCAGATTGTTTTGCCCGCCCCGCTGACTGTCACCGCTGGAAATCTAACTCTCACGTACGGCCAGCCAAAACCGGCGCTTACAGGAACAATTCTCGGATTGCAAAATAGCGACAACATAACCGCCTCATACAACTCCACCGCAACCGCCGGTAGCGCGCCCGGAAATTATCCAATCACCCCAAGCCTCATCGACCCGAGCAACCTTGAAACCAACTACATCGTCACCCTTGTCCCGGGAACCCTGACAATCACCTTGCCAGTCGTCCCTGTAATCAAAGGCGCAGCCCAATCCACAGCAGGCTCGCTGACATTCTTCTGGAGCGCTGGACCGAATCAGAACTACCAAATTCAAACAACCTCGGATGTCTCGCAAAACCACTGGACGGTTCTTGCGACCGGCAATACCGGCGACGGTTCCCCCGTGACGACAACCGAAACCATTGCCGCAAACACCCAGCAATATTTCCGCATCGTCCTCGTCCCGTAGGGGAGAGGTGCAGTGAAAGGCTCGTACTCCGCTCAGGTCTTGTTATTAGAGGGTATATCGGGTATTTTGGTGTTGTGAGTTACAAAACCGTTGAAGTCGAACTGGAACAAGGCCGCGTGCGTCCATGCGGGGCAGAAACGTTGCCCAATAACGCCCGCGCTCTGTTGGTTATTCTAAGTCCGACCTCTCCACTCTCTGAGGAATCCCCCGGCCCTTCACTAGCCGAGCTTGGGGGCACGTTTGCCGGAATTGGGAATGGAACTCACACAGACCTATCGACGAATAAGAAGTACATGGAAAATGTTGGTCAGCTTTCGCTCATCGCTCCTTTTGCCTTCTGAGGGATGGCAACTTTATTTTTTGGTGAGCACAACGCTTTTAACGTCATGAACAAACCCATCGACGGAGCCCCAGCCGTATCCTTCGCCAAGCTTTCCGAGATAGATCACCCCACTGGAAGACCCCTGGTTTGAATCTCCTCTGTAACGCCTGATTGTTCCGGGATTCAATTGAAATATGTCTTGCGACGCCTGACGCAAGGTGCCGGCTACTTCGTAACTATTGCCAGCCGAATCCTGCCTTTTCTCTTGGAAAGGAATACCTGGACGCACATCTATTTTGATCTCCTGAACGACTGTGCGTACATCAAAACCAAAAAATCTCACGGTCAAGGTATAAACGTTTGGAGAATTTGAATTCCGAGACTCAGAAGCGCACCCGCAGACAGTGCAGAGGATCAACCACAACGCCGCCCGCCTCGCTCTTGGCAAAAATGATTTTAGCATGGGGGGCATCGACCCACTATACCTAAATCCAACCGCGTTGTCGCCTCTTAATGGCGGACGCAAACTAATCACGCACGCCCCGGCTGTTAAATTGATTGAAATAAGGCTTGAACCCATTGCCCGGTTCCGTCAATTTACCGGACTTTAAGAGATTTTTATGACTCGACATTGCGAAATCACAGGGGTTGGTCCCATCAAGGGCAGTCACATTTGGCGTTCTGGTAAGGCCAAGAAAAAGGGCGGCATCGGCACACACGTTACCGCCATCACAAAGCGCCGTTTCCTGCCGAACCTCCAGCGGGTCAAGGCCGTGATTGACGGGAAAGTCCGCTATGTCCGTGTCTCCGCGAAAGCGCTCAAAAAGGGAATGATCACCAAAGCTCCCAAGCGCCGCTGGTCAAAGGCGGACGCCGCCAAAGCGAAAGCCTGAAGAAACGCCGTAAGGCGTTTTCGGCTTCGGTCTCCCTTACTTCCGTTTCAAACGGTGCATTGTCGCGCGCCGCAAGTCACGGTCCACGTCGCGATCCTTGATGTCCTGACGCTTGTCGTACTGGACTTTGCCCTTGCCGACCGCAAGGGAGACCTTCACCTTGCCGTTTTTCCAATAAAACGAAAGAGGGACAAGCGCGTTCCCCTTGATCTCAGCCACGCCGATCAGCTTTTTGATTTCGGTTTTGTGCAATAAAAGCTTGCGGGGCGCCTTCGGAGCATGGCCAAAGCGGTTGGCCTGCGTGTATTCGTCGATGTGGGCGTTGTAGAGCCAGACTTCACCTTTTTCCACCCGCGCAAAAGCGTCGCCGATCTGCGCCAGCCCGGCGCGAAGCGCCTTGACCTCGGAACCGTGAAGAACGATCCCGGCCTCGTAAGTATCCAGAATGTGGTAGTCGCGCCGGGCCTTGGAATTATGAAGGATCTCGGCCATGACGGGAGTCAGTTAAAATCCTCCGCGACGATTGCCCGCGAAAAGGGCCTTAGCGGCTGCGGCGCTTTTTTGCGGCGGGCTGTGATTCCTCGTCAGCTTCAGGCGTTGCGTCGTAATCCATCTTGCCCTCGATCAACTCGAGCATGGCGATATCCGCCGCGCCCAAAGTGCCGGTTTGGTCGATCAAGGGTCTGCTGTTGCCGCCACCCGACGTTAATTGCCGGACGCGACGGGAAATCAAATTAACAAGGACGTTGGCGTTTCCCACCTTTGCCATCGCCTGTTTCATGTATTCGCTATTCACGAGCCAGCCAGAATAGTCCCTGCCTAATAACGCGCAACGAAAAAAACAGCCAATCCGCTCCTAATCCTAATCCTAATCCTAATCTTAATCTTCGCTTATTTTTGATCAGGATTAGGATTGCGATTAAGATTAGGAGGGAAAACAGCACCGCTCCTACTCGCTCAGCAAAGTCACCGGGTCTTTCGCTGATCCATTATCCGCCTCCTCCTTGTGAGCCGCCCCTTTTTTCGACGGAAGCCTGGCCACGTCCATGAACCCGATGAACATTTCGTCAAACGACTGATCGCCCCAATGAATTCGTCTGTCGGGATTGGGATTGGCCGGGTTCAAAGTGGAATTATCAAAACCACCAGTGCAATAAATCCATGTCCCAGCAGGAACGGTCTTCGGTTCGCTGAGACGATAGATCGTTTGCCATGCAAAATCGTAGCGCGGTACGGAAAGCAACGTCTCCCGTTTGCCGTTCGGATAAAGAGCCTCGTACCGGAACCACGAACCGCGCAAATGCATGTGCGGCGCGAAATCATAAATAATCGTATCGTGATCGAACCCAAAAATCGCCGCGCTCGGCGCTTCGGGTTCGTGCGGAGGAACTACAAGCTCGCTGTTATACGCGCCCGTGGTTTGCAGCGGCAATTTCGGCGGCGACTTCATCACGTAAAGCCCCAACTCGCTTTGATCGGTCTCCGGTTTTCCGTCGGCGGTGTAATGCAGCTCAAAGTTTAACGTCGCCCCCGCGCCGAGAAATTTTCCGGTCCCTTCAGGATACGCCCAATAATCAATTCCCGGCGCCCACGCAGTCAGGAACGCGTCGTCTTTGGCTTCTTTCGGCGGTTTCTCATATTTGGCGCGAACGATCAAATGATGCACCACCCGGCGATTGCCCGGACGGAAAACCGCGCCCGCGAGCCAGACATTGTTGGTCACTGGAGAGGGAACTTCGACGTAGCGATAATCAAGAATGCCCGTTGCCGGAATCTGCTCGGCTACCGGGAGTTTGATGATGTAATCCGGCTCGCCCAACGGCCATTTCGCCGGTTCAGGCGTCGCTTCCGCCAACGGGTCGGGACCGTCGTCCTGCGGCGCGCCTTGATCAATCCAGCGCAAGAGCGTCCGTTGCTGGGCGAGCGTCAAAGAGCGGTCGTTCTTGAAATGGCCAAAGTGCGGGTCCGCATCCCACGGCGGCATTCGACGCGCAACCAAAACTTCGCGGATCATGTCAGCGCGTCCGTGGACTTTCTGGTAACTCGACATGACGAACGGCGCAATGTTTCCCGGCGAATGACAAGTAACGCATTTCTCGCGAAGCATCGGCGCGATTTCGTGCGTGTAGGAAACGGGCTTCGATGCATCGGGGCCGGATGGCTCGAAGGTGAGCAGACAACCGCGTCCAACGCTGCTGGATTTGGCAATCGCTTTGCCGGAAAGAAATTCGTCCAGCGCGTTCTCGACGTATTTTTGGGTCGGTTGGGGTTTTTGCGCGCCCTCCACCAATTGATCGTCGATCGCGCCACGGTAAAAGACCGTCCAGTTGGTCGTGTCAATACAAATGGTTTCCGCCGTCCGCTTGACATTAAGCAGCCGTGCGATTTCCTGCGTGTCATCAATCAGAACGGGCAGGGGCGATTCGTTGAATTCCCTGGCTTCCTTTTCCACCGCGGCGCGGTCATCGCCGGCGTTGGAGTCAATCATCCAAATGACGACACCCTTGTCGGAATAATGCTCACGCAACGACTTGAGTTTGTCGATGCTCTGGCGCGCGACCGGGCAGCCGGTTTCAGTGAAAAACAGCACAATCGCGCGGGCATCCGTGCGGCGCAGTTCGTGATTTTTACCCTTGTAATCCAGCAGGCTGAAATTGATCAACTCTTCCGAACTGGCATGAACAGGTTGAGGAGTTTCAGCGAAGGCAACGAGCGCGCCAAGAACCAAAACGGTTGAGGCAGCTTTTCGGATGAGATTGAAGTAGCCCACAGGAGGATACCTTGCACTCAACATGGCAAATTTTCAAACGCAAACGGATGGGAGTTTCATCGTCATCACTTTCACTCCCGACGGCGTCGTTGCATTCCAACTGATGCTGAAGCATACTTAAGTTATGAGTGACAAAGAGCTTGCTTTGGATTCAATCCGGGAGTTGCCCGAGGACACCAGGCTTGAAACCATTGCCGAGCGGCTGGAGTTCCTCGTCGCGATTCGCAAGGGGTTTGATCAGGTCGAGCGCGGTGAAATAATCCCACACGAAGAAATTAAACGGCAATTGGCAGAATGGCTTTCAAAATAATCTGGTCGCAGCAAGCGCGCGATGAATGAGGGTGTTCATAACGGCTCTTCCATGACCTCCGCAATGATTCGATGGGATTGGTTTTGGGTCATGACGGATAAAATTTTCGGTTCATGATTTTTTACACTCGAAAATTGTATAATGGTGTGCAGCCGAAATCTGGATGGGGCCAGAAGGCCGAACGCGAGATGCGTCGAAGATTGGAAATTTGGCGGGCATACAATGCAATAATCAAGCCGCTCCTTCCAACAGCTGCTGCTCGATTGCAGGCGAAGTCTTTTCACGATGCTGAGGTTGAGTCGGTAACGCAAAAATCTCGCAAGGTAACGATGATTCTGGATTCTAGGCCGGACTTGGGTAGCTATCGTGGCAGTCGGATCAGAATAGTCTGTAGCGGAGTTCGTAACAAGATTCGAACAAAAGGCTTGAAGGGACAATGGTGGCTTTACCATGAGGTTCACCTTTGTAGTCGCGCCGCCTTTGTCCTTCATGTTTTGTTTACAAACTCTGAATTGGAAATCGAGGCCGATGAACTCACTTTCGAGAATCTCTGACGCTGGCGTAACGGGTGAAGTTGTCGGCTTGATAAGCATCGTTTTGACGAATTCTTTACGTCTGATTTGCGCTGGCCATCCGTGAAAAATCCTTGCTTGTCGGCATCAAATCACCGATGAGACACGGCGTGCTTCAGTCAAAAAAATCTCCGTCCATCGTCGTCGTTGGCAGCTCCAACACCGACATGATCATCAAGATGGATCGGATTCCGCGTCCCGGAGAAACAATCATCGGCGGGGAATTTTTCACCGCGGCAGGCGGTAAAGGCGCGAACCAGGCGGTCGGCGCGGCAAGGGCAGGGGGTAACGTCACATTCATCGCGCGAGTCGGAAAAGATTCGTTCGGGGAGCTAGCCGTCGCTGGTTTTAAACAGGATGGCATCAACGTCAGTTATATTTTCAACGATCCCACTACGCCCTCCGGCGTCGCGCTGATTTTTGTCGGCAAGAATGGCGAAAACAGCATCGCCGTGGCGAGCGGCGCAAACGAAAAACTGTCGCCGCAAGACGTGCTGAACGCGAGGGAAGCCTTCGTGGGAGCCGGCGCGATGATCGCGCAATTGGAAACGCCAATTGAAACAATTCAGGCAGCCGCCGAACTGGCGGTTGAAGCGGGAGTTCGAGTAATTCTAAATCCTGCCCCGGCGCGACAGCTTCCCGATGCGCTGCTCCGCCGAGTGTCGATTCTCACACCCAACGAAACCGAAGCCGAAATGCTGACCGGAATAAAAATCACCGGAATCGAGAGCGCCTCCAAAGCGGCTAAAGCCCTCCTCGAACGCGGCCCAAACACAGTCATCTTGACAATGGGATCACAAGGCGCATGGGTGGCCACGCCGAATATGGAGCGATTTTCACCCGCTTTTAAAGTAAACGCCGTTGACACCACAGCAGCAGGAGACATTTTCAACGGCGCGCTGGCAGTAGCATTGGTCGAAGGAATTTCCTTGCTGGACGCCGTCCGTTTCGCGAACGCCGCCGCAGCCCTTTCCGTGACAAAACAAGGCGCCCAACCCTCGGCCCCAACCCGGAGAGAAATTGAGGCGATGCTATCAGACAATTCCGACAAAAAATAACAAATGCAGACGCATCTAAAAAGCGACCCAGAAACTTCTTTTACTCCCTCTCTTCCACATATTTGTGGAGGAGAGGGACAGGGGAGAGGAGGTTTTCGCCTGGTCTTAGGTTAAAGGAGATCTTCGGAATTCACCTCTCCTGCAAATCCTCAAGTCACCTCGTTTTAATTCTCTGCGTCCTGATACGGTTTCCACAGTTATTCATCCGGTGGCAAGGAGAGCCCGAAGGAAGAGCTCCCCGCAGTCGACGGTGAATAACTGTGCCGCGACAAAAAATTTGCGACCTGCTAAAATCAGCGCTGGCCGC
>DASXZW010000059.1:0-55803 GCA_036501665.1 Verrucomicrobiia bacterium
AACCGCACACAACCGTCCTGGTATTCGGTCCGCCAATACTTGTACCCTTCCCGCACGCCAAACGCATGATACAAAAGACTTTGACTCATGTCTCATACTACCAAATCCTTATCCCAGACTCCAACTTTCCGGAAGAACCGACTTTTCGGCCTCTTCCAGGCGCTGACCGCGGCATTTTCCACGTAGGCGGAAGCACATACCTTACTACAAAGAAGATTGCCGACGTCAGTCATTGGGATTACTGGCCGCTCAACACTTGCTACTTCCACATGAGAGTGCTCGAATTCCCCCGCTTTGCATCGATAAAATCTCGCTACGACTATTTGTTTCAGAACCACGGCTCTCCGAATGAAGTCATACGAAAATATCCGGAATTTAAGGGATCCAAACGTTACTCCGCGAGTGAGACTCTTCTCGATTGTTTTTCTGAGTATTTATCATCGCCCATTTCCTAACGAGTGCTATTAAATTCCATGCTCAGCGTCATCGTGCCAGTGTACAATAAGCAACTGCTTGTCGAGAGAGCTATCGACTCTGTTTTAAGTCAGACATCCGAAGATTTCGAACTTATCCTCGTGGACGATGGCTCGACCGACAACAGTCTGGAAATGGTTAAAGCCATCCGCGACCCGCGCATCCGTGTTATTACTCAGTCCAACCAGGGACCGGGCGCGGCTCGAAATCGCGGAGTAACCGAAGCTCGCGGCAAATACCTCGCGTTCCTGGACGCGGACGACGAGTGGTTGCCGGAGTACCTCGAAAAATCGCGTGATGCCCTCGAACAAGCTCCAGAGTGCGGGTTCTGCATCAGCGCATTCTACGATGGACCAGACCGGAAAAATAGTCACACCCGTTTGGAATCGCGTGGTTACGGCCCTGGAAAATACACTGTCACATCCAAAACTCCATCGAATAGCTTTGACTGGATTCTACACGCCTATCTGCCCTCAACAACGATGTTCCGCGCGTCGGCGTTTAAGGCGTGCGGCGGATTTTACGAAAAGAACCGCTGCCGGTTCGGTGAAGATATGTATCTGTTTGTGGCCGCGGCGCTCTGCTACCCATTCTGGCGGATAGCCGAGCCATTAGTCTGGTATCACAGCGAAGATTCCACACTGGCAGTCCAAAAAGACTTGTTGACACCGTTGCTGCTGGATCCACAACCCGTTTTTGACATGTGCCCCGAGGAAAATAAACATGTGCTGCAAGGACTCCTCGCGGATCGAGCTCTTCAGGAAACCCTGCGTCAAGCCTATCGTGGCAGTTTCAGCAATTGGCGGAGTCTATTTGACAAATTCGAATGCCTTCGAGTTTCCGGCAAACGCGCGTCCAATGCCCGCAGGCAAATTCTCGCGTTGCGAGCCATCGCGCCATTCTATCGCGAACAAGCGCCCGGTCTGGTTTCCAAAGTCTTGAACAGGCTCTTTCCGCTTTCTTCAAGGTAGATATTTCTATCGCATATTAATGCAGCCCCTAGTCAGCGTACTGATTACAGTCTTCAACCGCGAGCGCTACCTTGCCGCGGCGGTGGACAGCGTCTTGTCGCAGACGATGCAGGATTTTGAAATTATTATTGTCGATGATTGTTCAAGCGACGCCTCCACGGAAATAGCTAAATCCTTCGCCATACGTGATTCCCGTATTCACTTCTTCCGCAACGAGCACAACCTCGGCGATTATCCAAACCGCAATCGCGCCGCATCGTTCGCCACGGGGAAATATCTAAAATACGTTGATGCCGACGATCTGATTTATCCTCACGCGTTGGCGGTGAAGGTTGCTGCGATGGAGAAATGGCCCGCCGCCGGCCTCGGCATTTCTTGGAACGTTATGGACCCGCCGCAGCCATACCCGTTCATTTCCACGCCGCGCGAAATCATACGCGGACATTTCCTGGCGCGAAGCGTCCTCGGCGCCGGCCCGACTGCTGCGATCATAAACCGCGAATCATTTGCAGCCGCCGGCCAATTCAGCGGCCGCCAATTTATCGGTGATACCGAACTCTGGCTCAGACTCGCTCAAGCGCAACCCGTCGTCAGCCTGCCGCCCTCGCTTGTTTGGTGGCGGCGGCACGAAGGGCAGCAAATGAACTTCGAGCAAGCCTGCCCTGATGTTATCGCCCAACGGTATCAGTTGGAGATTGAAACCCTGGACGCCACCACGCTCCTGGGCGCCGCCGAAAAACGGCAAGCACTCGCTCGTCTCCGCCAACGTCACGGCAGGCGGCTACTATCAATGGGACTCCGCAATCGCAAAATCCAGGTTGCAGGGAAACTATGGAAGCAGTCGAACTTGAACTGGTCTGATTTCTTCCACGCGTTTCGCGGTTACCAGTGAACACAAACATTCAACCCGTTTCCAGGCCCGGCGCGGATACTCTGGTCTCCGTCATTATTCCCGCGTACAACGCCGAAAAATGGATTGCCACGTCCATTGAATCCGTACTCGCTCAAACCTACAAGCAAATCGAAATGGTTGTAATTGACGATGGCTCCAGGGACAACACCGCTGCAATCGTCCAGAAAATCAACAACCCGCGAATCAAACTCATACGTCAGGAGAACCGCGGCAATGCGGCGGCAATGAATCGCGGAGCCAAGGAGTCACGTGGATTCTATCTTAAAATACTGGATTCCGACGACTGGCTCAATCCGCCTCACATTGCCGCGCAAATTCAGACGCTCGCCAATCAGGACGAGTGTGTGGCCTCATGTCGATGGGGAAATTTCTTTGATCTTCCCGAATCTCCAAAAATCCGGTCCGAGAGCACAAGCAAAGACTATGAAGATCCCCTGGAATGGCTTGTTGACTCGCTGACGAAAGACGAAGCCATGATGGGCGGCTGGATGTGGCTCATTCCCAGAACCGTGTGGGACCGCGCGGGTGGCTGGAACGAACGCCTGACACTCAATAACGACTTCGACTTCAGCATTAGACTTCTGTTGGCGTCGAAGGGCGTTCGTTTCGTCCATGACGCCATTTATTCCTATCGAAAAGGCATCCAAGGCGCGGTGTCCGGGTTGACTGGGCGCGCCGCAATGGAATCCGCTTTCTTAACGACAGAACTCGGCTGCCGCGCACTGTTAAATCGCGAGAATTCCTCGCGCATCCGCCGGATTTGCGCCGACCGCTGGCAGCAATGGCTTTATTTATTCTATCCCCAGTATGGCGACCTTGCGGAAGCCGCTGAAAAGCAAATCGCAACCCTCGGCGGCAGCACGATTCCGTTGCAAGGCGGACGGTTGCTTCAAGGCCTCCTCCCGGTTCTGGGCTGGAAAGGCGTCCGCAGGCTTCAGGTTGCCAGCCGCAAACTAGGTTGGAATTCGGTGCTTGACTGGAAGGCGCGCGCCAGAAACAAACAACTTGCAATCGCAAATCGCTAAAGCCCCCGAGGTCCGATCTGCTCAGCCACGGCAAGATGTAATTGACATATTGCTCGTGCTGCGTTCCTACGCCGAAAATTATCCTCCCACAGTCAACCAGGCCAACCTCCTCGCGTCCCGCGGACTTTCCGTCGGAATCGTGGAGTTGTCAGCACCGAACATTGAAAGCGCTCTGAACCCGTCGATTCGCAGATGGCGCGCGCATCGTGCGTGGAAATCCAAAACCGAACCGCGCCCATCGGTGGCGCGTCGATGGCGCAACTGGCTCGATTTTCGCCAAACGTACCATCGGGCAATTGTTCAACACCTTCCGCGCGTTGTTCTCGCTTACGACACCCTGGCTTGCGTCTTTGCCAAACCACAACCCAGCCTTCATCGCACCATTTACCATTTCCACGAACTTCCAGAGCCGGAGAAAAAAGAAGGCTTCGGCCCGCAATTTGGCCGTGCGCGTACAGCTCAATTCGGCCACCTCGCCGACCTCGTGACATTTTCGGACGCAGAACGCGCGCGTCTCTACAAGGAAGAATCCAAACTCCGCGAGATGCCCTGGACCGTGATGAATTGTCCGCTTCTTATGGAAATGCCGCCAATTTCGCCCCTTCGCGAACTATTGTTGGCGCAGGGAAAATCTGTCGGCAAAATCGTTTGCTATCTCGGAAGCGTCGGGCGCGATCAGGGAATTATTGAGACAGCGGCCTCGATGCGCCATTGGCCGCCCGACGCGCTGTTTGTGCTTATAGGTCCCTATTCGGAACAAATGAAAGCGCTCATCCTTCAAGCTACGAGAGAGACAAGCTTGGCAAATCGAGTTGTTTTCCTCGGCGCAAAACCTCATCGCGAAGCATTGGCCCTTGCGGCTGGCGGGGACCTTGGAGTCTCCATCATCCAACCCAACACCCGCAATTGGCTCTACTCAGCTGGCGCAATCAACAAGCGATTCGAATACATGGCCCTCGGTCTTGTTCAGGTAACCAACGACGGCCCCGGCGTAGCGGAAATTATAGAGCGAAACCAGTGCGGACTCTGCGTCAATTCCCGCGATTCGCAAGCTATAGGCCTTGCCATAACTCGCTTGCTTTCGAACGACCAGCAGAGAAATGCTTTCGCAAGCAACGCTCGACAATCGCACCTCCGCGCCTACAACTACGAAACTCAGTTCGCCAATGTTGGCGACTGGATCGAAGAAGCCTGCCGCTCATCGAGCAATGAGAACTGACGCTGATAACTGCCTGTTGCGCATCAGCGTCGTCGAGCCATCGGGCCAGCTATACGGTTCCGAACTGGCGCTATTGGACATAGTCGAACGACTCAATCCTTCCAGGTTTCAAATCGAAGTTGTGCTTCCGAACAATGCGCCATTCGCTGCACCTTTACATAAAGCGCAAATCCCAACAATTCCCATTTTGCCTATCAAACTCCAACAATGCTCACATTGGCGCAAGACATGGAGTTATTTGCAACTGTTATGGCATTGGAAAAATCAACGGCCAGACTTGATCTACGTCAACCAGGGCGGAATCCTCCGGCCCGTAGCCGCATTGGCCCGCAAACTCCAATTGCCCATCGTCTGCCAGATACAGACTGTGGAGGACGCGCGCTGGGTCAGTTCGATACCTCAGTGCCATGTCGATGTCATGACATTTGTTTGCAACTCACAATTCGTAACGTCTATGACGCAAGTCCCGTCGAACCGTCTTTCTACAATTTACTACGGATACAAGCATAAACGTCTCGCGCGCTCGGTCAGACAACCATTCGATTCCTCCCGCCCATTGCGTGTCGGATTATTGGGAAGAATATGCCCAAGCAAAGGCCATCATCTGCTGGTAGAAGCCGCGAATAAACTGAAAAAACAAGCTCTAGGCCAGTTTCAATTCCGATTCATCGGCGATGCACTGAATCTCGACGAACTGTCATCAATCAAAGGTTTGATTGCCCGACTTGACGTTGAAGACGCAATCGAGTTTCGCGGCTATCGAAGCGATATCGCAGCAGAGCTGGCAAATTTGGATGTTTTGGCCGTTCCAAGTATTGCGGAACCTTTCGGTCGCATTCTTTGCGAAGCTGCCGAAGCTTCTCTGCCTGTATTAGTCTCTGATTCCGGTGGCTTGGGAGAACTCTCCTGGCGATTCGATGTCGGACTGCGTTTTCGTGGAGGCGATTCGGAAGATCTCGCTCGCCAGCTTCAATCTATCCGTTCCGACTATTCCGAGATTGAAAGTCGTTTCAAGCCCGCCGCCCAGCGGCTGCTATCTGCGTTAAACCTTTCCGATTATATCGCTAGAATTGAAGAATTGCTTAATACCGCCGCAGCCGGCAAATCCACGTCTATAGAGTGGCTTGGATCGGCAGAAGAGGGATTCTCTAACATGTCGCCAGCAATTCAGCCATCTCTCTCCTGATGTTAGTTCTGACTTCCTTCGTTCAATGATTCTGCTTTACCATCATGTCGCTCCACTGGATCGCGTCCCTAAGAACGGGGCAGGGGATCATAGCGAAGGCTGGCATTTCAACCATTCTCCAGAAGCTTTTGAATTCCAATTAAGTGAATTGCAGCAACGCGGATATCACTTCGTCTCTCTAAGTCAACTCATCCACGAAATCCGTGCGACTGGAAGCGAACCAGAAGGTTCAGTAGTCATAACTTTCGATGATGGTTGGATTGACAATTACACCTACGCCTTTCCTGTTCTGAAAAAGCTAAAGATTCCAGCGACATTCTTCGTAGTCACAAACTTTCTGCGACAGAATACCCCAAGCTCAACAAGAATGAATCTAGAGCAATTGCACGAACTATCCGCTCATGGGATGACCATTGGCAGCCACACAAAAACCCATCCCGATCTAACGGTCATTTCTTCTGACGAAGCAGCGCAGGAAATTGCCGGATCAAAGGATGACCTACAAAATGCCTTGGAGCGTCCTGTGGATTTTCTCGCATATCCCGGCGGAGGCTTCAATTCCCGCGTCGCCGACCTTGCTCGCGAAGCCGGTTATCGCGCCGCCTGTTCAGTGCTCGGACCAAAAACAAACGACCAATCTTCTCTCTACTGGTTATACCGTGATTTGTTGACTCCCGGCCTCGACTCTCTTGGAGATCGCTACCGACTGTCAAGAATCGCCCGCAAAGCCTTTGCTTTCCGCGTCAATCGCCGTCTAAAACAGCGACTGCAAAACACACCGCATTCCCGGCCAGCCGCGAAATGAGCAACGACGGAACGCCAGCAACCGCGCAACCCCCGCCAGGGCCAAAGCGCCTGATCCTGTTCCTTGGGGCGCATTGGTGGGGCTCTGATTCGCGCGCTTTGGCGTCAGTTCTGCGCCAACTTGGCCACACTATCATTCAGATCAATTTCGACGACTTCGTCCCGGTCCGTTGGTCATCTTTCGCATTGCGCGGCGCGCGAAAATTATTGTTGCCGCTGTTTGTCCGCGATTACAACA
Source organism: Verrucomicrobiia bacterium (assembly GCA_036501665.1). GTDB lineage: Bacteria > Verrucomicrobiota > Verrucomicrobiia > Limisphaerales > Palsa-1400 > DATAUD01. The sequence goes on from DASXZW010000059.1 coordinate 6,831, forward strand.
GGGCAATCCTGGAGCACCTTGGCAATCGTGGTATTGACTTCATGCTCGTCTTCAAAGGAAAACATCTTTTTCCTGAAACGCTCACTAGCTTCGTAAACGCGGGATTGCCTGCCTACTGCATGTATCCTGACGTCAGCTTTCTCGATCATGGCCCGGAAATCTGGCGTTGCCTGCCACTCTATCAGTGCGTGTTCACGACTAAGTCTTTTCACATGGAAGACGTGAAACTGCGCCAGCAAGTCCATGATTTGCGCCTCGTATCACACGGTTTCGATCCCGACGTGCATCGTCCAATCGAGATTGCGCCCCGCGTCCTCTCCGCGTATGCCTGCGATGCCTCATTCGTCGGCTGTTGGTCAGTCAAGAAACAAAATCTTCTTAGCGCCTTGGTCGGGCATCGGCCTAATTTGAATCTCCGCATTTGGGGATCCGGCTGGGAACGGGCAGGGAAGGATCTTCAGGATCGCTGGGAACACCGCAGCGCCTACGGGGACGAGCTTGGCATCATCTATCAATCCTCAAAAATAAATCTCGGTTTGCTGAGCGAGGCGGGTGGGGGAACCTCCGTTGGAGATCAAGTGACCGCGCGCACCTGGCAAATTCCGGCCACAGGCGCATTCATGCTCCACGAAGCCACTGCCGAATTGGAACGTTACTTCGCGTCCGGCAAGGAAGTCGGGGTATTTGCGTCTCCCGCTGAATTGGTCGCAAAAACTGCCTGGTATCTTGACAATGAAAAAGCGCGCATCGAGGTCGCGGCGGCTGGCCACCGGCGTTGCATGGGCGGGAATTACACATATCTCCGCGCCGCGCGCGAAATCCTGGCCTTTCACGAAAACCACTCCAAGGCCGGCGCCCAACCGGCGAGCATGGAACCAATCTTAGATTTGACGCCTCGGCCAGCCAAAAGTTTTCCAGCGGCAAACGGAGCCGCTTCAAATGCGGAAACGATCTTGCAGCCGACGCCTCCACGACGGCTCTCCATTCTTTTTGTTGGCCCGCTTGTTCATGGAAACACCGCTTCCCAGCGTCTCGAATCCTTTCGTGCCATCGGCCACTCAGTGACCTCCATCACAACTCGAAAAGGCGGCCCGTACATGGGCGCTGAACAACCGACTCTCCAGCGCGTCCGCCAAAAACTTCAGGGCCCCTCGGATCGCGTCGGCGCCAATTCGGCAATTCTCGCTGCAATTCGAGAATCCGCTTTCGACGTCATCTGGATTGAAAAAGGGCTGATCATCGAGGCTTCGACACTGCGCGCCATTCATGCGGCCCAACCGTCGTGTTTCATTGTCGGTTTCTCCCCCGACGATATGATGAACAGCGCCAACCAATCCCGCAAATTTCTGCAAGGCCTGCCGCTCTACAATGTTTACGTGACAAACAAAAGTTACAACGTCACCGAACTTCAGGAACTTGGCTGTCCAAAGGTTCTTTTCATGGACAACGGATTCGATCCGCGCACACATCGCCCTGTCAAAATTGAAACCGGAGATCGGGAACGCTTTGGCGGTCCAGTCGGGTTTATCGGCCAATGGGAGCCGGACCGCGCTGGCTCGCTTCGCGTTCTGGCCGAAACCGGAATCACAGTGCGCGTCTGGGGTTATACGTGGGAAAGAATGAAAAACATCCCGCCAAAGCTCGAATTGGAAAACCGCCCCTGGTGGAGCGACGACTACGCAAAGGCCATTTGCGCGTTTGACATAAACCTGTGCTTCCTGCGCAAATGCAATCGTGACCGCCAAACCACACGTTCCATTGAGATTCCCGCCTGCGGCGCATTCATGCTTGCCGAGCGCACGGACGAACATCTCCGGCTTTTTGAGGAAGGGAAGGAGGCTGAGTTCTTTTCGGATGAAGGCGAACTCGTCGAAAAAGCCCGGTTTTACCTCGACCATCCCGATTCGCGCCAAACCATTGCTCAACGCGGTTACGAGCGATGCGTGCGGGATGGATACAGCTATCCTGAGCGACTCCAAAAGGTGCTGGAATCAATCGTTAAACCGCGCTAGAATAACAAGTTGGTTTCGAATGAAATGAGAAACAAAGTATTGACACTTCCGGCCTCGGCCCGTTGGGGGTCGGCCCTGACAACGGCCTTCGTGGCCGCCGCCGCCACCTACTCCTGGTGGCACGGAGTCTCCCCCTGGCTCGGCTTCACGATTGCCCTCGTCGCCGGCACGGCCACCGACATGATCTGGGCCGCGCGCGAAATCGTCCCATTGCCCCACATCGCATTGCTCATCGCCTCCCTTCAATACGGCTTGGCCCCCTGGGCCTCAAATTTCTATCCCTCTCTCTACGCGGAATACCAGATCAACGACCTCCCGGAATATTTCGACTACGCTGGCCCGGTCCTCGCTGCCATGACGTTGGGATTCCTCCTCAGCGGGATGGGCTTGCGTCTAAAACATTCGGATTCGGAGCGCCAATACCTCAATCCGGGCCTGTTGCGCGAGTTGGACTTTCTCTTGTGGGGAGGCGTCGTTTTCAGTCTCTTCTTTTCACACGCTCAGGGCAGCCTCGCGTTCGTCATGGTTTTGTTGGGCTGCCTCCGCTACATCGGTGCCATAGGCTGGATGATCGTCGCCGCGCCCGGATGGAAATGGCGCGTTGGCGTCCTTCTTCTGTTCGAAATTTACAACGCCAGCAGTTCGGGCATGTTTCACGACCTCATCCTCTGGAGCTTGAGCCTTCTCGCAATTTACGTTTTCTTGCGCCACGTCAAAAGGCTCGTCTTCGTAAGCGCTCTCGTCGGCCTGGTCGCGGCAATCTTTTTCCTTCAAGACGCAAAATGGACCCTTCGCGACGCTATCTGGAACGAAAGCAACGAAATCGTCCTTTTCGGCAAACCGATGACCTTCAGTCCCTGGACACGGCCCTTTGTCAGCGCATTTTGCCTTGTTGACAGTTGCACCAAATTCTTCTCCGGCGGTTATTCGGAGGAATCCATCGCCAATTCCGTCACCCGTTTTAATCAAGGTTGGATCATTGACCGTGTCATGCACCACATGCCTTCGGAAGAACCTTTTGCCCGCGGCGAAACTATCTGGGGCGCCCTTCGCGCAGCCGCGCTGCCCCGCTTTTTGGCCCCCGATAAGCTCGTCGTGAACGGCCGCGTCAACATGGAACGTTTCGCGGGCCACGACATGGTCGGCGATACCACCATGAATATTGGATTTGGCGGCGAAATGTACGCCAACTTCGGTCTCTGGGGTGGCGTGATCGGATGCGGCTGTTACGCCCTCGTTCTGGGCCTGTTCTTTCGATGGGCGGCAGTCCTCGCCCAAAAATCTCCCTTCTGGTGGGCCATCGCCGTTTTCTGCGGCCACTGGGCTTTCAAAGCCGAAACCGACATCGGTGGTGTTTTGAACTACGTCGTGAAATCCGTCATCCTCGTCTTTTTCGTGACCCTCCTTATGCCCGCGCTGCGCAACGAACTTCTAGGCAAATCGACTGAAGCCGGCCGTTCCACCGACGATCCTCGAGGATCTCGCCGGCAAATCCGTGGCCGCAAGTCAGGCTTCCGTTCCCCGCATCCTGACATGGAACCGGTCCCTGCAACCGTGCCAATGGAGCAACACAGAATCTCACCGATACCCAATCAAATCAAAAATGCCGACGCTTGATTGCGCCGGAAAAATCGTGACCCGACCCGCTTCGGAGATCGCCCATTTTATGGCGTACACGGGAACCGCAATGGGCGGCCCCGTTCACAGCATGGCCGCGTACGTCCAACTCCTTGCGGAAAACGGCTGGCGCGTCACAGTTTGCAGCTCGTCAAAAAAAAGCGATGGCGACTCCGTGCAACTCGATTCGAGAGTCAAACATATTCAGGCTCTGGCTTCCGAAATCAGCCCGCTCCGATACAGCGCCGCATTGCGTGAGCAAGTTGACAACGCTCATATTGACTTGATCCATTCCCACGGACTTTGGACCGATGCGCACAGGCTCGCCGGCCAAATTGCGCGCGCGCGGAAATTGCCGCACCTGATCGCGCCCTGCGGAATGCTGGCCCCCGGCGCTCTCCGCCACCACGGATTGCGAAAACAAGCAGCTCTCGTTTTGTTCCAGCGAAAAATCCTGCGCGATGCCCAATGCCTCCACGCCAAGTCGCAAAAAGAATACGACGACATCCGCCAATTCGGCCTGCGCAATCCTGTCGCCGTCATTCCAAATCCCATTTCCGCTCCCTCCGACCCGGACGCAGCGTCGCAAAATCAATTTCGCTTAGCCCACAACATGAAACCGGCCACCCGAATTCTTTTATTCCTCGGTCGCCTCCACCCCGTGAAAGGATTGCCCCGTCTCATTCACGCCTGGTCGAATGTCCGTGACCGGCGTCATGACTGGACACTGGTCCTCGCGGGCCCCGACGAAGGCGGCCATCGCAAAGAATTGGAATCGCTCGCCACGCGACTCAATTGCCGCGATCAAATCGTCTTTACAGGCGAACTGGATAACTCCAAAAAATGGATTGCCCTCCGCGCCGCCGAATTGTTCGTAATGCCCAGCGATTTCGAAAATTTCGGCAGCTCGATCATCGAAGCGATGTCCTGCGCAACTCCCGTCATCACCACAACCGGAACTCCCTGGAAGGAACTCCCCTCGCTCCGCGCCGGTTGGTATGTCGAACCGAACGTCCAGGCGTTGTCCCATGCTCTTGACGAAGCCCTCGCGATGACTCCCGAAAATCTCAAGATGATGGGCCAAAACGCCGCCAAGATCGCAAATAAATTTCGCCCATCAGACATATCGCAAAATTTAATTGGTGTTTACACCTGGCTTTTGAATCAGGACAAACAACCATCCTGCGTGATCAGTAGCTAAATGGACACCTCCTCCCAACCGGAAATCAATCTCGCCGCGTACTCCCGCGGCAATTTTGAACGCGGCGCTTCCGTATTCCGAGAAGCGCTCTGGGTGCTTGTCAGCTTTTGGTTGTTTCGCCTGTGCCCGTTCAAATTCTCCGCCTTGAAACGGCTCGCGCTGCGCTGCTTCGGCGCGCGCGTCGGTCGCGGAGTCATCATCAAGCCAAATCTGCGTATTACATTTCCCTGGAAACTTACTTTGGGAAACCACGTCTGGCTCGGCGAAGAATGCTGGCTTATGAATCTCGCCCCAATCGTCATCGAAGACAACGTCTGCATCTCTCAACGCGCATTCCTCTGCGCTGGCAATCACAACTACAAATCCCCAACATTTGAGTTATTGACACAACCCATCCGTGTCGAAAACGGCGCGTGGATCTGCGCGAACGTCTTCGTCGGGCCTGGCGTAACCATCGGCGCTCGCTCAGTCGTCTGCGCCGGATCGGTCGTCACGGAAACTCTGCCCGCGGACGGCATTTTTCAGGGAAATCCCGCGATCTGGCTCAAACGCCGCGTGATTTCCTCCCCGGCTTGAACTGATAAACACTTGCCTCGCCTCGCCGAAACACAAGTTGCCGATTCGCAAGTCGCCGCGAAAAGTTCAACATTCCCGTTGATCCTCCTCGCCGGCGTCCTCGCGTGCTATTGGCTCGCCGTCATTCATCAACTCGGCGCTCAATGGTCTGTCTTCGCGCAATATCATTACGGGTGGATCGTTCCCTTGCTTTGCGCCTACCTCGTCTTCCGAAGACTACAAAACTCTGAGTCAAACCAAGTTCAAGTGTCTTCAATTCGCGATCAGCGCAGTCCGACCCGCATTCGCGAAAGCATTCTATTGCTGTTTCTCTCTGCTCTTGCGTACGCACCCACCCGCTTGTTGCACGAAGCAAATCCCATTTGGCGGCTGACCAGTTATCTCCTCGCGCTGGAGGTTATCCTTCTCACGTTCGCTTTCGTAAATATTATTGGCGGATTCCCTCTCGCTCGCCGGCTCGCCTTTCCAATTTTCTTTTTCCTCGTCGCAGTCCCATGGCCCTCCGGCATCGAAAATTTTCTCGTCCAACTGCTCACGCGCTGGAACGTCACCACAACCGTCGAATTCCTCGGCCTGCTCGGCGTCCCCGCAATCCAACACGGAAACGTCATCGAAATCGGCACAGGCATGGTCGGAATCGACGATGCGTGCAGCGGTATCCGCTCCTTGCAGGCGACATTTATGATTTCGCTGTTCCTTGGAGAATATTATTTTCTCAGCATCCCGCGTCGCATTATCTGCGTGCTGGCCGGCGTCGCCTGCTCATTCCCGTTCAACGTCGCCCGCACCTCCTTCCTCACCTGGGTCGGCGCGACAAAAGGCACAAAAGCCATCCCCCTCTGGCACGACCCCGCCGGCGTCACAATCCTCGTCGCCTGCTTTTTTTCCCTCTGGCTCCTCTCCCGCCTCCTGGTAGGGCGTCGCTGCCGCGACGCCCAAATATTTCCTGTAGATCAATCCGGTAAGCCAGATGTCCCAATTTTGTCAACAAACCGTTTATCCACCTCCATCCTCATCGCGAGCTTGCTTGGCCTATGGCTCTTCCTCGCGGAAGTCGGCACGGAATGGTGGTATCGCTCCCACGAAATGGAGTCGCAAACATCAGCCACGTGGGGCCTAAGTTCAGCCGCCGCCCAATCCGGATTCACCGACGTCAAAATCTCAAGCGACGTCCTCGGACAATTCAAAGCCGACGAATCGGCGCACAAACTGTGGCGCGACGGAGACGGAAATATCTGGCAACTTTTCTATTTCCGCTGGCAACCAAGTGAATCCTTGGAAAATCGCGTCGCAGTCCAGCTCGCAAAAACTCACGGCCCCGAAAAATGTCTCCCCGCGATTGGCATGACATTCAATTCAGACCTCGGAGTCATCACAATTCCAGTGAATGGAATCGACCTCGCATTTCATCAGTTCCAGTTCATTGCGGACGGCCAACCTCTGCACGTTTTTTACGGCCTCTACGAAGACACCACAGGCCCCTCAGTTCTTGCGAATCGAAGGAAAGACACCGGCAGTCGCATAACCGCCGCATTGGCCGGAAGCCGAAATTTCGGCCAGCGTTTCCTCGAAATTGCAATCTCCGGCCCCGAACACCCCGCCGACGCCAAATCTGCGTTAGCCCGCTCCCTCTCAGAAATAATTACAGTCAACAAATGAGATCATCTTTGGTGGGGCGGTGCTGCGCCGCCGCCACTGACTGATGGAAATGCCTGGCCCGCGCCCGCCGCTTCTTGAAATTCCTCCTCCTCAATCAAACCTTCTACCCCGATGTAATGGCCACCGGCCAATATCTCCAGGAATTGGCTTTGGAACTCGTCCGGCGCGGCCACGAAGTCACCGTCGTCACCAGCCGCCGCGCCTATGACCACCCGGAAAAACGATTCCCAAAAAGCGAAACATGGCGCGGCATCCGAATCCATCGCGTCGGCGCGACCGGTTTCGGCAAAACTGCCAAATGGCGGCGTGCCTCCGATTTCGCCACGTTCATGTTTTGTTGCGCTGCGCGCCTTGCGTTCATGCCAAGACCCGATGCCATCATTGCGCTGACAAGTCCGCCGTTGATTTCTTTCCTCGGAGCTTGCCTTGCAAAATTTCACCGCTGTCGATTCTTTTATTGGGTGATGGATTTCAACCCCGATCAGGCAATCGCCGCCGGCTGGTTGCGGCCCAATTCGCTCGCGGGCAAACTCCTTGAGCGAATGTCGCGATTCAGCCTCCGCGCCGCCGCCAAAGTGATTGTTCTTGACAGATTCATGCGCGACCGCATCACCGCAAAAGGCGTCGCCCCCGGTAACATCTCCGTTTCCCCATTGTGGGCGCGCGAAGGCGAAGTCCGCTTCGACGAAACCGAGCGTAATCGATTTCGAGAAGAGCAGGGGATCGCGGGGAAATTCGTTGTCATGCACGCCGGGAACCACAGCCCGTGTCACCCGCTGGAGACACTCCTTCAAGCCGCGCGCCAATTGCGCCATGACCCCAACATTATTTTTTGCTTTATCGGCGGCGGAAGCGAATTTCGCAAACTCCAGCAATTGACAGTCAATGGACAGGAAACCGCCAACATTCGCTGCCTCCCGTATCGTCCATTAAGCGAACTTTCCGCGGTTCTGTCGTCCGCTGATCTTCACGTGGTCGTCATGGGCGATCCATTTGTAGGAATCGTGCATCCGTGCAAAATCTACAACGTCCTGAGCGTCGCCGCGCCCATGCTTTACATCGGCCCCAATCCCAGCCATGTCACCGATTTGATTGACAGCATGAAAAACGGCCATTTTTGCGCCGCCGCCAGACACGGCGATGTGAACCGCGTTGTCTCCGAAATCGAACGCGCCCGAAAATGCGCTGACAACAATAACCGGCAGGTTCCCCAATCCCTCATGTCTCGGCACTCCATCGGAACCGCGCTCCCCAACCTCGCCGCCGTCCTCGAATCAATTTAAAATGAAAAATCGAATTCTACTTGTCACAACCGTTCTGCTTATTGCGGGAATAATTGCCGCATGGGTTTATGGACGCCCGGCTTACCGGCAATACAAGGAAAACCGTGCCATCACCCAGGCCCAGGCTTTCATGAGTCGCGGAGAATACAACAACGCCTCCGTCTCTGCCCGCGAAGCGCTCATCCTCAATTCAAACAATCTCGCCGCCTGCGAACTCATGGCCGATTTGTCCGATAAATCCCGTTCACCACAAACCTTGGAATGGCGTCGCCGAATCGCCAATCTGTCACCGACTCTTCCGAATCGGTTGACGTACGCCTCCGCCTGCCTTCGCTTTCAAAGCAAGCCCTATCCCATGGCCGCCCAAATACTCGAAGACCTTGGCGCCTCGGCCCAGGAATCCGCCATGTATCACGCCGTCGCAGCCGATCTCGCGATGCGCCTTGGCAAAACCGCGGACGCAGTCTCCCACTTTGAAGCCGCGGCGCGGCTCGATCCCACCAATCAGCTCTATCGGATGAACATTTCCGTTCTCCAACTTCAGTCAACAAATGAAAATGCCGCAACGACCGCCCGCCAAACCTTGGAACGCCTCGGCAACGATCCGCAACTCGGTGTCTTCGCATTGCGCTGGCTGGTGGAAGATTACCTGCGTCACGGCGACCTCGCCTCAGCCGGCCGCTTCTCCACCAAACTTTTGGAAAACCCCGGCGCGGACCTGCCCGATCGTCTTGACCACCTCAATATTCTCCAACAAACCAAAAACCCGGAATTCGACGCCTACCTCCGCGCAGTCCAGAACGGCGCGGCGACGAATGCCTCCTCTACTTACGCTCTTGCCTCGTGGATGCTGGGCCGCTCAATGGCCGAAGGCGCCCAGCAATGGCTGACCAACTGCCCCGCAAAAATCCGCTCTGAACAACCAGTGCCGCTGGCCTTCGTGGACTGTTACATCGCGCGCAAAGATTGGCTTGGCCTGGACGCTTACCTGGTCGATCAGCAATGGCACGATCTCGAATACCTTCGCTTCGCCTACCTGTCGCGCGCCTCCGAGCAATTGCAGCAGCAAATGGCCGCCGAAGCGCGTTGGCGCAGCGCCGTGCGCGCAACCGACAATCAACTCAGCTCGCTGAACACGCTGCTCAACATGGCCAAAGCCTGGAACCGCATCCACGCGGAGGAAGACCTGCTCGCGCAAATAGGTCAATACTATCACCGTGAGCGTTGGGCCTCGCGCGACCTGGAAAGATTATACTTGGCTGCCGGCGACACCGAGGGCCTGAACAAATTTTACGCCATGAAAGCTGAAAGTGATTCGACCAATTACGTCGCGCTAAATAATCTCGCCGCCACGTCCCTCCTCCTCAAAACGAATCTTCCCCGCGCCTTCGAGATTTCAAAACAACTCTACCAAAATCATCCCGGTGACGCCGTCATCGCAACGACGTACGCTTACTCGCTCCTGCTGCAAAAGCGGCCAAAGGAAGGTGTCGATGTGCTTGACAAGCTCGGCCCCGAATCGCTCGAGCAACCCGGCGTCGCCCTTTACTACGGAATATTGTTGTCAGCCAACGGTCAGCGAGACGTCGCAGCGAAGTATCTCGAGTTGGCGCAAACAGTCCGCAACCTGCCGGAGGAAAAACAGCTTATCTCTGAAGCCGCCAAAAAACCCGCCAACAGAAAATAAACCTTCTCGTATGCGATCGGAGCACAATTGACGCGGATGTATTCCTCTATTCTCTCCCTGCCTCAGCTTCCTCCTGTTGAACTGCTGCTTTGATTGTTAGAGCATTGCCAGAAATCATGTAGCGACCACCTCGGACTTTATTCCTTCCATTCTTCCCATTCGTCTCATCGGTCGGACTGTCGAACGCTACGTAAATTATGGAACTGCTCTAGTGCGCGGTTCTGTGCCTTTTCGTTGAATCGGAGATGAGCCGTTCGGGATAAATTTTTCAACTCTTGTTCTTCTCCATCCGCGTCATTCGTGAAATCCGTGGTTAAACTCCCTTCCGCGCTGCTTTCATTCTCCGTTGGATCATCCTGAAATCCACTCCCCGCTCGCGCCGAAGCGGATCAAGGCGTCGCGTAATCTTGCGGCGGCCGGCCCTGATATCCCCCGACTGGAATCGGATACTTATTGTATCTGTTATAATTGGAATTGGTCGGACGATTCGTATGGTTGTTCGCCAAAGGACCAAACGTAGCCCCGCCCGTCTTCGCCCTGTCGAGAACAAAAGCCACCGACGGCACGTAACCGTTGTAATCCGCCATCACTTGATCAATCGGACTCTTCATTTCCGGTTCAGCCTTCCCCACAGCCAGTAAAATTTCCTTCCCGGATTCTGGCGCCCCCTGCGAAGCCGCCACTGCGATGCTCTCATATTGCTTGGGAACCGCGTGACAAACGCCAGCCACAATATCAGCCACCGCGGCATGATTCGCGGCCGCAGCCGCAAGAGCAATTTCCGGAGCTTGCTTGTTTTGCTCCCCGGCAGCCGCTTCAGCGGCCACCGCCGCCATGTCCGGCACAGAACGGGCGACAGAGCCAACAATCGCCGAAGCCGACGCAGGATTTAAGCCGAGCGCGGCTTTAACCGCCGTGATCGTTGTTTCTTTGCGATCCTTCGCTTTAGCTTGCCGCACCACAGAAACCACCCGCACCGGCAACTCCGCCCAGGGACCGCTGCTGAGAGTTTCGGTAAGCTGATTGATGCTTGGCACGTCGCCCGCAAACACGCTGACGGCAAGCCCGGCGCTGACTAAAATAGCTGCGGCAGATTTCATATAAAATCCTTCCAACGGCCCATGCCCGTTCCGATCTTTGCTTAGTCTCCTTGGAGCGAGTTTGGAAAATAGCTTGAGTGCAGGATTGCGAGCGCGGCGGGGTGGATGGCGAGGCGCAACGAGGGAGAATATCCCTCGTGGATCTTCGACCGAGGAGCAACGAAGCCAGCCGCCTCGCCTCGCCGCAAGACTGCCCAAGATATTTTCCAAACTCGCTCTTATAGTCTTCATTTCGGTGCGTCCAATTGTTTCGCGGCGGCGCGAGATTTTTTCCAACCCGCCCTCACCCTCCCGGCGATGGCGCAAACCCCAAAAATCCCCATCGCCACGTTGGTCGGCTCAGGCACGGCATTAATCCCAACACTCCAACTGACCAGCGTGCTCGGATCCCCGCCGGAAACGCCGTTCTCCAGGTAAAGCGTCCAAACTCCGTTTGGATCCGCGCCGTTGTAAGCTCCAAAAGCCAGCGAACCGTTTCCGTCCGTGCCATTGACGTTATATGATCCCGTCACCTGCGACCCATAAGTCCCATTGACGGTGCTAAGATTCACACCCGCCAAATCGGAAATAAGTATGTTATACCCTGAGCCGCTGTTGCCAAAAGGATTGCTCGTCGAGACTCCTGGCCGATTGAGAATCGTCACAAGCGCCCCGTTATAGCTCAAGTAGCCGTACAAATCTCCGTTGTTCCCACCGCTGATATCGAGCGTTATCGTCACGCCGCCAATATTCCCAACCTCTCCGCTGGTCGTGATCGTGCTTGCCAACCCAACGCCGGTCGTTATTGGGTCGTTCAAAGTTCCACTGTCATAAATACCCGCTCGCGCCTCGACACCCACCAGAAGGAAGGCAGCTATCGTCGCCACTAATATGTTTTTCGTTACTTTCATGTTGGCGTCGTCCTGCTCAATTCTGTCGCAACTGGTAAAAAGCCTGCCCCGGTGGCGGACTGTTATCAACGAACGTGAAACTGCCATCCACGGTGGACGCGGTTAGAACCCCCGACACGTCCGTGTAAGTCCCGGTGAGAGTGGTTGAACGTTGCACCACGTAAGTGGCACCCGGATGGCCAAACCAGGTTGTCGTCACTGATGACCCCGTAACCGTGATGGGGCCCGACTGCTGTCCTGTCGCATTAAATGTGCTAATTGTAATGTCGTTATTTGCAGTGAATGTCGGGAAGCTTGCATCCGCGACGACATATGTAATTGTCTGGGTAACATTGTTCGGGGATGTGAACAACAAGTGCGGGCTTCCCTCAAACGAACTGCTATAGAAGAAAGTTGAACCGTTTGTGTCCGCCGGTGAGCTTGCTCCATCCACTAGATTCCAGCCATCCACCGATACCAACGTCACCGCGTCACCGGGTGAATCACTTGTGTTTGCTGAAAGCAGTGTCGTGACATCAATAAGCAGTTGGGTGTTCTTTGCGCGAGTATAGCTCACCGGACCCACCGTTGGCGAAGCATTCGGCAAGATCGTAAAGGCCGGGCTTGTCATCGTCGTCACGGTTCCCGCCGTTATCGTTGCTGTTGCTGTCAGAACCTTATCTCTGCCGGGCAAACTGATATTAAGCCCATCCCCCGTAAAATCGGCCACACCGCTGGCTGCGGGTATGGATGATGCCGTGCCTCCAAGCGCACCCGAACCCGTGGTCAAAGTCAGCGTTATAGTTGCAGTTGAATCCGGGCCTCCAGTCACCACATTCCCAAACTGGTCTTCAATCGAGACGACCGGCTGCACTGCGAACGGCACGTCCATAACTGTGCTTGCCGAGGGCTGCATCGTAAATACAACCTTGCTGGCTGGCGCAAAAGTGATATCGAACGCGGCGCTGATCACTGTGCCTGGGGACGTGTTGAAGGTGTTTCCCGTCGCCGTCAGCGTGTATCCAGTGCCAACCTTATTGATGCTTAAACCAGCGAAGGTCGCTGTCCCTGTCGCCGGGTTGATCGCTACCGTTGGTGGGCCGCTCAATATCCCGCCGCCCGGGTTGGCCTGTATCGCCAGCGTCACGTTTTGCCCTGTTCCAGTCACCGTATTGCCGGATGCATCCTCAAGAGTCACCACCGGCTGCGTCGCAAAGGGCACTCCCGCCACCGTGCTTGCCGACGGAGAGGTCGTCACCACTAACTGGCTGGCTCCCCCAACCGTGATATTGAACGCGCTGCTGACAACCGCACCAGGGGTGGTGCTTACTGTGCTTCCAGTCGCCGTCAGCGTGTATCCAGAACCCACCTTATTGATGTTTAAACCAGCAAAGCTCGCTGTGCCTGTCGTTGTATTAACGGCTATCGTTGTTGTACCGCTCAACATCCCGCCGCCTGGGTTAATCTGAATCGCCAGCGTCACGTCTTGCGCCGTGCCTGTCACTGTATTGCCAAAAGCATCCTCAAGAGTCACCACCGGCTGCTGCGCAAAAGCCAATCCCGCCACCGTATTTAACGACGGCGACGTCGTCACCGCTAACTTGCTCGCCGCCGCAAACGTAATTGCAAATGCCGGACTCGTCGTCGTTGTTTTAGTGCCGGTTGATAAAACCGCCGTAGCTGTCAACACCTTATTGTTGCCAACCGAAGTAATATTGAGACCCGCAAAACTGGCTACGCCGCCACTAGCGGGAATTGAAGCCGTGCCCACAAGAGGACCTGTGCCGGTGGTCAAGGTCAAAGCAATGGTTTTCGTTGAATCTGCGCCTGACGTCACGATATTCCCGAACAAGTCTTCGATTGCCACCACCGGTTGTTGTGCAAACGCTACTCCAGCCACTGTGCTTGGCGAAGGTTGAGTCGTGAACACTAGTTGCCCCGCAAGCGGCACAACAGTCACGCTCGAACTGGGCACTCCGGTCAACCCGGAGACGCTAGGAGTAATCTTGACGGTTTGAGCGTCCACGAGAGTGGTCGCCAGGAGAGTTGCCTGGCCATTCACGAACGTCACTGTCGTCGTGTAGGTGGGCGTCGCGCCACCGGGCGCGTTTGCCGGGCCGCTGTAACTCACCGTTTGCGGACCATCAATCAGCCCGTCAATATTGTTGCCGCCATCCGCCGCCGTAAGCGTGATATTGAACGAAACCCCTGTCGTCTCGTTGGCAACAATTCCACCGTTCCCTGTGCCCGAAGTGAACGTCTGGCCGGGAAGCGTGACGATCAATTGCGTCGCCGCTGCCGATCCAACATGCAATATGCCTGTGGCCGTTGTGCCGAAGTAGGCGCTAAGTTTGTTACCTGCCGTGGAAGCACTCGATCCGTAAGTTCCAAACGCCTGGCGAACGCCGTTAAGGACCAGCGCCGCTGCGTTATCGCTGGTTCCGTTGGCCAGCGTGGCTTGCGCTCCGGTGGGCAACGTGAGTGCGCCAGAAATGGTCGTATTGGCGCTAATTGTCGTCGTGGTGCCCGAGTCGATCGTCAAATTGTTGAAGCTGGTTACGATATTGGGCGGAAGAGTGTTCACCGCGGTTAATTCGACATTGCCTGTTCCGGGTATGAACTCGTCACCAGATGTAGATGTTTCACTTACGCTAAAACTTTGCGCAATTAGATTGCCGCCCGCTGTCATGTTAATAATACCGTTGGCATTTACAGGGAAGAAAATAAAAATAATCGAATCGCCGATTGACACATCGCCCAAAACGGTCAATTGAGACCCGGAATTGAATACCAGTTCGCCAAATTGCGCATTGAAGATTTCCAGCATGCCCAACTGCAAATTAGTGCACATCGCGTTCCCGACATTATTGGTTACTGTGAAATTCTCTTCGATTATGACCGAATCAGCGGCGTCTGGAACAGGCGCGGGCGCGTTTCCTCCCGATGCGCTGGATTTTGTCGCCCACGTCGCTGTGGAATTCCAATTGCCATTCGCCACAGAATAGCGGGTGCCACTGATCGTAAACTGGCTTGAGATGACCGGCGAAATCGCAGGTGTTATTAAACTGGCCGTTGCGGTCAATTCATATCCCACGCCAGAGTTATTCATATTGACTGATGTGAATTGCGCTATGCCGCCCGACGTTGTCACCGCTACTGTTCCGCCCAAATTAGCTCCAACGCCGCCATTCGTCGGGGTGCCGGGAGTGATTGAAAGTGTTATCCTTGCCGAACTTCCAGTTGCGACGTTGCCGAACTGATCGAGAAGTTCCACCGTCGGCAAAATGTCCGCGCCCTCTGCGACACTGCTTGGCTGCGCCGAAAACACCATGTGGGTCGCTGGCCCGGGTGCGAACGTCACCGAGGCTGGATGCCCAATCGTCGCCGCCGCAATGGTGCCAGTGATATTGGCCGTTCCAACCGTCGTCGTAGAGGTTAACGTCGCTGTATAAGTGCCATCGTGATTATCCGTCACGCCGCTCAAGCCTCCCAACGAAGCGTTCAGGACCACCGTACCTGCGCTGCTGGTCAGATTATTTCCGTTGGCATCCTTGGCTTGGACTGTGATAGTTGAAGTGCTCGATCCATCGGCCGTAATCGAGTTCGGACTGGCGCTGATCGTCGTCTGCGCCGCGCTTAGAGGCCCTGGAATGACCGTGATGCTCGTGTTATCCACGGCGCTGGCCAGGCTGCCGTCGGTAAATGTCAGTTTTAAACCCGTTTGGGCCAAAGTAGGAGCCTTCAGACCGCTAAACGTCGCCACCCCGCCGGAAGCCACTGCGGTCAACGTGCCGGTCAACGGTCCGATGCCAGATTGCACCGTCGCAGACACCGTGCTGCTGGCAGTCACCAGGTTTCCGTAAACGTCCTCCACAAAAACGGCGGGCTCCGTGCCAAAGAGGGCTCCCGCCGTAACAGGAGTCGAAGGCTCGATGTCCATCACCAGCTTGTTAGCCGCCGCCGGAGAAACCGTAACCGCCAGATTGCCACTGCCGCTGGAGCCGATGGTGCCATCGTTCACGGCAATCGCGGCCAACTGGGCATCATAAAGCGTCATCTCCCCGTTGTTGACCGGAATGATTGCCTGGTAGGTGACAATGGAAGCAGCCCATTGTTCATTCCCGCTCCACGTTGCAGTGGCGGAGTAGGTTCCATTTGCGCTAACTGTCTGGACTTCTGTCAAAAGACCGACGCCACCACCTAAGAAACTACCAATCTGAGAGTATCCACCACCGACAGTGGGTGACCCGGGCGGACCCGCGATCGCAATCGCGCCGACCAACAGTTCGGGTCCTTGCGTAATTGTAACGTTGCCGCTCGATGCCGAAGCGCCGATGCTATTCCCACTGGTTGCAGCTGTGGTTTGGTCGGCTGGCGAAGCAGCCACAAGCCCGCTTACATAAAATGCACTGGCATCCTTGGTGGTAACACTACGTCCAAATGTCACTGTAATCTTATTTCCGCTCACAAGTGCCGTTGTGACTGGAGCCGAGTAAGTCGCGACCCCGACGTCAGGCGAACGGCTGGTGTCAACCAAGTTCTGATCCTGTGTATAGATGTTCCCTCCGTTATCGCCCACGGAAATAGTTCCGGGATTCGAAGACTCATAAGACACAGTGACAATGATTGTGTTGCCGGCGGGCACGCCTGCAGCTGGAACTGTAATTGGAAGAGTCGTTCCTGAACTCGTGCTTGTGGCTCCTGCGATAGACGTCGTTCCGATGGCCGGACCAGGCACGCTGGCCACGCCGCCGCTAAAGTTAATCGCAGTGGGCGTCCCGAACGGGATAGCTGTTCCGGCAGTATTATTGACCGTTGGCGCTGTCGGCGGATTGGGCGAACTGAGTGCGCCCGAAAATGTCAGGTTCTTGGTGCCGGTGTAGGAAGTAACCAGATTGCCGTTGGCGTCTTCGGCGGTAATCGTCAGGTTCTGGCTCGTTCCCGCCACCTGCGCGCCGCTGCCCGTGACCGCTAATTGCGCTAACGGTCCAGCCACAAAGCTCACGCTCGTCGTAACCGGCACACCGCTAATCGTCGCGGTCACAGTCTCGCCTTGCACCGTCGTCGAAGCAAGCGTCGAGGTAAACAGCCCGCTTCCAGAAGTGCTTCCAGAGCCAGGAGCAAACGTATTATTTACGCCGCTCGCCGACATCGTCACTGAGGCCCCTGAAATCAGGTTTCCAAATGCGTCCTTGGCCGTCACCGTCAGGGCTATCTGAGAGACCCCATCCGCCGTCTGACTTGTCGGGGCGGCCACAACCGAGGACTGGGTCGCACTGACTGAACCAGGAACGAAGGCCACTGTCGTTGGATTACCAATCGTATTGCCGACTATTGTGCCCGTAATACTTGCCGTGCCTGCGGTCGTTGATGACGTCAGGGTTGCAGTATAAGTGCCGTTGCCCTTATCCGTTACCGCGCTCAACGTCCCAAGCGTTGTGTGCAACACTACCGTTCCACCGCTGCTGGTCAGGTTATTGCCGTTGGCATCCTTGGCATCCACTGTGATCGTCGAAGTCGAAGTCCCGTTGGCTGTAATGGAAGTCGGGCTGGCAGAAATTGTAGTCTTGGCGGCGCTGACCGGTCCTGGCGTGAAGGTCACCGTTGCAGTATGACCGATTGCATTGCCAGCTATTGTGCCTGAAATCGTGGCCGAGCCGGTCACCGTTGATGACGTCAATGTTGCTGTGTAACTCCCATTGCCGTTGTCCGTCACTCCACCCAACGTCCCAGCAGTCGTGTTCAAAAGCACTGTTCCCGCGCTGCTGGTCAGGTTGTTGCCATTGGCATCCTTGGCCTGCACCGTAATTGTCGAAGTCGTCGTCCCGTCTGCTGTAATCGAAGTTGGACTCGCAGTAATAGTCGAGGTGGACGCACTGAGCGGTCCAGGAACAAAGGTCACGCTGGTCGAAACTGGCGTGCCAGCGATCGTGGCCGTTATCGTCTCGTTCTGCGCCACCGTCGATGCCAGCGTCGCCGTGAATATTCCGCTGCCGCTGGTCGGGCCGGACGCCGGTGTAAAAGTATTGGCAGTTCCAGACCCCGATAGTACAACAGTGTCTCCCGAAATGACGTTTCCGAATGCGTCCTTTGCCGTGACCGTCAGGCCAATCGTCGCGGTGCCTGCCGTCTGGCTCGTCGGAACTGCAACAATCGAGGACATGGTTGCGCTGACCGCCCCGGGGGCAAATGTCACCGTCGCTGAATGCCCAATCGCGTTGCCGACTATTGTCCCGGTGATATTGGCGTTTCCGGCGACCGTTGAAGAGGTCAGAGTCGCTGTGTAAGTCCCGTTGCCATTGTCTATTACACCGCTCAACGTCCCCGCCGATGCGCCTAATACCACCGTTCCGACGCTGCTGGTCAGATTGTTGCCATTGGCATCCTTGGCCTGCACGGTGATCGTCGAAGTCGAGGAACCATTGGCTGTAATCGAAGACGGGCTGGCAGTAATAGTCGTGGCAGCAGCGCTGACCGGCCCAGGGTTAAAAGTCACCGTTGGTTTTGTGCTAAGCGTAATAGAGTCAGTCGTGTCGGTTGCTGTGAAAGTATCAACACCTGTAATCGTTGATTTCACCGTAAATGTCACCACACCCAGCGCCGAACTTGATCCTGACGCCGGGCTGATCGTCGCTGCGCCAGTTTGTGCCAGGGTCACCGTCTTCCCCGAAACTGGATTGCCGTGCGCATCCAAAAGAGTCACCGTTATTGTTGACGTCGCGACTCCGTCCGCCGCTAAGGAAGTTGGAAACGCAGAAACCGTGGATTGCGCCGCTGAAACAGGGCCGGCGGTAAACGTGACAACCGCATTGTCAGTGATATTATTGCCACCAATTGTGCCGGTGATGATGGCCGAGCCAACAACAGTAGGGGAAGTCAGGATTGCAGTGTATGTGCCATCCCCGTTGTCAGTAACTGCGCTTAGTGCGCCAGAAGTTGTGGATAATGTAACCGTTCCACCGCTTGCTACCAAATTATTGTTGGCAGCATCTTTCGCTTGCACAGTAATTGTGGAAGTGGAAGCTCCATCGGCGGTGATCGAAGCAGGACTTGGAGTAATTGTCGTATTCCCCGCGCTGACAGGGCCCACTGCAACGACCAGAACAGTTGCTGTAAAGCGAGTGGAATCGTTATGCGTCTCGCCGCTGGCGCCCCAATTGCCCGACAACTGCTGGACACTGCCAAAAAACAATTCGGTGGCGGTGGAAGTCCTGCTGATCAGATTCAGCTTGCCGCTGTTGATAGTGAGTGTGTCATTGATTGTTTTTGCCGCGCTCAATGTAGTTACTATGTTTGCGGCATTTGCAATTATGATTCCTCCACCTGCGTTCCATACTGAGGGAAATTCAATTCCAGTCGTTTCACTTGTGGTCCAGGCGTATTCCAAACTTGCTCCGCTGTTGTAAGTGGGCGCAGTCCCTGTTGTTGTCGCTGCACCCGCCATCATCAGAGTTCCGCTGATGGATGTGCCAGAACTTAGGGTCTTGGTTCCGCTCCCAGAAAGAGTCAAGTTATTGTAAGAAGTGGCAAATACTGTCTGAGATCCCCCGCGCGAGTAAACGACAGTATCGCTCGACCCATTCGCTAGAAAAGAGGCTCCAGTGCCGCTAGTTGTAATCGAAGGGTTTCCGGATACTGTGAGCGTAGCATTGGCAGAACCACTGGTTAAGTCGAGGGTCGAAGTGGAACTTGTGTCTGCGTTGATTGTTACATTGCCCGCAGTCACCGACCCTGATTCCAGTTCAAAACTGGCATCATTTATTTTCCCGGTGGAAGTCCTTTGACCCTCAACATCCAAAGTGCCTGTAATTGAGAGAGCAGAAATGGTCGAAGTCAGCGTTGTTGTGAAAGTTCCAGTCGAGGACGCTGTAGTTCCACCCACCACGAATGATCCTGTTGTAGTTACAGCGCCTGCGCCTTGAATCGACGCCGATGTATTACCATTCGAGTCATTATCAAGTGTAATGCCGCCTGTGCCAACAGTAAGGGTGGCTCCGGAATTCACCGAGAGAATCCCAGTGTTTGCGCTTGTGTTATCGAAAGTAAGAGTCTTGACAGATTGGTTTGCACTCACTGTTACTGTAAATCCGCCAGGAATATCCGCAGTGTCATTAACTCCAGGAACGCCAGTCGGGGTCCATGTGTTATTAACATTCCAATTCTGACTCCGAATTGCTGTATATGCAGTAGCATAAACGTTTGTGCCAGCGGCAAGCATAAGCACAGCGAAAAGAGACGCGGCCAAAGCCGAAGTCAGCCGCGAAATCCTTCGGGATTCAAAGCGCAAAACCCACCGGGGGAAAATCCTGATAACTTTATGGTCACTCATCATATTCCTACCTCCAGAAATGCTGGAGTTCCTGTCCCCAGTTGCTCATTGGGTGCGGTCTTCCTCACAAGGATTGGGTTTCGCTCGGGCATCTGCGTCGCGTCGCCGAAGTCCCGCGTCTCCGCCAGGGGGAATGGCGACATTGAGACGCGGGACCCGGCGGAATTCGTCCGGCAGAACGATTTTCCGTCGGAAAAATGCAGCGTCCGGTTCTCGCCGTTCGCGTTGATATAATTACTCGTCGCCTTGATCCACCCTTCAGCAACAAGTTCCGTGATCGTTTCTGACAAACCCTGGTCCGTGATTGTCGGGCGCGCCCAATTCCGTTGACGGCTCGAAGGAACCGCCGAGTCGCCTTCGATTCCATTTTCATCAAAACATGGCGAAGACAATTCCAGCACGCCGCAACGTCCTCCCAAAAGCTTGTGTCGATATAAACGTGTAGTGTCGCTTTCGTGAGATTTCGGCCCGGTGAACCTCGACCATGAGCGTTCGCCATCCGCCAAAATGAGCTTCATCGAGGTATAGCCAAGACGCTCGGCAATCACAGCGAGCAGGTTCCAAAGCTCTTCGACGCCTTGCCCGCGACTGCCTTCCAGAGCAAGCCAACGGCTAAGGCACACTGCGTATTCGATCTCGCGGCGCATCTTGAGAGAATTATCAAGCATCCGCCCGACCGCAAACCAACGACGGCTGAACTGAAATTGTCCCGCCCCCAAAAGGACGACCAGAACCGTCAATCCCAAGAGCACCGGCACCAGATTCCCTCGTGACCAGTAAGCCGCCATTCCCATTGCCAGGAAGAGACTCGTCGCCCCGTAGAAAATGAGCACAATCTTGCGATGAGACAGGC
Organism: Verrucomicrobiia bacterium; assembly: GCA_036501665.1. GTDB lineage: Bacteria > Verrucomicrobiota > Verrucomicrobiia > Limisphaerales > Palsa-1400 > DATAUD01. The sequence continues at coordinate 28,017 of DASXZW010000059.1, forward strand.
CGGTATCCAAAAGATGATGATGCAAGTGGCGTCGGTCCGGCCTGAAAAGCGGCAACCCGCGCAAGCCGCGGCGAAGTATCGCCAAAGATGCGTCCAGGATCGGCAGAACCAGAACGAACAGGGGAGCCGCCAGCGCTGCCATGATTTCTCCTTTGTGCGAACCTTCGATCGCAAACAGGGCGATTTGGAATCCTAGAAAATACGCCCCGCCGTCTCCAAGGTAGATTCGCGCCGGCGGGAAATTGAAACAAAGGAATCCAAGCAGCGCCCCGCCCATTCCAGCGATCAACAGCTGCAAATTGCCGGTTTCGTGACCGACATAGCCGAGCAGCGCCATCAACATCAGCGCAATGCCGCCAGCCAGCCCATCGACGCCGTCGATGAGATTGATAAGATTGGTTATTCCGACCAGCCAAACAATTGTGAGAAGAGCACCCCACGGGCCAAGTTGAATAATGCTACCCGTGAACGGCACCTTGAAGGTCTGGATTCCTACGCCGCAGAAACAAACCGCCGTTGCCACAACCACTTGGGCGAGGAATTTCTTTCGCGCGCCCAGAGGTTTAAGATCGTCCAAAAATCCGATCAAGAACATTGCCAGGCAACAGACCAAGATCGACGGTTGTAAGATCAGGCTGGAGCCTTCGGTTGGATGAACAAATGCAAGAAATGCGTTCACCGCAATGAACGCAACCGCCAGAGCCAATCCGCCGTATCGAGGCACAGCCGCCGCCTGGCCGTGATGCAAATCCTGTTCCCGCCGCGGTTTTTCCGCTCGGCGGCAAACTGCAAGGACTACAGGCACAACCAACAAGGCTGTGGCCAATCCTACCAAACCGGTCATAAACGCTAGGAATGACATGAATTAAGCAAACTAACTTCTAAAAACGCGTGGATCTTCTATGCTAAAGTACAGTTTTTCGGCGCGTTTCTTCTTTACTTGCGTGTCGGGTTTTTTTACTTGGCTCGGGCCCCGGTCGAGACCCAATCCGCGCCAGAATGCTCAATTCCAACTGCGTTGGGTTAAGCTAAAATCGTGCCCAAAAGAAGCGCGGGAGGGCGCGGCAGCTTAAACCGTTTAGGTTTAATACCTTGCAAAAGGTGACGAACTAAAACTTGAGGTGTCGCGAATGTGAATAAGTGTAACCCCTCCCGACACCATAAGTCTTCACCCTGATGAATGGATAAGGGTTATATATATAAGTGTTTAATAATAAGGTTGTTGTGAAATATGTCAGACGGGTAACAATGATTGTAAGAGAATCCGACCTGATGCAGACAAAAGGAGTCATCTCGGCGCAAGAAACTCTCTAACAAAGACTTAACCGGGCTGGCTTATCATCCATTCATCCCACAAAGACTCTTGTCGGCGATCGCTTAATTCTTTCATAATGACTCGGATCGGTCTTGCTGGCGTGTGGGCTGGCAAAGGTCAAGGTTCGCATCCAGGCAAAACAAAAACCCCGCAACCAGAGGTCGCGGGGTTTAAGTTGGTTTAAGGTTTTAAAGGAAAATTACTTCCGAAAACGGCGACCGAAAGCAGCCAATCCACCCAAGCCGAGGCTCAGCATTGTTCCGTTCACATTGAACGTCAATAAAACCGAATTCATGTTGTAACCGTCTTAGCCGATTCCATGCCATCCCGCGCAAGCATAAATAAGTGAGTTGTAATAATCTTATTATAAACACCTTACAAACATCGTTTTTTCGACCCCATTTAGCTGAAACTGTAACCCTATCCGACAATAATCTGATGGTGACATCAGGGTTTCACCGATAACCCACTTATTTTCAACACATTGCAAATCTCCCCTTGCTCGTCGGTCTAATTGACACCTAAACGATGCAACCGGCTCTTATTGAAGACTATTGGAGAGACTCAAAAAAAAAGCACAGATTTCTTAGGTCGAGATATTCAGTTCTAGTGATCCTAAAACCCTCGGTATATAGTTGATCGCAGTTAAGGGCGAGTGGCGGAATGGCAGACGCGCGTGGCTTAGGACCACGTGGGGAAACCCTTGCAGGTTCAAGTCCTGTCTCGCCCACCATTTTCTGGCCTAGCCTGCGTCAAGGCGAAATATTTTGTCCCTCCCACAGCCCGGAGAAAACCGCCGAAATTAAGTTCCACTGCGAACGCTTTGCTTGAAGAACCTGTTCGCCTTCTTTCTTGATGGAGTAATATTTGCGCTTGCGCCCGTTTTCGGACTCAGCCCACCGCGACTTGATCCAACCCCGCTCCTCCATTCGATGCAATACCGGATAGAGCATCCCGTCGGTCCAGGTTATTTTATCACCGGAGAGTCGTTTGACTTCCTGGATCAGCTCGTAACCATAGCTTTCCCCTCTGGACAACAACGAGAGAATCAAGGGCTCGGTTGATGCGGCAATTAGCTCTTTCTCGATCATCTTCAAAGCATACATTGCCGCGCTATGCAAGTCAACCGTCGCTCCAGCCACCTCCATTGCAACGGCGAAAAATTCAAAATCCACTTCGCATCCGTCAAATTTAATGTAAACTGCAAATAGAATGAACCAAGTATCGTCCAGGAAATTTCATAGGAAAGGCGCGGGCGGCTTTAAGTAGTGCGAATGCCGGTTTCTGCGGCTTTGCAACAGTAAGACGGATTCCATGGACACCATTCGATTATGCCGGCGATGCCATTCGCCAATGCCAGTCGATCCTCCCGGTTCGCCGTGCTCTGAGTGCGGAAGCGCCGCTGACTCCTTCGCATACGAATTTGGATTTGAAGCTCCGCTGACAGCTCCTTCGCCGGCCGAATTGGCGCCGATTTTCCCCGGCCTGGAAATCATTGAGGTTGCCGGATCAGGCGGCATGGGAACCATTTACAAGGCGCGGCAGCCGCAACTGGATCGAGTGGTTGCGTTGAAAATACTTTCCCCGGAGCTTGGACGCGATCCAGCCTTTGCCAATCGTTTCTCTCGCGAAGCACAGGCGTTGGCGAAGTTGAATCATTCCAACATCGTGAGCGTTTTCGATTTTGGCCAGGCGGGTGGCCATTATTACTTCCTCATGGAGTACGTTGATGGAACCTCTCTCAGGGAATTGATCAATCAAAGCACCCTTAATACGGAGGAATCGCAACGAATCATCATCGAAATCTGCCACGCCCTCCAATATGCCCACGAAGAGGGGATAGTGCATCGCGACATCAAGCCGTCAAACATATTGCTTGACAAGAAAGGCCGCGTGAAAATTGCCGACTTCGGTCTGGCGTCGTTAAGGGTCAGGGAAAAAAAGGAAAATTCCAGCGGCGGCAACGCGATGGTGCTTATGGGCACGCCCGTCTATATGGCGCCGGAGCAAGCGGACAAACCGTGGAAAGTCGATTCCCGCGCCGACATTTATTCTCTTGGCGTTGTCGCTTACGAAATGCTCACGGGTATTTTGCCGCTGGGAGAAATTGAGCCGCCCTCACACAAGCCCGGTGTGGATCCACGCCTGGATCAAATCGTTTTGCGAATGCTCGGGAAGAAGTCACGCCGCCGCTATCAAACGGCAAATGAAGTCCGCAATGCCGTCGAGAGCGCGATGGGACGATTTCACAATTTTCCGGGCGATGCGTCCCGTTCCACCGGCCCGCGAAAATGGCAATGGCTTCCCCGCTTTGCCTTTGGAGCGGCGGCGATCTGGCTCCTAATTGTCACCTACCTTTATTTCCGGCAGGTCTGGCAGGCTAAAACTGTGGCGATTCCCGCAAGCGCCATTGAAGCTTATGCCGCTAATCCGGTCGGTGTTGGCATCGGTCGTCGCATGGCCGCGGAGTTGCATCTAAGCCCGGATCAATTGGCAAACGCCAACCGGGTTTTACGACGCTACCAGCGCGAGTTCACGGTGCTGGAACGCCGGCACACCGATCAAACCAACAATGCGGCAGGGCACACGGTCGTGATCATTCAGCCATTCGCGCAGGAAATGATCGACTTGACAAATCGGATGTGGGCGAATCTCGCTTCCGTGCTGGCTCCGGAGCAATTGTCCGCCGCAAAGTCGCAGCATCTTGAGAGGTTTTTTCCGCACACTGGCCAGGAGCAAACGACCGTTGAAATCTGGCAGGAGGAGGACGGCCAGTATCATTACGTCGAGAGCAAGGAATCTGGCGACAAGAACAGCAAAGCCACCAGCCTGCTCCCGCCGCGATACCGCACCTGGTTTTCGCGCGACAGTCAACAAACCAATAAATAAGACCCTGCGTGAAACCCTCGCCAAGGTTTGATTGACACCCCCTTACGGTGTTTCCTAATCGCAATCCTAATCCTAATCTTAATCATTCCTTTTTTTAAATACTGATTATGATTAAGATTAGGATTGCGTTTAAGACAAAATTGTCCCTCCTCTATCATGGCACAGCTACTTGCAGCCCTTAAGTGTCGCAGACTATAAGTAACAGTTTTTTTATTCTAATTCATTAGAAAAAGTGTTGCATTGCTGCGTTGATTTGTTTACAGTGCTGGCGGGTTAACCAAACATATGGCTTCACGACAATCAGCAAAACGGCCAGCCTGGGTTCTCATAGCGGCAACTGTCGTATCGTGTTCGTTCGGTGTCGCGGCGCTCTTGGGCGGAATTATCGGGTTGGATGCGCTTGGCAGAACGTTGGCTCACTTCGGTGAAATAAACACCGCGCCCATTTGCTTCCTGGCTGTCGGGATGGCCTTTCTGACGCAGGTTCCCGAGTGGACGGTTCCCGACTCGCAACACGCGTGCCTTCAACTTCTAAGCCGAGTCACTCGCGCCATCGGTGAACGCCAGGATTTGCGGAGCATTTACCAGGTCGTGATCCGTAGTCTTGAAGATCAATTGCCCGTCGATTTCGGCTGCGTTTGCGCCTACGACGAATTGTCCTGCGTCTTCACAATCACCTGCGTTGGTGTCAATCACACGGAATTGGCGCACGAATTCGCCGGGCCTGGTCAGGCCTTGATTTCGATCAACGAAAACGATCTGGCCGGTTGTCTCCTCGGCGATTTCATTTACGAACCGGACATAGCCCGGATGAAATTCCCGTGCGCCAAACGTCTTGCTGAGGCGGGCTTGCGGTCGATGGTCATTTCGCCGCTGCTGGTCGAGAGCCAGGTTTTTGGCGTCTTGATCACAGCGCGGCGGGAAGCAGGTTCTTTTAACGCAGGCGAGTGCGAGTTTTTGCGCCAACTTAGCGCCCACACGGCGCTCGCGGCGCATCAGGCGCAGATTTACGGCGCTTTGCAACGAGCCTATGACGACCTGCACCAGACTCAACATGCCATAATGCAGCAGGAGCGCCTGCGCGCCCTGGGCGAAATGGCCAGCGGCGTCGCCCATGACATCAACAACGGCCTCTCGCCAATTATGCTTTACACGTCGTCGCTGCTGGAGCACGAGAAAAACCTCAGCGACCTGGCCCGCGATAATCTTAAAATCGTCCAACGCGCCGGGGCTGACATTTCCGCGACCATCGCGCGATTGCACGAATTCTATCAGCAGCGCGAACCGCAGCTCTTTCTGGAGCCGGTACAGCTAAACTCTCTGGTGACTGAAGTGGTGAGCCTGACACGAGCGCGCTGGCACGACATGGCGGAACAACGCGGCATCGAAATCGACGTCCGAACCGCGTTGCCCCCCAGACTGCCGCTCGTCATGGGAGTGGAGAGTGAAATTCGCGAAGCACTCGTCAATATCATTTTGAATGCCGTCGATGCCATGCCCTCCGGCGGGACTATCACAGTCAGCACCAAGGCGGCGTCTGGACGTGTCAACGTTCAGGTGGCGGACACCGGCCTCGGTATGGACACCGAGACGCGCCGACGCTGCCTTGAGCCGTTTTTTACGACGAAAGGCGAACGCGGCACCGGCCTTGGTCTGGCAATGGTTCGCGGCATCGTCAAGCGACATGGCGGCGACGTTGAGATTGACAGCGCGTCGGGGAAGGGGACAAAGATCAAAATGTTGTTTCCCGCCGCGCCGCGTTTTACGGCAGACATTGTCAAGTCGAGCAGCGAAAACGTCGCGCTCCCGCGGTTGCGCCTTCTTGTTGTCGATGACGATCCGCTGATTCTCAAGGCGGTCCGCGACACGCTTGAACCTGACGGCCACATCGTCGAGACGGCCAACGGCGGCCAGGCCGGAATTGACGCTTTCAAGTCATCCTTTGCGCGCTATCAATCGTTCGCGGCGGTCATCACAGACCTCGGAATGCCCTATGTGGACGGACGCGCTGTGGCAAGCGCCATCAAGGCCGCATCGCCGACAACCCCCGTGATTCTGCTGACGGGGTGGGGCAGGCGGTTAAAGGCTGAAAATGAAATCCCGGAGCATGTCGATACTATTCTCAACAAGCCGCCGAAATTGAGTGAACTGCGCGCGGCATTAGCGAGGAGTCTGCGGCCTGTCTGAGGGAACCCTTACTGATAAAAGTTCTCGGCCATTGCGACGGCTTTGAGCATCGCCTTCGACTTATTGACAGTTTCCTGAAATTCCGCTTCAGGCACCGAGTCATAAACCCAGCCGCCGCCAGCCTGCACGTAGGCCACGCCCTCTTTGATCAGCGCCGTGCGAATAGTGATGCAACAATCCAGGTTTCCGTTAAATGAAAAATAGCCGACGCATCCGCCGTATGTGCCGCGCGCAGTCTGCTCCATTTCAGAAATGATCTGCATCGCCCGGATTTTTGGCGCGCCGCTCAATGTTCCGGCAGGAAACGTGGCGCGCATCAAATCATAAGCATTCCGCTTTGCGGACAACGTCCCTTCCACTTGCGAAACAATATGCATGACGTGGCTGTAGCGCTCGATGATCATCAAGTCCTTCACGCGCACACTGCCAAAATTGCACACACGGCCAATGTCGTTGCGCGCCAGGTCCACGAGCATGACGTGTTCCGCGCGTTCCTTTGGATTGGCCAGCAATTCCTTTTCAAGCGCCTCGTCTTCGGCTTCCGTTTTTCCGCGGCGCGTCGTGCCAGCGATGGGGCGGATTTCAACGCGCCGATCTTCGCAGCGCACATGAACCTCCGGCGACGCGCCGACGAGTGAGAAGCCATCGAGTTCCAGCAGGAACATGTACGGCGAAGGATTGATCGAGCGCGCGGCCCGATAAATATCAATCGGCGAAGCCTTGACCGGCGTCGAAAATCGCTGCGAACCGACGACCTGGATAATGTCGCCGGCGGAAATGTATTTCTTGGCGCGCTCAACATTCTCGACAAACTTTTCCTGCGTCATGTTCGAGGCAAACGGGACGTCGGGAATTTCGCGCGGCACATCGGCAGGCAGAAATTCCAACGGCTGTTCCAGAAGGGAGAGGAGTCGGTCGATTTCGCCGGTCGCCTCTTCGTAGGCGTCCTCGGGACTTTGCCCGTTCAAGACCGCATTGACCAGAATCGTAATCGTTTGGGAGACGCGATCGAACACCAACAATTCATCCGCGATCAGAAAGTAAAGCGTCGGGGTGTTCAAGTCGTCGCGCGGAGGGCGAGGCACCACCGGCTCAATGTCGTGTATAAACTCGTAACCGATGAACCCAACGGCCCCGCCGCTGAAGCGCGGCAAACCAGGAATCGAAACTGGCTGAAAGCGCTTCATGACTTGCTCAATGACCGCCAACCCGTCCGTTACGCCCTGGCCAATCGTAAAAGTTTCCGTGACTTTGCCGTTCTCGATAACTTCCACTCTTGTTCCAGTTTGCCGGATGACGGAGCGCGGATTGCAGCCGACGAATGAGTACCTGCCAATATGTTCGCCGCCTTCCACCGACTCGAACAAAAACGATTCCCCTTGCCCGCGAATTTTTCGATACGCGGAGAGCGGTGTTTCAAAGTCGGCCAAAACGCGGCGGGTCACCGGGATCAGGTTTCCCTGACCGGCCAATTTCAAAAATTCTGGTTGCGAAGGATAATACACGCTTCCCTTTCTTACCTCATCTCATGCCGCCTGCGCCACAATGAAAGCGCGGTGTAAAACAGGACGATCCCCGAATAGGCGACGATCCCAAAACCAATGGCAAACGCGATGGAGTCCAATTCGCTGAAAAGAATCAACGCCGCGCCGATAATTCCTGTCAAGACGGTTTCGCCGAGCAGGCAGGAAATGTAAAGCGGCATCCGCGTTTCGGCGAGTCGATCCGAAAACCATTCGCGGTAGGCGTCTTCGCCCATCGACCGCATCAGCCACGCCGAATGGAAATTATGCGCCGCCACAAGCAAACCAGCCGTTATGACAATGATCGCCGTCAGCGGCCAGAACGCGAATGTGACACAAAGCGTCAGGTTGACCAACGCTCCCAGCTTCCAGCCCATTTTTTTTGCAAGCGGGTTGCCTTCCAGCACCAGGTTCGGCGTCGCGACCCATGTGCTGAGAAAGTCCATTCCGCGCGCGACGAAAAGAAGCGCGAACATCACCCAGTAGCCACGGCTGCCAAAGTGAAGCGCGCCGTCGGTCATTTCTTCCCGTAAATTTCGCCGGGCGTTTGAAGTTGCGGTTCCGTCACGCGCGTGGACGCTCCTTTGTCCGTGATGGAACGGAAAAAGCAGGAGCGATAACCCTCGTGACAGGCCGCGCCGGTCTGTTCCACTTTGATGAGCAGCGTGTCGCCGTCGCAATCGTATGCGATGTCCTTGACGTTTTGCGTATGCCCGCTGGTTTCGCCTTTGACCCAAAATTTCTGGCGTGAGCGACTCCAGAAATGCGTTTTGCCGGTGGCCACCGTGGCTTCGAGTGAAGCGCGGTTCATCCATGCCATCATCAGCACGCGGCCGTTGTCATTGTCTTGCACGATGGCCGGAATCAGGCCGTCGGAATTGAATTTCAGGTTGTCGTAAGCGCTCATAACACCCGCATTTTTGCGGCCCGTCAACATACCAAAGGTTCCTCGTGTGAAAAGGACGAATCAGACGAATTAAGAATTAAAAATGATGAATTAGAAAGTAAAAGCCATCAACCTCGTTTCGTTCCGCCGACTTTTTAATTCTTAATTTTTAATTCTTAATTGCCTCTCGTCGCGTTTGATGTTTTATTCCGCCCCGATGTCCAACGCATCCTCTTCGCCAATTTTGGTGACGCGCAACTTCTGCCGGATTTGCGGCTCGAAGGCGCTCACCCCTGTCCTGAGCCTCGGAGACCAGTATATCGCCGGCGCATTTGCCGATCCCAAGGGCAAACCGCCCGTGCAACGGCGAATCCCGCTCGACCTAGTGCGATGCGACCCAAGCCTGGACCAAAACGCCTGCGGTCTCGTGCAATTAAAGCATTCCGTGCCGCCGAACATCCTTTATCGCAGCTACTGGTATCGCTCCGGCATCAACCAGACCATGCGCGACAACCTCGGTGGAATTGCCCACCACGCCGAGGCAACTGTCCAATTGCAAAGCGGCGACCTCATCATCGACATTGGTTGCAACGACGGCACACTCCTAAAATCTTACAAGACGCAAGGCCTGCGATTGCTCGGGTTTGATCCGGCCACGAACATCATCGAATACGCCCGCGCGGCTGGCATTCCAGTGGTCAACGATTTCTTCTCTGCGGCGAACTTGCGCGCCGTTTATCCGCACGAAAAACCCAAGGTCATCACGTCGATTGCGATGTTCTACGACCTGGAAAATCCGCATTCCTTCGTGCAGGACATCAAGTCCATCTTGCACGACCAGGGAATTTGGATTCTGGAATTGAGCTACCTCCCGACAATGCTGGAGATGAATAGTTTTGACACCATTTGCCACGAGCATCTGGAATATTACGGCCTCGCCCCGATGGAGCGCCTGCTCGCGGAGCACAACCTGGAAGTGATCGATGTCAGCCTGAACGACATCAACGGCGGGAGTTTCCGCATCACCGCCGGTCACGCAGGAAAAGTCAAACCGACTCCCGAAGCGCGCCAACGCGTGCAGGACATGCGCCTAAAAGAATTCGAACTCGCGCTGGACACCGACGTGCCGTTCGCCGTTTTTCGCAACAATATCAAGAAGATCAAAAACGACCTGCGCGCATTTTTGAAGAAGGCAAAGAAGCAGGGAAAGCTCGTCCACGGTTACGGCGCTTCGACCAAAGGGAACACGATCCTTCAATATTGCGACATCACGCCAGACCTCGTTCCCGCGGTGGCGGACAGGAACAAGGACAAGTGGGGCTCGCAAACCATCGGCACGAACATCCCGATCATTTCCGAGGAGGATTCGCGCAAACAGAAGCCGGCATATTTCCTCGTTTTACCGTGGCACTTCATCACCGAAATGAAGAAGCGCGAAAGCGATTTCCTCAAGCACGGCGGAAAATTTGTCCTGCCGATGCCCGACGTCCGCCTGGAAGATTGAGATGAGGAAGGCGCTGATTACCGGCATCCTCGGTCAGGACGGCACGTATTTGGCGCGGCTGCTGGTTGGCAAGGGTTACGAAGTTCACGGATTGATCCGGTTGCCATTCAGCCGCGAGGAGGAGCGGATTCGCCGCCGATTCGCGCCGGAAGAGTTGCGCAGCATCCACTTTCACACCGGCTCGCTCGAAGACCCGCTGTCAATTGTAAGTGTTCTGCAAAAATCCGCGCCCAATGAAGTCTATCATCTCGCGGGTGTTTCGGATTCGCGCCAAAGCTTTTTGATCCCCGAGCAAACCGTGCAATCCATCACGATTGGCACCGTGCGGATTTTGGAAGCAGGCCGACTGCAAAATTCCGCCATTCGATTTTTTCTCGCTTCGTCCTGCGAAGTCTTCGGCTCGCCGGACGAATCGCCGCAAAGCGAAAGCACTCCGCGAAAACCGCTGACCCCCTACGCCATTTCCAAGCAAGCCGCCGACCAATTTGCGCGGCTTCATCGCGAGAAATACGGCCAATTCATTTCAGTCGGCATTCTCTACAATCACGAATCTCCGTTGCGCCCGGCTAATTATCTGAGTTGTCGCGTCGCAAAATCCGTCGCCGCCATCAAAAAGGGTGAGCAGAAAAAACTTCGCCTCGGAGACCTGCAAGCCCAGCGCGATTGGAGCGACGCCCGCGACATTGTCGAAGGTTTTTATCTTTCGCTCCAGGTCTCGCAAGGGGACGAATTCGTTTTCGCATCGGGCACGAGCCGCACCGTGCGCGAATTCGTCGAAACCGCATTCTCCGCCGCCGGTCTGCGCGCCGAAGACCATATCGAAACCGACCCTTCGCAGGCCCCAACTGAGGTAACCGTTGGACTTTGCGGAAATCCTTCAAAAGCAGAAAAAAATCTCGGCTGGAAACGCCGGTGGACATTCGCAGCAACCGTCGCGGATATGGTCAAAGCAGAAATGGAGAATCGTCCTGTAATTGACCGCGCCAACCCGCGTCCGGCAATCTAACTTTGCGGACTGAACCCGACATTGCGTCCTGGATCAAAGACCTCGCCGGCGACGACGACAAACTCGCGGGCAGCGCGCGACGCCGTCTCGTGGCGCGTGGTCGGCTCGTCGCTGAACCGCTTCTGGCAGCTCTGAATCATCCACTTAACGTCAGTCAATATCGCGGATCACTGCGCGTTCTTGGCGACATTGCATCGGAAGGCGCGCTGTCACCCGTCGCTCCAGTTCGCGCGCTTTTGCTCGATCATCTCAAGAACCACGACAACGCCGAACGCCGCAGCATCATCACCTGTTTGGGCCGCCTTGGCGTGGACTCGGAAGCGGAGTCCGCCCTGTTGAATTTATGGACGCACGAAAAGCGCGATGACCAATTGCGCGTGCTGGCGGTGGCTCTTGGAAAAGTTGGCGGCGAACGAAGCGAAGTTGCCTTAAAATCCTGCGTCAGCAACGCTTCGCTGGTGCTGCGTGAAATCGCCACTGCCAGTGCGGCGCTGAGCACTCGTCGCGCGCGCGCGGTTGTGGGCGAAGGCCGTGTTCTCGGTGAAAAAATTCTGACCGAAGTCCCCTTGCGCCTGCGTTGTCGCAGGGGGTTGGGAGAGCTTCTATTGCGGAATTTGCCGCATACCGTGCGCGGCGGGCGGGAAACATTCCCCGGCCAAATTGACGCCCAATTGCATGGCAGTCTAGATAGTCTTCTTGACTGCCGATTGTGGAGCGACGCCGTCCTTCTCGCCGAAATGCCTCCAAAGGCCGGCGCTCCCGAATCTTTCGCCGCCGCTCTTGGCAAAGTTTCCGGGTTGCTGCGAGACCTCACTGAAGGCGCGCCCATCTGGCGCTTGCAACTGCCGAACGCCTCACGCGGGCAACTTCTGGATTTTGTCCGCGCGGCCCAGCGCGTTGCGCCCGAATTACCCAACAGCCCGAACCGCGCTGTCTGGGAACTTCGTCCAATCGGAAATGTTCTCGAAATTATTCCCAGATTTTGGCGCGACACCCGTTTTAATTATCTCCGCGCCGAAGTGCCCGCGATGACCCACGCGCCGCTCGCCGCCGCAATGGCCGTGCTCAGTGAGCCTCACGCGAGCGACATCGTTTGGGACCCGTTCTGCGGCGCTGGAACTGAACTCGTCGAGCGCGCCAAAGCCGGCCCGTACGCGAAACTTATCGGCAGCGACCGCGACCCTGCTGCCATTGCGGCAGCGACGGAAAACTTGAATGGAATAGACCGTCTTACGCTGCGGGAAGCCGATGCGCTGACCTGGCCCGAGGAGAACGTGAATGTTCTTCTGACCAATCCGCCCTACGGACGCAAAGTTCAAGGCGGCAATCCCATCCGGTTGCTGCGAATGCTCCTGGAAAACGCCAGCCGCCAAATGCGCCGCGGTCGAATCGTGATTTGCAGTCCGATGCCCGCGGAAACATGGGACTTCGTGCAACGCCTTGGTTGGAGCGCCCTCACCCGTTTCTCTGTGAGCAAGGATGAAAACCCCCTCGAATTGCAGGTTTTCCTCCGCTAATTACCTTACTACTGGCGATGTAAAGAATCGGGCGCAGTCCAACGTATTACTTGACGCAGCAGACGTTGGTAATTCGGATTGACCCACGCGTAGTGGTCGTGACCGGACTGAATGAACACCACGCGCGACTTTTCGTAAGTCTTGCTCCACGCGATGACTTTGCTGCTTGTGTCAAGTTTTGGTAGCAGGGACGCCTCGCCGAGGCGTCCGCGGACGGCCCGGCGGGCCGTCCCTACCTTAAGACGAAGGCAGCCGCACTTTAAGTCGCTTCAACGCAGAGAGCCGGGTCTTCGACTCTGTCAAAAGAATGGAATTGTAATTCCTCAGTGCCGCAACATCGCATTCATCAATAAATCCATCCTGCGATTTTATCAGCATGTCCGCGATGGCCTCCTTGCCGCCGAGCAAAATAATCGTGTCGCGCAGATGCTGGCGAAAATCAAAGTCCGTCTGGCTCGCCATGCCGGCGTGGAAGCCTTTGTGCGTCATTTGATTTATTATCGACTCGATTTGTCGGTTGCTTGATACCCTTGATATTGGGGGTTGCCAGGTCGCGCCACCAGCGATGGTATTTTGTGGTTTGCGAGAGTGAAGTTTCCGTGGCGCTTCAGTATAATCCGCGCGATGACTCACGGATTGGACATTATTTTTGAAGACGACAATTTGCTTGTGCTGAACAAGCTGCCCGGTCTGGTTTGTCATCCAACCAAGTCCGGCGAAATGTCGAGTCTCGTGGGCCGGGTGCGCCTTTATCTTGGGAAGAACGGTCATTTGGTCAATCGCCTGGACCGCGAGACAAGCGGAGTCACAATCGTGGCGAAAAATCCTGCTACCGCCGGTGCTCTCGGGAAACTTTGGGAAAGCCGGTCTGTCGAGAAGATATATCTGGCGATTGTTCATGGGATTATTGAGCGCGATTCGGGAACGATTGACTTGCCGCTCGGTAAAGATGAAAAAAGCGAAATCGCGATCAAGGATTGCGTGCGGACGGACGGAGCGGCGGCACAAACCGAGTACCAGGTTGAAAAAATTATCCGTCGCGAAGGCCGGGATTTCAGCGTCGTTCGAGTCACGCCGCGAACGGGTCGAAAGCATCAGATTCGGATTCACCTTGCGGCGGTTGGGCATCCGGTGGTGGGAGACAAGTTATATGGCGGGAATGAAGACCATTACCTCGCGCTCGTCCAGGATCGCTTGACCGAGGAGGATTGGCGGCAGTTGCTGATGCGAAACCAGGCGTTGCACGCGCTTTCAGTGCGTTTTGCCTGGCAGGAGGTGGTGCGGGAATTTACGGCGGCGCCTTCGGAGGAGTTTCGGAGGTGGTTGGGCGAAATGCCGAAGTAGTGTAGTTTGCGGAACAAAATGTAGAATCATGGAACTGACTGGGTGAAGTACGTTGGTTATGAAAAAGAGAGCTTTCTGCTTTGCATCGCTGACTTTGGTCGTATTGGCCCTTTACGGACGTTTAGAGGGGCTGACTTTGCAGGGAAAGGCCATGAAATTGCACCTTCGAGGTCTTGTCGCAAAAACAGATCCGGAGCACTTAAGGGAGGAGACCAGCGTGATTTTGAAGAAAAGCCAGCTATTCGACATCATTGGTTTATGCCTTGCGGTCGCAAGTTTGACCTGCCTGATTTTGTCTTTTCGACGAAAAGAGCAAACGTCGTTGCGTTTCGTTCCGATCTGCCTTTTGGCCCTTTACGTGATTATGTTCTTTGCAATTGTGTGAGTGACATTCGCTGTCGTGTATAGCGTTTTAAAAAGTTTCTTGCGCGTTCAAAGACCCGGTCGCTTTGCCGGTGTTTTCCAGTCGCGATGCCACTCCAATTGCCAAAGCCTTTCCAACGGCACCCGAGAGGCGTGACCGTCGTAAAATGAAATATTGATTGCGCCCGGTAACTTACTTTGGGGAGGCCAGCTTGATGGAATAGAGGAGGGGCGTGATCCGTGGCGGGGGATCGTCACCAGGCCCATTCCTGACTGAATGGGCGTGCCAGTGTTTAAATTGGCGGCGGGATAATCACCCTCATACGGCCAAAGCCCCCAGAAATCGACGGCATCAGCAAAGGTAGGCGTTTGAGCGGTGTGCAAAATCTGGTTTTCCTTGGTCCAAGTGAACTCCGAGTTCTCGCTTCCGTAATTGCCTCCCGCCCACCATCCCCATTGAGCCACCCAACTGTTGCCCGCGTAACTTCCCGCTCGATTTGTTGCATAAGTCGGCGCGCCTTCTGATGGCCACCAAGCCTCGAAATCGCTGATTTCCCAGGCGGTGTTTACCGTCCCTGCGGATTCCAACTCCAATAAAGCGGCATTCGGATTGATCGGCAATTGAGAGGCGTCGGGACAAATCCATCCCTGGTTGGCGATGCCCCACGTCTTTGCATACCACCCCATGGAAGTAGAGATCCCTCCATTCTGATAATAACCGGCGATATTTTCGTTGCCAGCCGGGCCATTCCAGCCCAACTGACCCGCATCATCTTCGACTGCCGACGTGTAACCAAGGTTGATCTGGCGCAAGTTGCTGAGACATTTTGTGCTGTTGGCCTGCTCCTTGGCCCGTGATAAAGACGGCAACAGCATCGCCGCCAGAATGGCGATGATCGCGATGACCACCAACAGTTCAATCAACGTAAACGCCGCATGTGTCAGCCTACTTTTCAAAGGTCGCGCACAAAGACCGGACTGTTGGCGATGTCTCAATTCTCCTCCAGGTTTCTGGCGAGCGTTGGCGACGGAGCACAGTCAGCACATAGAGAAATTGTACCGCAAAGCGGATGCCACCGCCTGCGTCAAAACAGGCCAGGCCGCTTGGCTGGGGCTTTCCAATTGGCATGCCACTCCTGTTGCCACAACTGCTCCAACGGCACCAGCGCCGCATGGCCGTCCATGTAAGACAGGTTAATCGCCCCCGGCAATGGATATGAGACATGAAAGTCAGTGGGCACGGAGTTGGGGCGGGAACCGTGGCGCGGGATCGTTATTTGAGCCATGCCGAAGTAATTCAGGATACCACCTCCCGCTTGCAAGTTTGACGCCGGAAAATCCGTTTCACTGGGAGTGAGCGTCCAGAAGTCAATGCCATCGGCAAGGAGCGGTGTATTCCCCGGATGCATAATATCTCCTTCCTTGATCCAACCCAATGTTGTCTGTCCATAGTTGTAATCCCACAATCCCCCCCATTGGAGAACGTAATTGTTACCGGCATAGCTGCCGGCACGATTGGTCTCGAAACCGCTCGTCTTGCCATCCCACCACCACCACCAATCATAGAAATTGCCCGTTTGCCATGCCGAATTAAGCGACCCTAAATACTCTCCGCCATATCCATAAGGCACGACGTTTGGTGGGAACGGCAACTGGGGTGCGTCGGGGCAAATCCACCCCTCATGTGCCACGCCCCAAGTCTTCGCGAACCAGCCGGCGGTGCTTGGCATATTGGCGGATCCTAGCGCAACATTAACCGAATTCAGCCCCCATCCCAACTGTCCGTTGTCATCATCCACGGCGGACTTATATCCAAGGCTAATTTGTCGTTCGTTGCTGAGGCATTTGATTCTGTTCGCGTCTTCCTTGGCGCGTGACAATGCAGGCAAAAGAAGCGCCGCCAGAATTGCGATGACCGCAATGACCACCAGCAATTCGATCAACGTAAACGCTGCATGTCTAAGCCTGCTTTTCACGAGTCGCTCACAAAGACCGAATTTTTGGCAATGTTCCAATTCTCCCCTAAGTTTCTGGTGAACCTCGGCGGCGGAACACAGTCAGCACAATAGAGGAGTTGCACCGCAAAGCGTATGCTGCCGCCCTACTGCGGGATGCGTCAAAACAGGCCAGGCCGCTTGGCTGGGGCTTTCCAATTGGCATGCCACTCCTGTTGCCACAACTGTTCCAACGGCACCAGTGCCGCATGGCCGTCCATGTAAGACAGGTTAATCGCTCCCGGCAATGGGTATGAGAGAGGAAAGTCGGTGGGCACGGAGTTGGGGCGGGAACCGTGGCGCGGGATCGTTATTTGAGCCATACCGAAGTAATTCAGGATGCCACCTCCCGCTTGCAAGTTTGACGCCGGAAAATCCGTCTCATTGGGAGTGAGCGTCCAGAAGTCAATGCCATCGGCAAGAAGCGGCGTTTTCCCCGGATGCAAAATTTGTCCTTCCTTGGTCCAACCCAACTTTGTCTGTCCATAGTTGTAATCCCACAATCCTCCCCATTGGAGCACGTAATTATTACCGGCATAGCTGCCGGCACGATTGGTCGCGTAACCGCGTGTCTGGCCATCCCACCACCACCACCAATCATAGAAATTACCCGTTTGCCATGCCGAATTAAGCGACCCTAAATACTCTCCGCCATATCCATAAGGCACGACGTTCGTAGCGCTCGGCAACTGGGGTGCATCGGGGCAAATCCACCCTTCATGTGCCACACCCCAAGTCTTCGCGAACCAGCCGGCTGTGCTTGGCATGGTAGCGGTTCCTTGAAAAACATTATCCGAACCCGCCCCCCATCCCAACTGTCCGTTGTCATCATCCACGGCGGACCTATATCCGAGAGAGACTTGCCGTTCGTTGCTGAGGCATTGAATTCTGCGCGCATCTTCCTTGGCTCGCGACAACGCAGGCAAAAGCAGTGATGCCAGAATAGCAATGACCGCGATGACCACCAACAGTTCGATCAACGTAAACGCTGCATATGTAGGGCTGCGTTTCACAAAGCGCCCGGCACAGAGTAAACCGTGGGCGACGTAAGAGATTCCCTTACTTATCGGCAAAATGCAAGAAAAATCAATAAAATGAAGGATTATTTCTGATGTACACGAGCCCACGGCGCAACAGCTTTTTGGGCTTCGGGTTGCAGAAGCTCCGGTGGAAAGGCGCGAGCAAGCTCCGAGACAAAACGGATAAGAGATTTACAGCATCCTGGGCTGCTCCAAACGCTTCGATCCCGGCCCCGGCCACGGAATTGACAGGGGCATCAGTTTGCGGAAAGATTGGTTTATGGCAGAACTTATTTGTCCACGCAGTCCACGAGAAATGATGTCGGGCTGGGCTCACTTGCCCCGATTCGTCGATAAAATCCGCCTGCGTCTCGCGGGCAAGTTGCATTCGGATTATCAGGAGAATTTTACCAAGGGCTTCGACGGCGCATGGCTTAAAGCTGCGGGGTTGGAACCCGAGCCATTCATCGAAGTTGTCAAAAACTCGACTACCGACGGACAAGTCGCCGATTGGGTCGCGAAAAATGTAAAGAAGACTGCCGCGGAAAAAAGCGCCTTCAACGATGCCGTCTTTAAACGCGGACAGGAAGATGACGCCTCCAAAGCCCGCCTCAAAATGCGCAAGGAGCAGGCCGGCCTGGCGCATCGCGACGAAATCACGACGTTCGTCGATTTCATTGACGCGGACGAAAAACGCATTTGACCCTTGTCCCTGACGATCATCACAGACCCGCGCTGCACCGAATACGGCGCGCCCGGACACCCGGAACGACCGGAGCGCATCAGCCGCACCGTCGAGTTGCTGAAAGCGCAGGAAAAGGTCGCGCTCAATTGGGCCGCGCCGATTGAACCGAAGGAAGAGTCGATCCTTCGCGCACACACGAAAGAGTTGGTCGAGCGATTAAAGGCGCCCGAGGATTTTGACGGCGATACCCCCGCCCATCCGGGCATTGCAATTCACGCGCGAAGATCAGTCGGAGGGGCTCTGGCGGCATTGGCGTACGCGCGCGCCGGCGAATCCGCGTTCAGCCTCATGCGCCCCCCCGGCCATCACGCAACGGCAAACATGGCGATGGGCTTCTGCTACCTGAATTCCATTGCCATCGCGGCGCAAGAAGCTCGAGCGACCGGCTGCCAGCGCGTCGCGATTTTCGACTTCGATGTCCATCACGGAAACGGCACCGAGGATATTCTTCTCGACAAGGACGTGATGGCCTTCATTTCAATCCATCAACATCCCTGCTATCCCGGAACCGGACGGAAAAACAGGGGCCGCAATTGCTTTAATTTCCCGGTGCCGCCCGAAACCCCGCGTATGGAATACCGAAAAATCCTCGAAAAAGCCGTCGATACGCTAAAGGATTTCCGCCCTGATCTTGTGGGCGTCTCCGCAGGCTTTGACGCATACCGCCGCGACCCTCTCGCGCAGGAAACTTTGGAGGCCGAAGATTTTCGCTGGCTGGGCAAGACCATCAGCAGCCTCCAAATTCCTGCTTTCAGCGTCTTGGAAGGCGGCTACAGCGATGATTTGCCGGAACTGGTTCTCGCGTACCTGCGCGGACTCGCGGGCGCCGAAAAACTGTAACGGTGAAAATTCTCGTCGCCATCACTGGCGCCAGTGGCGCGCTCTACGCGCAACGCCTGCTGGACCATCTCGATCCCTCCCGCCAAGAGGTGCATGTCGTCCAGAGCAATTACGCGCAGGTCGTGCTGAAACAGGAATTGCCGGACGGCCTACGCCTCGCGGAAGGCGTTCGCGTGCATAGCCTCAAAAGCATGAATGCTCCTTTCGCCAGCGGTTCCAACCCTGTCGATGCGATGGTCGTGATTCCCTGCACGATGGGAACATTAGGCCGCATCGCCCACGGATTCAGCGAGGATGTTTTGTTACGCGCAGCGGATGTCACATTGAAGGAGAAACGGAAATTGATCCTTGTCCCGCGCGAAACGCCGCTGAGTTTGGTGCATGTGAAAAATTTTGAACTGCTTTTGCTCGCCGGCGCAACCATCCTTCCAGCCAATCCGTCCTTCTATCACCGCCCGGCCACGATTGAAGCAGTTGTTGACACTGTGGTCAGTCGTGTCCTCGACCATCTCGGAATCGAAAATACCCTCGGCCCGCGTTGGGGCGAAGAAAACGAGTAACGCGGAAATATCAGGAAACGCCGCCGTTTTCGCCGTGCAAATATAACCGCAATTTTTCCAACGCCTTGGCCCGATGGCTTAACTTGTTCTTGACGTTTTCGCCAAGGTCCGCCAGCGAATGCTCATATCCCTCCGGCACAAAAAGCGGGTCGTAGCCAAATCCCCCGGAACCCGATGGAGCGTCGGCAATCCTCCCTTCGCACGCACCCTCAAAACAGGCTGTCTTTCCGTCGCGGTTCGACATCAGAGCCAGCACACACCGGAATCGTGCGCTGCGCTGGTCAGGCGCAATTCCCTGGAGCAAACGCAGCAGCTTGGCGTTGTTCGCGGAATCCGGCGAGTTCCCATGACTACCCGTGTCCAGTGCCGCGAACCGCGCCGAATGCACACCCGGCGCTCCGCCAAGAGCATCGACCTCCAGTCCCGAATCGTCAGCCAGAATATAAATTTCTTCGCTGAAAGAATTTTTCGGAAACCAGCGCGCGAGCGATTCCACTTTCTTCCGCGCGTTTCCGGCGAATGTATCCGCGTCCTCCACCACCGCCGGAGCGTCGGGAAATTCGCTCAAATCCCGAACACGAAACGCGCCGCCGAGAATCTGGCGAATCTCGGCTGTCTTATGGGCATTTCGTGTGGCAACGATGAAAGTCGTCACTGCAATGGAGTGATCACGAACGAATCCGACTTTCCATCGGTGTCAAGTATGAATCCAGAGCCGCCAACGGTCGGATTGCCAAACGATCCGTGAAGCTGAAGTGTCGCATTGTCCGCGGGATTGAGCAGCTTTCCGGTAATAACACCCGCAGTCGAGAGCGAGAGGGTTAACTTGTCCGGCGAACCCGCGGCGGGCACAAATTGATGGGCCGCGCTGACCGTCAGCACATTGGTGATCGCAGGATTGACGGTGCCGCCGCCGAAAACCACCTGGTATTGCGAACCCGGAAGCGGCGCAACGTAGTTCGTCCCAAAGCCCGAAATTTGAAGATTCAAACCGTTTGTGAAATAAGTGTCCTTCGTCGGCGCTTTGACCCAGTAAATCGTCCCCGTCGTTCCGGGAGAACCGCTGGCGCTGATCACGTTGGTTTCCCAGCCGATCAACAAACCATGCCCCTTGTAAAGCGGCGCGAAAACCGGCCAGACGCCATCCTTGGAAACGCCGACACCTTCCGTAAATGTAGTATTGTCAGCAAGCGTGCCGCTCAATGTCAACGCGCCGGTCTTGCCAACAGTCAACGCCGCAAACCCGTCGTTGGTTGGGTCCGCCACGCCGAGGTTCGTCACGGTGTCCAGGTTGAGAAGGTATTTGCCGGCCACCGTGTTGGTCGGAAGTTGGGTGACCGCTCTGTAACCGGTGAACGTGGCGTACGTTCCCACGGAATCGACATAGCCAGTCACGGAATCGCTGCCGTTTGTCAGATTGAAATTAACACCCAGGTAGAGGGTCGTCCCGCCAAACCCTGTTCCCGAAAGCGAAGCGGTGCCCGCTGAGCTGAGCGGGGTTGCGACGGAGAACGTGACGATTGGGAACTGAAGCTTGCCAGTCATCAGGCCGGAATTGTTGACGGTAAATTTAAATAAACCCGCGTTGTTGGTGGCGATATTCGTGGCGTAAAATACTCCGTAATACGTTCCGGCGATTGCCGGGAAAAGGTTTACACTAAGATTTTCAGTCGCAATCGTTTGTGCGTCGGAAGAGTCCGTCGCTACTGCCACAACCGTGTAGCTTCCCTTGGTAATGCCAGTGAACGGAGCCGACCACGAAGAGCCGTTGACGATTGCCGGCACAATGCCGCCAACTTGCGTAAAGCCAGAAAAAAGCTCACAAAAGATTTGCGGATTATTGATAGAAGCCGACACGTTGCCCGTCACTTTGAAATTGTTGGTCGTAACCAGCACATTTGGTTTGGGATAAGTGAACGACAGCGTCTTGGGAAATGAATTGGTGATGAACATCGCCGTAAATTCGGTTCCGCTCGCCATCGTAAAGTTGATGCCCGGGGCAATGTTCAGCCCGCCTGGAGTCATCCAGCCGTAAAACGAACTTCCTGGTTTTGCCGTTGCCCGAACCGTGTACTTATTGCCGGCTTCCAGATAAGTTCCATCGGCGATGGACGTCGTTCCAAGCCCTTCAATATTGATCTTCAAAGGCGTCAACACTGTGAAATCCTCGGTAATCACCGTCGTTTGCCCAAGCGCGTTGCTGGCAAGGGCCTGCGCAATATAATCTCCCGGAGCCAACTGGATGTTGGGTATCGACCACGTTAGCGTTCCCGAGGCCGTCATGGCATCCGTGACCGATTCGCTGCTGGACTTGGAAAAAATTCGCGCTGTCACCGTCGTCTGGCCCGCGCTCTTGGCAATTTTCCCTGTCAAAGTAAAATTAGTCGCCGCGACTTTTGCGTTGGCGGTCGGATAACTGAATGAAATCCCTCCCGGCATCGTGTTGGGCACAAACAAAGCCGTTAAGTCCAACCCATTGGGCATGGTAAACGACTTGGTGGGGTTGATCGAGACGATTCCGTCTTGCGACCAGTCAACAAACAACGCCCCCTTGCTCGGCGTGGCTTTGACAACATAGTTGCTCCCAAAGGTGGTCGTGCCGGTGGTCAGATTCCTCGAAAGCGTTCCAGGTCCGCCCGTTGAAACATCGACCGGAAATTGAGGCATGACAAAACTCGTCTGCAGCGGGGTGGATATATTTCCCGCGCCGTCCTGCGCGACGATATAAACAGTGTTCGTTCCAGGCGCAACATTCCCGAAGTTAAATGACCAATTGGTAGTGCCAATGGCTTCACCGCTAGCCGATGTTGGTGAGGTAATGGAAGCAACGACACGGGCAATTCCAAAATCATCGCTCGCCGTGCCGGACATGGTCAACTGGCGATTGGTGGCCGGGTTGCTCGCGGTTGGATAAGTCAACGCAACCGTGGGCAGATTTGTGTCAATAACAGGAGGCGTCGGAAACGAGAAATCGACGTAAATGAGATTGGAATCACCGGGCGTTTGTATCCCGTAGTAATTCACCGGCACCGATGTAAACGGCTCCGACCCGGAGTTGAAGAGTCCATTGGTCGGTCCAGCCGAGGCATTAAGCCGGGTATAAACTGTGGGAAGGCTCAAAGTGTTGAAATAGCTCAAGACTTCGCTGCCGGAAAGAATGCGCCCAAAAACTGCCGCCCCTCCATCCTTGCTGTCCAACGAACTTGAATTGTCTGTCAGATTGAAAAAGAACACGCTGGTGGCGGAATTCGTTTCCCCGGGAGTTTTCTGCATGGCGATGGTCCCAAATGTATTGTGGATCAACGGACCCACCGCAAATTCGTCGTCCAGTTGAAATGGAAACGGCGGCGTGTAGGAGAAACTTTGAGTGAACGTGGTGAGGATTGAAGTCAAATTCGGCGGCGCCCCTTGTTTCCGCTCGGTCGTGGAATAATCACCAGCCTGCAAGATCGAACCGGGAATGCACTTCGACCAGAACAGGTTGGTATAGGCTCCGCTGACAATGTAGTGCAGAAAATTCTGCACCGTTGCCGGTTTGTCATGATCAAAAAGCTCAACCATGACATTGCTGGTCCCTCCACCCGCATAGCCCGATAAGGCAAGCTGGACAATGGTCCCTTGAACCACCGTCAACTGCGCGGGTTGGCTGAATCGGAAATCACCGGTGGATGAGGTGAGGGTGACGGTGTAAGCGCCGGCTTGATTCGTTGTCACGTCTTCCAAAGTCAAAGTCGAATTGGTTGCGCCGGGAATATTATTTCCCCCCAGTTTCCACTGGTAGGACGCGACATTGTCCCCCGCAGCGCTGAAAGATGCCGTGGAACCCGCGTTCACCGTCTGGCTTGCTGGCTGCGACGTGATGGTAGGCCCCGTGAACACTGCATTAAAGGTTTCAGTCACGAATCCTTGGCGGCCCGCCGAATCCGTCGCGATTACCTGCACTGTGTAAGCGCCGGAAACGAGATTGCTGGCTGGAAATGACCATGTGGAGGCTTCAATGGTCACAGGCGCCGCTGCGGATACAGCGTTGGATTGGAAAAATAGCTGGCAAGTCACTGTTAGCCCAAAATCGGATGGAACAGTCCCGGTAATCGCTAAGTCGCCGGAACCCGTCGTTTGAACAGTAGCCCCATTGGCCGGACTCGTGATCGCCAGGCCCGCAGGCAGGCTGTTGGAAACCAGGTTTACCGTGAGGGCGAAATTAGTTTCCGCCGTAAAAGTTTGCACCGGATCCAAAGAAATAACCCCCTGGTTCTCCCATGATTCAAACAACTCACCCGGGCCTGGTTGCGCTGTCACCGAATATTGCCCGCCCGGAACATAAAGGAACGAATTGCTCGTCAATTGTCCGCCCGCGTTTGTAATGATCGTCAATTGCACCATGTTGGTAAAAAACACCGACTCGGGCGCGCTGATATTTCCCATTCCATCCTGCGAATAAGCCGTCACTTCATACGCCCCTGGAAAAAGGTCCCCGACGTCCAACGACCAACTCGTTGTGCCTACCGCAAAATTTGTCTCGCTCTCGTTTGCGTTGACCCCTGACAAGGCTGTCAGCACGCAATAAACGTTCGCCAACCCGAAGTTGTCCGCTGCCGTGCCGGTAATGGTGACATCGTTTCCACTGGCAAAGGCGGCGTTCTGCGACGGGAAGGTGACTCCAATTGTTGGCGGCGTCGTATCCACAGGAGCAGGCGAGAGGAACGAAAAGTCGCAATAGAATAGGTTCTGGTCGGCAGGAGCGTTGGTGCCATTGTAGTTCACAGGCAGCGTTGGAATCCCCGCGCTCAACGCGTAAATTCCGTTTGAAGGCGCGCTCAGTCCGTTGAAATACTGCAATACATTTGTCCCCCTCAGCATGCGCCCAAAAACCACGAAGTCATGAACGTCGAGGGTGCCCGAATTATCCGCCGTATTGAAAAAGAACCCGTC
Source organism: Verrucomicrobiia bacterium (assembly GCA_036501665.1). Lineage (GTDB taxonomy): Bacteria > Verrucomicrobiota > Verrucomicrobiia > Limisphaerales > Palsa-1400 > DATAUD01. The sequence continues at coordinate 52,641 of DASXZW010000059.1, forward strand.
GGTTGCCGAATTCGTATTTCCGGAAACCAATCCCATGGCCAATGTGCCGAACCTATTATGGATCAACGGCCCATAACCAAACTCGTTTTCGAGTTGCTTCGGAAACACGTTCGTCCCGGTGTTAACATAATTTCCGTTGATCCCAGCGCTGTTGGAACGATCAGAAGTGACGTAATCGCCCCCTTGAATCACGAAGTTGGTCACGTCCCGTTCTATAAACGTGTTCGAGAAGGAGCCGGAAGTAATGTAATGAAGGAAATTCTCGACTGTCGCCGGTTTATCATGGTCGAACAGTTGAACTCGTATGTTCATGCTGCTTCCGTCAGGAAACTTTGAGAGTGTCAGGATCACGATTGTTCCGGGAATCACAGTCAATTGCGCGGGCTGGCTGTTGGTCGTTTCTCCCGTTGGCGAAGTAATGACGACCGAATAGAAACCCTCCTGGTTGGTGGCGACGTCATCCACCGTCAAAGTGGTGTTCGTCTCGCCGGCAAGACTGTTCGTCCCGAACAGCCACTGGTAACTCGACGCATTCGTGGCGGCCACCGTAAAATTGGCTGCTGAAGCATTATTGACAACGACGCTTTGTGGTTGGGAGGTAATAATCGGAGTAGTGGCAAAGGCGTTAAACGCGAAGGCCGCTAAACAGACGAAAACCCCCTTTAAAATTGTTTTCATCGCGCCGAGTTTCCTGTACCGCCAGTCAAATTCAAACAAATAATGCCGCGAATTGGGGGAGCCAGGGCAGTCGCGCGCAAATTCAAACTTGCGCAAATGGATTTTACTCCCTCTCCTCCATAAACTTATGGAGGATGAGGGGCAGGGGAGAGGAGGCTTCTTTCTCTTTTTCACAGGGCAGGAAAAAATCCTTGGCACAGTTAAAAAAACTAATGTGCGTTTGCCTTGAACAACGGAAGCTTGTATCTCCGCGGAATTCCTGCATATTACGTCTGCTGTCATGAAAACACCTCCTTTTCAAATCTCGCCTCGCGGCTTTTTGAGGCTGTTTCTGTGGGCTGCCGCGCTGGCTCCTATTTTACTTTTCCCACTCGCTATGAATGCTGACCCTGCTTCCACTAATGCCACCGCAACGCTTCAAACAGCCACCTTTGGCGGCGGTTGTTTTTGGTGCGCGGAAGCCGTGTTCCAGCGCATCCCCGGCGTCAAATCTGTCGTCTCCGGCTTCGCGGGCGGCACCACGCAAAACCCGTCGTATGAGGAAGTTTGCACCGGCACAACCGGTCACGCGGAGGTCATCCAGATTAAATTCGATCCCGCTGTCATTTCATACGACAAACTCCTGGAAATCTTTTGGGAAGCCCACGACCCGACGACCCTCAACCGACAGGGCGCGGACGTCGGCACTCAATACCGCTCGATCATCCTTTACACCAACGACGCGCAAAAGCAGGCCGCCGAAAAATCAAAAGCCCAGGCCGCCAGCCACTATACTTCTCCCATCGTGACGCAAATTGTGCCTCTCGCGCATTTTTATTCTGCCGAGGATTACCACCAAGACTATTACAACCAGCACTCTCATCAAAGCTATTGCCAATTCGTAATCCGCCCCAAACTGCGAAAACTGATCGACGAAGGCGTCATCCCCTCGCACAAGAAATAATCTGCCTCCAAATCCCAGCGCATCTCTTACAGTCCTGGTTTTCTGTGTAAAACTGCATGGGCTAAAACGTTCTTTGAAATTGGCATTGTTGCCCCGCTATTTGGCGGATTGGCGGACCATTGGGAATGGAAGCGCAACATGCACCGCGACAACTCCCGGTTTGGATTTTGGAGTTTGGGAATTCATTCACATTGAAAACAAGCGGTTCACTTTCGATTGGCTGATAAGGTTGCTGATAATGCGGCGCTGTTGCTCCAAATCTCTACGCTGAGAGTTAATCTCTGAGGCATGATTTTGGGCCAATCCCACGATTTCATTAAGCAGTTCGTGCAATTCCTCATTTTGTTCCGCAGTGCGATCTTGAGGGCGAGTGCCGCGCAAGTTTGCCGCCGCGATCCGAGCCTTCGTAATTGCGTCGTTGGCGTCTATCGCCCCCTCAGTCCCGGACTCTGTCCTGTAGTGGCCGATTGAAGATTGGTCAGCCACTTCTTCCGGGGTCGGGGCGGATTGTGGTCGTGTGGCGGCGCGATTGATTTCCGTTTGCACCTGGGCGTGGGTGCCAGTGTCTTGTGCGTTTTGAATTTGCGAATCGTATTTGCCGTGAAGTTCAATCGAGGCGGTAATTTCCTTGATCTTGCGGGTTAAGCTCGCGATTGCGTCGGTCAGCTCCTGATTGTGCGCGACAAGCTTGTCGTATTCTTTATTGAGGGATTCAGACTGCTCTTTAAGACGCTTGGTTGCGACGGTGTTTGATCCCACGGCGTGGACGGCTTGATCGTGCGCGGCCACTTCTTCGTTAAGCTTCTGGTTTGCCTCTTCAATGGCCTCGTTGGCCAATTTGACAGCCGATTCGTATTTTTCCTTGTCCGGGAAAGTGTCGCGGGTTTGCTGTATTACAGAGAGGCGGTTGACTTGTTCGTCACGCTCCGCGCTGGCGTCTTCCATTGATTTCTTACGTGCCTTTTCCTGCTCCTCCAAGGCATCTTGACTGGCCATTGCGTTTTTAAGCTTGGCCGAACCCCCCCCCTCTCTCATGACTCAGTGCCGCTTGCCGATTTGGAATTCCGCCTTGTTCCTTTTGCGCCTCTGCGATTCCTTTTGTAAATTCATCGATTTGGTGAACCATTGAATCGTGATCGAATTTGGTTGCCTCACGCTGTTGTTTCCCCTCGATTGCACCGCGTTGCAATGCGGCTTGTGCGGCGGTGATTTTTCCCGTTGCTTCATCAAGGCCAATTTGTTTGAGAGCCGCAGCCTCACGCGCAGCAGTCAGCTTCTTAATCAATTCAATCTCTTGGTTATAGAGGTTAAGGCGCTCTTGGATTTTCCCGGCGACATCATCTTCTGCTGATTTTGTCGTGCGCAACGAATTGGTAAACCGGCGATAGCCATCAGCGGCCTCTGCCGCCGCCTCCCCTTGAGCCTTGAGCATGTCGCCAATAGGTTTGGCTGCTGATTCCGCCAAGGCATCCATTTCCTTGTCAGTTTTTTCGATCTCTTCCCGCACCTTTGAAAATCCGATAGACAGCAATCCGATAAAGA
>DASXZW010000060.1:0-141350 GCA_036501665.1 Verrucomicrobiia bacterium
TATGAAGGGCAAGAGTGCGATCCACATTGCGCGGGTGTACGCGGGGAGGCGGCGCAATTAGGTGGGGCAGCACTTCTGGGCGCGGGGGTATTGGGTATCGACTGTCGGCAAGAACGAAGCGGCGGTGCGACGATACATCCAGGACCAGGAGAAGGAAGACCAGCGGTTGGATCAGATGGATCTCAAGCCGCTTTGAGCGGCTCACGATAACAGAAAACCCGCTTTGAGCGGTTCACGCTATCTCAAGCCTCCGGCTCTGCCGGAGGTCGCTGACTTTTACAGAGAGGATATTTATGTTGATCACGATTCCAGATGTTTTGAGTTCCGATCAGGTCGCGCAGGCGCGAAAGGCGCTCGACCAAGCGGAATGGGTCGATGGCCGCGTCACCGCTGGTCATCAGTCCGCGAAAGCGAAAGACAACGCACAAGTGCCCGAAAGTCATCCCGTCGCGCGGCAACTCGGTGATATGATTCTGGCGGCATTGGGAAAAAACGCGCTTTTCATGGCAGCCGCTTTGCCGGCGCGGGTTTTTCCGCCATTGTTCAACCGTTACTCCGGAGGACAATCTTTCGGCACGCATGTCGATAACGCCATTCGCCAAATCACGGGCACGCCGCACCGGATTCGCACCGATTTATCAGCGACGCTGTTTCTCGGGCCGCCTGAAGAATACGACGGCGGCGAATTGTGCGTCGAAGACACTTACGGCGTCAAAACGGTCAAGCTTCCCGCCGGCCACATGGTGCTTTATCCTTCGACGAGCCTTCATCATGTGCGCCCTGTGACACGCGGCGCGCGCGTGGCTTCTTTTTTTTGGATCCAAAGCATGGTGCGCGATGACGGGCAACGCTCGCTGCTGTTTGATTTGGACCTGGCCATCCAGCGGCTGAATCGCGAACTGCCCGAAAATTCAATCGCCGCTCAATGCGCTGTGCAGTTTACAGGCGTTTATCATAACCTTGTCCGGCAGTGGGCGGAGGTCTGACCAAAATTTTTTCGACGTGACAATCCGGCTTTGTCGTGAGCTATTGGTTTCGACAAAGCCGCATGAAATCAATTCGCAAATTTTTATTTCTTCTGGCGCTCTTCAGCGGCATCGCCTCAGCGTCCGCAGATAACGGGCTTACGTTGGATCGGCAGGGGCAAATGCTGATCATTCACGGAGCCAATATTCCCGGCGGAGATTTGCAGGTCAATTATCTGGAGGCTTATTGCCGCGCGGGTTCCACCGATGCCGACTGGGTCCAACACACGGTCATCCCATTCACAAGTGAGGTGATTTCGATGAGCGCGGACAAGAAAATTTTGCGGACGCGCGACACACTGGCCGATGGTTTGATCGTCGATCATACGATTACCGCCGGAAAAGATAACGTTGATTTCCGAGTCGTTGCGCGGAACCCGACAACGCATCGCTCCGAGGCGCATTGGGCGCAGCCGTGCGTGCGGCTTGGGCCGTTTTCCGGATTCACAAACGCGTTGAACGCGGAAAATCTCAACGATTACCTGCCGAAGTGTTTCATTTTTCTTGACGGCCAATTGACGCGGATGCCAACTCGCGATTGGGCGGCGCAGGCGCGCTATACACCGGGCCAGGTATGGTGTCCCCAAGGCGTGCCGCGGACTGATGTGAATCCGCGTCCGCTCAGCAAATTAATTCCGAGCAACGGATTGATCGGATGTTTCAGCGCGGATGAGAAGATGATTTGCGCGAACGCGTGGGACCCTTACCAGGAATTGTTCCAAGGCGTCATTCGCTGCGTTCACGCGGATTTCAGGCTGGGTGGGATTGGAGCAGGGGAGTCGCGCAGGATTCACGGGAAAATCTACATTGTTCCCAATGATGTACCCGCTTTGCTGAGGCGATACAAAAAGGATTTTCCCGAGTAACGTCAGAGCATTTTAAATTTAATTGTGTCAGTGTAGGAATGTTACTTCTATTTGACTTTGCTAAAGCGGCAGAGGGCTACCGCACTCCACGACGCTTCGCGCGCCTCGTGGAAGAACTTCGTAACTCGCGTAGCGTCTTGGAGTGCGGCAGCCCTCTGCCGCTGTGCCGCGACTTGAAGCTATGGTTTTTGTTCAACCACCCTTGCAGGATTTTGCAAGAGGCAGAAATACAAACTGGCTGGCGGCGGCGCTTTGCGAGAGCGATTGATAGTCGTGAATATTGAGTGAAACCCGTTCTCCGCGCGGGAAAATATTGCCGAAATCATCTGTGACCTGCGCGAGCGGCCCCAGATAAATAACTTGGCTGCGCGCAGTCTTTGGGCGGTGTCCGGGTTTTCGTCCGATCAGAAGTATTTCGCGCATCTGCACTCCGTCAATCACAAAGTAAGGCGCGGGTGAAAGCTGTTCGTATCGAACCAGCACGAAGCCCGCGCGAATCATCGCCCTCATCGGCTCTGCTTCGAGTGGTACGAACTCCACGACGGCGGCTGGGCCAGGAAGATTCAAGCGAATGCCGGTAAAATACTTGTCCGCTGCGAGGCCGTGCAGGGAAATTTTGCCGCCCGGCCGCAACACGCGATAACTCTCCGCCAGAACGCGATCCAGTTTCGTCGAGGAAGGCGAAAGGTTCGCGGTCCCTTCGAGCACAACTCGGTTCACGCTGTTGTCATCATGCGGAATCCGCACAGAAAATGGGTCGGGAATCTGATGCTGCCAAACAACGGGTTCTGTCGCGGGGATCTTAGCAGTATGAGATGTGTTATTCTCGAAATGAGCATTTGGAGTTTCCTCGTGGTCGTCGTGAAGAATGTAAAACTCCCACAAAACCCGATTGGGATCATGCACCCAAAATTTGGTTTGCTGCGAGTTGCAGCATTGCACGCCGTCCTCGCGACTTGTCTTGATGCCGGCGGTTTCGAGGCGGGTCTGCATCGCGATCATCGTCTCGAAATCGCCCAAACGGATACCGAGATGGTTTAACGCGCCTCCGGTGTTTTGACTTCCCGGAATCAACGAGAGCGCCAACGGCGGTTCCTCGATTTCAAATTTTGCGTAATCCCGAGTTTGCCGCGCCGGTTCGACGCCGAAAAGTTTACTGTAATAGTTGACAGAGGTCGCAATGTCCGCCGTGTTGAGGGAGACATGAAATTTTACGGTCTGAGCAGACGGCATGGCACCTGAAGCTGTCTAAAATAATATATTTTCGCAACATCGCCCAGAGTTGTCGAAAGCGGCAGAGGACTGCCGCACTCCAGGACGCTAACGCGAGTCATGAAGTTTTCCTCGTTTAGCGCGAAGCGTCGTGGAGTGCGGCAGTCCTCTGCCGCTTTTACAAAAACATCTCGGGAATGCTTTGAGTTATGGTTACAGCTCATTTTAAAATGCCCCGGGCTTTCAGCGAAAGAATGTGTTCACTTTGCCGTATTCGGCATAACGGTCCTTGAGCCATTGATGAAACTCGACGTAGTGCTTCTCGCGCTGTTCGCCGCCGTCGCTCAAGGCGTTGTAGCTGAGATAGAGCAGGCGGCGAAATTGATTGGACCGGTTCGGCTCGGAGCGATGCGGCGTGTAACCCGAAAAAATTCCAATGTCGCCAGGGTTTAAGTCAAGCATTACTCCTGTTGACGAGGTCACAGTCTCGGCAGGCAATTCATGATACATCCCGTCGCGCGCCGTCAGGCAGCCGCGCTGGTGAAAACCGGGAAAAACTTCGGTCGCTCCATTGGTCGCGTCGGCAGGATCAATGGCCACGATCACCGTGACAAAACTCGTTGGAAACGTCTTCCACGAAATGTAATCCTGATGCAACGCGTATCCCTTCGCGCCCGGCGACTTGAAGATCAGCTTGTCCTTGAACAGGCAGGCCGGCTCGCCGTAAAGCGCGGCGACGGCGTCAAGAATGCGCGAATCCCTCGCAACCTTTCCGCACGGCTCACTGATGTCAATTACAGGATCAAAACAATCGAACCGGCACTCTCCCGTCGCGGCGCAATCCTGCCAGCGGCAACGAATGTTGTCGGGATCCATCAAATCCTTGCGTTCCAGCAAAATCTTTGCCTCGTCGGCCAATTCAGAGATTTCCTCATTTCCGAAAACTCCGCGCAGGATCAAAAAACCGTTGCGATGGTATTGTTGGATTTGAGTTTGGTTGGGGCCAGCGAACATTGTTGGGTTTTCTGTTTTCATCGGACTGGGAGTAAAACGGTCAAGGATCGGCCCGCTCGAAGACGGAAAGAATTGTTCCAAAAATCACAGAGGGGTCGATGTTATCGCCGAGAGTCACGGTAAAGCGGCCGTTTGTGTTTTGGCGCGCTTCGGTGTGGCCGTCCGCGTAAAGAATGCTGCAGTACAATTGCCGGTGATGCGTGCTCGGTTTCACGTTGTATGGCGCCAACGCGGGTGAGCAGAGGAATTGCGTGTCCATCGCCAGTGCGCGGATCGGCTGGCCGTTGCGGTTGATCCCAAGGTTGTCAAGCGAAAGGTGGGTTGGGACAAATGGATTTGCAAGGTTGTCCGACAATGACGTGTTGCCACCGTCCCGATAATAATAACCGCTCTGCGCCTGTCCCTTTCCGACTTGCGCAAGCTGCCCGTCGCTGTCGATCCCCTGGTCGCTGCTGGGACAAAACAGCACCTTCGGCTGGGTCGCGAGATATGATTGCAGGAGCAGGCCCAACCCCGCAGGCGCGCCATTTCCGAGCGAGATCAAGCTGGTCGGCGCGCCCGTTGACGGATAAAGATCAAACGGGCTTGTAACCGGGGGAGCTTTCGGGCCGTACGGAATTTTCCCCGAGTTATCGTCAGAGTAAGCGCGAATCGCGATGCCGACCTGCCGGAGGTTCGACAGGCAAACAGTTCCATTGCTTCGCTCCTTTGCCGAACTGAGCGCCGGCAACAGCAGCGCGGCCAAAATCGCGACTATGGCAATCACCACCAGCAACTCGATAAGAGTAAAAGCTGCCGAGGGTGAATGCCGCCGCGTTGTCATTGGCCATTTTTTGAAACGCCAAGCTGCCGCGCGGTGTAGTATCGCTGGGCCAGACTCGTTTGCTTGTCGGTAAATGTGATGTTTCCCGTCACGTTAACTATGGTGCCCAGGCTCGTCCATTGGTGGACAGGCAACGTCAGATCGGTGGTGCCGAGAATTTGGTAGGAAGCGCCAGGTTCGCCAGTCAGGTTGAGTTGGAACTGACCATCAGCGGTAGCGGTCCCGCTGGGCAAATTCAGAGCCGTCGTATCGACCAGCCGGACATTGTCCACGTCCCAGAACCCGCCCGCGTTGGTGAAGCTTGTCGTGGAAACAATCTCGATTCCAATACCCTGGCCGGCCCACGGATCAGTAGGTTTGACTCCAGGAATGCTCACGGAGAAATCGCTCAGCAAGGTCAGGTTTGTAAAGACGTTTGTGTTGTACGTCACTGTCGTCGCGCCAATTGTGACGATGTTGCTCGCAGCGTCGCGGTAATAAAGGCTCAGTTGAAGCGTGGTGCCGGGAGTCAGCGGTTCATCACTGCTTCCGGTCAGGGCAACCGTCAGCGTGTAGGCCTTGCCGACTAGATAAGTGGCGTTCAACGCATGGTCCGGCGCGGTGTTGAAACCCCCAATGGTATTATAATCCTGCAAAAGTCCCGCAGCCGGATAAGCGGTTACGAACGACGCTTGAATTCCATTCATGTTGCTGATGTAACTTGCCGGAGATGGAAGGTTGAAAAAGGTTCCCACAAGCTCGAACCACGGCGTGCCGAAATTGTTGGTGGGATTGTAGTCCTCCGGTTGGGGCGTTTCCTGCCACTCATCCACCTCGGCTGTGGCGTAAGGAAAAGATTGCGCCACTGCCGGCGCTTCAAAAGAAAAATTCGGAACGTAAACGCTCTCTGTCAAACGGACATTGTCAACGTCCCAAAATCCGCCCGCATTGGTGAGACTGGTCGTGGAAATAATCTCAATGCCAATGTTTTTTCCGGCCCAGGGATCGGTCGCTTTGACTCCGGGAACCTGCACTTGGTAATCCAGGATCCTCGTTAAATCCACGAAAACGTTCGTGTCATAAACAACGTTTGTCTGTGCAACAGTGACGATGTTGTTGGAGGGGTCGCGGTAATAAAGGCTGAGCTGGAGCGTGGTGCCCTGAGTCAACGGTTCGTCCGTGCTTCCAGTCAAACCTACCGTTAAGTTGTAAGCCATTCCTACCTGGTACGTCGCGTTAAACGAATGGTCGGGAGCGGAGTTGGTCCCGCCGATGGAATTATCATCCTGAAAAATCCCGGCTCCCGGATAACCCGTCAAAAAGGCCGCCTGGACGCCGTCCAGATTTTCAATATAAGTCCCCGGAAATGGAACGTTGTAAAAACTTCCCACAAGCTCGAACCACGGGGTGCCGAAATTATTGGTCGGATTATAGTCCCCTGGTTGAGGTGTCTCCTGCCACTCGTCAATCTGTGGCGTTGCGTAAGGGAAATTAGTAGTCACTACGGGCGATTCAAAAGAGAAATTAGGCACGTAAATCTTTCCCGCATGGACGGTGACAGAAAAGCCCGAGATCAATGCTACTACTGCCATCATTTTTGTGGCGGCGCCAAAAAGAGACTTGCCTGACAACTTCACGGTGGAAACGCAATCGGATTGAATCATTTTCATCGGTTATTGAGAGTTATCTTATCTAATCAAACCCACTTCAAATATTGGCGCGCCATCAAATCGCGCTTTTGCGCAACCCGCCATAGTCGTTAAAAATACATGCGCAAGTGTGCATGTATCGCCCGATGACGCAAGCATTTTTCATCCGCACTACTGACGCAAAGCCCTTCACTTCGATTCATTTTCGAACCGAAACACGCAACAGCCCAAATCCAGTTGCTTCCCGCCGCCAGCCATCTTGCGCCGGAACGCCGGCAAAATTTCGCAATGCACGTGCTTCCCGCGCTTGCTCGCGCTAATGATTCCCGCGTCCCGCAAAACGCGCACATGCTTTGAGACATTATATTGCGTCGCCTTGAGCCGGGAGCCAATCTCGCCGACGGTCAACTCTCCGCCGAGCAACTCCTGTACGATTTGCCATCGGGTCTCGCTCGCGAGCGCCTTGAGAAACGGCGCGCAATTTCCAGATTCAGTTGTCATTTACAGCTTTGCACTCGATCATAGGTTAGTTATCCGTGCCCAATTTGCAAGGAGTTGCTCAATCGTTCCTGGCTCTGCTCTGCTATCGAGGCCTCAATAATTCAGCTTGACCGCAGGGCGAATTCCCGGAACTTCAGTCCCGCATGAATTTCACACATCGTTCCGTCGCGCTCTTCCTGCTCTTGATGTTATTCGCGCGTGCTCAAGCCGTATCGGTCGATGGCCAGTTCAACATCGCCAGCTACGGCGCGAAACCTGATGGACGGACGTTAAACACAAAAGCGATCAACCAGGCGATTCGCGATTGCTCCAGTTCCGGCGGTGGAACTGTTGAGTTTCCTGCCGGCAAATATCTTAGCGGTTCGATTGATCTGTTGGAAAACGTGACCCTGCGTCTGGAAGCGGGCGCCGTGCTCGTCGGCAGCACGAACCTTGCAGACTACGCGATGGAAAAAGCCCCAAACGGTGAACCTTCGAGGGCAGGACTGATTACTGCCCGAAACGCGAATAACATCGCCATCACCGGTCGCGGAATTATCGAAGGGAACGGCATGTTTTTCGTCGATCCCATAAAGCTTAAAATGATCGAGGAAGGGTCGGACTTCGACAAAAAATACACGCGCCAGGGAGACGATTACATGAATCCGAAATATGGCACGCGCGATGGTCCGCTCGATCCGCAGGACCGTCCTAATAATTTAATCCGAATTTTCAATTGCACGAACATCCTCATCACTGGCGTTACAATTCAGAATTCTCCAATCTGGACAATCCATTTCGTGCAATGCGAACGGGTGAATGTGACTAGCGTTTCCATCAACAGTTTCGGCAGCGGCAGGCGCGTTCCTAACGATGACGGCGTGGATTTCTCCGATTGCAAATGTGCGCATATGAGCGATTGCGATATTCAGGACGGCGATGACGGCATTGTGGTCCTCGGCGGCGAAAAAATCACAGTTGACAACTGTACGCTTTCATCGCGCTCGGCGGGCGTGCGTGTTGGTTTCGCCAGCGGGGAAATCCGTGACTGCGTTTTCGCCAACCTCGTTATTTTTGACAGCAATCGAGGCATCTCCGTCGATGTCCGGGGAACCAACTCCATCGAGAACGTTTTGTTTTCGGACATTGTGATTCAAACACGACTCGGAACCGGCCATTGGTGGGGAAAAGGCGAGCCAATCCGTGTTTCCGCGCGACCTTGGAATCCCAAAGTCAGCCAAATCGGCCACATCAGGAACGTCCGCTTCCGCAACATCACAGCCGATAGTGAGAGTGGAATTGTTGTTTACGGAAGCGACCAGAGCATCATCAAGAACCTCGTCTTCGAGGGCGTCAAAGTGCGGCTTAAAAACGGCCCATTGCAACAATCCTACGGCGGCAATTTCGATCTGCGCGGCTGCCGCGATGTTGCCGCGGCGATTTTTGCCCACGAAATACCTGCGTTTTATTGTCGTTATGCTGAGGGCGTGAAGATTGATGGGTTGGAAGTGGAGTGGGCGGCCGATTCGCCCGCGTTTTTTTCCAGCGCGATTCAAATCGAGGATTTCAAGGACGTTGATATTGACAACTTCAGTGGAGGTCCCGCCCACGAAAGTAGCGGAAAAGCGGCAATCGACTTGGCCAGAGGAAGCGGAATTTCGATACGGAATTCCCGCGCGGCGCAAGGCACGGGAACATTCGTTTCAACCGTTGAAGTTGTTGACTGTGGGTTGTTCGTCAACAATGACCTTCATGAAGCGCGAACCGTCTCTTCGCCCAAAAAAAATCCGTTCCAAACATCCGGAAATATCCTGCCGAAAAAATAAAATTACGACGCAAGCCATCAGAATCTGAGACAGGATGAAGCAAGATTTTCAGGGAGGAAAAGTGAATTGACCCTGGAGCGAGCCTTGAGCGTAAGTCAGGTGTGGCTCACCTTTTCAGTGCATCCTGTACATCCATCTCGTTCACCCTGTCTCAAATTCCGTGTTTTATCAGATCAATGCGGAACGACGATGCTTCCTTGCGTATAATTCTGAAACGGGGACAACACCCCACTCCGAACCGGCGATTCGGTTGACAGTTATTTGCCCGAAGGCTTTTCGAGATGTCCGCCGAAACCGAAGCGCATCGCGGAAAGCACTTTGTCCTGATAATCGGATTCGCCCCGGGAAGCAAAGCGTTCGTACAACGCCGTTGTCAACACAGGAACCGGCACCCCTTCGTCGATCGCGGCCTTGATCGTCCAACGGCCCTCGCCTGAATCGGAAACGCGACCCTCGAATTTCGACAGGTTCGGGTCTGTGGCCAGCGCGCTTGCAGTCAAGTCGAGCAACCACGATGCGATCACGCTGCCGCGCCGCCATACCTCGGACACGTCGGCGAGGTTAAGGTCAAATTGATAATGCTCCGGTTCGCGCAGCGGAGTGGTTTCCGCGTCTGACTCGCCTTGCTTCTTGCCGATGTTCGCGGCCTTGAGAACGCCGAGACCTTCCGCATACGCAGCCATCATTCCGTATTCGATTCCGTTGTGGACCATTTTGACGAAGTGACCCGCGCCGTTTTGGCCGCAATGCAAATAACCCCGTTCCGCCGTGCCACCGAGTTTTTCGCGACCGGGCGTGGGCGGAACATCGCCGATTCCCGGCGCGAGCGTAGAAAAAATCGGATCAAGCCGCTGGACCACTGCTTGTTCGCCGCCGATCATCATGCAATAACCGCGCTCCAAACCCCAAACACCGCCGCTGGTGCCGACGTCAACATAATGAATCCCCTTGGCCGAAAGCTCCTTCGCGCGCCGAATGTCGTCGATATAATAGGAATTACCTCCGTCAATCAGAATATCGCCAGCCTCCAGCAACGGGCAAAGTTCTGAGATGGAGGAATCGACTACGGCCGCCGGCACCATCAGCCAGATCGCTCGCGGTTTGTTCAGCTTTTGGACAAATTCTTTTAACGAGCCGGCGCCCACGGCCTTTTCTTTGGCAAGGCTTTTAACGGCATCGGCCGAGCGGTCATAAACCACGCATGCATGTCCATCCTTTAGCAGCCGCCGAACCATGTTGGACCCCATTCGGCCAAGGCCGATCATTCCGAGTTGCATCGACTTCTTTTCATTCATAACAAAGCCTTCCGAAATTTGACCGCATTCGCAGGGGATTGTGGTTGGGGCATCACCGCAGCCACTGGTTTACTATCGTGGAAAACTGCGGCCGCACCAGTTTTTATTTCTTTGACCTCGATTTGCCAGGCACAGGGACTGCCGCTTTCTTAAGCGCGGCGAGATCAGGTTTTCGCATGGTCATAAGGGCGCTCATGACGCGATTCGCCTTGGCATCGTCCTTGCCTGTCAACAAATCCATGAGGATCACAGGAAAAATTTGCCAGGAAACACCAAACTTGTCCTTGAGCCAGCAGCATTGGCTTTCGTACCCGCCTGCCGAGAGCTTCTTCCAAAAATAATCGATCTCTGCCTGCGTCTTGCAATTCACAACGAACGAAATCGCCTCGGTGAATTTGAAACTCGGCCCGCCGTTGAGCGCGAGGAATCGCTGCCCTTCAAGTTCAAATTCGATGGTCATCACTGTACCCATTTTCTGGCCGCTCGCCTTTGCTCCACCTTCGCCATAACGCGCGGTTTTCAAAACCTTGGTCCGTTTGAAAATGCCCTTGTAAAACCTGACTGCTTCTTCGGCCTGATCGTTAAACCAGAGAAATGGAGTGATTTTTTGCATGAATGCAAGTGTAGCACGTCTAGGGTCCGCACGTCGATAAGAGCAAGAACATGATGTGCAAGTATTTACGTTAAACACACTTCCCAGATTGTAAAACCCTCGGATTTCTCTTGTCAAAAGACATGATAACAGTATGATATCAATTAAATATCGCACAAAGAAAGGCCGTATGAACTCACAAAAATCCTCCGAAAGTGTTGAGCGTTCAAATTCGACTCTAAGCGGCTGGTTGATGTTGCCGTTGAACATCGCGTTTCTGCTCGGATCGCTGGCGCTCGTATTTTACATGGTCATCGCGAAGGGAAACCACTTCGGCTTGCCTGCGTGGTTTCTGATTACAGCCGCCATTCTTGGAACCATTGGAAGCACGATCATGATGACCGGATTCTTTACTTTACAGCCGAATGAAGCTCGGGTGTTGGTTCTCTTCGGCGAATACAAAGGAACCGTTCGAATGAGCGGCTTTCATTGGGCGAACCCGTTTTATTCAAAAGAACGCGGCCTTAGGGTTTCGTTGCGCGCGCGGACATTGACTGTCGAAAAACTCAAGGTCAACGACAAGCGCGGCAACCCCATCGAAATCGCCGCCGTCGTCGTCTGGCGTGTCAACGAAACCGCGCAGGCCACCTTCGATGTCGATAATTACGCGAGTTATGTCCACACGCAAAGCGAGACGGCCTTGCGCCATTTGGCCACCGCCTACAATTACGACGACGGCGAAGAAAATGAGCCGACCTTGCGCAGTAATGTCGATGCAGTCTCCGGTGCATTGCGCGAAGAACTTGGCCGACGCCTCGCCAAGGCCGGAGTGGTGGTGGATGAGGCGCGCCTGACAAATCTTTCATACGCGGCGGAAATCGCCCAGGCAATGTTGCGCCGCCAACAGGCGGAAGCCGTGATCGCGGCCCGCACAAAAATTGTTCACGGAGCTGTGACAATGGTCGATCTGGCTTTGAAAGACCTCGCCGCGCGGCAGGTCGTGCAGTTGGATGACGAACGAAAGGCCGCGATGGTCAGCAATCTGATGGTCGTGCTTTGCGGCGATGCCGAGGTTCACCCGGTCATCAACACCGGAACTTTATATAATTGACGAATGGCCGAACGGAAGCCTTTTCTGCTGCGGATCGATCCCGCGCTTTGGAGCGAGCTTGAGGCTTGGGCGCAGGACGAACTGCGCAGTGTCAACGGCCAGATCGAATACCTGCTCAAGCAAGCCGTTGCCAAACGAAAAGGCGGGGCAGGGCAGATTCAAAAAGGACAAAAACCTAACCCTACTGCGGAATAATTGTTTTCAACGTGAGAGAACTCACTTACGGGCGATTTTAATTTACGAACGGCGCGGCGCGCGTTAATTCTTGGCGACCCAGTGGAATGCCATGCTCGAATCCGCCGAATTAGTTCTCAATCCCAGACTCGACCCCGGCGAACATTTGCTCTGGATTGGAAAGCCTCGGAGCGGCATCCGCACGCGCAGCCAGGACGTATTTTTAATTCCATTTAGCCTGATGTGGGGTGGCTTCGCGATTTTTTGGGAATTCATGGCGATCACGGGCACTCAAAAAATGCGCCACCCTTCGCCTTTTGCACCCTCAATATTCGGCGTGCCGTTCGTCCTCATTGGTTTGTATTTGATTGTGGGACGATTCTTTGTGGATGCGAAAATGCGCGCGCGGACGTTTTACGGCGTTACGAATGAGCGGGTGATCATTATTAGCGGTCTGTTTTCACAACAGGTCAAGAGCTTGCAACTGCGGACAATATCAGATGTTTCCTTGACCGAAAAGTCCGACGGCAGTGGCACAATTACCTTCGGTCCAACCCCGTTCGGTAATTTTTTTGGAAGCGGCTCATGGCCTGGCGGCAATCGGAACGCACCGCCGTCCTTCGATATGATAGAACACGCCAAGGAAGTGTACGAGACAATCCGGCGCGCCCAAAAATCCGCATCGGCGAACGGTTGATCGAACTTTTGACAAAAGGGTCGGTTGATCGTCCTTGCCGTCACAAAACCCGCGACGAAATGTAATTTTCTTTGTAGTCGGCAGTGATAGTATCAGCCCTAGCCGCCAATGAAACTGACTCGAAAAACCCGTTTGATACTGATTTTGAGCATCATTGGGTTGACTGTGGCTTATTTAACAATGCTGCCACCGGTGACCTCACCGTGGGAACCCATTCCGCACCCAAACGGATACATTGATTTAATCGCGGCGGCCAACGCGATCCAAGGAGATCCCCCGGACTTGAAGACATCGACTGTGGAAACGATTCAAGGATTTATCGCCAGCAATCGCACCGCCTTGAACAATGCTCGCGCCAGCCTTTCCTTGCCATACTGTGTGCCAGTGAACGGTTCAAAGGCTTTTAATGCGCGCCATAACAACGATTTGTCCGCTGGAAAGCAAATTGCGCTGGCTATGGCCGAAGAGGGAAGGTTGGCTGATTTGCAGAATAATCCCGCGGCAGCCGCCACAAATTATTTGGCTGTTACGAAACTCGGGATTGATCTCGAACGCGGCGGAGTTCTAATCGACATGCTCGTGGCAATCGCCTGCGAAAGCATCGGAACCACTCGATTGAAGGAGGAAATACCGAAACTGACTGCTCAACAATCGGCGGCGTTCGCCCGTGAACTGGAGCAGTTGGAGGCAGGACGCGAACCGATCGAGAAAATTTTGGAGAACGAAGATGCCTTTCAGAGATCGCAAGAACAACACGGTTTCATCCGCGCATTTATTGAACGTGTTATTGAAAGGCGAATGCTTCTCAACATAAGGCAAAAGGCTGTCTCCAACTACAATCAGTATCGGCAACAAACTTTAAAAATGGAAATGAAGCTGGCTGCACACGCTTTTGAGTTGGAAAAAGGTTCTCCGCCAAAAAGCTGGAATGATTTGATTCCGGCTTATCTGCAACGGATTCCCCTTGATCTTGGCACGACGAATCAACTGACCTTCTCGCCTCGCTAAAACCGCTCCGCGTTTACCTTCTGACCGGTTTTTCTGATTGTCCTCGATGGGCTTTTATTTGCTGGATTTTTTGTCGTTGCGCTCGTGAAGAGCGTCACGCGGCTCTGTCGGCTGAAACGCCCTCAATACTGGTTATGTGCAGGATGGCGCACGAAACGTATTTCTCAGAAAAGGAATTCGCATCAAGATTGATTCCGATCTCAATGAGGTTCTTTTTGACAAACGCCGCATCGTGGTTCGGAATATCGAATGATCTTCCGTCCGACATCGTGATGCGGAACGGTCTGAATGGTTGCTCGTTCAGTCGTTCGCGCAATTGCAATGCTGTCATCATGCAATTGATTTTATCCATTCTGTTCCAATTTTCAAGACATTGGTCATTCAGATTATAGGCCTTCTTCCCATATTGGAGAAGTTGTCTGGGCGCGATTAGGTGGCTTTTATTTGCTGGATTATTCCTAAGCCCGATTGCAGAGTAAGCCCCTGACACATATGAAGCGCAACCCAACGTATCATCTTATTGCCCTGTGGTTTTGCTTTGTTGCGGGCATCCCCGTTCGCTCCTACGCGGCGGACGGAGTGCAAATCACGCCGGTCGATGACAAACTTCGCATCGAGATCAACGGACAACTTTTCAGCGAGTATCATTACAAGGACGTGGCGCGGCAGTTTTTGTATCCCGTCCTCGGGCCTGATCAATTGGCTATGAGCCGAAAGTGGCCTGTCGAGGAATCGACCGACGAACAGCACGACCACCCGCATCATCGCGGACTTTGGTATGCACATTCCAGCGTCAACGGCTTTGATTTTTGGTCGGAAGGGAAGGGTTGCAAGATCGCCCACCAAAAATTCCTCGAAGTTTCGTCAGGCGCCGATTCTGGTGTGATCGTGGAAACCAATAATTGGATTGGCTCCGATGGCACCTTCGTTTGCAGCGAGAAGCGGTCGATTCGCATCTACAACCGGCCCGGAACCGAACGCCTTCTGGACTTCGACATCACTTTTTATGCGCCGCCCGACAAGTCGGTGGTCTTCGGCGACGAGAAAGACGGCGCAATGGCGACCCGCATCGCGGAGACCATGCGTTTGACGAACGATGTAAATGGAAAATCCGTTCCGGGCGCCGGCCACATCGTCATGTCCACTGGAGTCCGCGACGGAGCTACGTGGGGAAAACGCGCCGATTGGTGCGACTACTATGGCCCGGTCGCCGGCAAGACGGTGGGCATCGCGATTTTCGATCATCCCGACAATCTCCGGCATCCAACGTGGTGGCACGTCCGGGATTACGGCCTTTTTTCAGCCAATCCCTTCGGCGTCCATGATTTTGAAAAAAAGCCCAAACACACCGGTGATTACACACTGGAAGCGGGAAAGACCCTCACTTTCCGCTACCGGTTTTATTACCACCAAGGTGACGAAGTTCAGGCAAAGGTGGCTGAACATTACTCAGATTACGTCGCGGGGAAAAATTAACTGATTCAACTGCTCGCATGAAAAACATCACACGTCGCTCATTTCTCAAAAAATCGGCTCTTGGCGCGGGCCTTGTAGGTTTGTCACCGCGCTCCTGGGCGCGCGTCCCCGGCGCGAATGATAATATCCGCATCGCTGTCGTCGGTTTTAACGGACGCGGCGGAGAACACATCCACGAATGGGAAAAAATCAAAGGCGTGAACCTCGTCGGTCTGTGCGACGTTGACTCATTCATTTTGGACAAAGGCGTCGCAGCCGCCAAGGACAAGGGCCACGACGTTCAAGGCTACACTGATATTCGCAAGCTGCTGGCCAATAATGATATTGACGCAATTTCCATCGCCACCCCAAACCACTGGCACGCCACCGCGATGGTCTGGGCTGTCCAGGCGGGCAAGGACGTTTATGTGGAAAAGCCGATTTCTCACAACGTCAAAGAAGGCGAGCAAATGGTTCAGGCCGCGAAGCAGTATAACAGGATTGTCCAGGTCGGCACCCAATCACGCTCCAGCGGCGCGCTCCAGGAAGTTGTGGAATGGGTCCAGGCTGGGAACCTCGGAAAAATCCTCGTCTCCCGCGCTCTCTGCTACAAACCACGCGCGAGCATCGGTAAAACCACAGGCCCGCAGCCGGTCCCTAAAACGGTCGATTACGATTTATGGCTTGGCCCCGCGCCAATGGCCCCGCCGCGCCGCAAACGATTTCACTACGACTGGCATTGGTTCTGGGATTACGGGGCAGGCGATATTGGCAATCAAGGCATCCACGAAATGGACGTTGCCCGGTGGTTCCTTGGCGAGCAGCAACTTTCCCCCGCCGTGCTGACAATCGGCGGTCGCCTCGGTTACGAAGACGATGCGCAAACGCCCAACACCCTCGTCATGTTTCACGATTACGAAAAGGCGCCCCTCGTCATGGAAGTTCGCGGGTTGCCCGAAAAAACCGGTTCCAACAAAATGGACAATTACAAAGGCGGCACCATCGGAATCGTCGTCGAATGCGAAGGCGGATACGTCCTCGTGCCCAGTTACGAAGAATACAAAGTTATTGACAAAGACGGCAAAGAAATCAAACACGGCAAGGCTTACTCCGACCACTTCGAGAATTTCATCCAGGCCGTCCGCAGCCGGAACGAAAAGGAGTTGCGCGCGCCGATTTTTGGCGGCCATCTTTCAACCGCGCTCTGCCACACCGGAAATATTTCCTATCGTCTTGGTCACAAACAATCGCCTGACGCCATCCGCGAGCAAATCAAGAGCGACCCCGGGGCGTTGGCGACTTTTCAGCGCATGGCCGAGCACCTTGCCGCGAACGACGTTGATCTGGAGAAAACCCCCGCGACGTTCGGCGTCCCGTTGCGAATGGACCAGGCCACAAGCAAATTCATCGACAATAGCGAGGCGAATGAGCTCCTGAAGCGCGACCCACGCGAGCCGTACGTCATCAAACTTACGTAATCGCGCGACGATTCGACCCCGCTGAAACCGACCGGTTAAAATCGAGCCGGTATCGTCCGCGTTGACGTCGTAATTTCCCTTTCGCCCCGAACGCGAGCGAAAGGGATTCCGATTTCAGCGTCTTCTTCAAACTTCCAGTCGCGAGGACTCGGCCGCTTTTCAAAATCATCGCGTGCGAAAACACCGGCACGATTTCCTCGACATGATGAGTCACGAGCACAAGGGCGGGCGCGCGGCGCCCTTGACCGAGCCTTTGAAGAAATTGCAAAAAATGCTCCCGCGCCGCTGGGTCCAGCCCGGCGCAAGGCTCATCGAGAATTAAAATTCGCGGATTCGCCATCAACGCTCGCCCAATTAGCACCCGTTGCCTTTCCCCTTGCGACAAAAAAAGCCATTGCCGTTTTTCCAAAGCCTCGCACTCGATGCTCCTCAAAATCTGCAACCCGCGCCGTCGTTCCGCCACGGTCATCTTCCCCCAAAAATCAATCATCGCCGATTTCCCGCTCACCACGGTTTCCAGCGCCGGCTCGTCATTGGGAATCCGTTGTCGGATGGCCGAACTGACCATTCCAATGCGCTTGCGCAGCTCCCGCCAATCCGTTCTGCCGTAACGTTCTGATAAAACCTCCACTTCGCCGGCGGTTGGCGTGAGATAGCCCGTCAATGCGCTGAGCAGGGAAGTTTTGCCAGAACCGTTCGCGCCGAGGATGACCCAATGTTCGCCGCGTCTGACACTCCAGGAAACGTTGTCGAGGATCAGCACCGTTCCCCGCCTGACCGTCAGGCCCAAAATCGCGAGAATCTGTTCGCTATTCAAGGAGATAGAAAATCCACGCCAGCAAGCCGCAGGTCAGACAGCCTACAATGACGCCCACAATCAAATTGCGCACGTAGCGTTTTCGCGCTCCCCGGCCCTGTCCGGGAAGCAAATAATATAGGTCTCGATGTTTCTTACTCACTGAGCGACAGTTGAATGATCTTGCGTTACAGCCACTTAATTTGTCAACTCCTCGCGGCGCATTTTTACGGGGCAAACACGCTTTAATAAGTGAAAAACAGGGCCAATATTTTGCTATTGACTGGTAGGGACGGCTCGCCGAGCCGTCCGCGGACGCCTCGGCGAGGCGCCCCTGCCTCGAAGTTTAAATGCTGTTGTCTATTAGTATTTGCAGCAGCATTTCTGGCATCGGCCCAAACGCAACCCCTGTCCCAAAACGCGGGTCTGGTTCGACAAGTGTTGATGGTGTCTCAACAAATGGTCGTGGTCTCAGCAGTCGATTGGAATTCCACAACCGGCTGGCTGCGTCGATACGAGCGAAACGGTCAAGGTTGGCAAATCAACGGCCCGGCGTTTCCAGTCGTTTTGGGAAGCAACGGACTCGCATGGGGCAGGGGATTGAATCCGATTTCGCTGCCCGGTCCTGAAAAACGAGATGGCGACGGTAAAAGTCCCGCCGGAATATTTCCGCTGACTTACGCATTCGGTTATGCTCCCCCCGATTCCGTCCGCGAGATCAAGCTGCCTTACGTCCAATGCACCTCGACAGTGGAATGCGTCGATGACACCAATTCCGCTCGTTACAACATGATCATGGACCAAAAATCCGTGACCGCGCCGGATTGGAAAAGTTCCGAAAAAATGCGGCTAAGCGATGACCGTTATCGCCTCGGCGTTTTTGTCGGGCAGAACACCGGACAGACGGTGCCTGGGGCCGGTTCATGTATTTTCCTGCACATTTGGCAAGGCTCCGAAATTCCGACTACCGGCTGCACCGCCATGAGCGACGGCGCAATGGAAAGCCTGCTCGGCTGGCTCGATCAACAGTCGCACCCGATCCTCGTGCAGCTCCCCGAATCCGAATACACCCGCTTCCAATCCGACTGGCTCCTGCCAGCGCTGGAAGTTACGAAGACGCGCGATGATGCTCTACGGCCCAGTAAATAAGCGGCGACTATGGCGAGGGATGAATTGCCTCGCGTACTGGATCGGGTGTCACCTATTTTCTCAGTCATTTCCCTGGATCTATAGTTTCTCACGATGCGGCAGATGGTCTCGATTCCAACGCGCCAAAGCCGTATCATTGGCGTCTTCAAACAGAGATTTCAGCGTCGGCGATTCGACATGGCCATCGCAAAACACGACGTTGGCTTTGCCTTGATGACGGGCGTACGATCTTTTGGAACTTCCTAGAAAATCCTCTGCATCATCAGTTCGGTATAATACCCTGACACCGTCGCGGATGATGCCCTTGCCGCCAATAAACCCGTCACCAATCGCCATCATCTCGCTTGGGCTGACAACTTCGGATTCCCGTATAGGCGGCGCTGTTACCCGCGAGATGCCTCCCATGTAATGCCCGCCAAGTCCGAGTGAATTGGTATCCCCATTCTTGCTCATTCCACACCAATTGTAGCCGTAGCAGATGTATAAATAACCGTTCGTCGGCCAGTTGGATGGCTTGCTTGCCGCCGGGCAATTCCAAACGCCCTGCCCAGCCCATTTATTGAACGAAATTCGTTTTGCTGGGTTCCCAGGAATCGAAAGTTCTGTGTATTGCAAAGCAGGCATCCACATCATCATGTGTTCAAGGTAGCCTCCGTTGTAATAATCAGGATTTACGCGCAAAGGATAAACGCTCTTGTCGGTTACAAATTCCTGCAAAGCGAGTCCGAGTTGACGGAGATTATTCGCGCATTGAATTCGTAATGCCCTTGCTTTTGCCTGAGATAGTCCCATAAGCAGCAACGCCGCCAGAACTGCGATAATCGCTACGGTCACCAGCAGTTCGATCAAGGTAAATCCGAACTTTGTGTCCGTCCGAATGACCTTGTCGAGAGGCGATGGAGTCAAATTGCGGCGCTCATCCCAATCCCGGATTTTGTTCCTCTGGTGATCTGATTGGCTAATAGCCATATGCAATTCAAAACGTCGCATAATCATCCCGCATTCGCCAGCGGTTGCGCGGAAATGCTCAACATCTGCTCAATCGGTGCGCCCCCTGTTTCGATTTCAGTAAATTTATAACCGTTTTCGCCCGTATGCGGGGTGTCGTCGCTGGTGTTTAACAATTGTAATCCGAATTCGGTCGTTTTGAATCTGTCGAAAATAAATTACATACGGAAATCGAAGCATGAGAGCCCGGTGAAGCTCTCCTGATATCGTCATCCAGCGAATTGGAGCAGCCGCAATTTGGAGTGTCTGACGCTCGAACTCATCAACAAATCGGCCACCAAGACCTGGCACCTTCTCGTTGTACCAATCGCGAATGTCTTTAAGTTCGCGCTGCACAGTAGGGTGGTATTCGATGGTCATCGCCGAAGGCGGGACATCAATTCATCGTGTGCAATTGGTTGAACATGGCCTGATTCGATCTCACGATCTCGCTGCAAAGCCAGCATTGCGACAGCGGCGTCATCAGAAGGCGTCCCCGCAACGATTGGATTATCCAGGCTTTCCCAAAGCGACTCGGCGAGAAGCGCTCTTTCTTTTGTCGGAAGACGCAAAGCTTCGGAAGCAATTTGGTCAACGCTCATACAAAAGCATCGTCGCACGGAATACAGCGTGGTTCAAACCCAAACGAATAGGAATCATGTCGCCAAATTACCCCGCATTCGCCAGCGGTTGCGCGGAAATGCTCAACATCCGCTCAATCGGCGCGCGCGCCCTGTCAATTATTTCCCGGCTCAATTCCACGCGCGGATTAAGGTTCACCATGCAATCATGGAGTTTTTCCAGCGTATTCATTTTCATGAACTTGCATTCATTGCACCGGCAATTCTCCACCGGCACCGGAATGAACCGTTTTCCCGGGCACTCCTTGCGCAACCGATGAATCATTCCCGCTTCCGTCGCAATCAGAATCGCCTTGGCCGGAGACTTCTTGCAAAAATCGACCATCTTCTCGGTCGAACAAATTTCGTCGGCGAGCATCCGCACCGCCCGCGTGCATTCCGGGTGGGCGACCAGCGGAGCATCGGGAAATTCACGCCGAATTCGCGTCACTCCCGCGTGCGTGAACTCGACGTGCGCGTAACAATTCCCCTGCCACAACGTCATTTTTCGTTTGGTCTGCTCCATCACCCACGATCCCAAATTCTCGTCCGGCACGAACAATAAATCGCGGTCCTTCGGCGATGCATTGACAATCTTGACCGCGTTGCCGCTGGTGCAAATGACATCGCTCAACGCCTTCACCTCCGCGCTGCAATTAATATAAGTGACAGTGTAAAAATTCGGGTTCGTCGCCTGCAACGCTTTCAGCTTCGGCGCGGGACAACTTTGCTCCAGCGAACAGCCAGCGTCCTTGTCAGGAAGAATAACGATTTTGTCCGGGTTAAGGATTTTGGCCGTTTCCGCCATGAAATGAACCCCGCAAAAAACAATGACGTCCGCCGAAGTCTTTGCCGCCTGTTGAGACAATCCGAGAGAATCGCCGACGTAGTCCGCAATATCCTGAATTTCAGGCACCTGATAATTGTGCGCGAGGATGACAGCGTTCAGTTTTCGCTTTAACGCTTGAATATCGCGGGAAAGAGCGTCCAGCCGCGCCGGAGGAAGCGGCACTCTCGTGACGAAATCCGCGTCCCGTGTTGTTTGACTCGCATCGGCAATGTCGATCATATCCCAGTGTAAACAGAGACATGCCCGCAATCAACTCCGCGACTTAAAATGCCTTGTTGCAATTTGGGCGACCAGTTATGACGTTAGGTATCAATGAGCCAAAAGAGGATCGTATCGCTCCTGCCCAGTTGCACCGAGATCGTGTGCGGTCTCGGATGCGCCGACCAATTGGTCGGACGCTCGCACGAATGCGATTTCCCACAGGAAATTCAATCGCTTCCGGTTTGCACATTCGCGCGCATTGATTCCACGGCTCCAAGCGCCGAAATCGACGGCCAAATCAAATCACTGCTCCAGCGCGCCCTTTCCATTTATGAAGTCGATGCGGCTCACATTGAGCAATTGCGTCCTGACCTGATCCTGACCCAGGATCAGTGCGAAGTCTGCGCGGTCAGCCTCGCCGACCTCCGCAAGGCGTTGCCGAATTCGCCCGAAATTCTTTCCGTTTCACCGATGCGCCTCGCTGATATTTGGAAGGATATTCAAACCATCGCCGACGCAATCGGTGTGGGCGACCATGGTCGCGAGTGGATCAGTCAATTGAAGCATCGCGTCGTCGATGTCATCCAAAAAACCTGCATGATCAAGAAACGCCCGACCGTCGCATGCATCGAATGGCTCGATCCCTTAATGGCCGCGGGTAATTGGGTCCCGGAAATGGTTGAACTTGCTGGCGGTCACGACGTTCTTGGTGTTGCCGGAAAACATTCCGCCTGGATGGACTGGCCGAAGCTCACCCAGTCAAACCCCGATATCATCGTTCTCATGCCCTGCGGATTCGATTTGGACCGAACCCGCCACGAATCCCAATCCCTTGCAAAACACCCTGGCTGGCATAAGCTTCCCGCTGTCAAATCGAACAATATCTTTGCAGTTGACGGAAACCATTACTTCAACCGCCCCGGCCCGCGCGTTGTGGAGTCCATCGAAATCCTCGCCGAAATCCTCCAGCCCAAGCTTTTCTCCTTCGGCCACGAAGGCCGCGCTTGGTCACACCTGTAGCAAGAGTCCCGAAGGGACGAAGTGAGAATAGCCCGGTCGCTTTAGCGCCGGGTAATAAGCAAAGGCTTTCTAAGTCCCGTAGGGATGGCTGAAATTTTCTGTCAATCAGACTTGCTCCGTCAATGATTGCATGAACCTCAGACCGGATTACTCAGGCGCCTTAATCCTTTCAGACTTGGAAGTTTCTCCAAAAACCAAGACTATGCCCACTGGATGACTTTCCTTCCTGTAGTCGAGCGGGAATTGCGGGTTGCGGCGCGCCGGCGCGGAACTTATATCGTCCGCATCGCCACAGTCATAATCGCTTTGGGACTGACAGGTTGGGTTCTGGCGGAAAGTAATCAAGCCCAATGGATTGGCGACGAGTTGTTCGTGGTGCTTTCATTTCTGCTCTTCATTTATGCCGGATTCTTTGGCCTGTTTGTCACGGCGGATTGCCTGAGCGAAGAAAAACGGGAAGGAACCCTCGGTTTGCTGTTTCTCACAGATTTGAAGGGCTACGACGTCGTCTTCGGCAAATTAACGGCAACTTCCCTCAACTCCTTTTACGGAATGCTCGCAGTCGTTCCGGTGCTGGCAATTCCGTTGTTGATGGGCGGCGTCAGTCAGGGAGAAGTCCTACGGGTCGTCTTCATGCTCGTGAGCCTGCTGTTTTTTTCATTGAGCGTTGGCGTCTGGGCATCCGCGCTGTGCCGACATACAAGTCGGGCGCTTGCGGTGTCTATTCTTACGGTGCTGACAATATTATGCGCATGGCCCATGGCGACCCAGCTCAGGCAACATCCTGTTGCGGATGATCGCCTCGCCTATCTTCCAAGCCCTGTTTATGGCTGCATCCTCGCATTCGACGCCAATTATAAACCCGGCCAGCGACTCGATTTCTGGCTCAACGCCCTCATCACGCAACTTTATGGATGGTTATTCCTGGGAATGGCGTGCTGGCTTGTGCCTCGATCATGGCAGGATGCCGTTGAAAGAAAACGTTCCTGGTGGCGCTTGGGAAAATTCACTTCCGCCGCAAGAGCACAGCTTCTCGCAGCCAATCCTTACCTCTGGCGCGCGCTGAGGCGCCCGTCCAAAACAATGGCCGTCTGGTTGATGTTGGTTTGTATGTCAGCGTTTTGGGTCTGGTTGCATTGGGGCAAATTCAAGTGGCTTGACCCATTTATTTTTAACGACCAGTTTTATGACGCCTCCGCCAATTTCACACGGCTTATCCTCGCCGGTTTTGCGATTAAAGTTTGGGTGGCGTTTGAATCGGCGCGCGCCCTGGCGCAAGACCGCCAGAGCGGAGCCTTCGAACTTCTCCTCACCACGCCAATCAAGCCCGCGGAAATCCTTCAAGGCCAGCGTCAAGCCCTGTGGCGTCAATTCGCCGGGCCGATTGGATTCCTGCTCGCCGCAAACTTATTCTTCCTGGTCTTGGAACTTCACCATATATCCGGGCTCAACCGAAGCGTCGATGATTACGATTGGCTGGAAGCCATCGCCGGTCACGCTGTTATCGGCATATTCCTGGTGCTGGATTCAATGGCGCTCGGCGCATTGGGAATGCGCTACGGGTTTCGCACTCGCAAACCGGTCCTCGCGGGCGGGGCTGCATTGGGTTGGATACTCGCGCTCCCGGTGTTTCTGTTTTGTGTTGCCGGATACTTGATACTTGGATCTGCGCAGGATGGTTGGTCTGTCCTGATGTTTTGGTGCGTTCTTGGATTGGGGACTGACCTCGTCGCAATTCTTTCCACGGACAGACTTCTTTCGGAATTTCGCCTGTTCGTCGCCGAAGGTCACAAGCGTAAACCGAAAAAATCCCCGCCCTTCAACGCCACTCCTGCAATGGCGGAAATTTCATGAAGCTTCCGCCCATAGTCGAACGTGAATTGCGCGTCGCCGCGCGAAAGAACCTGACCTACTGGCGGCGTTTGCTCGCGGCGCTGGCCGGAGCCGGCCTGGTCATGTGGATACTCTCTGTGTCGAGCACTTCCGGTGTGACTACAGGCGCAACGGTCTTTCGGGACCTCGCAGTATTTGTGTTCGTCTATGCCGCGCTGAGCGCGATTCTGGTGACGAGCGATTCCATCAGCCGGGAAAGAAGGGAAAGCACACTCGGCCTGCTATTCTTGACAGACTTGACCGGCTTCGACATAGTTTCCGGCAAGCTCGCCGCCACCGGAATCAATTTGTTCCACGCAATTCTCGCTGTTCTCCCGGTTCTGGCGATTGTTCTGCCGCTCGGCGCAGTAACGGTGGGCGAAGTCTTTCGAGTTGGGATTGTCGCGGTCAATCTGCTGATCTTTTTTTCCAGCGTCGGCTTGGCCGCGTCAGCACTGTGCCAGAGGGCCAACATTTCGTTGGCGCTTTCTTTTACCTTTTCGTGCGTGATGATTGCACTGTGGCCGCTCGCGGCGCAGTACACAAATTTTCTCCATCCGACCCTTGGCGCTGCGCTGGTTTCCAGTCCCGCCTACGGCTGTTATCTCGCCTTCGATCTCAACTACAATTCTTACTTTTGGCTCAACACTGTCTTCACGCTTTGCTATTCGGGCGGGTTGCTGGCTTTCGCGTGTTGGCATGTTCCGCGTTCCTGGCAGGACAGCGTTGCTGAAAGAAATGCCGCGCAAACGACACTCGAAAACGCTCCGCTTCGCGACAAGGTTCGCATAAAGCTTTTGGCCCAAAATCCCTATCTCTGGCGAGCCTCCCGTCCTGAATTCAAACGTGCTTTGGTCTGGCTCACACTCGTTGTGATCGCCGGAATTTGGGCCTGGCTGGACCGTTTTCAATTTCGCCCATTCGCCGACGTTTTTGCCCTCATCTTCGCGGGAACAGTGCTGAAAGTCTGGCTCGCCGCCGACGCCAGTTGGACAATCGCCGAAGACCGGCGTCAAGGCGCGTTGGAACTGCTCCTGTCCACCCAATTGAGCGCCGAGCAAATTGTTTCAGGCCAGCGCGCTTCGTTGTGGCGGCAATTCGTCGGGCCTGTTATCACCTTGCTTGCAGCCAATTTCATTACATTGGAAATCGAAATTCACCGCGCATCCAGCGTAACAACAACCGAGCTGGTCTGGCTTCATGTCATCGCCGGCGGTTCGCTCTTGCTCGAATTGTCCGCGCTAAGCTGGGTCGCCATCTGGCAGGGGCTCATCAATCGCAAATCCAACCGCGCTGTCATTTGGGCGATGATGCGCATCCTGGCCACTCCGTACGCGCTCTTCCTCGCCATTCTGTTTATTGACGCATTTGCCGGCCCGCCCGGCTCGGTGGATTGGACCGGCTTGCTGATTTTTCCGGGCATTCTCGGCGCGGGAGCGAATTTTTTCTTCGCGCTCGAAGCGAACACCAAATTGCTCGCCTCCTTTCGCACCGTCGTTGCCGAAGGTTACGAACCGAAACGTTTCGCCGACGAGGATTTTGACCAGGAACAGGTGTTGGCCGAAGTCGAATGACCTTTCTGCCCATCGTCTCGCGGGAATTGCGCGTTGCCTCACGCCGAACATCAACGTTTTACGGAAGGTCCATTGTCGCGGCTATCGCAACCGTGATCGGAGGCTTTTTCCTGTTCATGGGCGAAATCATGAACCGGGTAGGAGTCAATGGAGGATTCCTTTTCAAGGGCGTCTCCTGGTACGTCTGGCTCATCGCGATGCTGGCCGGAGTGCTCCTGGCGTCTGATTCCATCAGCGAAGAACGCCGTGAAGGAACGCTCGGCTTTTTATTTCTGACTGACCTGAAAGGTTACGATGTCGTTCTCGGAAAATTCGCCGGCGTTTCGCTGAGCGCGTTTTATGGAATGCTGGCCGTTTTTCCTGTTCTCGGGATTTCCATGCTCGCGGGCGGCGTGACAGCAGGCGAGTTTTGGCGCGTTTGCCTTGTTCTTGTCAACACACTGTTCTTTTCGGTCGCGGCATCCATGTGGATTTCCGCGAACTGCAAGTCATCATCCCGCGGCATCACGCTCGCGATCGGTTTGCTGATCGGTTTTATCGCAATTGGCGTGTTAGCGTCGATATTGTCGTCTGCGTTTCCAAAATTTGCCGTGCCGTTCTCTTATTTAGGATCTTTAAGCCCAGTCTCCTCCTTCATTCTCGCGTCTGCTGCAAATTATCTATATCGCTCCACAGAATTTTGGTCCGCGCTTGAAATGAGTAATGCCGTGGGATGGGTGTTTCTCGGGTTGGCCAGTTGGCGTCTTTCGTTCTTTACTGAGAAAGCCAAGGAAAAGGCCGTTTGGCAGCGGACTTTGACGCGGATTGTTTTGGGACCTCGAACAACCAGGGCAGCCGATTTGCTTTCAATCAACCCGGTGGCGTGGATGGTCGGCTACTCCGCCCGGTTGCGCTGGATTATATGGGTTCTTGCGATTCTCGGAAGCGCCGCTTTCCTGCTGATTGCGCTAATTCCGCAGGGAGTCGGTTTTATGATGGGGTCATATATCGGGTGGCCGTTTTTCTTTATTCTGAAAGTGTTTTTCGCAATCCAGTCTTGCCTGTTTTTCAGCGACTCTCGCCGGTCAGGAGCGTTGGAATTGCTCTGTTGCACCCCGTTGACGATTCGCTCGATGATTTCCGGGCAATGGATGGCGTTGAGGCGGACATTTTTATGGCCCGTGCTTGTTTTAATTCTGTCACAAGTCGTCAGTCTCTGCCTGGCAGAACGCGCCTTTATTTTGAACATGCCAAATTCCTCTGGAGGCGAGATGATTTCCCTGATGTTTGCTCTTCAAGTCGGCAAATCCGTCACAGACTTTTTTGCCATCGGCTGGCTCGGAATGTGGCTCGCTCTCACCTTGCGCAAACCCGGCTCCGCGACCGGCCTGACAATTCTTTTCGTCATGGTCCTGCCCCCGGTACTATTTTGCATTCCAACTGTTCTAATTGACGCGGTTCTCATCGCAGTCTCCTATTCCAAGCTCCAGCAAGACTTCCGCAGCCCCGCCATTGCTTCGCGCGTAATTCTCGCGCATCCTTCCGCCGCATGAAAATCGGATTCGCCGCCGTCAAATTTTCCAACTAACTATTCCGATCATGGAAAATGCTGCCGCCAACACCTCGCAGAATTTCGACACCATCGGTATCATCGCAGGAAACCGCTCGCTTCCACTGGCGTTCGCCGATCACGCCCGCGTACAAGGCGTAACACGCCTCGTCGCCGTTGCATTTGAAAACGAAACCAATCCTGAGCTTGCGAAAAAGGTGGACGACATTGTCTGGCTAAAGGTCGGCCAGTTGTCAAAGATGATTTCTGCGTTTAAAGATCGAGGCGTCACCCACTGTGTGATGCTCGGCCAAATCGCGCCAAAAAATCTTTTCGATGTCCGACCCGATTTGCGCGCTGTCGGCTTGCTGATGCGGTTGAAGGAGCGTAACGCACACACCGTCTTTGGCGGCATCGCCGACGAATTGAAAAAGGACGGCATAACGCTGATTGAACCACTCCGCTGGCTCGGTCCGATGATGCCAGCTCCCGGTTTTTCCCTTGGCCCAAAACCCTCCGACGAGCAGAAGGAAGACATCGCATTCGGTTTTCGCATGGCAAAGGAAATCTCGCGCCTCGAAATTGGCCAGACTGTCGTCGTAAAAGAAGGCACCGTCCTCGCCGTCGAAGGCTTTGAAGGCACCGATCAATGCCTGCGCCGCGGCGGGGAACTTTCGGGTGGCAAAGGCGCTGTGGCCGTCAAGGTCGCCAAGGAAAAGCACGACCTGCGATTCGACATCCCCTGCGTCGGCGCAGCCACGATGGAAACTTGCGCCGCCGCAAAAATCACCACGCTCGCCTTCGAGGCCGGAAAGACTTTGCTGCTTGAGCAGGACTTAGTCGAAGCCCTCGCAAAAAAACACAAAATCACAGTCGCCGCCTGGTCCTAAAACATTGACAACCTCGCAAAACGCGCTCGATGAATGTATTTGACTCCCTCTCTTCCATATACTTATAGAGGAGAGGGTAGGGGAGAGGAGGTTTTCTCTCTAGTCAGATGCGACAGAGACTTTTCTCTCCAGATTGACAGACTTGTGCCGTCGGAAAGATTGGTGTTCAATCACCCCAACATGAGCGCGACACATCCGTTTACAACGACCGCTTTCGACCTACCCGGTTACCGCATCACAAAAAATTTCGGTGTCGTGCGCGGCATCATAGTGCGGTCCCGGTCAGTCGTCGGAAACGTTGGCGCAAGCATCCAGAGTTTGTTCGGCGGCAATATCACCATCTACACCGAACTTTGCGAACGCGCGCGCGACGACGCCTTTCGCGACATGATCACCCACGCGAACCAACTCAGCGCCAACGCCGTGATCGGTGTCCGTTATGACGCCACCGAACTCGCGCCGGGCATCACTGAAGTGTTGTGTTACGGCACCGCCGTCCAGGTTGAGCCGGGCGCATAATTCATTTCGTCAACGCAGAGTATTAGAATCACGATTTATGGCAGGACATAGCAGGTGGGCCAAGGTCAAGCACTTCAAGGGCGGAATCGACGCCAAACGCGCGCAAATTTTCGCAAAACTCGGCAAGGAAATCGCCATCGCGGCCCGAATCGGCGGTGGTGATCCCGGTATGAACCCCCGTTTGCGCATGGTGCTGCTCAAGTGCCGTGGCGCCAACATGCCGAACGACAACATAGACCGCGCCATAAAACGCGGCACCGGCAGCGGCGAAGTGATTGATTACGCAGATCTGACTTACGAAGTCTTCGGCCCTCACGGCGTCGCGATTTTAGTTGAATTGAGCACCGACAATCGCAACCGCACCGCCGCAGAAATCCGCAGTATCCTGACCAAAAACGGCGGCGCAATTGCCACAACCGGATCGGTCACGCGCCTTTTTCAGCGCAAAGGCCAGATCATTGTCCTGCGCGAAAATGCCGCCGAGGACGCCTTGATGGAAATCGCTCTGGAAGCCGGCGCGGAGGATTTCAAGACGGTTCCCGACGGTTACGAAGTATTGACAGACCCCGCGCATTTCGAGGCCGTCCATCGCGCCATCGAAACCAGGGGAATAAAACAATCGGTTGCGGAGGTCACTTGGCTGCCCGTGATTACCGTGCCCTTGCAGGACACCAAGTCCGTCGAGGACGTCACCAAATTGATCGACCTATTGGAAGAACACGAAGATGTGAAGGAAGTCTATACCACCGGCGATTTCCCAGAATAAATCTGTTGTCGCCAATCAAACCGTTCCAACCGTCCATTCCGTCTATTGAGTCCATCCAGTCCATTCCGAAACCATTGCGAGTCCGACCAGTCTATGGAAGATTACTTGGGCGGCATCGTTCTTTGAAAATCAGGCCGACTGATGCGCTCGTTGAAGAGCATATCCAATATTCCAATCAAGGTTGTCACCCTTGATTGACCGTTGGACTTGAAGAATGTGAAATGTTTCTTAACTCGCTATAAGTCAGCGACTAACGACGATTTTGCCACAGCCGGCAAGTTCTCTCAATCAAGGCTAATCAAACCTAATCAAGGTTCGCGCAAAATTGCTGGATTTTCCTCTATCGTAAAACATATCCTTCAAAAAAAATCGAAAACAACTTGGACCGTGGCTTCTGGGAAAAGCCTAAATGGCCCCAATTTCTCCAAACTGCGCGATTGACACTCCGCCGCGCATCGGTATGTTCTCACACTCTATGTCGCGGAATAGCCGCGCCAGGGGGTGGTTGCTTCCCCGAAAAATGAGAATTGGGCAACGCTAATTACGAAACGAAATGAAACGCCAGTATCAACCGTCGAAGATTCGCCGCAAGCGGCAGCACGGCTTCTTGAACCGCAATTCTTCCAAGAGCGGACGCGCCACCTTGGCCAATCGCCGCCGTGTCGGACGCAAACGCCTGACGCCAGTTTAACGTTCATGCCCGGCAACCCTTTGCTGCGCTTGGGTTTCCCTCGCTCCAGCCGTATCAAGCAACCGGCCGACTTCGCTCGTGCCCGCGCTAACGGCCAGCGATTGGTGTGCGGGTGCCTTATTGCCAACGTGGCCCCGCGTCCAGCCGATCTTCGGACCCGTCTCGGCGTCGTCACCAGCAAGAAAATTGGCGGCGCAGTCGTCCGCAGCAGGGCTCGTCGCTTATTGCGGGAAAGTTACCGGTTGCATCAGCGCGAACTGTCCCGTCCTGTGGATTTGGTTCTTATTGCCCGACCGTCCATTGCGCGACTCGGTTTTGCCGAGGTCGAGCGCGATTTTCTCCGCGCGGTCCGTCAGGCGCGATTGGAGAAGCCTCAATGAACATGTTTCAGCGGGTATCAATTGCTACAATTCGCCTGTACCAAGTTGTGATTTCGCCAATAATAGTCTCCTTCTTAGGGCCGTCCGCCCGTTGCCGATTCAACCCAAGTTGCTCCCAATATGCGCTTGAGGCGATTCAAATTCACGGCGTAATTGCGGGAAGTTGGCTGGCTCTTCGGCGTTTGGCTCGTTGCCATCCCTGGGGCGCTTGCGGAGACGACCCGGTTCCTGAAAAAACGCGCATCTCTTCGGCATCCGCAACGCTGGCCTGCGGTGGAACAGGAGCGTGTCATGGATCGTAAATCCATTGCGATATTGGCGTTGGCTGTCGGGCTGCTTTTCCTGATGTCGCCCTTGGTGGACCACTTTTTTCCGCCAAAATCAGTCCCCATCGCTGTCGAAGACACTACGACCAATAAGCCTATCGCGCAAAGTGTCGCGACCCCGGCTCCGATGCCCTCACCTGCACCCATTGCACAAAAGCACACTGTCGCGCAGATCATCACCGTCTCAAACGAAGATTTGACCTGGCACTTCACTTCCGATGGCGGCGGTTTGGCGACCGTCGATCTGCGTAAATACCCCGCAGTCATCAAGCGACCCTCAAAGGATTCTGCCCCAAGCAGCCCCGCAAGTTTAAATACCAACGCCGAAGTCCCGATTTTTAGCTTGGTTGGCGGCGGCATCCAGGGTGACAACGATTTTACTTTAACTCAATCGGGCCAAACCATTCGCGCCGAAAAATCCCTGGCCAACGGCCTTCGCCTAATCAAGGAATTCAATCTCGGGACAAATTGCTTTTTCAACGCCACCGTTTCGCTGCAAAACACCAGTTCAAAGCCTGTCATGTTGCCCGAACGGGAGTTGGTCATCGGCACCGCGACTGCCGTTGGGCCTTTGGATGATCCGACGGCCATCGGCGGCCTCTGGTATAACGGCGTTAAATCGCAAAATATCAAAGCCGCCTGGTTCGCCAATCGAACGCTCGGCTGCATCCCCGGCACCCCGCGCGATCACTATGACGAAGGAGCAAGCAACGTGGTTTGGGGTGCAGTTCACAACCAGTTTTTTGCCTTCGCAACCATCCCTTCCAATCCCGCCCCGCGAATGGTGATCGACCGGATTAGCGTTCCCGCGCCGGAGTTGCAGGAGCCGACCAACAGCACGAGCGCTTTTCTAACCAATGGTTATCAAGCCGGGTTCATGTACCCCGCCGCCATTCTCGCGCCCGGCCAAACGTTGCGGAACAATTTTACGATTTACGCGGGACCCAAGGAATACAACCGCCTGGCTCAAATGGGCCAGACGATGAACAACAACCTGGACCTCATCATGGATTTCACCGGGGTCTTTGGGTTTTTCTCCAAGTTGATGCTGCTCTCCATGAACGGCCTTCATGCCCTGGACTTGCCTTACGGCTGGACCGTTATCGCCATCACAGTTATTCTGAAACTGGTCTTCTGGCCGCTGACCAAAGCCAGCATCCGCTCGCAGAAGAAGATGCAGGCGCTGCAACCGCAGCTTAAGGAAATCAGCGACAAGTACAAGGATGACCCCCTTAAAAAGCATCAGAAAACCACCGAATTTCTCAAAGAACAGAAAGTCAGCCAGTTCGGCAGCTGCCTTCCAACCGTGTTGCAAATTCCGGTGTTCATCGGTTTTTATTGGATGCTCCGCAATGCGATTGAACTTCGCGGCGCGCATTTCCTTTGGATCTATGATCTCTCCCAACCGGACACAATCGCCATTATCGCGGGATTTCCGGTCAACCTCCTGCCGCTGATTATGGGAGTAACGCAATTATGGCAGGCCCAATTGACTCCGCCCGCTCCGGGCATGGACCCAGGGCAGCAAAAGATCATGAAGTTCATGCCGTTGATATTCCTGGCCGCATTTTATCGGATGTCTTCGGGCCTGACTCTGTACTGGACTGTTCAGAATTTGCTCAGCATCGTGCAGATGAAAATCACAAAAAACATTGATGTCGAGAAGACTCCCGCACCCGCCCTTGCGCCGGCGCGGAAACGAAAGTAACAGTTGACAGCTTCCGGCATTCCGGCCACAAATAGGCGACACTAACCATCTATGCCAACTCAACCCAAAGAAATAGCCGAACAACTTCTGAAACTTCTGGGATTTGAAGTGACGGTCGAAGAACACAAATTGGACGACGGAATTTTTATAGACGTCAAAACCGACGATTCTGGTCGGCTCATTGGGCGGCAGGGGCAGACTTTGTCTGACTTGCAATACATCACCAACCGAATTCTTTTTCAGCAGGACCAAAATTCGCCGAAGGTATTGATCGACGTGGGCGGCTATCGCGCCAAGGCCCGCGAGGCGCTGGTACAAAAGGCGCAGGCTGCGGCGGAAAAAGTCCGACGCTGGGGAGACATCGTGGAAATGGAGCCGATGAGCGCGTTTGACCGCCGCATCATCTACAATTCACTAAAGGACGACCCAACGATTGAAGCCTCCAGCGTCGAAGTCGAAGGTACAGACAAAAAAGCAATTCTCCTCCGTCCCAAACACTGAGGGCGACAAAGGATTTCTAGGCTCACGAGTCGCGCGAAGCGTTTGGAGTGCGGGAGCTTGCTCCCGCTTTTTGATTGACAAAAGCGACACCAAGCAGGCGCAATCCAAACGCTTTGCGCTCAAGTGGCTGTCAAATATTCTGATTACTTGCGCTTTCGCCATTCAACCTTCGGCGGCTCAGGCAAACCTTGCGCGCGAAGCGCTGTGCGGAAATGAGTCTTTGAAACCTTCACAAGTTCACCGGCGCCAAAACGCGTGACGAAGTCTTTCGCCGCTGCATCTACCGCTGCTGAAGCGCCTTTCGGAAATTCCATTTCGTATTTCTTCCCCAGGTTGCGCAGGCGGGTGACAAATTCATTTCGCGCGAGTATTGACGCGGCGGCGACAGCGAGGTCTTCTTCCGCTTTGTGGCGCTGAACATGTTCGATCTGTTTGCCGAGCTTCATCAAGGCCTTCGAGATAACGCCCTTGTCGTGCGCAAATTGATCGCTGATCGCGCGCACCGGTGGCGGATTCATTCGATAAACCATCGCCATCAAATTCTCGATGACACGCGCATGTCCCCAGGCGAGCAGGATATTCACGCTTCCCATTTCGCCGTACATTCGGTTATAGGCTTCGTTGCCAATCGGGACGACAGCGTGAACACAGCCGGGTGTGTCGCGAATCATTTGCGCCAATTCCGCGATGCGCCGGTCACTTCCAATATTTTTTGAATCGCGGATGCCGGCAGCCTGCCACGGCGCGATCATCGTCTCGTTGATATAGACGCCCGCGATGCACATCGGTCCGAAGAAATCGCCCTTGCCGCTTTCGTCAACACCAATTCTCGGCGCGAGCAATTCGGGATTTAAAATGGTCTCGTAACCGAGCTTGACCTCTTGGAGGATTTTCGGCTCAAGAACGAACTCAACAAAATCCTGCGTCCCTTTTCCCTGCACCACCAGCTTGCCGCTTTCGTAAAAGACGACATTTGTTTTTTCCTTCTCCCCGGCAAACCGCGCGTAAGGGACTTCGCGGAATTTGTAATCGTTCCCGCTTAAATATTCATGCAGCGTGTTCGACTGTGCGTCGGTCAGCTTGCAGGTATAAATGGTCAGAGGCTGTTGCACTGTGGCAAAAATAGCTCGACGCGCACTGAAAATAAATAATCATTTGCGCCGTGCTTCCGCCGATTTCCCGAGTGCCTGTAAAACTGGTGACATGGTTCGAGCAAAACGCCCGCGATCTTCCGTGGCGCCGCTCGAACGATCCTTACGCCGTGTGGGTTTCGGAGATCATGCTGCAGCAGACCCAGGTCGCTACGGTGATTCCATATTTTGAGCGGTGGATGCGGGCATTTCCGACTGTCCAATCATTTGCCGCCGCGCCGCGCGAAGGGACGCTCAAGTTGTGGGAAGGCCTGGGATACTACACACGAGTCGCCAATGCTCAACGGGCAGCGGGAGAAATCGTCGCAAAGCACGGGGGGCGATTTCCTTCAAAGTTCGAGGACATTCTCGCGCTGCCGGGCATTGGCCGATACACGGCGGGGGCCATTTCCAGCATTGCGTTCGGCCAGCCGAGACCAATTCTTGACGGAAATGTGATTCGCGTACTGACACGGCTGTTCGCAATAGCCGGCGATCCGCGCGAAAAAAGCGTCAATGCTCGCTTGTGGGAGCTCGCCGAAAAACTGGTCTCGACGAAGGGAATCGATCCCTCGAAGCTCAACCAAGCGCTCATGGAACTTGGCGCTCTAGTGTGCCTGCCACGACAGCCTCAATGCGACAAATGTCCAGTGCGAGGGTATTGCGTAGCGTTTCGTGATGGAAAAGTTGCGATGTACCCGGCCACGGCCAAGAGAGAATCCGCCACGCAACGCCGGTTTATTGCCTTGGTGGTGAAAGAGCAGGGGAAGTTTCTCGTCCGGAGGCGGGCCGATGGCGTTGTGAATGCGGGGTTGTGGGAATTTCCAAACCTTGAAATTCCAGTCACAACGAAGAACCCGATGTCGCTGGCCGCGCCATTTGAAATAACTTCGGCCGCGCCTTTCCTGTCCTTTCGGCATTCCATCACGCGATACCGCATTCTATTGGAGGCATTTCATGCCACGAGGCCGGAGGGAACAAAGTCGGATGGTGTTTGGAAGACTATGAGCCAGATGAAGCGGTTGCCCTTCACCGCAGCTCACGGAAGAATTCTAAAAGCTGTGGGTGCGTTGCTTGTCAATAAAGCCTCTTCAAAATAAACCCGCGCAGAGGCGCGGAGCACGCAGAGATAAAAAGTATTGACTGATATCCTCTGCGATCTCAGCACCTCTGCGCGAAAAAAATTGGCCTGTTTAAGGGGTGCTGTGCCGTCGAGTCAGAGATCGGGCCGAAACGATGTGCAATGGATCGATTTCGTTAATGAACCCCTCTTTGTCAACAACAGCAATATAGTATTTGCCGATGAGAATAAACTCGGGATGCGGTATATTGAACTTTCGCCCGTCCGTTGTGCAAATTTCAAACGGGCTAAATCCACCGCCGCTGACGCGCTTCTTCAACTCCCGAATGTTCACGTTGGGAATTTAATTGCCTCGCTGACCGCAGTCAATTTACTTCGTTTATTCGCCCTTGGAAGCCTTCTCGGACTTTGCAGCGCGCGGCTTGCGTTCAGGGCGCTGGGACTTCTCAGCAGGCGCGGCTGCGGCGGGTTGCTCGTCACGAGACCTCTCGGTGCGCTTGTGGCCGCGAGATTCAGTCTTGACTGGCTCCTGGCCTTGCTCGTTCCGGGGCACCTCCACGTTGGCGGCAGCGGTGGAGCTTTCCACGCGGACTTTGAGCTTGGCGTGGACTTCGGAATGAAGGCGCAGGTCGATTTCGTGCTCGCCAATGGTTTTAATTGGGTGCTCGAGATGGATTTTCTTCTTATCAAGGACGACGTCGAATTGGGTCTTCAACTGGTCGGCAATCATCCCGGCGGTGACTGCGCCGAACATCTTGCCATCGTCGCCGGTCTTGACTTGGATCACGGCGATCAGCTTTGAGATGCTCTTGGAAAGCTCTGACATCGTGTTGAACTCGTGCGCTTCACGCTCGGCGCGACGCTGCTTGAGAGCTTCGATGCGGCGTTTGTTCGCGCCAGTCAGCGGCACGGCCATTCCTTGCGGAAAGAGGTAGTTGCGGGCGTAACCGGGGGCGACCTTGACCAGGTCGGATTCGCCGCCGAGGCCGACAATATTTTGGATGAGAATAACTTCAGTTTTTGGCATAAAATTAAAATGTTAAAATGGGACGTCGTCGTCTTCCGCGCCGGGACCTTCGGCATCCGAAGGAGCGGATGGCTTGGGGGCAGGGGGCGCGGAGTTTGAACGGCGAGGAGACTCTGACGGGGACGAGGGCGCTCCACCTTCAGGGCGATTGGAATCAATGAACGAAAACGACTCCAAGACGACCTTAAGTTTGCTATGCTTTTGATGGGTGTTCTTGTCTTCCCAAGTATCCTGCTTAAGGCGGCCTTCAACCAACAGCGGGCGGCCTTTGCGCATGTACTGGGCAATGACTTCGCCCTGGCGCCCCCAAGCCTCGATATCAATAAAGTTCACTTCCTCCTTGGATTCGCCGGATTCGCTTTTCCAAGTGCGATTAACCGCAAGAGTGAATTGGGCCACTGCGGTGCCTTTGGGCGTGTAGCGCAACTCGGGATCGCGCGTCAGGTTGCCCGCCAGAATGACTTTGTTGAAGCTGGCCATGTTCCTAGGCCGCGACTGCCGGTTTCGGCGCTGGTGCGTGAGTGAACAGGACGCGGAAAATCTCTTCGTTGTTCGTAAAGCGCTGGTTCAACGTCGAAACAATCGCCGGTCCGCCTTCAAATACGAAATTTACGTAAAAGCCACCGGTGAATTTGCGATCGGCGACGCGCGAAAAGGACTTTTTATCCATTTTCTGCACGGTTTCGACTTTGCCGCCAGCGGCGGTGATTTCGGCGGAAATTTTGTCGATGGTGTCCTTAATCGACTCTTCTTTGCCGCTCGTATTTAATATAAATAAGCCTTCGTAACGTTTCACTTTGATCCTTTTACCTTTATCAGCCTTGATTAGCCTTGATTGGCTTTATCAGGCGGAGCCGATACGGCCCCATTAAATCTGTTCATCGCCGCCTGGATGCCTTCCGTTAGCCAGCATTCCACCTGCCGACATGCGCGATCCACAACTTCCTGAACCACAGGGCGTTCTGCCGCTGCGAAGCGTCCCAAAACATAGTCCGCTATCTCCCGGTCATCGTCCCGGCGACGCCCAATACCGATCCGCAATCGCGGATAAGCCCGGGTTCCCATCTGCTTTTCGACCGATTCCAACCCGTGATGGCCACCGCAACTGCCATCAGCCCTCAATCTGAGCTGTCCGAGCGGCAAATCCGCATCATCCAGCACGACCAACACTTTATCCGGCGGCAACTGATAAAATCTGCTAACCGCTGCAACCGCCTCGCCGCTGGCGTTCATGAACGTCTGCGGCTGACACAAAGTCACTTTCCTGCCATCGCGCTCCGCCTTCGCGAGGCGCGCATTAAACCGTTTGTTCGTGTTCCAAACGGCACTCCACTGATCCGCCAGACGTTCCACAACGGCAAACCCGATATTGTGGCGGGTGGCGGCGTAATCGGGACCCGGATTGCCAAGTCCCGCAATGAGAAACAAATTCTCCAATCACGCGCGAAAGTCTTATTTCTTCTTTTCCGGCTTCTTGTCGCCGGCTTTCTCGGCGGGAGCAGCGGCTTTGTCGCCCGGCTTGGCTGCGCCTTTTGCGTCCTTGCCAGGGGCAGCACCCTTGGCTGCGCCAGCCTTGGCATCGCCTTCGGCGCCGTCTTCCTTCTTTTCCTTGAGCATTTCGACTTCGCCACCAGGAGTCGTCGCCGATTCCAAAGTGGCGGCTTCCTGGGCTTCGCTGA
The DNA here is from genome assembly GCA_036501665.1 of Verrucomicrobiia bacterium. GTDB lineage: Bacteria > Verrucomicrobiota > Verrucomicrobiia > Limisphaerales > Palsa-1400 > DATAUD01. The sequence continues at coordinate 37,980 of DASXZW010000060.1, forward strand.
CCGGCGCTGCCACGGAAAGAACGGGAACCTTCTTGTCGCCGAGGATTTCGACGCCAGCAGGAGCCTTTATTTCACCGATATGAATGGACTTGCCGATTTCAAGGGCAGAGACATCGACAATCAAGGCTTCAGGCAAATCTTTTGGAAGGGCGCACACTTTCAGCTTGAACAAGACGTGTTCAAGAGTGCCGCCACCGGTCTTGACGCCAACAGCTTCGCCGACTGATTCGACTGGAACCATGACTGTAACTTTTTCGTTCTCAGCCACTTCGTGCAAATCGACGTGGAGCAGGCTGTGGGTAAGCACATGGTGCTGGACTTCCTGCATCAGCGCCAGGCGCTTGGGCTTGGCATCGCCCTGCACGGATAAATCAAGCAGCACGATCTCAGAATGAGCGTCGTGCATGACGTCCTGGATGTCTTTAAGGTTGATCTCAAGACTTTGCGGCGGGTTGTGGCGGCCATAAATGACGGCTGGAACGCGACCGGAAGAGCGCAACTTCTTTGCCCCGGCCCTACGACCCAATGTCCGCTGAAAAGCGGTTAAAGCGACAGATTTCATCTTTGTTACCTTTTACTTGAAGACTGGCCATTTGGCCAGCTTAACTGGTGCGTCCGCCGTTAAAATCGAACAGCGACGTGATCGACGAATTGCAATTAATCCGTTTGATCGCCTCGCCCAAAAGCGGGGCCACCGATAGCGTTGTAATCTTCACCCCGGTTATCTCGGGGCGTAGGACAGTATCAGTAGTTATCAATTCGTCAATATTGGATTTTCGCAATCTTTGGATTCCCAAATCGTTGAGGAGGGCGTGAGAAACACATGCGATGATCTTTTTTGCGCCTTTTTTCTTGAGCAACGCGGCCGCGCTGCAGAGGGTCCCGGCGGTTTCCGTGAGATCGTCAACGAGGAGAACGTTGCGTCCGCGAATTTCGCCGATGACGGCCATCGCTTCGATTTCGGTGGCGCTTTTTCTCCGCTTGGCGACGATGGCCAGGCCGGATTCGAGCACTTGCGAGTAGGCGTGGGCCATTTTCAAACCACCAACATCCGGGCTGACGACCACGAGGTCGGGGAGTTTTTTGCTCTTGATGTATTCGTACATCACGGGCGCGGCGTAAAGGTGATCGACCGGGATATCGAAGAAGCCCTGGATCTGCTGGGCGTGCAGGTCCATAGTCAATACTCGGTTTGCGCCGGCGGCGACAAGGAGGTTGGCGACCAGTTTCGCGGTGATGGGCACACGGGGCTGATCTTTACGATCCTGCCGGGCGTATCCGTAAAAAGGGAGCACCGCAGTGATGCGCGAAGCGCTCGCGCGCCGCACGGCATCCATCATGATGAACATTTCCATCAGATGGTGATTGGTCGGCGGACTGGAGGATTGAACAATAAAAACGTCTTCGCCCCGGACGTTTTCCTCAATCTTGACAAAGGTTTCGCCATCGGGAAATGACGAGACGGTGCATTTGCCCAGTTCCATGTTGATGGACGCGGCGATGCTTTTGGCCAATGGCGTGTTGGACGTGCCGGAGAAAATTTTCACAGATAGTCAATGGGACAGTTCAAGCGACGCGAAACTGTAACAACCGGCGCAAACGCCGCAAGCATCATTTTGGCGCGGTATTTCGGCGGTTTTGGATTCTCACGGAATGAAACTCCAGTTGGCAGTTCCTACGTCTGCTACTTCGGATTTCCACTGAGAGGATTGGCGCTCTTACGAAACAAATCGATTCTCAGAGAATTGGTTTGCCGGGAAAGGACCAGGCTCAGCAATATCCCCACAACTATTCCCCCAATGAACATTTTAACCAAATCGCAACTTGTATTAGTTGTATTTGACAATAAGAGGAGTTCACCAAAAATGCTCCAAATCACACTGCATGCACCAGCGAAAGTCAGTGGCGCCCAGACAGTGCTTTGAGGTGTTTGTTTTCGAATCCTGATCCCGTAGCACATCAGGAAACAACCGCCTGCAAAAGCCAATAAGTCACAGATTGTTTTAAAAATCATAAAATGGATGCAATTGACCGGGACGCATCGTGCGTGGGCGCTGACCCAGTTTCAATAGCATGTCGCGCCCAACTTCGCAATGCCGTCCCTGAATTGCAAATATGAACTTGGGAGTTGCAAAGACGCAATTTGGTGCAGGCTGTGGAGTCAAAGAACGGTTCCCCATGGGATGATCTTCTCGGCAGCGTGAGCACTGACGCGCTGCCGGCGACCAACGCGGTTGTCTGCCGTGCGATTCTCGATCAGGGTTGGACATTGAGAACACGGCGAAAGGTTTAGTTTGACAAGGCTTCAAGCCCGGTTCGTCCCAGGCAGCGAGAGGTGTTTGCCAGTCAGCGAGCATTTGGCGGATGGCGATCTGGTTTAATCGCTGGAGTCGCTCGCCCTGCTGCAATTTCATGTGGATGAACTCTGCGTTCATTCCCTCGATATTGGCGAGAACGAGAAGTTGTTCCACACTGGCGTGGTCGCGCATATTGCCTTCGGTGTTCGGATTGGCAGCACGCCACTGTTTCGCAGTTTTTCCAAATAGGGCGACGTTCAAAATATCTGCTTCATTTGCGTAGGTGGTGGCAGCCTGCGCGGGAGTGACTTCGGGAGGGATAAGATGCGCTTTGACCGCGTCGGTATGGATGCGGTAGTTCAATTTGGAAAGAGTGCGGTTAAGATTCCAAGCGAGCGAGAGACGGCGGTTTTCATCTTCCTTAAGGCGCTGAAACTCCTTGATAAGGTAAAGCTTAAACTCGACGGAGATCCAGGAAGCGAACTCGAAGGCGATATCCTTATGGGCATATGTGCCGCCGTAACGGCCCGCAGAGGATGTAATTCCTTTCGCCCCGGTGCTTTCGATCCATTGTTTGGGGGGTCAGGGTGAAGCTGTTGAGACCCGCTTGGATTCTAATCCCGTCGAATTCGACGGGATTAAACGCAGGGTTGTTGAGGCGCTCCCATACCCCCAAAAATTCGATGGTATTTCGATTGCGCAGCCAATTTCGGATAAGGTCGTCAGTACGATTCGTATTCTTGTAACGGGCAATGTCAGTCAGGCTTATGTAATCATCCTGTTTTTGTGAAAGGATGGTTACTGCAGCGCCTCGAACCTCAATGGTGGATTTTTTGGTTTTACTCACACCGCCGATTCAGTCAGGACCGAGTGACGCGGTAGAAGCGCCGGTTGACATTGACAGTAAATTGGCCGCTCTTGAGAGGAGGGGTCTTCACTAGCGTTTGGCCATTTTGTTGCGGGCGGCTTGGAGGATTTGGCGCTCGCGATCTGTCAAACTATGGATGCCCTGGGCGGAAATTTTTTCGAGTATGGGGTCCACTTCGCGGCTGATGAATTCGCCGGCTGGAAGTTCGTCGGGTTTTTTTCGAGGCGACCTGGGGCTGCGTTTGGCTGGGGTGGCGGCGGTTTCGCGTTTTGGCGCGGATCGCCGGTTGAGCGAACGCCAGAATTGAAACGGCGGGGTGGGCGACATCATGAAGCGAATCCAGGCGATGCCTGTCAACATGCCGCCAAGGTGCGCGGCGTGCGCGACGCCCTGATCAAAGAACGTCATATGGATGAAAGGCCCAATTGTGCCAAGGAGTGAGATTCCTCCTTCCACAATTAGGAGGACCTTCGCGGGAAACGTGACGGGGAGGAAAAAAAACAGAAGGATCGTAATGGGGTCGTCTGGCGCCTGGGTCGCAAAAGCCGCGATCAGTCCAAAAACCCCCGCCGAAGCGCCGAGGACTTGCCTGCCGAAATGTTCCGGGAATGCGAAGCCGAGCGCCATTTGGAGCAATCCGCCAAGTGTGCCGCTGGCCAGATAGAGCTTCAGCATTCCACGGCTTCCCAACATCGCCTCCATTGAACGGCCAAAGAAAAAGAGGCCGATCAAATTTCCCAGCAAATGAAAGACGCCTTCGTGAAGGAATTGAAACGAAATTAGCTGATAAACCCAGCCTTTCCTTAAGCCTTCTGTGCTCAATGCAAGATGCTCCAGGACCCACGTCAGGCCCTTCAAGTCCTCAATCAATTTTTGCGCGATGAAACACCCTATGAGGGTAACCAGCAAGATGGTCGTCATGGACCACTTCGGCCGGTAAGGCGCGCGCATATATGAACGGTCATCCAACATTGCGTCCAAACTAATGGTTATGCGCTGATATTTCAACGATTTCGCGCTCAATTGGATTGATTGCGCGGCTGCGGCCCTTTGGAATTCTTTCCAAATGGTAAATCAGGAAGCCGTGGAGAAACAAACGAAGCTCTGTTGTTTGCGCGTCGCTCAGGCGTAATTGAAATATTCCCGACCAATCCGTGGCCAGCAACGACTCCAATATTCGCCGCGACCCGAGGGTTAATTTGGATTCTGCAAGGTTCGGCTTGAGACCGAGTTCTTCGAGCATCTTGATTTCAAAGGCGAAAATCGTTCGAGGCTGCGGCGGTTGTGCGGTCATATATTTGAGCAAACCGGTGAATAGCTCGAAAATTCCGGAAATTGGCGTGTCCAATTCGGTTGTTTGCTCGATCAATGCGGCGCAATACGACGCCTGGCGCAGGCTTCCGAGGTCAAGGCGAAGCGCTGCGTGGCTTTCAAGAAGGCGCGCCTCGCGGAGGTTGTGAAGGTCGGAACGGCGCGAGCGGGTGAAGGTAATTTCTGTCAAATAAAATAAATCAAGATGGCCACGATAAGGAGATTTTGGGCGGCGCGCTCCTTTGGCGACGGCGGCAATTCGACCGTGTTCGCGTGTGAGCCAATGGACGATCAGGCTCGTTTCCGTCAGCGGACGAATGCGCAGGACCGCGCCGGTCGCGCGCTCGACGTTCATTTAAGAACCGGGTGAAGTTGCTCGCGGTCGAGCGGCGAAATTTCCGGCGCGGAATGCTCCGGCATCAATGCGCCGAGGCTGATGATGAATTTGATGCCGTCGGCGACGGACATTTCAAGCTTGATGATCTCGCTTTGTGGAACCAAGATCAAAAAGCCGGAGGTGGGATTGGGAGTTGTCGGAATAAAAACGCTAATGAGCGTTTCGGGGCCAAGACCCTTTTGCTCGCCTGTGACGAATCCGACGCTTCGGGAATTGGAATGCGGAAAAGTGACGAGAACGACCTGTTTAAAGGAGGTTTTGTTGCTGGAGAAGGAGGAGTTGACTTGTTTGACGGTGCTGTAAATTTTGTTCATCAACGGAACGCGCAGGATGGCGTTTTCGATCCATTCCATCGCTTTGCGCCCGAAATAATTTCTTCCATATCGCCCCGCCAAACAGACCAAAACCACCGCCAGCACCAGCGCGACAAGGCTCCAATACCATTGCATTTCGCCGAGTTGACCGTTTGGAAGTGGTTCGTGAGTCCACCGGGCAGGCAGGAAAAAAAGCAGGGTGTCGGTCAGGTTGGAGACGTTGTGGAAAATCCAGACCAGCACCGCCACGGAAATGACGCCGGGCAATACCAGCGCGAGACCGGCAAAAAAATTGGCCCGCGCCTGTTTGAAAAAATTGTTTTCGTTCATTGGAATCAACGAGCGGCACGTTTGCGCCGACTCAGCTTACGGAAATCGAAGCGTTGGGACAATTCCTTTACAAGATTGTTTTCGCGGCGTTTCATGGCCTTTCGCAAGGCTGGTTCCGTGTCATCGAATCCTTCCAGGTGCAGGAGGCCGTGAACAAAGTAGCGGGCTACTTCAGATTGCCAGGAAACGGCGAATTGTTTGGCTTGGATCAACGCGTCGTCGATGCAGATAAATATTTCGCCGCGCAACGATTGGTCGTTTTCGTTGTAGTCAAATGTAATGACGTCTGTCGAGCCTTCGTGGTGGAGATATTTTTCGTTCACGGCAGACATTTCTTTGGCGTTGACAAGATGAACGCCCAATTCGTAATGATCCCGATCAAGAAACTCTGTCAGCGTCGCGAGGGCGATCTGCTTGAGCAATTGCAGATCAATGGGCCGAGTTTTTTGGCGATTGAAAAACCGCAGGACGCTCATTGACGCTTCCCGCGATGTTCTTCGTACGCGGCGATAATGCGTTGCACCAGGGGATGACGCACAACGTCACGGCGGGTGAACTCGACCAGCGCGATGCCTTCGACTCCTTGTAACGCCCGTTGAGCCTCAAGCAATCCGGACTGCTTGCTGGGCGGCAAATCAATTTGCGTCGTGTCACCCGTGATAACGGCCTTGGAATTCATTCCCAATCGAGTCAAGAACATGAACATCTGCTCGGCGGTGGAATTTTGCGCCTCGTCAAGGACGATGAAGGCGTGATTGAGCGTGCGTCCGCGCATGTAGGCGAGCGGGGCGATTTCGATGACTCCGCGCTCCATGTGCTTTTCGACTTCCTCGGCGGGAAGGAGGTCGTGGAGGGCGTCGTAAAGCGGGCGGAGATAGGGCGTGATTTTTTCGTAAAGGTCGCCGGGCAGAAAGCCGAGCGCTTCGCCGGCCTCGACCGCTGGTCGTGTCAAAATAATTCTCGAAACCTGCTCACCCTTCAACGCCATCACGGCCATAGCCATTGCCAGATAAGTTTTTCCGGTTCCCGCCGGGCCGATGCCGAAAGTCACATCGTGTGTGCGGATGGAATCGACGTATTTTTTTTGCCCGACGGTTTTTGGGACGACCGGGGCTTTCCGAGATGAGGTGACGATGCGCTCGGAAAAAAGGGCGCGCAACGCTTCAACGCCTTCGGTTTTGACGACATTGAGCGAGTGCGTGAATTCGCGATTGCGGACTGTGCCGTTGTTCTTGAGCAAACCTTCGAGAGCCTGGAAGAGCGCCTTTGCCTGTTCCAGCGCTTCGGCGGGTCCATCCAGCTTGATCCAGTTTTCACGAGCAACGGCTTTGACGCCCAATTCGTCGTTTATTGCCTGAAGATTACGCGGTTCGTTGTTGAAAGTTTGCTGCGCAAGGCGAGCGTTTTCGAAGTGGAGTGTTTCAGTGGGCATCGGGTGTTTTATTGGGCGAGAGCGGCCCGCAATTGCGCCGCCACGTCTGTGAGCGCTTCGGGCAGAACAGTTGTGGAGCCGATGACGGGCATAAAGTTGGTGTCGCCGTTCCAACGCGGGACGACGTGAACGTGGACGTGTTCGATAATTCCCGCGCCGGCGACTCGGCCAAGATTGATGCCGATGTTAAAACCCTCGGGACGCATGACGGCGGTCAGGGCGTTTTGGCAGCGGCGAGTCAACAAAAACAAATCGCGAATTTCGTCTTCGGTCAAACCGTTGAGGTCCGGGCTGACTTTATATGGAATGACGAGCACATGGCCGCCGGTGTAGGGATAGCGATTGAGGACGGCATAACAGGAGCGGTCGCGCGCGACGACGTAATTTCCCAAGTCGTCGGAGGATTCTGCGATATCTTTGAAAAGATTGGCCGTTCCCGCCGCGGGCTTGGGCCCCCGGATATAAGCGATGCGCCACGGCGCGTGCAACGGTTCCATCCCCGCAAACTAGTGGGTGACAAAAAGATTGTCAAAGGCGTGTGTATTTAAATCATCTGAAGAATTTTTGGACAATTTCACGCGGCGTTGCGATGACCGGAGGCGCAAGGTCAAACCTACTAAAAAACAGAGCCATCGTTTCGTGATCGATGGAGCGGAGGTGTTGATCGCTTGTCAGTAAGATAGCGCAATTTATCAAACTTGTTTCGGTTAGGATTCTTGAATCATGGATTTCCTCCGAAGGAAGGAGTTTTTCACGTCGAATTTCCTGAGCGATGTTCTCAACGACTTGCGATGAAGTTGGCAATTCGAGCAACGGACGAAAGCTAGCTTCGCGCCCCAACTATTCCATCGCACGCTTCGCGGACACCGTTATTGGCAAATCCTGCTCAAGATCACAAAAGTAGGCTAGCTCATCCAAAACTGAAGGGGTTACGAAATATTCTGAGTCAGGAAGCCGCTGTTCGATAACGGCAAGGGCGTCTAAAACTGATTCGACTGCATCAGCCAAATCGATAAGAACGTTCGTATCAGCGGCTATGCGCAATCGACTCACGCCCGTAGAGCAATTCGGCCGCGCGCTGACGAAGTCGGCGGCGTGCCGCATCGGTCAATTTATTCATCGCAGGGCGATGCTTTTCGACTGCGATTGTGCCCGCAGTTTTCTTTTCGGTTATCGTTCTCCGCGCTTTCACCGAATGATCTATTGCATTCAAGGGGCCGAAAGTCAATTGTTTGCAGCAGGATGAAACGAGTCGCGCTTTGTTTTTGGGCGGTTAGCCAGAATTCTGATGGAAAGAAACCATTGCGCCAGACTGACAATCCCGGCTAAACTGCGACTTATGCTGCAAACTTTGGAAAGCCAAAGAGCATCGGATGTGGGCTCTTCTTTTTCAGCGCAGTATCTGAGGGCTTTTCGTTTGATGCTTCTTTCGCGTGTGCTGGATGACAAAATGGCCAGCCTCTATCGCGCTGGAAAAATCCATGGCGGAGTCTTTCTTGGCCGCGGGCAGGAGGCGTTGAGCGTCTCGTTGGGCCTGGCTTTACGTAAAGGGGATGTTTTTGCTCCATTGATTCGGGATGGAGCAGGGCGTTTGGCTTTCGGAGAGCCGGTGTTGGACGCGGTTCGCACTTATCTTGGTTCGGCGCTTGGCCCGATGCATGGGCGCGACGGAAACGTACATCGCGGACGGCCCAAGGAAGGTTTATTGGCGATGATTAGCCATTTGGGCGCGATGATTTCAGTTGTGAACGGCCAATTGATGGTGCGGAAGCTCAAGAATATCCAAGGCCACGTTGGCGCTGCTTGCGCCGGGGATGGCGCGACCTCCACCGGCGCTTTTCATGAAGGTTTAAATCAGGCGGCGGTCGAACGGTTGCCGCTGGTTCTCGTTGTGGCCAACAATCAATTTGCTTATTCGACTCCGAATAACCGGCAATTTGCGTGCCGGGACTTGGTGGACAGGGCGATTGGTTACGGTGTCGCCCCGCATAGCGTCGATGCCACGAATCTGGAGGAATGCCTGAGTGTCATGTCAACGGCGGTGACAAGGGCGCGGGAAGGTGGCGGGCCGCAATTGGTTGTCGGAAGCCTGTTGCGACTTTGCGGTCATGGCGAACACGACGACGCGCACTACATCGACGAACAAATGAAGAAAACTTCGCTTGGGCGCGATTGTCTCAAATTGGCCGAAGAACGCCTCGTGCGCGAAGGTTGGGCGGACACGAGGGGCATCACCACAATTCGCAAGGAAGTGACGAAGGAAGTCGAGGAGGCAGTGGCGAAAGCGCAACGCGAACCTGGGCCTGACCCGTATCGGGAGAATTGGTGCGCGCTGGCGTCGCGGCATTTGAGTGAGCTTTTCGAGACACCAGCATCGTCCGGCGAGGCATGACCATAACCTATTTGGAAGCGATCCGCGAAGCGCAGGCCAAGGCTTTGGCCGACGATCCCCGCGTTTTTATTTACGGACAGGATGTGGGGGCTTTTGGCGGCGCGTTCAAAGCGACCAAGAATCTTGCGAAGGAATTTCCGGGTCGTGTGATTGACGCGCCGATCAGCGAGGACGCGATTGTCGGGGCGGCAATTGGCGCGGCAATTGAGGGGATGCGGCCAATTGTCGAAATGCAATTCGCCGATTTTTCGACGCCGGGCTTCAACCAAATCATCAATCACGCCGCAACGCTTTACTGGCGGACGCGAGTTCCTTGTCCGATTACCATCCGGCTCCCTTCGGGAGGGACTTCTGGCGGCGGACCGTTTCACAGTCAAAGCATGGAGGCGCTTTACGCGCATTATCCTGGTTTGGTCGTGATGACGCCGGCAACGGTCGAGGACGCTTACAGCATGTTGCTCGAAGCGGTGACAATCGACGACCCGGTGATTTTCTGCGAGCATAAATATCTTTACTACCATCTCAAGGCGCCGTGCCTGCCGTCTGAGGCGATGCCGGTCGGAAAAGCGCGCATCGCGAGGGCAGGGCGGGACCTGACGATTGTGGCTTACAGCGCGATGTTGCACGAGGCGCTCGCGGCGGCGGAGGAAATGGCGGCGGACGGAACGGAAATTGAAGTGGTGGATTTGCGATCCATCAAACCTTTGGACACCGATACGGTGGTCGCATCCGTTGCGCGGACGGGGCGACTGCTTTGCGTGGGCGAGGCTTTTCCGTGGGGCGGTGTGACGGCGGAAGTCATTGCGCGCGTGGCGACGGAAGGTTTTGATTTACTGGACGCGCCGCCGCAACGTCTCAACGCCAAGGACACGCCGATTCCTTATCATCCGAATTTATGGTCGATTCACCGGCCCACGGCACGGAGCATCAGCGCGGCGGCGCGCAAGTTATTGAAAATGTGACATGAACCAATTGTCCATCATCATGCCCCAATTGGGCGAGTCGATTGCGGAAGCGACAATCGTCAATTTTCTCGTCAAGCCCGGCGATGTCGTCGTGGCGGACCAGGACGTCATCGAAGTGGAGACGAACAAGGCGACGATGAACGTTTCCGCTCCTTGCGGAGGGAAGATTGTTAGTTTGACAGCGAGGTTGACCGAGAGTTATCCGGTCGGCGCGACGCTGGGGAAGATTGAAATCTCCGAGCAGGAGGCGCAGCGTCTCGGCCTGGACTCTCCGCAGCCATGCCCTCCGCAAGCGGATTCCAACGGGGCGAACCCGAGCCAAAAATCCACCGAAACGGAGATAACAAAACGCGGTGTTGAGCCGACGGTGCGAGGCTTGCCGGTTCCAGCGCAGGCGGGCGGGGCGAGTTATATGTCGCCGCGAATGAAGGCGCGAATGGCGGAACTGGGATTGCACGCGGCTGATCTTGCGGGCGTTCCAGGCAGCGGCGCGGCGGGGCGCGTGACGATCACGGATTTCGAAAAATTTCTCGCCAACCTGGAAAAACACAAGCTTAGCACGGCTTCCAGCATGAGAGTTGCGGTCGCAGACGCGATGCGACGGAGTTGGACGCGTCCACTGGCGACGGTGGCGCTGCCGTGCTCCTTGGAAGCGATGCTGGCGCACCGGAAAGTCAGCGAACCGAAGAGCGGCCCGGCGTTGTACGCGGTTCGAGCCTTGGCTGTAGCATTGGCGGAGAACAGCGCGCCTGCGGGAAGATTGGTGGGAAATAAAATTGTGCATCCGCCGTCGATCGACGTTGGTTTTGCGGTTGAGGCGGAGGATGGCGTGCTGGTTCCTGTGCTACGCAAGGCAGACGTGCGCCCGTTAAGCGAGTTGGTGATTCGATACAATGAACTGGTTGAATTGGCGCGGCAGAGGCGGCTTCCGCCCGAAGCGACTGGCGGTTCAATCGCCACGGTGACGAATTTCGGAACTTTCGGTTTGACATGGGCCACGCCGATTCCTCTTCCTGAACAAACCCTCGTGTTGGGGATCGGCGCGGGCAAAAAGGTGCCTTTTTGGGACGAGGCGAAAAAACAATTTGTGCCGGTAACTGAAGCCAACCTGACACTCAGTTTCGATCATCGCGTTCTCGATGGAGGCGCGGCGGGGCGATTGCTGTCGCGGGTGGCGGCGTTGCTGCAAACGCCGGAGAAGCTTTAGGCTGCCCTACGGCTCTCTCGATTTTATTTCAACTTGACGCTGAAGTTTCCTTCGGCGCAGATGTTATGCAGATTACCGTGGTAAAATTCTTCGCGGTAGTCCTCGGTTTCGAGCAGGTGCTGGCGTTGCGCTTTCTTGTCGCGGTTGAGCAGGTATTTTAATTCCTTCAAATTGTCCGACCAGCGAAAGCCGTTGAAAAACTGCGCGCCGGAAAATTGCGTCTTGTAAAGCGCGCTGTCCGAATAGCACGTGCCGAGGTAGAGGTGTTTGATCGAGCGTTCGGCGAATTGCGCGACGGCCGAAGTCATCATGAACATGCCGAGGTTGCGGGCGTAATAATTCAAGTCGTAAAAGGCGTAGTAATAAAATGCCAGCGCTTTGCCTTCGAGGTAGAGCGTGGCGACGCCGATTTCCTTGCTGGTTTTTGTGTCTGTGAACACCAGCAAGTGCGAGATGATTGGCGAGGCGAAGAGGCCATCAAGGCGGTCGTAGCTCATCACGTCCTTGCCGAATTTGATGTCGGCGTAGGTCTTGAAAAACTCACGGCGTTCCGCTGTATAGTCGAATTTTTCGCGTGGGACGAGGGTCGCTTCAATCCCGGAGCCTTTACGGAGAATTCTGCGATTCTCGGACGACGGCCTGAATTTCGTCAAATTCACGCGCACCTGCCGACAGAGATAGAAGCGGTCCAAAATACGAGAGGATGGAAGGAATCCTGCGTCAAAAATGTCCGCCGGAGTCTCGCCGTCCTCTGCCAAGGCCCATACGGCGTAAGGGAATTGGTAATTGCCGTAGTCGGAGTTTTGCTCAGAGAAAAGGAGCTTCATTTGACAGGCACTGCTTCGAGACTGGGCGCGGGCTTGAGTTGGCCGTTGATTGATTTGCGACGCAGGCGAAGCCGCCAATTGGTCAAAACGTCGTAGGTGACGGAGTTTTTTAGTTTGGCGATATCACGCGCGGTGATTTCGTCGTCGCCTTGTTTGCCCATCAGCACAGCCTCGTCCCACATTTGCGCTTGCGGAATTTCCGTGACATCGACCATCAACGCATCCATCGCGATGCCGCCGACGATTGGCGCGCGCTTACCGTGGAGCAGCGCGAATCCTTCGTTTCGCACACGGGGAAAACCGTCGCCGTAACCGATTGGCAGAACCGCGATGCGCCGCTCTGTTTTCGCCGTGAATCGCATTCCGTAACCGACGACTTCGCCCGGTTTCAATGTCTGGATCGCGGCGATTTTCGCTTTAACTGACATCACCGGTTCGATGCCGGGAATCTGACGGCACACTTGCGATGGGTAAATGCCGTAAAGCAAAATTCCCACTCGCACCATGTCGAGGTGAGCGTGCGGCAGATCGAGAAAACCGCCGCTGTTGCAAGTGTGGCGAAGGTTGAAGGAAATCTCTTTTTCTTCAAGGGCGCGCAAGACTTCGTTGAATCGGGCGAGTTGGAGATTTGCGAAAGTTTTGTCCGTCTCGTCCGATTGCGAGAAGTGCGTCATCACGCCTTCGAGTCGGAGCGATTTTTCGGCGATGATTTTTTCGATCAAAGGGAGCGCTTCGTCCCATCGCGCGCCGTAACGGCTCATGCCGGTGTGGATTTTGACGTGGACGGGAACTTGTTTTCCAAACTCCGCCGCGATGTTCGCGAGCTTGCGGACGACGTGAGGCATGTTCACGCAAACGGTCAGGTCGTGGGCGACGCACCATTCGAGTTCGGCATCCTGCCGTTCGCCAAGCAGCAACAATGGCGCGGTGATGCCGCCTTCGCGCAGGCGGATCGCCTCTTCGAGTATGCTCAAACCGAAACCCCACGCGCCTTCTTCAACGGCGACTCGCGCGACGTCGAGCGCGCCGTGGCCGTAGGCTTCGTCTTTGACGACGGCCATAAGGCGCACGCTACGCGGAAGGTCGCGGCGGATCAGTTGCAGGTTGCGCCGGAGTTTGCCGAGGTCAATTTCGGTCCACGCGGGGCGTTGCGGAAAATTTTCAGAATCCAGGTTCATCCAACAAGGAAAGGTTTACCGCGAAACACACGAAATACACGAAAAAAGCAGATTGGAATTTTATGGGGTGACGGAAAAGCGGCAGAGGATTGCCGCACTCTAAAACGCTGGCGCGAGCTTTGGATATCTTCTTGTTAAACGCGAAGCGTCGTGGAGTGCGGCAGCCCTCTGCCGCTCTGGGGCGAGAAGCCCACCGATTCCCCAATTTTTAACATCTTGAAAAAGACGCTGTCGTTTAAGCGCTCGTTTTGTAAGCTTGCTAAACCGTTCCAGGGGGCCAGAGGCTTTGGCCGACATCGCTGCGGAAGTAACTGCCGACGACGCGGATTTTGCGGATGTTCGCGTAGGCTTTGGCAATTGCCGCTTCGAGCTTTGGGGCCAACGCGATCACGTCAGCGATGCGATGGCCGGTGGCGATCAAATTTCCGTCGGCGCCGCGCGCGACTTCGTTCCACCAGACGTCGCAATCAAATTTGCCGTTCACTTCCAGCGGCAACTGCGGCCCGCGAACTTGTGTGAAGGGATAGCCGTATCCAGCGAGCGTGAGCGAACAGGCGAAGCGCGATCTGTCGCGGAACTGCAGGTTTAGTTTTTCATTTCGCGCCGTGGCGAGGACTACTTCCGCCGGGTTTTTGAGCATTCGCAAAATCATCGGGCCGGAGGTGACGCCGATGCGGATGTTGTACTCGACAACATGCCATTTGCCGCCGCGCTTGATGGCGGTGACTTGCAGGGGGCCGTTGAATTTTGATTCGACGAACCAAGGTTTGAGCGGGTGGATTAGTTCGCGGGCAAGGCCGTATTTGTCATCTTCATCGCGCTCGACGAGGCCGCCGAGGGGCGCGCCGGCGACGATGCCCATGTTGCCGTTGAAGGCGTATTTGTATTCCTGATTTGTGGCGAGCGAACGAATCTCGCCGCCGCTGATAAGAGCGATATGCCCAGCCTCGGCGCGGCCCAGGTATTCCTGCAAGAAAATGCCCTCGGCATAATCAACGTGCCGCAACCACGCCCGCGTGTCTGAGAGCGTCTCGCACAAAATTGTGTGAATCGGACTTGTTGGCGAGCAGAGCGGATTCTTAATGACGAACGGCTGCGGATTTTTTGCGAGAATCTTTTCCGCCTCGATACGATTCGACGCGACGAAAGCTTTCGGAAAAGGGATTTTATACTTCGCGCACAATTCACGCGCGAAATCGCGCTCGCGCTCAATGCGCATTGCCTCGCCGGTGGGGCTGAAAATGCCGACGCCAGATTTCCGCAAATCTTCCGCCCACGGCTGCATCGCCCAATCAATCGATTGTGGTATGACGACATCGACTTTGTTTTCGCAAATCAGCGGGACCGGACTTGGAAATGTTTCGCGCGAAAAGACTTTGCCAACCAGCGTTGGCGGAAAATGACCATAGGCGCGAGTCAAATATGTCGAGACGTTTGCGCCCGCGTCGGCCAGCGCGCCGCCGAGGCTGTGGGCAAAAGAGCCGACGCCTAAGGTCATCACCGAACAACTTTTTTGTTTCTTCGACATTCCGAAGGATTAGTACCACGTGTCTGGAAGTTTACCGACGAAAAAATGGCGGGGTTCCAATGGGACGCCTCGGCGAGGCGTCCCTACCTGTCAACTTAAAACTGTGGGTCGATCATTGATGGGTTGCTTTAATTGGAGGGGCGTTTTGTCTGCTTTCCTTGCGATTTGAGCGGACAGGAGTTGGAGGAAATGGGCGGCTTCGGCTCGAGCGCGGGTAGGGGTGGCTATTTCTGTTAATGCCGCCGCTTGGCTGAAAATTCCACTATGTTTGACAGAATCGTCGATGGTTCCGGCCAGGGCAATGCAGGGGACGGCGAGCTTGGCGCAGAGGGTGGCGACTTGGCCGACGCCTTTGCCCATGCGGGTTTGCAGATCCATCGCGCCTTCCCCAGTGATGACGACATCGGCGGCGCGGATGCGCTTTTCCAATTGCGCGTGTCGGGCGAAAAGTTCAAAGCCGGATTCCACTTTCGCGCCGGCAAATGCCATCAGACCAAAACCAAGTCCGCCTGCGGCGCCTGCGCCCGGGACATTCGCGCAGCCGATGTTGTATTGTTGTTTGAGACGGGAGGCCATTCGGGCGAGGCATTTTTCGGCGAAATCGAATTCGCGGAGTCCTTTTTGCGGGCCGTAAATGCGCGAGCAGCCTTCGAGGCCGAGCAGGGGATTTGCGACATCGACGGCGACGGTCGCGCGCAATTTGAGTGGATTTGCGGGAGTGTGAATTTGGGCGAGGTCGCGCAATTGCCACCACTCGGCCAATTCGGTTCCGGCGTTGTCGGTGAATCGCCAGCCCAGTGACCGGGCGAGGCCGAATCCACCGTCGTTGGTGGCGCTGCCGCCGATTCCGACGAGGCATTCGCGGGCGGCGTTGCGTTCGGCGGCGCGGAGAATTTTTCCGAGGCCAAAGGTGTCGAGTTGGAAGGGATGAAGTTTTTTGGGACGCATCAGGGCGAGGCCGTTTACTTTTGCGGATTCGATGATCGCGAGCCGAGTGGCGGCGTGCCACCACCAGAGGGCGCGGCGAGGTTCGTGCGCGGCGTCCAGAGTGAGAACAGTTCGGGGTTTCGCGCCTAGCAAACCGGAGAGAACTTGGCCGAAGCCATCGCCGCCGTCGCTCATGGGGAGGAGGTCGAGGGAATCCTTGGGACGGGCGGAGCGCCAGCCGCGAGCAATGGCGCGGGCGGCTTGATGGGCGGTCAAGGTGCCTTTGAATTTGTCGGGAATGATGAGAATGCGCATGGACGGGGGAGAGTTACTGCTGACCAGAGCGGAAAAGTCAAACCGGAATCTTTCTACCACCGCGAATGGGCACACACTGGCACTGTTACGAGATCAGCTCTGCTTAGGAGAGGGAGTAAAAAAATTTACCGCAGATCGATTTTAAGTGATGCTGTCTTTGTTGTTGCGAGAAAGTCTTGCTTAGGTGCGGACGCCTCGGCGAGGCGTCCCTGCCAGTCAATAACAATCAATGAGAGCGGGGACAAAGCACACAAAGGTGATAGCAGTGTTAAGACGAGCCTCCTCAAGGGGTGGTGATGCGGTAGAAGGCGGAGGCGTTGGTTGGCGGCGATTGGTCGCTGAAGAAAAATTGGCCGCTTGCGAGGTTGTTTGTGGCCACAGGAATCCAATTTTGGCTTTCAAGGCTTGTGCTGCGCTCGACAATGAAGGGTATTTGCGGTGAGCCTGTGATGTTAAATCCGAATTGATTGCTTTGGATGCCAAAACTGCCGTCAGCGGTTTGAGGGGTCGGGTTCCAGAGGACAGCGGGGTGTCCATCGAAAGGCGAAGACCAGCCAGTTGCGCCCGGGAGATAGTAATAGGTTCCAGCGGCGCCAGTGTAAGCGGTTGGATCGATGGCCGGGGCATTTCCGCGAAAGAAAATGCCGGCGAGTTGTGCATCCGCGGCAAATGCGTTCGATTCAATATTGCGGACGCTGGCTGAAATCGTGACGTTGCTCAATGCGGAACAGTAAGCCAGGCCATACTGGCCGATGTTAGTGATTCCACCGGGGAAGGTGAGGCTTGTCAAGGTGCGGCAATAGGCATAAGCATAGTCGCCGATGGAGGTCACGCTTCCAGGCAATGTTTCGACGCTGCTCAAACCGGCCGGGTAGCAAAGAAGAGCGGTCTGATTTTTGTCAAACAAAATGCCGTTTGCGCTGCTGTAGCTTGGATTGTCCGCTTCCACCGAAATGGAAGCCAGGTTGAAGCAAGCGCCGAATGCATTTGTCCCAATCAGTGTGACGCTGACGGGTATCGAGATGTTGGTCATTGCGATTCCAAAAAAGGCCGTTTTTCCGATGGTGTTAATGCCTTCGAGAAGAATGACGTTTGTAAGAAACTGGCAGCCGCCGAATGCCGTGTCGTCGATTGATTTGACGCTTCCCGGAATTGTCACATCAGTCAGATCCCGGCACATGCCAAAGGCTGCCGTGCCGATATTAGTGACGCTGTTGGGAATTGCTATTCCGGTGAGTTTTTGACAAAGCTCGAAAAATCTGTCTGGAATTTCTGTGACGGTGTTGGGGACTGTAAACTGGCCGATGAAGGATTGCGGGCATTGAATTAGAGTTGACTGATATTTGTCCAGCAGGACACCGCTGACGCTGCTGTAGGCGAGATTGTTGGAATCCACGTTTATCGACTCAAGCTCATTGCAAAGAGCAAATGCATTATCCGAAATGGCGCTGACACTTGCCGGAATGTCGATGGATGACAGTCCTGTTTGCATGAAGGCCTGCAGGCTGATATTCGTGATGCCGTCAAGAATGACCGCGTTGGTCAGATAGCGGCATTCGGCAAAGCAATTTTCGCCGATTGTTCCCACACTTCCCGGGATTGTGACGCTGGTGACGCCACTGTCGTAAAATGCTCCCGGCTCAATCATGGTGACCGTCGAGGGGATGTCAAAAATTCCGTACTGGCCGCGCGGATATTGAATGAGAGTTGTTTGTTGTTTGTCGAGGAGCGCGCCATTGAAACTGCTGTAACTGGGGTTATTTGAATCCACGATGATTTGCTCAAGACCGGAGCATGATGTGAACGCGCCGGTCTCGATATTGGTAATTGTGGCGGGAATGCCGATATAGACTGCTCCGCTTGTGGCGAACGCGTTCGATGTAATTTCTGTGACCGGCAGGCCGTTGAAATTCGTCGGCACAACAATGTAGGCGTGATACCCGGGAAAAATGAAAGGAGGCGGAGAATATCTCGTAACGCTGAGGCTGAGTCCGTCGGCGTTTGTAGTAAAACTGAGGGTTTGAGCTTTTGACTTGGGCGAAATCGTCAAGAGGAGCAAAAGGCAAAGCAGCGCTCGTTGAAACGCCGGAGCTGGTTTGACGTTAATTTCGCGATTCATAAACGCCCTTCCGTGGATGGAAGAAGGTTATCGAGGTTGGAGTGATTGTCAAATAGTGATTTACCAGCGGTGGTGGACCAGTGGACGGATGTCAGTGGCGTAGATTTTTCGGACTTCTTCCATTTGAACCGGTGAGAGCGGAGGGAGGTCGGCGGCGCGGGCGTTATCCTCGATCTGGCTGGGGCGTCGGACGCCGGGGATGATGCACGAGACGGCGTCAAACATAAGAATCCAGCGCAGGGCCAGTTGCGGGAGCGTCGCTCCGGCGGGAACGAGCGGGCGGAGTTTTTCGACGGCGCGCAGGCCGGTGTTATAATCGACGCCGGAGAATGTTTCGCCGCGGTCGAAGGCTTCGCCCTGGCGGTTGAAATTGCGGTGGTCGTCGGCGGCGAATTGGGATTGGGCGTTGAGTTTGCCGCTCAACATGCCGCTGGCGAGCGGAACGCGGCAGATGATTCCGACCTGGCGGCGTTTCGCTTGCTCAAAGAAAAGCTCAGAGGGGCGGTGGCGGAACATGTTGAAGATGATCTGAATCGTCTTGACGTTCGGATATTCGATCGCCATTAGAGCTTCCTCGACTTTTTCGACGCTGACGCCGTAGTGCTGGATTTTTCCGGCGGCGACAAATTGGTCCATCAGCCCGAAGATTTCAGGACGATAATAAGCTTCGGGCGGCGGGCAGTGGAGTTGGACGAGTTCGAGGCAATCGGTTTCGAGGTTTTTCAGGCTGCGGTCGATGAACGAGGTGAGGTTCTGTTTGTTGTAGCCATCGGCGGTTTGTGTTGGGAGACGGCGACCGGATTTGGTGGCGACGTGAAAGGGTTCCTTGCGTTCGCGGCGGAGGCGGGCGATGAGGCGTTCGCTTCGGCCATCGCCATAGACATCGGCGGTGT
The DNA here is from genome assembly GCA_036501665.1 of Verrucomicrobiia bacterium. Taxonomy (GTDB): domain Bacteria; phylum Verrucomicrobiota; class Verrucomicrobiia; order Limisphaerales; family Palsa-1400; genus DATAUD01. The sequence goes on from DASXZW010000060.1 coordinate 57,280, forward strand.
CAAAAAAATTTACGCCTAGGTCGAGGGCGCGATGGAGGGTGGCCATTGATTCGGCTTCGCTTTGTTCGCCCCATGCGCCGCCGATGGCCCATGCGCCGAAGCTGATTTCCGAAACTTTCCAACCGAGCCGACCAAAAGGGCGATAGTTCATAGTAATTGAAGGATAAGGGCGAGGGGATGGCGGGCGTCAATGGCTCATTGTGTTGCGGTTAAGAGTAGCCACGCAAGATTTCATTAACGGAAGGCGGCGGAGATTTTCTTGACCGGTGGGTGGAAATTTGTTTGGGTCAGGCGAGATGCCTGGGGCAAATCCAAATTATTTTCCGTTGATTGTCGTGGCCTTGGTTGGCTGGCGGGTTTATCGACGCATTCAACGGACGGTTGGGCGGCAGTTGGTTCGTCGGAGTCGGATGATTTTCGGTATTGTTCTTTACGCTGTATTATGTGCGGTGTTTGCGTTTTTGAACATACCGCATCCAATGGTGCTGGCGGGGATGGGCGCGGGGCTTGTGGTGGGAGTTGTTGTGGGATTTGTTGGGTTGCATTTCACGACATTTGAAGCGACGCCGAATGGGAAGTATTACAAGTCGCACCCGTATATTGGAATTTCGATTGCGGCGCTGCTGGTGATCAGGATGGCGTATCGGATGGTGGGATTTGCCAACGCAACGCCCCAGGCCCCGCCGAATCCGGCTGCAATGACAAGTCCGTTGACATTTGCGATTTTTGGGTTGCTGGCGGGATATTATATTACATTCTATGCGGGGGTGCTGATTCGGAGTGATAAGATTGTTATGCCGGTTCAGGGGAAGGGAGATTAGGATTAGGATTAGGAAAATGAATTCTTCATTAGCGAGAATTCGCGTTGCCAAGAGGCGGTTCTATGGCATGTTGAGGCCAGCTTTATGGATAAACCCAAGATTATCGCTTATTTGAAACCTTCGTGCGGATGGAGCCAGGGCGTGCGCGCCGTTCTCCGCAAATATGACCTTCCGTTTGAAGATCGCGACATCATCAATGACCCGGATCAACGCCAGGAAATGATTGAGAAGAGCGGCCAGATGCTCAGCCCGTGCGTTGAGGTCAATGGACGGATGCTGCCGGACATCAGCGGCGAGGAGGTCGAGGGCTTTTTGCTGGCGAATAATTTAGTGGCCCGCAATGACCGCAAGCCGGACGCGCCGATTGATCAGCCTTGCGCGCACGAAGTGCCGTTCAAGGTGAATATTTAGTGGCGCTGAGTATTCAGGGGCTTCTAAATCGGCTGAGGATTTGAGGTCTGGTCAGCCGTCCCTTCGGGACGCACGAGTTTTTTGCTTAACCCCGGCAGTAAACTGCCGGGCTATTTTCGATTCGTCCCTTTGGGACTCCATTTAGAATTCTCGGCCACATCACTTTCTTACTTTTGGAAGAGGGCGATCCGGTTGGTGTTGGTGCCTTTTGAGTTATTATTGACTCCCCAGCAGTTGGCGGTTTTGGTGAATTTTTGGTCGTTGATAAGTATCAATTGAGGCTTTAATCCCGCTTCGACGCCGCAACGGATGACGGTTTCTTCCAGTTTGATTGTGCCGCCGCGCACTTCTCCCACTTCAAACGCGACGTGACCGCCGGGGCGCAGGACGCGGCGAAGTTCGTGGAAAACAGCGGTCATCTCCTGCTGCCATAAATCCAGTTTCTTTGGCGTGGTGATTTGGATGGATTTAGCATCGAAGCCAAGGAACCAGCAGCGAAGCCAGTTGTCTCCCGCGTAATCGACTACGTCAAGGAATGGCGGCGAGGTGACGACGAGCGAGACCGAATTGTCTGCGATTTGCGGGGTTGCGCGGGCAACTCCGTTGACCAATTTTGCGAGAGCTGCGACGGAGGACAAAGCGCTACGCGTCGCGTCATCACAATCTGACAGCAATATCCTGCTCTTTTTTAGAATTAGTTTGACGACATCGCGGCGGGGCGGGGTTTGCGCGCGGTCGGCGTTGATTTTTCGCTGCGATTTGACCGAGACGGCCTGATTCGGCGGGAGCGTGTAAACTGAAAAAAAACCGGGCGAATGCCCTGTCAGCCGATTCAACGCGACCAGGCCGATCCATTGATCAACGGCGTCGAGATTAGGCCGGCTGAGATGCTTTTTCAACGCGGCGATTTCGCGCAGCGTTTCCAGGTGATAAAAAACCAGGAGGTCTTCGGGGAATTCGTCATGGTTCTTGAAATCAATTTCTGACAGTCGCGCGCTAACCTCATCAAGGTGCGGAGGTTGAAGGCGCGGTCCGACCAAGGTCAGACTTAGCGGATTGACGTCGCAACCGGCGGGCACGCGCCCGATCAGCGCGGCTTCCAGTAATGTCGTGCCGCGTCCCATGAACGGATCATATACAGTTTCGCCGGGCGTTGTGAGGCGCTCGATGAAGAAGCGGGCAAGTTGCGGTTTGAAACAGGCGCGGTAGGAAATTTCGTGGAGGCTGTGGGCGGCGCGTTGTTTCGCAGTCCAGAATTCGTTGACAAAGACGGGGATCGTGGCGTTTGAGCCATCGGCGAGCTGTATTTTTGATTCAAGTTGAACTGTTTCCTTGTTGAATTGTCGGAAGTGAATCACATCCTCGCGAAACAATTTTCGCTTTGGCGTGTTTGATGAATTGAACGTCAACTGAATTTGCTCGAGCACGATGCGATAAGGTTTCGCGCGTTAAAGAAAAAATGCAAGGTCTGCGAAAAAAAATTTGAAGTTTGTGGCTTGTTCCCCTTGCACGAGGCGAATCGTATGTTAAGGTTTTTTTGTGTCCACCCTTGCTGAAATTGAAGCGGCTGTTGATGCTTTGCCTGCAAGCGAAACCCAGCTATTGCTGGCGTACGTGGCTGCGCGCCTGAAGATGTTGGACCACTCGGCTCCCAAAGCGACTGGGTGCGATTATGTCGTCGATTGGATGGCTGAAGACGAAGCGGCGATGCGGCGGTTTCATCCGCACCCGTAGTCGTTGCAATTTGCAGTGCCGCGGCTCGGTCCATGAGCAGCCCTTACGAGATTTCCACTGATCGAAGCAGACTTAACGTGACGTTGATTCACGACTTTCTGCGGTCGTCGTATTGGGCGAAGGAAATTTCGAGGGAAATTGTGGAAAAGTCGATTGAAGGCTCGCTGTGTTTTGGCGCGTATGCGAATGGGGATCAAGTGGGCTTTGCAAGGGTTATTTCGGATTTTGCAACTTTTGGGTATCTGGCAGATGTATTTGTGGTTCCTGATCATCGCGGTAAGGGTGTGGGAAAGATGCTGATCTCGAATGTTTTGGAGCATCCACAATTGCAGGAGTTGCGGCGGTTTTTGCTGGCGACGAAAGATGCGCACGGGCTTTACGCGCAGTTCGGCTTTGAACCCCTCGCGCATCCTGAAAACTTGATGGCGATCCATCGGCCGGAAATTTATAGGAGAATGTAGAATTCAGGAGTCAGTAGCCAGAATAAAGAGTGGGCTGGAATATGTGCATTTGGGGATTTTATGCGCGTTTGCTTTGGCTTAATGATGCTTTTCTTGACTAATCGTCGCTGAAAGTTTAAGGTCGCTTATCGCGTGAACTGGAAGTTTTTAACGTTTCTATGGGTCTCGTCATTTCTGTTTCAGTTTTTATTTAGCAAGGATTCCTGGACGATCAAGATCGGAAGGGTGGTTTTACTTTCCGTAGCTCTTCTCCTTATCAGTTTGCCTCTGGCGTGGGGGGTGCCTGTTTTGATAAAGCTCCCGGATGGAATGGGTGTTGTGTTAATTTTCTTTTATCAGATAATCATTTTGGGGTTGTTCATTTACCTTCTTCATAGTGATGGCTTTAGAGTAAAAATGAGTAATCTGTTTTCGCGCAGGATATGTGAGAAAAAGAATGAATCAGAAATAGACAGTTCTCCTCCGATTTGAACAGGGCGGTGCGGCAGCACCGCTCTACCCCTACGGCGTGGTGAGATTCGCCCAAAGCTGAAAAAAGAGTAAAACGGGGCTTGCCAAGCGAACGAGCCGAGATTACTGTCTCCCTCCTTTTGAACGTCGCAGGTAGCGGCGGGCGGTTGAATTGTGTGGTTTGCCGCCGCCACGAAAGAGAATTTATTATGGCCGTTAAAATCCGATTGAAGCGCGTTGGGGCGAAGAATGCCCCGTATTTCCGCATTGTTGTGGCTGATTCCCGCAGCCCCCGCGATGGCAAGTTCATCGAGGAAATCGGCAGCTATCAGCCGATGAAGAAGGGCGACAATTGCCAGATAGACCTGGAGCGCGCGACGTATTGGGTGAGCAAAGGCGCGTTGCCGAGCGAGACGGTCGCCAGCTTCATCAAGAAGCGGAAGAAGGCAGCAGCAGTCCCGGCCTGATTTTTTTGGTTTATGCAGGCGTTTCTGGAATACGTCGTAAAGGGATTGGTCAGCCACCCCGAGGAGGTCACGGTGACGCCGGTGGCCAAGGACGCCCTGACGATTTACGAATTGCGGATGCATCCCGACGACGTGGGAAAAATCATTGGACGCCAGGGAATTACGATCAACGCAATTCGTTCGCTGCTTCTGGCTGGCAGCGCGAAGAAATCTCAGCGGTGCTCGCTGGAAATTGTCGAGGACAGACCGGCGGCGGGTTCGTAACTTGAGAATTGATTTGCTCACATTGTTCCCGGAGTTGTTCACGGGACCGGTGGATGTGAGCATTATCCAGCGCGCGCGGAAATCGGGCCTTCTGGATTTGCGGGTGCATAATCTGCGTGATTACACGCACGACAATTATAAAACGGTCGATGACAGGCCGTTCGGCGGCGGGCCGGGGATGGTGCTCAAGCCGGAACCGATTTTTGAGGCGGTGGAAGCGGTCGCGGATGAAGCGACGAAGGTGATTTTGATGTCGCCGGTGGGACGGAAGTTCGACCAGGCGGCGGCGCGGGAATTGGCGCGGGAGCAACGGTTGCTGTTTATCTGCCCGGCGTATGAAGGGGTTGATGAAAGGGTGCGGGAAGAGTTGGCGGACGACGAGTTGTCAATCGGGGATTACGTGCTGACGAACGGTTCACTGGCGGCGATGGTGGTGATTGACGCGGTGACGCGGTTGTTGCCGGGGGCGTTGGGCGATGAGCAGAGCGCGGTGGATGAATCATTCAGCCACGGGCTGCTCGAGTATCCGCACTATACGCGGCCCGCGGAGTACCGGGGATTGCCGGTGCCGCCGGTGTTGCTTTCGGGGAACCACGCGGCGATTGAGAAGTGGCGGCGGGAACAGGCGGAGTTGCGGACAAAAGCGCGCCGGCCGGATTTGTGGGACAAGCAGAAAAAAACGGAATAACGATTTTATGAACCAGGCATTGTTAGACAAAATTGAATCGGAACAGTATCGCAAGGCGGTGGAGACTTTTGGCGTTGGCGACAGCGTTCGCGTTCACACCAAGGTCACGGAAGGCGACAAGGAGCGAATCCAGATTTTTTCCGGCGTTGTGATTGGCCGCCGCGGGCATGGGCTGAATTCCATGTTTACCGTGCGCCGCATCAGTTACGGCGAGGGCGTTGAGCGCATTTTCCCCACGCATTCACCGCGCATCGATAAGATTGAAATCGAGCGCAAAGGTTCCGTGCGCCGAAGCAAGTTGACTTATTTGCGCGGCCGTATCGGCAAGGGCGCGACGTTGGTGAAGGAGAAGGAAACCCGCGTCAAGGCTGCGGCAGCGTAGAAAACTCATTTTGGGCGGCGCAGCAGCACCGTCCTACCGTCAATGGGATTGCTCAGTTGTTTGGCTGAGCGCTTGATTTTTCTTGTTGATTTGGTTGCGCGGCTGGCGCGAATCACAAAATATCGCAGCCGTTCCTGAGTTCCCCTCTCTTGGCGCTTCGCGTCCGTTCTCTCCCCGCTGCGCGGGGCGAGAATTAAAGAAAAGTGGCTACTGGTTTGATTTTAATGCTACAGGCTGCTGCATTTAAGGGAAACCGATGCGGTAGAAGCGCGACGGGGTGTTGGTTTGGAATGGTTCGCTGAAATGGTAAAGGCCGTTGGTTAAGGAAAGCCTCTGCAAAACGACCCAACTGGTTTGAGCGACGTCATCACAGGCTTCAATGGCGATGGGGAGGTTGGTTGCGCCGGTGATGTCAAAACCGTACTGGCCGTTCTGAACGCCGAAATTCGTCCCGGTCGCATGAATTGCTGGGTTCCACAGTACTGCCGGAACATAAGTGTTTGTCGGTATATGCCACACATTCGAAATCAACAGCGTGTTAGACTGAAATTGATCCCAGCCAGTGGTGCCAGGCAAGTAATAAGCAGTCGCAATATAGTACCAGGGCGCGCCCTCTTGAGGAGCACGAGATTCTGCAAATGCCAACTCCCCAACAGCTGGGGCATTACCGACGAAAAAAATATTACTCAGGCTAATGCAACCGGCGAGCGCCTCTCCGCCTATATTCGTGACACTGGCCGGAATTATAACATCCACGAGGCTGTTACAAGCGTTAATCAAATTCGATTGAATCTCGCTCAGGCCAGGCTCGAATGTTACATTTGTGAGGCTTTCACATCCGTCAAACACCTGAATCCCCATATACATTACACTTTTTGGAATCGTAACCGTAGTCAGCCCGGATTTAGAAAATGCTTGGTCTCCAATCATGGTAAGCGTGCTGGGAAGATTAACATTTGTCAGATTCGCGCAGTTGTCAAAAGCTGCCACGCCTATATTTGTTACGCTTATTGGAATAATGACACTGGTTATGTCAGCATTTCCAAACGCGGTTTCCCCTATATCAGTAACGGTCAAATCATTGATCGTTGAGGGAATATCGACGGCGCCAGGCCCGGAATAACCCGTTATCGTTATGCCCGTGCCGTCCGCATTTATAGTATATGTGAATGCGCCTTGGGCTGCCGTTACGCCGAGAAGAATGGCAGCGAGGATTGTGGCAGGTAGAGTGTTCATATGCCCAAACCAATGCTGTGTTGTTCTTTGGAAAACGACGATCTTTATTGTCTATTTGAACCTGGCTGCGGAGTCAAGTCGCCGGTCGCCCTTCATCTCAGCGCAACATGTTTGGTGGTTCTTGGGGAGTAGGTGGTGCTCCACTGGGACAGGCCGCCCCTCTGGGCTGACTGTTTATAGCACCAGCGGAAGAAATGGATAAAGCCCCGTTAGGGACGGCCTGTCGTCGGAACCGATATTTATCCTCAGATAGTGCGAACGAGGTCGCGAAAAAATTAAGTCCGGCCCTCAATTCGAGAGGCGGAAGAATTGGGGTGACTGGGTGTTGGTCCAGATGAAAGGGCTATTTGTGACTGGACCGGGAATGTTTGTCCAGGGGAGGGTGAGGTCGGTGGTGGATTGCAGGGTGAAATTGGTTCCTGTCCAGCTCAGGGTGAAAATGGAATTGGTGCCTGTGATTGACAATGGGACTGGCTGGGGCGGTGGAGGAGGCGGTGTGGAGTTTGTTGTTATCGGCAACGTTGCCACGAGGGTGGAGCCGAAGGTGATTTCCTGGGCTTGCGGGTTGTCAAGATGAACTTCCACGGCCACGACGTTGTCGCCGATGACGAGGTTTGTCGTGGCGTCGCCGGTTAGCGTGAATGGGTCGGGGCAGGTGGATTCGCCGTCGCACGGGAAGTTGGTGGCCAGCGTGGAATTATAAATGACAGCGGGCGCGTCCGGCATTCGGATGCGGGCGATTTCCGCGCCGTTGAGGTAAAAGACAGCGCCGTCATCGACGTAATTCGTGAAAAGGAGCGAGACGTTTTCCAGCGAATTGGTGTAGGTGAAGTGCGTTCGGAAATAGTAGGTGATGAACGGAAAGCCTGTGGCGGGGTTGAAGGGCATACCGGTGTTCAAGGGGGAGACGTTGGGGCTGGGGCCGCCGGGATCGGCCCAGAGCAACGCAGGGCCGGAGCCGGTCCAGTCCGAGTCATCGTAATTGGTCGCGGTCCAATCGACGCCATCGAGGTCGTTGGTGGTGTATTCCCAACTGTTGGTCAAATCATAGAGGGCATAGGCGTTGAAATAGTTGCTTGTTGTAAAGAAGAAATTAGAAGAAACATAAGCGCTGGCGGTGGTTTTGGAGTAGGCCGCAAAATAGTAGCCGACGCCGGGTGTCAGGTTTGTCAGCAAGGCGGTGTGGCTTGTCACCAAGCCGGTATTGAGCGTTGACGTTGAGTCGAAATTCGTCGAAGTGCCGTATTCCACCTGGGTTGTGGATGGGGCGATGGTTGTCCATGTTATCGAAGCGGATTTGTCTGTCGAATTGACAACCACGTCGTTGATGAATCCTGACAGAGGCTTCGCGTAAATGCCGAAATGCGAACCGACGGTGCGTTGCTTGCCATCCGAGGCGGTGGCGCTGTCGCGATTGACCTCCACCGGCGCGCCGGTTGAACTTTGTATGACCATGCAACTAGAACCGCCTCCGTCCATATCCGCGCCGTCGCTCGCTCCGAGCAACTGGAGCCACTTGGCTGTTTCCCAATCGAGCGCCCCATTGCTGTAACCGGATTGGCGGCCGTCAATAACCATAATGTAGAGGTAATGGCGATCTGCCGACAGACCGAAGGAGGTGCGCGGATTGACGCCGTGGATTTGATTGTTGTTGCCGATGTAGTTTGAACCGACGTTGACGTTGCTGACCAGAATGGCATAAGGGCCGGTGACTGCGGTGTAAATGCCATCTGTCGGATTGGGAGGCCAGTTGGTGGCGAACCAGGACACTTCATTGTTTGTTGTAAACATGAAAGTCGCGGTATAATCGTCGCTGTCCTGCGGGGAAACGACGATGCCTTGGGAGATTTCCAATCCGATGACATCGTAGGGCGTGCCGGCGTGCGCGAGGTAATCGGGAGATTCCTGGTCGTCCGTCCCGGCATCATGGAAATAATTTGCGTTCACGGCCAATTGCAGTTTGTGCATCGCCAGGAAACTCGATGTGGTGTAACCGCCGGTTTCTTCGTCGTCCAAGGAGTAATTAGTCCCGATCTGGGGGGATGCGTAAAATTGCAGGTTTGTGTCGGTCAAATCAACGCGCATCGCGTAGATAACCATGAGGTCGGGCATGGACCCGAAGCCTGGGGTGTTTGTTCCCGTTGCGCGATCGATGCCATCGTAAAGGGGGATCCAGGGGCCGAGGGTTGTTGTTGCTTTCGCGGTGATTGAGAGCGTTATTAACAGGGTCAGGACGAGCTGAAACCAGCGCGCAGAGTGGACGCCTCGGCGAGGCGTCCCTACCTGGTTAGTTGCCGCTGTACTGATAGTCATAGCCGGGAACGGGGTCGCGAGTGTAGGCGGCGTTGTAACCGTCGTAGTAAATTTTGCTGAAGTTGACGTGGCCATCGACGAATCCCACCACGCTTTGGGCGTCGCAATAGAACGGCGTATTTCGCGGGCCGGTTTTGCTCCCGTGCCAGGAAAGCGGGGCGTGCGCGATCCATTCCATCACGAGAAGCGTTCGCGCGGGTTTCTTGACAGAGGATGATTTCCATCCGGCGATGTTGGGTATTCCGGGAAGAGTCACGCCGTTAAAAACATAGCTGCCGTAATCGAAGTGCGGGCTTGTGTAAAATGGAATGGGGTCCGAGTAGCCGCGATCTCCGGGGCATGCGAAAACGGTGTCGCTGGGCGAGGAAGGCGCCGTCAAACCCAGATAGCTTTTGACCTCCTCCTTGTAGAACCACCAGATGCCGCTGCCGGCGACATCGTCCGAGCCGGGGAAAGTTTGATTGTGGTCATTGGAGAAACTGGTAATCGCGGCGGTGATTTTTTGAAGGTTGGCGGTGCAGCGGGCGAGGCCGGTTTTTTCCTTTGTTGACTTCAGGTGCGCGACAATGATCGCCGCGAGGATTGAAAGAATGGCGACTACGACCATTAAATCTGTGCGGGTGAAGGCATTGGAGGTTCCATGCGGGGAATTGCGAGGGGGAATGCGATGATTTGCAAAAAAATCAGCCGTCCCTTCGGGACTTAAGGGATTATTGGTTGCAACCCGGCACTGAAGTGCCGGGCTATGGTCGGTTCGTCCCTTCGGGACTCTGTAAGGACGGTTGTTGCGATAAATTGTCATGCTCATTTGTGGCCGCGGCCTTGCAATGCCAGCGCGGCGGAAAAGTTGGTTTCTGTGAGCGTGACAAATGCCTGGCCGGAACTGCTCGGAAGATTTGGAAATTCGTCGGACGGTTGTTTGGCGGCAGAACGATCCAGGACGACCACGTGCAGCAAGCCTTGTTGGAACAAGGACTTGAGATCGGCAAGATTTGGGAGGTTGCCCGAGCAGAACGCGACGACCGCAGGAATTTCCGTCCCCAACTTGGCGCGGTCGGCATTTGAAATCATAGGCAGTCCCACGAATGACACAACGACTCCGCGCGGCGGGGTGTTGCGGAGGGCTTCGCAAAAATCCGTGGAAGGCACAGCAATGGGGCGCAAGGGATCGACTTGCAGTTTGCGGACGTTGCCGATGGTGGCGTGGGCCTGTTCAACCACTTTTCGGAAACTGGCCAGTTGGATGTCCGAGGCGGGATTCTTGAAATCTGACGTGTCGCGAGTGATGACTGTGATGGTGCCTTCCGATTCCAAGTGGGCGAGGGCTTGTTCGGCGAGGAGTTTGCCGCTTTCCTCAAATGCTCTCTTATCGATGGGGGGCGAACTGAATGGGCCGTTTAGGACACAATAAATTGTAGCCAGGGATGCAACCGTTACCAGGCCCGCGACGATGCGGACGAGGGGCTTCACCAATTCTGATTTAACTGCGTCTGTCAAAATACTCCGCGAGGCTTTGAGAAGACGACATTGGTCATCGTCCCGGAACTCAGCAAGGTGCTGATCATTTCCCGGAGACCGGGAGTTTTGGTTAAAATGACGCTGCCGTCACCCATGGCGAGATGGCCTTTCAAGTTATGCAAGTTCTTGTCCCAGGCGGCGTCGATTGAGCTTCCCATAAAAACGTTCCAAGTGGCATCCAGCCCGCCGCCGCCGCCAATGACATTGTAGTCCCCGGCGATGATGTCCTGAGTCCCGGCGAGGGTAAAACTTTTGCCGATGAGATAGCTCACGTTCCGATTGCCCTCCATGGTTCCCCAGGACGGGGCGGGCACCCGGAGCGGTTTGCCCGCGGTATCCGAGGGGCAAACCAATATTTTGGTATTGACAATCTGGTTCGAGCACACTCTAAGATTATCGGTCCAATCGAGAGAAGCTTGAGCCCCGCCGTCGCTGATGGGGACGTTCCAGGGGTATTTGTCGCCGTAATCGCTGTCCCAAAGGCGGATTCCGAGGCCGATTTGTTTGAGATTATTGATGCAGGCGGCGTCCATGCCCTGGGCTTTGGCGCCAGCAAGGGCTGGAAGCAGCAGGGCAGCCAAAATTGCTATAATGGCAATAACCACAAGCAGTTCGATGAGCGTGAACGCTTTTCTATTGCGATTATAATCAGGCTGACACGGGCCACTCCTCATCGTTTGAATTTTACTATTCATCCGAATTGAGTCAAGAATCATTTATTGTGCCACCAGAGTCGAAAACCTGCATTATGACTTTATTTTAATGGCTGGGATAGTTTGCTCATAAAAACCGATTAAAGAATCTGGTGGAGCTTCAAGGATTTCAGGTCGAACCATGCCTCGCCTGCGCTGGCTCGCAGTTCGCAGATCAGTTCAACTTCCTGAGTTTCATCGGATACACTGAATTCCGTTCCTTCGATGCACCAATTGGAATCGCCGATCAGACCTGTGGAATTTCGGACGCTTCCGGCGACTCGCAGTCCAGCCCCCTGATATTTGCCGAATGCGAGCGGCTTGACGCCGGCGACTTTTAAGTTGCCTTCAAAGCGGTATTTACCTCGTCGCAAAATGACTTTGGTTCTCCAAGAGGCCCCGCTTGCGGAATGCGCCGCGATACGCAACACCGGGGTGTGGTCGCCGGTCTGGAATTGGTCCATTTTCACGCCCGAAGAAACATCTGTTTTTGCCCAATCGGTGAGTTTTCCTTCGCCGTTGGTGAAAGTGAATAAGGGGCGTTCGGGTTGGCTGAGTTGAGTGGCCAATACTGTTTGGCGTTGCGCGATTTGAGATTTTTGATGGTTTGCGGCGTCCTGCACCGCTGCGAATTCAGCGGGCGTGAGGGTGGGGCGCAATCCGGCGACGACCTGGTCCACGCGCGTTTGAATTATAGAGACGCGATAAACGTTTGTGAACAGAGCGGAAAATGTTGCGCGATAGCGGAGGATGCCTTCGGAAGTTTCCATGACGGCTTTTGCAACGAGACCGCTCATGTGCGGGAGCCATGTTGCATCGGGATTGCCGAAAAGTTGATCCATGCCGTGCGGGAAGAAAACCATTTTTCCGGAATCGACGTCTTCGTAAATGCGGTAATTGTTGCGCGCGAGGCAATATCCATCGCGATGGCCGACCATGACTTCCATCGCCATGAATTTTACGAATTCGTCAATGTCGAGGCTTTGCTCAAGGCGTTGCCAGCGCTTTGCCGAGTTCGACTCTTTCACGGCATCCGCGAGGGATTGAAGAGCTGAGCCGTCTTGTTTTGGCGCTACGACGGCGTTGCGTTTCAGGCGTTGGTTGACATCGTGGCCGTCGCCAGGTTCGTAGAGATTTGCGCCGATATGCGTGAAGTAACAGCCGAGAAAATCTTCGGTGAAACCTTCTTTGAGAACAAAAAGGCCCAGTCGCCGACCATTCAGGGTGACGACCGCGTGGGCGACGCGCGGCGAAGGAACGCCTGCTGCGCGAAATAATTCTCCGCCGAGAAGTTCGTTGCAGTAGCTTGGGTCTTCGACGGAATTGTTGAGGTAAATGCGGCGCAGATCGTGAAATTTCTTGGTCGCGCCGAATCGGTTGAAATCGAGCGTCAAGTCGGGTTTGTCATCGACTTCGCGGAAGCTGCCGATGTTGCCTTTTAGGTGGACGGCGACGTCTTTGTATGTTGTGGCGTCTTCGGTGATAATAGCATGTACGTATTCGCGGGGATCGCGGCGCAGGCTTTCGATGCCTGTGGGCGGGATTTGAATTTGCAGTTGGCGGACCGAACCATTTGTAAACAGGTCGGCTCCGGGAAGAGATTGCGGGGATTTAAAATCAATCGACCAGGCGACGCTCGAAGCAAGTTGCAAAATTATTAAGATAGCAAGAAATCGCGCGAAGGCGTTACTGAATGGAGTTGGGCGATTCACGGACTTACGGCTTTTTTACGAGCACCAGGGCGTTGGGGGCAGGGCGTTCGTCTCCTTCGCTTGGGCTGTTTTTAACCATGCCGAACGCCCAGAGCGTCGCTGAGCCGCCGCCGTCGAAATTCATCGCGCCTTCGCATCCGAGTTGCGCCATGAAATCCGCCAATTCGGGAAAGCTCATGCCGACGGATAAATTTGCTTGACGCCCATCGACTTCAACCATGAAAATTTTGTCTTTGTTCCAACCGACCGCGGTTCGGGGATGGCGAAACTTGAAAACTCCTTTCCATTGCATTGGCTTGCCGTTCTCGAGGAGGGCAGGCCCGCCGCCGATGGCCATGTCCACGCCCGACAGGTCCGGCACAGTTTCTGTGGTGACGTGAACGGTTGCGCCGATTTGAGCGGCGGGCAATTTCGAAGCCAAACTTGGTCCAAGCGACAATACAAGAATATCAGGAGAGAGGGGAGTATTACCGTCCTTATGCACTTCGCGGATGCGGCCTGCGTATTCACATCCGACTTTCAGCGGGAGCCAGGAATGGTTTGTGCCTTGTTCCAGGACAAGTTCCACGCCACCCGATGTGCGCGTCGTCGCGCCATAAACTGAAGTGTAGAGAACGGCGTCGTCATCTGCGCGGATTTGGTTCAAACCGATCGGGGTCGTCGCGCCATTCTCCCAAATGACACGAAAACGTGAAAAAACATTAGTCATGCGCGGCGTGTCGTCGGGGGCAATCCAAAAACAGTCGTGCCCGGCAGGACTGCTGACGACTTCGCCAAAACGAATTTGCAGGTCGCGCGGGCGGCCGTCTTCCTTTTCGCTTTTTTCGTAAAAGTCGCCGTTGATCGCGGCCAGCGGTCGGCCAATGGATTTCGGCACTGACTTCACCTGATCGGAAACGACACCCATTCCGATAACGTTGCCCTTTCCGAGTGTGGTGCAAAATCCATATTCGTGCCGGGCGATATCGACTTCAACGACGTGAATCGACCAGGGCTTGTCATCGACGACAATGTTTGTGTACAGAAAACCTGAGCCGGGCGGGACCGGATTTGTTGCGGCAAACGATGGCAACGTCGCGGCGAATGACAATAACAGCACCAGCGCTAACTGGGAGGGTCCTGATGCTACTACGATTTTTTCCGGAAGAGAAGAAGCCTCCTCTCCCCGACCCTCTCCTCCACTGGCGTGGAAGAGAGGGAGAAGTCCGGTGTTGCGGAGTTCTTCATTCACGGCGGCAACAATGTCAGATTGCGCCAACGCGAATTGAATGCGGGCGGATTTCATTGCTTTTTTCTCACGATCACGAGGGAGTTGGCAATTTCGCGTTCCATGCGGTCGCAAGGGCTGTTGCGAACTTCGCCGTCGAACCAAAGCGTGGCGGAACCGCCGCCGTCGAAGTTCATCGCTTCGTTGCAACCAAGTTCCATAAGGAACTTGGTCAAGTCGTCCAGTGTAATTCCGACGGAAAGACGTTTTTGCCTGCCATCAACTTCCACCAGGAAAAAGAACTTTTCATTCCAGCCAATGGCGGCTCGCGGGTGTTGTTCCCACATCGTCGTCACCGCGTAGGCCATCGAGTCGGATGACTTGAGCTTCACGCGGCTCCCGTTATGAATCAACATCGGGCCGCCGCTGATCGCAGTCTTGACTCCGTGGAGCGCCGGTTCCGTTGCAGTCGAAATTCGCAGAATGTCGCCGACCTGGATTTTGGGCGGAGATTTTTTCAACATTTCCGGGCCGACGGACAAAACGAGAATATTTGTTGTCAGCGGCGTGTCGGCTGTTTCGCGAATTTCGCGCACGCGGGCCGCGTAGTTCAGTCCAACATGAATTGGCCACGGTGGGCTGCCTTCCTCGCGGATGAGAATCAATTCGCGCCCGCCTTTGGTATGTGTCGAAGTTCCCGCTGCAGAAGTGTAAAGTTCGATTTCGGAATCGGCACGTTCTCCGTTCAGGGCGAACTGGCTTGTTGAACCGTCCGGCCAGATAATTTGGAATCGAGAGTCGATATTGTCAGCGTGGAAATCACCGGTTGCATCAACCCAGAAGGTTGCTTCTCCCGAAGGAGCGCTGAGGAGTTGGCCGTCCACAACTTGAAGACCGCGAGGCGCGCCGGCGTAATCCTTGTCGCGCTGGTAGTAATCGCCGTTAATCGCGGCGGCGGGTGAACCTGACGTCGCCGAGACGAGTGCTAGCTGGTCGCTTAAAGTATCGAGGCCGATGGCTTCGCCGCGCGCGTGAATAGACTCGATTTCGTATTGACGATTTGCACGATTGAGTTGGACGACGTGGATTGACAGTGGGCCATCGGCAAGACGGGTGTTTGTGTAGGTGATTCCGGGAAAATTAGTTGACGCGGGTGTTGAAGGTTGCGCGACCAAAACTGTAGAGGAAAAAATGAAGATGAAAAAAGCCAGCGCGTTTTGGAGGGTTTTTGCGCGTGATTGATTATTTGTACAGAATAAAGAACTCCGTGACCATGCCCGGCTGGTTCCAACAGTTTTCAACGATTGTAGGATAGTTCGCCGTTAGTTGAATGCAACTTGGAATCATTTTGCCTCGCCAAAAAGGGCATCTTAATCACAGACCGCCCCGTACGGAGCTATATAATCGGGATTACGGTGTTGGTGCGGCGGGCGGGGGCTTGCGCATCAAGTCGCCGAATGCCGGGAGCAGGGCATATTTTTTCTCCCAAGGAGTGTACATGAAGCCGCGCACTTTGGGCGTGTGCGTTGCGATTTTCAGCCAGCCTTCGACGTCCTTCAAATCGTCGGCGTCGTAATAACACGCGATGAGCGTGCGTGTGCCGCGACCGGAGAAAAATTTCAAGCCGGCCTCCTCCGGCGCGCCGCCCCAGACGGCCATAATCAAATTTTTCGGAACATGGTCCCAGGAACCGGTGAAGTCGCCATCGACGAGATAGTAATTGCCGTGGCCGTTGTGGTTCGGATCGAGCATGTCGGCCCAGGAATAAATTTCAAGGCTTGGCGCGTAATTGCGCAGAATTGTCGCCGTTTTGGTAATGCATTCGCCGAGCAATTCACCCATGTTTCGCCCCTTGCAGGCCTGGCAGGTGCCGCCCATGCGAATTTCGTCCATGTTCAACAACACGCTGCGCGGGTGGAGCGTATCAACGAGAAGCTTCGCCTCTTTGTCAATAATATCGTAAAGCTTCGGTTCCGCCATGCACACGGCCACCTGTGAATCGTAGATAATCATCGAGTGATACCAACTGACTTTCAGCCGCGCTCCATCCGGGATGCTGCCGCCGGGAAGCAATTTCAGCGAAAGCGCCTTAGTATCGTCGTGCCAGGGACTGAGATTGGGGTCCTTCAACGGCGCGTAGTCTTTGCCTTCGACATAAGTTGTCGCGCCGTCCTCGCTTCGCACGGTCACAGGAGTTCCGGGACGCCTGAGCACGTTGACGGGGCCAATCTCCTCGACGCTCCAGTCATCGAGCCAGACTTTGCCGGCTTTTCCGCCCCATAATCCGGAGTAAAGGTTGATCTTGTCGAAGTTGAGGCTGTTGAAAATCATCGTCAATTTTCGCCAATCCGTCGTAGCGGGAACGTCAAACTTGCGCGGCGCCAATTCGCGGTCGCCCGCCGCCAGCACCTCGACGTGGAAGGCGTCAGCCGGTTGCATTCCTTCAGTTTTTACCCATAACGTCAGGCGATAACAGTGATGGGGCTGGACCTGGATTGACTGCATGACGCGGCCATGGCCGTATTGGTTCGCGGTGAAATTTTCCAGTCGTATGGAGGCTTTTCCGCCGTGGTGAATTTCCGTGTCGGCGAAACTGACAGTGCCGGGTTGGTCGTGGAAATCGAATCCTTTGAATGTATTGCCTTTGAAATCCTCGAAATCGCCATTCTTGACTTGAACCGGGTTCGACGGCGAAAGACGGGCTTCATTGCCGTGGACAACAAAGGGCGCGTCAACAACTGGAAGGCCCTCCGCGAGATTCGGATCCTGGCCGAGGATTCCGCCGCCGTAACCAATGGAGAAAATCGCCGGAATGAGATCGAGGCCGTTTTGGTCGCAACTCTTGTTGACTGCGTCGAGGCGGCGAAAGAAATCAGGTGACTTGGTGGAAAGTGTGTCCAGACCGCAGGAGAGAACCGCGCCGTTGAAGTGGCTTTTCCCGGCGGTTTCGAGAAGTTTGGAAATCTCCGCGACATCGCTGTCCTTATCGAGGTTCCAGCCGAAAACCCAGACAAACTGGTCGGCGAAACGTGGAGCAGCCTCAACCCGCGCGGCGAAAAGGCAGACTAACACTAATAAAAGAATTTTCCTCATCGGTCGGGATAGATTTTCGCTCTGATCAAAAGATGGCCATAGAGCAGGAGGTTGTCCAGAGCCAAGATGGACCTTAAATCCTCGCTTGGCAAAATCTTAAACTGCGAAAGACGCGAACCACGCGAAAAGCAGATAAGAAGCACATCTATTGTCGTCGCGTCGTGTTTTTAACTTTTCGCTCGGGGCTTTTTCCTTAAGATCACGTTGTGATCAACACCGATGGTTCGCTGGCGGAATTTCTCCCGGAGCTACAAAGCGCCGAGTGGGTGTCTTTGGACACGGAAGCCGACAGCCTGCATGCATATCCCGAAAAGCTCTGCCTCATTCAAATCAGCACCACGCGCGGCGACGCATTGGTGGACCCTTTATCAAAGATAGACTTGATGCCGCTTTGGCCGATTCTCAAAAAACACGAGATCATCATTCACGGCGCGGATTATGATTTGAGGCTTTTGCGCAAGACCAACGGATTCGTCCCCAACCAAATATTTGACACGATGCTGGCCAGCCGCTTGCTGGGGGAGCGGGAATTCGGGTTGTTCAGCCTTGTCAAGAAACATCTTGGAATCGAGCTTGAGAAAGGCTCGCAGAAGGCAGACTGGTCCCGGCGGCCGCTGACGCAGCGAATGGAGACTTACGCGCGGCACGATACTCATTACCTCAAGCCGCTGTCCGATATTTTGCGCGCGCAGTTGCGGGAGAAGGGCCGGCTTTCCTGGCTCGAACAATGTTGCGACCGGTTGATTGCCGAATGCGCGATCCCAACGAAACCTGAGCCGGATTTGGTTTGGCGCATTAAAGGTTCGCATAAACTGACGCCGCGCGAACTGGCGGTGCTGCGCGAGATTTGGCGGTGGCGCGAGAAGGAGGCCGTCGCGGGAAATCGTCCGCCATTTTTTGTGTTGAGCCACGAAGCGCTGATCTCGATTTCCACCGCCGCGACGAATCATGCCGCTTACGAGCCGTTGTTTCCGCCGCATTTTTCTGCGCGGCGCAAGGACGGTTTGTTGGAGGCGATTCAGAAGGGGTTGGCGGTCGCGCCGGAGGAACATCCGCAAGCGCTTCGGCCTCATTCGCGACGCCAGTCCGACGCGGAACGACGCCGGTTCGCCGCGCTGGAACAGGGACGCAATCGCCGCGCCGAGGAATTGCAGATCGACCCGACACTGATCGCCAGCCGCGCGACCATGATCGACTTGGCGTTTGATTGGGACCATGCGAAGGTCGATTTGATGGAATGGCAGCGCGCAATCCTGGCAACTTGCCGGGAGTGAATTTTTCGCCGAGGCGCAACTCATGAAATTCAATTGGGCCATGGCCGCGCCGCAGGTTGAATTGAGTCGAGGGATCGCCACGGTGCTGAATATTTCTCCGTTGCTTGCACAATGTCTGGCGAACCGGGGATTTACCGAGCCGGATCTCATCAGCCGATTCCTGGAGCCGCGACTCAAAAATCTTAGCGATCCGTTTCTTCTTCCAAATATTGCGGTCGCTGTTGAACGGCTGCTTGCCGCTCGCGCTGTCGGGGAGTTGGTGGTGATTTTCGGCGATTACGACGTGGATGGCGTGAGTTCCACGGCTTTGCTAATCGAATCGTTGACGGCGCTTGGCTGGCGCGTGGAATGTTTTTTGCCGCATCGCATGGATGATGGTTATGGATTGAGTCCGGACGGCATCGAGCGCTGCCTGCAAAAATTTCCTGTCAAACTATTGCTGGCCGTCGATTGCGGTTCAACAGCGGTTGAAGTCATCGGCAAGCTTAACGGCGATGGAATCAACGTGGTCGTCCTCGATCATCACCAGGTTTCCGATCCTGCGCCTGCGGCAGTGGCGCTGGTGAACCCGCAGCTCGGCGCGGATTTTCGTGAACTTTGCTCGGTCGGGCTGGCATTTAAACTTGTTCATGCGCTCGTGAAGCGAATGCGCGATTGCGGCATCGGCGAAGCCGCCGCGTTCGACATTCGCGCGCAATTGGATTTGGTCGCGCTGGGAACGATTGCGGATCTGGTGCCGTTGACTGGCGAAAATCGGATTCTTGTCACGGCGGGACTTGAGCGCTTGAACACAACGCAGCGTCCGGGCCTTGTTGTCCTGAAGAGAGTCGCGCGCTGCCCGGACATGGTCGGAAGCTACGAGGTCGGTT
Organism: Verrucomicrobiia bacterium; assembly: GCA_036501665.1. Taxonomy (GTDB): domain Bacteria; phylum Verrucomicrobiota; class Verrucomicrobiia; order Limisphaerales; family Palsa-1400; genus DATAUD01. The sequence goes on from DASXZW010000060.1 coordinate 76,872, forward strand.
TTCAATTGTCGCCGCGACTGAACGCGGCAGGACGGCTGGAAGACGCCGGTGCCGCGCTGCAATTGCTATTGACTAAAAATTCCGCGGAAGCCGAATCGCTTGCCTCAAAACTTGACGAAAGCAACAGCCGCCGGCGCGAAATCGAACAAGGCATTTGCGATGAAATGGTGCGCATGGTTCGGGCGCGGTTCGACGCGGAAAAGGATTTTGTCATCGTCGAGGGCCGCGCGGATTGGCATATCGGCGTCGTGGGAATAGTCGCTTCGCGGGTTTTGCAGGAATTTTATCGGCCTACGATTATACTCGGCGGTGATGGTGCGATTTGGCGCGGTTCGGGCCGGAGCATCGAGGGATTTGATCTGGCCGCGGCATTGCGTGGCTGTGAGGAATTGCTGTTGCGCCACGGCGGTCATGCGATGGCGGCGGGATTGAGCATTGATCCTGAACGCATCGTAAGCGTGCGCGAACGCCTCAACGAACTGGCCCGAGCGTCGTTGCGACAGGATCAACTTCAACCGTGCCTGAAACTGGATGCCGAAGTGGCGTGCTCCGAGTTGGGCGTGGAGCAAGTCGAAGAATTGGAACGGCTCGCGCCGATCGGGCAGGGGAATCCAACGGTTCGGCTGGCGTTGCGGAGCTTGACGCATTGCGCGCCGCCACGGCAGATGGGAGCCGACAATCAGCACGTCAAGTTTTCCGTTACGAATGGAAAGGAAGTTTTTGAAGCTGTCTGGTGGAACGGCGGGAAAGCGGAGTGGCCGAAAAATCGGTTTGACATCGCATTTTCACCGCAGATCAACGAATTCCGTGGCCGTCGAACCGTTCAATTGAAGTTGCTCGACTGGCGTCCGAGCGCTGAATGATTCCGGCAGCGCGACCGTCCGGGTAGTCCGCGGACGCCTCGGCGAGGCGTCCCTACCTCGAAATTTAGATGCGACAGGCCTTGGGCAGCGGGGTCGCCTTGGCGGGCGTCCTGCCACTCAATTCAATTATTCCCTGCCTGCCGCAGCGATGAAAGGCTTTAGCTCTTCCATCAAGCGCGCGAAACCGTCCAAAGTGAGTTGTTGCGCGCCGTCGCTCCAAGCCTCAGCCGGATTCGGGTGAACTTCGATCAACAAGCCGTCCGCGCCCATCGCAGCGGCGCCTTTGCACATGGCCATCACCAGGTCCGCGCGACCTGCGCCCTGACTCGGATCGATGATGATGGGGCAATGCGATTCCTTTTTGATGATCGGGATGGTGGAAAGGTCGAGCGTGTTGCGCGTGTAAGTTTCAAACGTCCGAATCCCTCGCTCGCAAAACATCAAATTCGGATTGTTGTTTGAAAGAATATATTCGCCCGCGAGGAGCCATTCCTCGATTTTCATCGACAACCCGCGTTTGAGGAGCACCGGGATTCCGGTTTTCGCGGCGGCGATGAGCAGTTGGAAGTTCTGCGAGTTTCGCGCGCCAATTTGAATAATGTCCGTGTATTCCGCGACCAATTCGGCGTGCTGCTCGGAAAGCAATTCCGTGATGACCGGCAGACCCGTTTCGCGGCGGGCTTTCGCAAGAAGTTTCAGGCCTTTGACGCCGAGTCCTTGGAATTCATAGGGTGAGGTGCGTGGCTTGAACGCGCCGCCCCGCAGAAAAGTCGCCCCGGCTTTCTTAACGGCGTGAGCGGTTTGGAGAAGCTGCCGTTCATCTTCGACTGAGCAGGGGCCTGCCATCACTTGAAATTTCGGGCCGCCGAGGACATTGCCGCGTATTGTAATGGTCGAATTTACCTTTTGCCCTTCACGGCTGACCAGTTTGTATCGCTTCTGCACAGGCATCACCCGTTCGACTTGCGGCCACGAGCCAAGGACTTCGAGGGTTTGATGGCTGCGTTCGTCGCCAATCGCACCGACGACGGTCCGTTCTACTCCGCGCATAATGTGCGGACGGTAGCCCAGTTTCTTAATTTCGCTGAGGACGGCGGTTTCTTCCTTTTTGGAAATGCCCGGCTTGAGAATAACAATCATTGTCGGATTAAGTTTGGCAATGAGCGGAGTGGCGTCAACTTTGAAATTCGCGGATTGAATCTTGAAATTCGTCTTCGCCTCCGTAGTATCGGCGGGAGTGATGAAATGGTTTTCTACGATAGTCGCGGTGCTTTCCGTTTTTTGCGGGCTTTCAGTCCGAGCCGATCTTATCAGCGGCATCAGCGTCGTTGTCAATGATGCGGTCATTACCTTCGCGGAAATTGAAGCCGAGGTCGATAAAGGCGTCCCCAGCGCGCGGCAAATGTACGGAAGTGACCCTCAAAAATTCGACCAGGAAATCCAGCGCCTCCGTTCTCAGGGCATTGAACTTTTGGTGGAAGACAAACTAATCCTTCACGAATTCACTTCCGCTGCCTACGCGACCAACGTGCTGGAGGCGTTCATTGACGACGAGATCAATGACCAGATTCACAAGCGGTTTTTCGACGATCGCACACGCCTGATTCAGACGTTGCAGGCGCAAAACAAGACTTACGAGGATTACCGGCGCGAGCAGCGGGAGGAGTTCATTATTCGTTACATGAAGTCGCAGAATGGTTCCTCGCTTCACAAAATCCTGATCTCGCCGCTCAAGATTCAGGATTACTACGATGCCCACAAAGATGATTACAAAGTCGAGGATCAGGTTCATCTGCGCATGATTACCATTCCGCAGGAAAAGGATGACGCTCCCGGCACGGCACGAAAAATAGCGGAGGAAATCCTCGCTAAAGTCGATTCAGGCGCTTCGTTTGCTGATATGGCGGGTGTCTATAACTCTGACCAGCAACGCGCCCAGGGCGGAGATCGCGGATGGATAACCCGGAAGGATTTACGTGAGGAAATAACCTCCGCTGCATTTGCCCTTAAAGCAGGTCAACATAGCGGCGTGATCGAGGTGCCGGAATTTTGTTATGTAGTTATGGTGGAGGAGGCTCGTCCAGCCCACATCCGACCCGAAGCAGAAATGCGCGATGAAATCGAGCGAATCCTCTCCGCGAAGGAAAGCCAGAAGTTATACAGGCAGTGGATTGAGCGGCTGAAACGCAAATCGTTCATCGAATATTATTGATGACTGGCTGGATTGCCATTTCTTTGGGAGATGTCACCGGCATCGGCCCCGAAGTTGCGCTCAAGGCGCTGGCGGCTGAAATAAAAACGGACGACACGCGATACCTTCTAATCGGCGATGTCCATTGCGCCATAGAAACTCACAAAAAACTCGGGCTGAAATTTGATTTGCGGCCTTTTTCCGAATTTGACGGGAGTGGACAATTTTTTTTGCATGATCCCTGTCGCGAACCGTTGCCCGCTGATTTAGAACCGGGTTCTCCTGTTGCCGCCCGCGCTGCGGTCGCATGGCTTACCGATGGCGCGCAACGCTGTTTAAGCCACGAGATCGACGCTCTCGTGACCGCGCCTTTGAACAAGCAGGCCGTGGTGCGAAGCGGCCAACCGTTCATCGGTCAAACCGAATTTCTTTCCGAGTTGGCCGGCACCAGCAACACTGCGATGATGCTGCTCGGCACCGACGACCGGGGCCGCTGGCTTCGTGTCGCGTTGGCGACGACGCACCTGCCGTTGAAACTTGTTTCCGCGCAGTTGCGCCCGGAAAAAATCCGGCTGGCGGTGGAATTGGCCGCAGAAGCCTGCCGTGATTTAGGTTTGACTCGACAACGTGTCGCGGTTTGCGGCCTGAACCCGCACGCCGGGGAGGGCGGCGAGTTCGGCGCCGAGGAAATCACGCTCATCAAACCTGCGCTTGATGCCTTGCGTGACCAGGGACTGGACGTTGTCGGGCCGCTTCCCGCCGACACGCTGTTTTACTACGCGCTTCGCGGAGATTTTGACGCGGTGGTCGCGATGTATCACGACCAGGGTTTGGGGCCGTTGAAAATGATCGCCTTTGAAACCGGCGTCAACTGGACGCTCGGGCTGCCGTTCATTCGCACTTCGCCGGATCACGGCACCGCCTACGACATCGCGGGGCAGGGGAAGGCCGATCCCGGCAGCATGAGGGCCGCCATTCGTCTGGCGAAACAACTGGCCCGCCGCCGTTTTGAGGTTCAATCCGCGTGATCTCCGCAATCATCGTCGCTGCCGGAAAAGGGGTCCGCATGGGACCGCAAACCGATAAAATATTCTTGTCGCTCGGCGGGCGTCCGGTCGTTGCGCATACGTGGCAGCGATTCGACGATGCGCCCTTGATCGGTGAAATTATTCTTGTCGTTCGCGATGGAATGCAAAACGCCTTCGCGGAATTGGCGGAACAATTTAAGTTCAAGAAACCGTTTCGCTTCGTCCCGGGCGGCAAAGAACGACAGGACTCGGTTTGGAATGGTTTGGAGGCGTTGTCGCCGGAATCCGAAATCGTCGCCATCCAGGACGCAGCCCGCCCCTGCACGAGCATTGCGCTGATCGAAGCGACAATCGCGGCGGCGCGCGAACATGGTGCCGCAGTCGCCGCGCAACCAGTCACGGACACAATCAAGTCGTCTGCGAATGGGAAATTTGTGGGCAGTCATCTTGACCGCTCTCTTTTGTGGGCCGTGCAAACACCGCAGACGTTTCGAACAAAAATCATCCGCAACGCTCTGAGAAAAGTTCGGGAAAAAGGACTTCAAGTCACCGATGATACCGCCGCGTGCGAACTGATTGGCCAGCCAGTCAAGCTGGTTCATGTTCCCGGGCCAAATCCGAAAATTACCGTGCCCGAAGACGCCGCCTATGTGGAAACGTTACTCGACGGGAAGCGCCAGTAATTCCGCGGCACTTTCCGGTTTCGGATGTGATTCTTTCCGCGCGTCGCTTACGGTTTCCGGCTTGATTGCCCCCGCTTTCGTCCCGCCGAATTGCGCTCGAACATACGTCAGCACGATGGCGATTTCCTCGTCCTTCAAGCTCTCCTTCCACGGCGGCATGACAAGATTCCATTCCTTGTCCTTCACGTGAACCGGCCCGCTGAGGCCATTCAAAACAATTCGCACCAAACGATCCCCTTTTTCCGCCGATACCCATTCCGACCCCGACAATGGTGGCCCGACACCTTCCTTGCCCATCCCGTCGGGTTGGTGGCACGCGGCGCAAATCTTTAGAAAAATCGCCTGTCCCTTCGCCCGCGAATCGTAACTTCCGTTCATCAACGCCTGCATGAACGCCTGCAAGGCCGGGTCGCGCGTGCCGTAATTGACGTAAGCGACGTTTCCCGTTCCGACAAAAGTGCCGTCCGCAATGGCGTTCGTTTGCGCTGCTTCATGATGTTGCGATGGGATTTGCCCGGCTGGAGCGGTCACGGGAGGTTCTTGAGTCCGAGAAAAGCGCACGGCGATTCCCATTAACGCCGCCGCGCAGATCAACGCGGCAATTCCTTGGCTCCGAGTCATGGCCATCAATGTAGCAAATCCTCCGCGCATGGCCAAACCCAACCCACTGAAAATCAGCATCGATATTTTGATGTTGACTGGTAGGGATGGCCCGCCGGGCCGTCCGCGGACGCCTCGGCGAGGCGTCCCTACCTCAAAGTTTGGAGACGGTTGCAATTGGAATTTTTCCCCGCCGCCCTTGCCAACCTGCCTTGTGCGACTTACTCTATGAACCAGTGTTGAACTGTCCATTATGAATCGCCGCATCGTTTATAGTGTTTTGATTGCCGCGCTGGGGGTGAACCTGTTCTTTGGAGCGCAAATCTATTTTTATTCCGCCCACGCTTCCCAGAAGGACGACCCGTACGAAAACTATCGCCTGCTCGCGGATGTTCTCGAAAAAGTCCGCCAGGAATATGTGGACGGCGACAAACTCACTTACCAGGACCTCATTCATGGCGCGCTCAAGGGGATGCTCAACAGCCTCGACCCTCACAGCGAATTCATGGACCCGGAGAAATTCGACGAATTGAAGAAGGACACCGAAGGCGAATTCGGCGGCCTGGGCGTGATTGTGGAAGTCAGCAAAGATAAAGTGTTGACGGTAATTTCGCCGATGGAGGACAGCCCCGGACTTCGCGCGGGCATCCTGCCGCAGGACCAAATCATCAAGATCAACGGCGTCAACACAACGCACTTGGACTTTGAGGACGCCGTAAAGGAACTGCGCGGCCAGCCAGGGACGCCCGTCAGCATCACGATTCGTCGTCCGTCCACGGGCGAGATCAAGGATTACCATCTCGAGCGCGCGATCATCAAAGTCGATACTGTCCGGGACATCAACGGCATGGGTGAATTTCCTCTTTCAAAAAACAACATTGGATACGTCCGAATCCTTCAATTTGGCGAAAAGACCTCCGACGATCTCGACAAGGCTTTGAAAAAATTGATGGCCCAGGGCGCGAAGGCTCTTATTATTGACTTGCGAAACAACCCCGGCGGATTGCTTGAACAGGCGCGCGACGTTTGTGAAAAATTCCTGCCGTTCGATCAGTTAATTGTGACCACGGAGGGACGCGGGCCTTCGCCGGTTTCCGTGCTTAAATCTGGAAATCGCGGCAAACGGATTAATATGCCGATGGCGATTCTGGTCAATGGCAACAGCGCCAGCGCCGCCGAAATCGTCGCGGGCTGCTTGCAGGATTTGCAGCCGATCACCCACGCGATCGTCGTGGGCGAGCAGACGTTCGGAAAAGGCTCCGTGCAGAGCATTCTGCCGCTGGCCGATGGTTCCGCGTTGCGTTTGACGACTGCGAAATATTACACTCCGAGCCACAAAGTCATCCACGAGCACGGCATCACGCCAGACATCGTGGTGCCCATGACGCCGTCTGAAGAGAGGGATTTGGTGGCGAAGCAGGTTGCCGGCGGGTTGGAAATCTTAAGCCCCGCTGACCGCGAGCGCGTGGAAGCTGTTCATGACCGGCAGCTTGATCGGGCGATGGATTTGTTGAAAGGCGTTCTTCTTTACTCGCAACGAGGCTCCGGCCCGTCGCGTGTTGCCGCGGCGGTTCCGGCTGCGCAGTAATGTTTTCCCCTTCCTAATCTTAATCTTAATCCTAATCCCCTTTCAGGAAGAGCGATTAAGATTAGGATTAGGATTACGATTAGGAGGGGAAACCTAAAGACATGACGCTTCTCGCCATCGAAACTTCCTGCGATGAAACCAGCGCCGCGGTGGTCCGCGATGGCGAAGTGCTGTCAAACATTGTCGCGTCGCAGACAGATGTTCATGCGGAGTATGGCGGAGTTGTGCCGGAATTGGCGACTCGCGCACACCTGCGCAATTTCATTCCCATCACTCGCACGGCATTGTGTCAGGCAAACGTCGAACCTCATACGTTGGATGCCGTTGCGGCGACGCGCGGGCCCGGTTTGCCGAGCGCGTTGCTTGTCGGATTGAAAGCGGGACAGGCGCTTGCATACAGCCTGCGCAAGCCGGTCATTGGAATTCATCACCACGAAGCGCATTTATATTCGCCTTGGATTTCGGGGAATCCGCCTCGCGGAGATTTCGCAAATTTTGAGCCGTCCGTTTCGCTTATTGTCAGCGGCGGGCATACGTTGCTGGTTGCCGTCAAAGATTTGCTGAATCACCGCGTGTTGGGCGGCACTGTTGATGACGCCGCTGGAGAATGTTTCGATAAAATTGGCAAACTCATGGGCCTCGCGTATCCGGCCGGCCCGGAGATCGACCGCCTGGCTGCAACGGGAAACCCGCGCGCCCACGATTTCCCTCGGCCGATGCTTACCGAACCTGGCGATGATTTCAGTTTTTCCGGATTGAAAACGTCCGTGCGCTATTTTTTGCAAAAAAATCCCGGATTGCTAGACGACCCGCAGCACGTCCGCGATTTATGCGCCAGTGTTCAGGCGGCCATTGTCGAAGTGCTCGTGGCCAAAACGGTTCGCGCCGCGCGGCGGCTCGGCGTTCGCTGCGTCACCGCTTCGGGGGGCGTCATTTGCAACAGTGTATTGCGCAGTGGTCTGGAAAAAGCCTGCAAAGAAAAAGGCCTTCGCCTCCGTCTGGCCGAGCCGAGATATTCCACCGACAACGCCGCCATGATCGGCATCCTCGCCGAACAAAAACTTCTCTCCGGCGTAACCGATCCCTCATACGACGCCGAAATCGAGCCGTCCTGGCCTTTATCCCTCCAGAAAGCACCTTAACGCAAAGACGTCGAGACCCGAAGACGCAGCGCGGCAAATGCCATAACCAAAGCTTTTTCCCTCTTTGTCAACTCTGTTGCCTCCTGTTTAATTCTTTTCGTTGCGCTTTTGCTTCCTGGCGTCTTTGCTTTGAATTTCCCCGCAGTTGGCATTCCGAGACCGCTTGAGGTTTTTGAACGGGCACTTATGATCTGGCCACATTATGAACGCCGTTCTGGATTACATTGACCAAAACAAAAAACGTTTTCTCGACGAACTTTGCCAATACCTCCGATTCCCCAGCGTGTCCGCGCAGCCGAATCATCGCGCCGACATGGCGGCCTGCGCTGAGTGGCTTGTCAAACATTGCGAAGGAATCGGCCTCAAAGCCGAGATATGCCCGACTGCCGGCCATCCCGTGGTGATCGCGAAAACGCCCCGCACATCCAAGCCGCATTACCTGGTCTATGGCCATTACGATGTTCAGCCGCCGGAGCCTTTTGAACTTTGGAAAACGCCGCCGTTCGAGCCGCGTGTCGAAGGCCGATATCTTTTCGCGCGCGGTTCGTGCGACAACAAAGGCCAGAATCTCGCGCATTTCAAAGCGGTTGAGGCTTATCTCAAGACCGGCACCGAGCTTCCTTGCGATTTAACTTTCGTGATTGAGGGCGAGGAAGAAGTAGGCAGCAAAAATCTGGAAAACTTTCTAAAGTCGCGCCGAAAAGAACTGGCGTGCGATGCGGTGGTGATCTCCGACACCGGGATGCCGAGCGTCAAACATCCGGCGCTGACTTACGGATTGCGCGGAATCCTTGCGTGCGAAATCACATTGCGCGGACCCTCGCGCGATTTGCATTCCGGCATTTTTGGCGGGACTGTTGATAATCCCGCCATCGCGCTCGCGCAAATGCTCGCTCAACTGCGCGACAAGAACGGGAAGGTCGCGATTCCCGGCTTTTACAGAGATGTCGTTCCGCTTTCGGCTTACGAGCGGAAACAGGCAGCGCGCCTTCCGTTGAACGCGGAGCAGTATCGGAAATTTCTCGGCGTTCCAAAGTTATTCGGCGAACGCGGTTACACATTTGTTGAACAGCGAAGCGCCCGTCCAACTGTGGAAATCAATGGCTTGACCAGCGGCTATCAAGGCGAAGGGAGCAAGACCATAGTTCCGTCTAGCGCCAGCGCCAAGTTGACGTTCCGGCTCGTTCCCGACCAGGACCCTGATCACATCGGAAAAATAATATTGTCGCACTTGAAGAAGATTTGCCCTCCCACAGTCAAGATGGAATACACCGGCGGCCATGGCGCGGAGCCGTATATGGTTTCACCGACCAGCCCGATGGCTCAGGCGTCCTTGCGCGCCCTCAAGGAAGCTTTCGGCAGCGAACCGATCCTGATGCGCGAAGGCGGCTCAATCCCAATCGTCACGCAATTCAAGAAAGTGCTGAAAGCTGATTCGCTGTTGCTCGGCTTGGCGCTCCCCGATGGAAACGCGCATTCACCCAACGAAAGTTTCAATCTTGATTGCTACGAAAACGGCATCCGTATGAGCGCGTTGCTCTGGCAGGAATTGGCGAAGATTCAGTAAAGTCGAACGCCTGATGCGACTTCGGGTAGCTCGTGAGCACGCGGGAACAAAATGAAAGAAAGTTTGGTCAATGGGACGAATTGCAACGCGGCGGTCGGCGTTATCGATTGGATGTTTTGGGGCGCTCCGGTTGGCTGGCTCGTTATCTCAAAGAAGTAAATGCAGAGGAGACGACGCTTCGCTTCTGGCAGGAGATTTACGATTCCGAAGGAAGATTGGTGGAGATTCACGAAAAATTTCCAGTGGATAAGGGCCATCAGAAGGTATAAGCTACGCCATGCTCATCACGAGACAGACTGTCGCGTCCAAGCTCGAAGCGCATCTCAACCATCGGTTGACTTTGGCGGAATTGGTGGATTGGGCGGAAAACTCGATCATGGCGGGGGAGTTTGCGGAGAATGACACGGAAGTGTTGCGCGTGGTGATTCCCAGGTTGGGAACCGCAGACGTGCGAGCCTTTGGACTTTCATGGGAAGATTGCGAACAGTTGCTGCGGCAACTCGGATATTCCGCGCAGGTCAACGTCGTGGCGGCCTGAACCAAGACCCTAACTTAGAAAAAGCTGCCAAAAACCGGCGGGATTTCACGAGCGACGCATCGCAAGCTGGAACCACGCTGGCGTAAGCGGCGATCAAGTAGAACGGGCGTTTCGGTGGAACGAAGGACTTCCTCTATCAGAGGTTGCTGGTCAATAAAGCGTTCGCGGTAAGGGTGGCGTTCGTCGAGCCAATGCGCAAGGAACCGGGCGCGCATTTCATTGTGTTTCCACAAACGACGGACGTACTCGAAGCGAGCGATATCGTCATAGTTTGGGTATGGCCCCCAAACTTCAAGGTCTTCGGATTGTTCGGGTTGTGTCATACCCGTCCGTTTCGTTACTTAATCGGAATCTTAAGCAGTTCGTCGGAGGTTTCCGGGCCGGGATGTTTTTCCGCGCGGGCCGCTTTGATGAGGGCGGGAGAGACTGGCGATGCGTGGTTATCGCCCAGCTTCGTGCGGATGTAAGTGAGCACGGCGGCGATATGTTCGTCGTCGTAATTGTCCGCGAAGGGCGTCATCGTCAAGTTCCATTCCTTCCCTTTGACAGTAATCGGGCCGGTCAATCCCCATAGCGGAACCCGCGCGATGCGGTCGGCGCTGGAAGCCAGCACCCATTCGGAGCCGACCAACGGAGGCGCTTTGCCTTCCTGTCCCATGCCATTGGGCTGATGACAGAGTGAGCAGGTCTTTGTGAAAACGTCCTTGCCCATCGCAGCCATTTTGTCGCCTTCACCCTGGGGATTGGCGGCGGCAACAGCTTCCTCAGAATCGTAAGGCAAATAGACGTCCCTGCTGAATCCGCCAGCGTGCCCGTCGAGATAAAGCTGGCTCCAATAAATCAACACGCCAATGACCAGAATCAACGTAACCGGCACCGACTTGGAACTGGCTGTCGGTTCCTTGTCTTTGCCATCCTGAGCGGCGAATTTCTTTGGTTCGTCTGGGTTCATTTTTTCACGGCGGGCGCTGCAGGAACACTGTTCGTCTTTGGCAAGGGCGGTGGCGGCGCTTGAAACAAATAACCATCCTGCCGCAAATTCAGCAAATACGCAGCCAATGCGCGCGCCTCTGGGCGGGGAATGGCTTCGTAACCTGAAGCAGGCCCAAATCCTTCAGCAAACGCTACGGCCTCAGGTGACTTTGTTCCTTCAATTTTGCGCGTTTCAAACAAAAACTTGTAGCTCGGCATCACGGAACTGGCAACCACGCTCCGTGGATTATAAAGGCGCATCAGGATTTGGTTTAAATCCGCTCGCCGCCCAAAATTCGCCAGGTCTGGCCCAATCCGTTGGGAACCGAGTAAAACCGTATCTTGCAAAAGATAATCTTGGGCCACACTTCGGCGAACGCCCCAATTGTGCGCGATGTCAGGTCCCAATGCAGCCGGACGAACGAATTGTGTGTGGCAAGCCGCGCAGCCATTGGCCTTGTAAACCTCGGCGCCCTGGTGAGCATCGCCGGAGGGCGTCAGCGGATAGGTTTGCGAGATGGCGTCGCCCACGACAACGGTGTTGGTTTGCGGAAGGTTGCCGATTTGCAATTGCGGCTCCATGATGAATCCGAGCCACGAACAAACCATCGCCGCGAACAAACCGAGGAAAAGCAACGGGCCGCTGTTCATTTGGCCTCCTTCCGCGTCGCAAGACAGCACTGGCAGCACCAGCTTCCGACGACGCGCGCAAAGTTCACGAGGAAAACAGCAGTTCCCGCCAGGAACAACAAATCTCCAAGCGTGCTCATGCGCAATGCCATCAAGGATCCGTTCATCGTGTCAATAAACGAATGTGATGAATCAGCCAGCATCATGCCCTGGCCAATTCCGCCGGTGAGCAAGGATAGGTACGAAATGAGCAGACCTGCCAGTGACAAGCCAAAATGAGCCTTCGTCAGATGCGGACACCAAGTATCGGCGTCAATCGTCAATAGGCGCGGCAGGATGTAGTAAATTGCACCAAATACCGTGAATCCAAAAAAGCCCAGGACAAAAAGTTCCTTCTGCGCGACGCCGAACCAACTCAGACTGGTGATTGCGCTGACTTGCGGCATTACGCCGACGATCTGTTGCGCGGCGCAAATGAAAAAAAACAGCAGCCCGTAATAGATAAACCGCAACGTCATGTTTGAATCAAGCATGTTAAGACCATTGCGAGTCGTTTGATAAAAAGTCATGGCCAATGCGATCATTGGAACGATTGTCAGGACAGTCCCGACAACGCCCAGGCTTGCCATCCATGAGGGCAGGGGAGCGCCGTCGGGAATTCCGCCCCACGCGCCGAAGAGCGCCAGCGTCCAGAACGCGAGCGCCGCAAATTGCCGGCTGTGCAGCGGGCGATTCAAAAGTTTTGGCACAAAATAAAAGCTCGAAGCCAGCCCTGCAAAGCCGAGGAAAACCCAGTTCAGATTGTGCGCGTACCACCACGCGATTGAAGCTTGAAGCGCGCCGCGCACAGGCATGTAAAGCAGGAGAATCGCCGCAGTCGAGAAAACCCACGGAAACCAGAACAGCGAACCGACCACAAACCATTGGGAAGGATAAACCGGCCCGTCTTCTCGTTGATGAAATGTCAGAAGCCCGCAAATGCCGATCATCAGGAACGCGACAAACAGCATCGGCGCACAAATCGCCGGCATCTCAAAAGCTTCGAAGCCGGTGGTATCGCCGCAGAGTATTGCAATGACGCCAATCGTGACAGCAGTGTTCCAAATCAACGCGCCCAAAAATACCACAAACGAACCCGCCAACTGCGTCCGGCCAAGCCGGCACAATAACCATAAGCCAACTCCGAGAGCGGCCTGCGCGGCAAATCCGTAAAGCAAAGAGCTGCTTTGAGCGGCGTGAACGCGACCGTAGGTCAAATAAGAGCAATTCGCGAGGAGGGTGGGAGCGTGGAACCGGAGCGAATTGAGAAATCCCAAAACCAAAGCGACCATCAGCCAGCCCGAACCTGAGCCGAGAAGGTACAGGAGACCCGCAGGACAGCCAATTCCCTGGCATAACTGCGAAGACTCGGACGAATTGCTGGGCGCCGTCCGCGCTGAAGAAACGGTTGCTCTCATGAGAGCTTATTCGTATTCATTCTTCTTTTCCGGCGCCTTGGGGGCCGGAGCGAATTCTTTCGCGGCGCGCGCCATGAGATTTGAGCGGGCGGCGACCGGGTTCTGCCATTCCTGCAAAACGATTTCCTTGGCGCGGTCAACCGGAACGCGGATAAAGCCCTTGGCCTGATCCTGCCAATCGTATTTCTCGATCAACGGCGCGTTGGCGGTCTTGAATTCAGCCATGATCTGCATCCGTTCCTGCGAACGCGCTTCAAACGGCGAAGGCGCCTGCGTATAGGATCGCAGCAGCCAAACCAGCCAGCCGACGATCAGGAAGGTTCCAAGAATAGCCAGGACGTATGCCCCGACACGGGATTTTTGGCAGCAAGTGTCCGAGTTCATTTGGCGCGGTGCGGTGCGGTTGCAATATCGCTATGGGGCGGAACGTAAATATCCATCGCCTCGGCGATGCGGGGATCCTTTTGCGGATACAATGGATACTTGTTCAAGGATGCGATGAACACTTTCATCATGACCCCAACAAAAAACATGAGGCTCGCGACATCCAGTAGCAATCCCCACGAAAGAATCGAATTGGTGTGAAGCGCCGGCATGATCTGGAATTCCAAATCAAAGAAATGCATCAACCACGCCCAGGCGGCCAAGGGAAGCATCGTGACGAGTTTCAGCTTAAAGTCGATGCGCAGGAGCATCAGGAACGGGATGAAGAAGTGCCCGAAAATAATGACGTACTTGCCGACCAGGTCCCATGTCCCCACAGCACGCAGGTTATACCAGAAAGTTTCCTCCGGCATGTTTGCGTTCCAAATGATGAAGTATTGGGCGAAATTCACATATGCCCAGAAGACCGTAAACGCCAGAAACAGGGAACCAATCATGTAGTAGGTTTTGACCTTGATCAGATCGCGGAGAACGGTCGTGCGCTGCAAGATCAAGGCGATGACATAAACCGTTGGAAGGGTCATCCAGACGGAAGCGGCAAAGTAGCAGACGCCGTACATCGTGGAGTACCATTCGATCATCAGGCCGCTCATCCACGCGATGGCCGCCAGCGTCACTGTCAAGGCGAAGAGCACGACGCCCGACGCGGAATAGAAGCGCATTTTGTGCGTGCATTCCGCCGAACCGGTTTCGTCCTGACGCAGGGACCAGTATCGCAGGCGGTTTGAGTAGAGCCACCAAATGCCCAAGACCACGGCAACCGAAATGTAATATCCGGGCATGGTAAACAAAGGATACTTCGACTCCAGCGAATGGCTTGGATTTGCCTGATGGTCTGGTCTGAGCCACGGGTAAAGCTGTTTCGCAAGCAACGCGATTGGAATGAATAATGGAACCAACGGAAACCCAAGCAAACAGGCCAAATGTTCACAGTAACGCCGTGTGGGAACCGACCAACTGGCATCAAACAGATGATGTACCATCACCAGGAACCACGCGCCGACGGCGATGCTCAGGCAAAACATGTAGGCTAACAGCCAGGAGAATGCGAATTGCTTAGCACTGCCCACTGCGAGGCCGATGACTGATCCAATGCCGCCGACAACAATCAACTGCATGGGCAGGCTCCGCCATTTGGACAGGTCCAGTTCCAGCGTCGGCAAGGGGTTGTGATCACTCATAGGCTATTTCTTGAAAGGCCCGCGCTCCGGTTCCGGCACATCTTCCTCTGTGGCCAATTGACTCCGCTCCAGCGTCCGCACATAAGCAATGATCGCCCAACGATCCTCCACGACAACATTAGGGCCGTAAGCGCCCATGAGATTTTTTCCGTGGGTGATTGTATTGAAAATCTCGCCGTCCGGCATGTCGATGAGGCGTTTATCATGGAAATTGGCCATCGAGATCATGCCGTATTTGCTCGTGATACCTTTGCCGTCACCCGCAGGTCCGTGGCAGGGCATGCAATTGATTTGAAAACGTTGCTGACCGCGATCCAGCAATTGCCGGGTGAGCGGAATTGGGCTGACCGGAACGAAATTGGTCGTCCCTGGGATGCGGCCCGTTGTCACTGGTGAATCCTCATAAGAATAAACGGGCTTGCCGTCGATCTTGAGGACTTCGCCGTTAACGGTGTAAGGCGCGTTGTGGGGAATTGTGCCAACGGGCACGAGGCGCGACGACATTTGGTCGGGGAAGAATTGGCTTGGAGTCTCCGGGCGCACTTTGTTTTGGCGCACCATGTCAGGGAATAACTCGATATTCGTCCGGCGGGTGTGGCTGCCGCGGAAACCTGTAACACCAAGAACGGCGACGCAAGTAACGACGAAAATCAGGAGAAAGTAACGCATTATTCCTCCACCATTTCGATGTGCCGGCTGCCGAGGTTTTCGAGCAGGCGACGGGTTTGCGGATCGGAAAATTTCGGATCACTGGTTTCAATCACGACATAATAACGATCATGAGTCGCCAGCGCGAATCGGCGATTTTTGAGCAGCGGATGATAGAGTCTCGGCAATCGATTGAGGAACAACATGCCAAGCAGCGCCCCGAAGGAACCAAATAAAATAGTCAATTCGTAGGAAGGCGGAAACGCCGCGAATGGGCTGAACATCGGTTTGCCGCCAATGACGATTTTGTAGTCGATGGCGTTCATGAACCAGATCATCAGCATTCCCGTAGTGTAGCCGGTGCAGCCGCCGATGAATGAAAACCAGCCGACTTTGGAATTGCCGAGGCCCATCGCGCGGTCCATGCCGTGGATGGGGTACGGAGTAAAGACATCCCAACGCTGAAAGCCGCTTTCGCGCACTTTGTCCGCCGCGTGGAGGGTCGCCGCGGGCGTCTCAAATTCAGCCATGATTGCGTAGGCAGCAGGCATCAGTGTTTCTCCCCTATTTTAGCTCCGCCAAGCGGGTGGTGAGGGTCAGCTTGAGGCGTGACGCCCTTGACTTCCGCGATGGCGATGAGCGGTACGAAACGAAGGAACAAGAGGAAAAAGGTAAAGAACAATCCGAATGTTCCCAGGAATTGACAAACGTCAATCCACGTCGGGCCGTAATAATTCCAGTTCGATGGGAGGAATTCACGTTGGAGGGACGTGACGACGATGACAAACCGCTCGAACCACATTCCGATGTTCACCAAAATCGAAAGGAAGAAGACAAACAACATGCTTCTGCGAACTTTCCTAAACCAGAAGAACTGGGGCACAATAACGTTGCAGGTGACCATGGTCCAAAAAGCCCACCAATACGGAGCAGGTTTAATGTGGAAGAGAGGGCCGATGATGAACGGGTCAGCGGCACGGTTGTGGAGGAAAAGGAATCTCTCATAAGGATTGCCGCTGTACCAAGCGATGAAGAATTCCATTCCGTAGGCGTAACCGACGATCGAACCGGTGGCTAATGTCACTTTGCACATCAGTTCGACATGGCGAACGGTAATAATGTCCTCCAGTTTAAGCATCCGGCGCAAGGGCACCAGAAGGGTCAACACCATGCCGAAGCCGGAATAAACCGCGCCCGCGACAAAGTAGGGCGGGAAAATCGTGGTATGCCAACCAGGCAGTTGCGATACCGAGAAGTCCAGCGACACGATAGAGTGAACGGAAAGCACCAGTGGCGTCGAGAGACCGGCCAGAATCAGGTAGGCTTTTTCGTAATTGCTCCAATGCCGGTTGGAACCAGTCCAGCCCAAGGCGAACAGCCCGTAGCCGAACTTGCGGATCTTGGTCTTCGCGCGGTCACGCATCACAGCCAGATCAGGGATCAATCCCATGTACCAAAACAGCACCGACACCGTGAAATAGGTCGAGACGGCGAACACGTCCCACATAAGCGGGGACCGGAATTGCGGCCAGATGCCGTTGGAATTGGGGATTGGAAAGAGCCACCAACCAAGCCAGATTCGCCCAATGTGAATCAGCGGGAAAATACCGGCGCACATGACCGCGAAAATGGTCATCGCTTCTGCCGCGCGGTTAATCGAGGTGCGCCAGCGTTGACGCAAAAGGAAAAGAATGGCGGAAATCAGAGTTCCCGCGTGGCCAATGCCGATCCACCAGACGAAATTGACGATGGCCCATCCCCACATCACCGGATGAGTCACACCCCATATGCCGACACCCGTTGACATTAGATAAAGGATCAAGGAAAAGCACACCGTCATCATGGTGATGCTGATGGCAAAGCAAATCTTCCACCAACCGGGAGTTTCTCCTTCTATGACCCCGGCAATGCGGTCGGAAAGCCATCCGACGCTCCGCTGATTTCCCACCAGAGGGACGCGCTCCAACGGGGCTGGCGGCGGATTGATTCCGACTGACGAAGGCTTGTCAAGACCAGGTGATGCGGCCATTACAGCGCTCCTTTCTCAGGGGCGTGAGTTTCGCCGGCCCCTTCGCCTTCTTCCATGCGGCCTCCTGCATCGAGAAAATCCTTCTCTGAATACGGCATTGAATGTTCTTTGTAATCCGGCATTGCGGTATTGGGATTTCGGACGCGCGCCAGATAGGTGCATCGCGGCTTGGTCAAAAGAAATTCCAAAACCTTATAAGTCCGATCCTGAGATTTGGCCTTGCTAACCTTGCTTTCTGGATCAGAAATGTCGCCGTAAACTATCGCTTCCGCGGGGCAGGCTTGCTGGCAAGCCGTCTTGGGCACCGTGCCTTCAGCTTCCGAGAGACGGACATGGTCGGTGTCCCGGGCCTTCACTTTTTCCACGATCTTTGCGTGCTCAATTCTTTGGAGGCAGAGGCTGCATTTCTCCATGACGCCTCTCATGCGGACGGAGACATCCGGGTTCTTGACCATCCGGGTCAATTGCCATTGATCTTCCGGTAGGTTGCCTTTGTCCGGGTTCTTGAGCCAGCGCATCAGTTCCCACTCCCCATCCGTTTCTGTAATGAGCGGGCTCTTATATAAATGGTTGAGTGGACGGCGGTTATAATCGAAGAAATTGAAGCGACGGACCTTATACGGGCAGTTATTTGAGCAATACCGGGTGCCGACGCAACGGTTGTAAACCATTACGTTCAAACCTTCGTCATCGTGCGACGTGGCGTTGACAGGGCAAACGTTTTCACACGGGGCTGCTTCGCAATGCTGGCAGAGCATCGGTTGCGCGACGGCCTGGGGATCTTCAACAGGGCCGGTATAATAACGGTCAAGGCGTATCCAGTACATTTCGCGGCTCTTGCCGACCATTTCCTTGCCGACGACCGGGATATTGTTTTCGCTTTGACAAGCTACCATGCAAGCTGAGCAGCCAACGCACCGGTTCAAGTCGATCGACATTCCCCATTGGTTCACGGCATTTTGCCGAGACTTGTCGAAAGGATTTGGATACAGCGGTTCAACAACCGGAGGTTCCTCCGGCTTCATGTGCTGCGCGAAGGTTGGATTTTTCTTGAACTGTTCGAAATTGGCTTCGCGGATGACTGGGCGGCCTTCCATGCTCCAATGACTTTGGGTCACCGCCAGTTCATAACTCTTGTCGCCGGTATCCTGAAGAGTTGCGCCCGAGGCGTAATACAGATTTTCACTGGTGCGGAGTTTGTAGGCATTAAATCCTGCGCCGGTTCCGACCCGGCCTGTTTTTTCCCGTCCGAAGCCCAAGGCCAATCCCACCGTATTGTCAGCCATGCCGGGCTGAATCCAGATCGGTCCGCGAACGGTTCGGCCATTCAAGGTGATCGTTACTGTGAAATTGAAAAATTTCTGATTTTGGGCGTTGCGCTCCGAGTAAACGCCAAGCGCCTTCGCTGTAGCTGGACTAATCAAAACCGCGTTGTCCCAGCTAACTTTTGTGATCGGATCCGGCAATTCTTGAAGCCAGCCGTTGTTATTATGCCGTCCATCGTCGATCTTTGAATCGCGATAAAGCACGACATCCAGATGGTCCTTGGATGCTGCGCCAGAAGGAGCTTTTAGTTCTCCCAGCGCTGAATTTAATTTGCCGTCGTCGTATTGGACCGTAGCTGTGGCTGCGGCGGTGTTGGCCAAAAAGCCGTCGTGGAGAAATTTTCCCCAGTCGTTTTCGGTCGCGCCACCGGATGAATGGAAGGTTTGCCGGACGATTTCGTAAGGGCTGCTCGGAGTGATGCCGCCGAGGAGCGCCAGCACTTCCAATTCTGTGGTGCCGCCAAAAAGCGGGTCGATCAATGGCTGGATTGGAACAATTGTGCCGTCGGCAGTCCGCGCGTCACCCCATGATTCGAGGAAGTGCGCCATTGGCAGATCCCATTGGGTTTCGGCGTGGACGCTGGCATCCCAGGAAGTTTCATCCGTGTCGTATCCGAGGCGGATGACTGTCTTCGCCTTGGCCTGAGCCTGCGCCCAATTCAAATCGGCGGGCGCATTATAAACAGGATTGCCGCCTAGAATAACAAGGGTGCGAACTTGACCGCCGTTCAACGCCGTCGCCAACTCAGCCAATGTGCCGTCCTGAGAGGCCGGGGCCTGATGAAATTCAACGGTTTTGCCGACTGCGCCGAGGGCTTCGTTGATCGCGATTGCGAGAACGTGAGCGCCCAACGGGAGACGGTATCCAGCCATTACAAGGCTTTTTCCCGCGTTGGCCTTAAGGTCTTCGGCACAGGGGACAATCCACGAATCGTGCGCCTGAGCGGGGGCGGCCAACTCACGCAATTTCTGCGTGGCAGCCGAATCCTTCAAAATATTCAAGGCGAGGCGGGCCATGACCGGAACGATCATGCTAGGAGCAACGCGCAGGCGATGGTCCGCGCTCATGCCTGTCAACGTGAAGAGACTCTCCACGGTGTAAAGGCGGCTCATCGTGGCGTCATTGCTGTCAAGGGCGCGGCCTTTGGCGAAACGGCGAATGTGCCCGTGAGCGTCCTGTTCGCTGCCAATGAAATCGCAATCCAGCGAGACGATTACCTTCGCCTCATCCAGCTTGTAGTAAGGCTCCACTGGGCTGTTGTAAGCCAGAGTTGCCGCTTCTCTGCCCAAATCCAAATTGATCGGCTCGTAAACGTGCCATTTGGCGTTTGGAAGCTTATCTCCCAACGCTTTACGCAGTCTGTCGCGCGAGGGAGAACTGCTGGCTTCGAGCAAAAACGCCATTCCACTGCCGTCACCCGCTTCTTTTCCGACGGATTGGAGGTAATCCAGTGCGGCTGAACGATTTTGGTTAATCCCGTTGCGCTTGAAGTGCATTGCGCGATCCGGGTCGTAGAGGCTCAGCAGGGAAGCCTGCGTCATCGCGTCGGTTCCGCCGTTGCTGTCAGGAAGCTCTGGGTTGCCTTCGATCTTGGTCGGGCGGCCTTCGTTGGACTTAACGATCAATGGCACTGCGCCGCGCCGTGTGGGCCTTGCGCTGGCAAAATATTGTGGGACGCCGTAGGTGTAATTCTCCGGCATCTTGGCAAACGGATAAATCTTCTCAACGGGCCGCCGGCAACCAGTCGCTCCGAGGCCAGCCAGCAGGAATGAGGCCGACATTACCTTGACGAAATTGCGCCGGGTGACAGGGTCGGTCAACTCGCTGGCGCCAGCCGGGAACTCGCGCTCCATCCATTGGCGGAATTCGGGCGCATCGGACAGTTGTTCCAAACTGCGCCAATACTTTGGGCCGATTTCCGGTTCAGGACAGGGTGGCGGAATGGTTTTCATCGATGACAGGTCGAACAATTTTGCAGCGACTGAACGTGCCAGTCGTGGACGAACTTTTGACCCATTTCCAATTGCTTGGAGGCTAGATCGGCGGTGATATCGGTGGGCTTCCAGTCCAGGTCCGTAATTTTATCCATCGGACGCAAGTGTTGGGCCGGGTCGCGATGACAATTCAGACAAAATTTCATGCTGAGCGGCTTTGCGTGATAGACCTCGTCCATGTGGTTGATTTGGCCGTGGCACTCGACGCAACTGACGCCGCGGTTGACGTGGACACTGTGGTTGAAATAGACGTAATCAGGGAGCTTGTGAATTTGGACCCATTCGATGGGCTTGCCGGTTGCCGCGCTGTCCCGCACAACTGCCAGGCGCGGGTCATCTTTCAGCACCTGATTGTGGCAATTCATGCAGACCGATGTGGCAGGGATATTTGAATACCACGATTTTTCAACTGCGTTGTGGCAATATCTGCAATCAAGGCCCAATTGTGTCACATGGACACTGTGGGGAAATGCGACGGGCTGAATCGGTTGATAGCCGACCCGAAAGTATTTGGGAGTACAATAATACGTGACCGCGCCTGTTACGGCGGTGCCTACGAGCAACGCGCCAATAATAATATTGCGCGGAAGCCTATTGGTCCACTTCGGAAAAATATCAGACATTTCTGTCCATCTTTCTGGTCATTAACTGCAAAAGACGCCCGCGATTGTTGTAACCTCGAACACTCTCGTCAACATTATTCCCGCTAAACGAGCGAGAAATACTACATTAGTAAAACTGTCATCCTTAGCCCCGACAGAATTAGCAAACCTTTTGAACCCGGAGAAGGTTTTAAGGACTTCCCGATTGTGTAGCAAGCGACTTTGTGAAATTTTTCACGAATTAGGGCAAGTTAATGATTACTATTAGCTCAAAAAATCTTGTCCGCGTCGAAAGCGTTTCTGCCACCCGGGGCGCTTTGTGCAAAAATGATGAACGGTGCATTTCTTGACAACCGTGCCCATTGCCTTTCGCAGTGAATTGTTGCGCCGCCCAAGGCTCATATGCAAATCTCATCTTCGGAATGCCAACGATTTTTAGCAAGGACGCCTATCAATAAGAAAGTTTTAAATGATTCCGCAACTTCCGCCAGATACGCGGATGGATTCATCGTTGTCCAGATGGCTGGAGGCGCGGAGATTCGATTCCCGGTTGCGGAAAATCCCCGTCTTGCGCTGGGCACGCCGCAACAGTTGGGTCGCATCGAGATTTCGCCGTTTGGTCTGCATTGGCCCGATCTTGATGAAGACTTATCTTTCCGTGGTCTTTCAGAAGGCAACCACGGGCAATTTCAGAAAAAGTCGAAATGTTAAGGCCGTTCCTTTGCGAAGGAACGGCCATGATTACCAAGTGAATCCGGGCGCAACAGAGTTCCTGCTATTGAGGGATAACCTCTGTTCCCGAAGCGCTCCCTGTGATGGTTCCCTGGATAAGGTGATTTTGGCCGCGAAACGTGCCCGATCCGAATCCATGCACAACAAAACTTCTTGACGCTTTGACGACGTCGTTCGTGGTGACCGTCTCGGTGTTTTTGTTCGAGGACGAGCTGATGCCAAACAACTGGAACACTGACTTGGTGCCGTCAGCAGTCGTTTGCGCCGAGTCATCGTAATTTATGGTGACGAATTCGCTTCCTGAGTGAGTCTGAACATGTGTGGTGTTTGTAGAGCTGAATTTGATTGCGGTTGTATCGGTTTCCACGCCAGATAAAATCTGGTTAGCGACAGTCACTTTCAGGACTGGGGAAACATCGACAAGCACGTTTTTCCCAGTGTGATCCACCACATAAACGTTGACACCACCATCAGTCATCAATTTTGTTCCGGCTGGAAAAGTCATGTTAAAAGAATTGGCAAGGAGGGCAAGAAGGCTCGCATCCCCGAAGCCGGGAGTGGTGGTGTCCGAGTCGGTGAACACTTGAACGATATTTGTGGTCCTGTTAAATCCCGATCCGGTAGCGGTGGACTTGCCGGGCGCAGGATACTTCGGAGAATCGATCAACTTGGCGGTCGTGAGAGTCCAGTTAAACGTCAGCGGTCCGATAATGGCGGGCGTCGGATCCGCCGAGACGTTAATACCTGTCAAGACAGCTGCGGAGACCAATGCAGTGAATAAGGATTTTTTCATAGTTTTAATTCGCAGATTTATTTAAGGGTTGCCCTTGGGAGACACCTTTAAAGATAGCTGAGCATATCCGCAGTGATTAGGCAAGCGCAGTGCGGTGATTTTGCGGGTAGTGGAATACCCGCTTTACAGGCCCACAAAAATTGCGCGCAAAAGGCCGGAATCCCTGTTGCAGCGATTGTCGGGGTCAGGTAGGCTGGGGGTTCAATTATGACTCTTACTGAAAAGATTCTGGCAAGGGCGGCAGGCAAAAGCAGGGTTGAAGCCGGCGATAATATTTGGGTGAAGGCAGACATTCTCATGACCCACGATGTCTGCGGACCGGGAACGATCGGGGTATTTAAACGTGAATTCGGAGCCAACGCCAAAGTCTGGGACCGGCAAAAAGTCGTCATTATGCCGGACCATTATATTTTTACCGCGGATTCAAAATCGAATCGCAACGTCGATATATTGCGTGAATTCGCCAGGGAGCAGGAACTTCCTTATTTTTACGATGTCATCGACGACCCCAAAGGTTCGTGGAAATTCGACACTGTCAAAGGAGTCCTCAAGCGGCAATACGGCTCTCATTACGCGGGCGTTTGCCACACCGCGTTGCCACAGAAGGGGCACACGCGCCCAGGCGAGATTCTTTTTGGCACTGATTCACACACTTGCATGGCGGGGGCGTTCAATGAATTCGCGACCGGAATCGGCAACACCGATGCGGCGTTTGTCATGGGGACAGGAAAATTGCTCCTTAAAGTTCCGGAAACGATGCACTTCCGTCTCGAAGGGAAAATGCAACCGGGCGTCATGGCCAAGGACATCATCCTTCATTGCATCGGAGAAATCGGCTTTGACGGCGCGACGTATCGGGCGATGCAATTTGACGGCAGCGGCGTGCAAACTTTGTCGATGGACGACCGCATGACGATCGCGAATATGGCGATCGAGGCGGGCGGGAAGAACGGAATTTTTGAATTCGACGCCCAGACCCAGGCGGCAGTGGACCAGCGGTGCAAGCTCAACGGGACCAAATCAACTTACGAACCCGTTGAAGCGGACCGTGAGCAGAAGTTTGTTTATGAGACGGTCGTCGATATGTCGAAGCTTGAGCCGACCGTCGCCTGTCATCCTGATCCGGGCAAACGCAAGCTGGCCCGAGAATTGGGCGGCACGAATCTCGACCGCGCTTACGTCGGTTCCTGCACTGGCGGGAAGACCAGCGACTTTTTGGCGTTTGCCAGCGTGGTGCGCGGAAAGAAAGTTGTGATTGACACATTTGGCGTTCCGGCGACTCCAGAAATAGTGCATGACTTGCAGACCGCACGATGGAGCGGCAAGACGGTTTGGGACATTTTGGTGGATGCCGGGGTTCAAATGACGGAAAACGCGGGTTGCGCGGCCTGTTTGGGCGGGCCGGTGGATACGTTTGGGCGGATGAACGCGCCGTTGAAGTGCATCAGCGCGACGAACCGGAATTTCCCCGGTCGCATGGGCCACAAGGAATCGCAAGTGTTTCTGGCGTCGCCGGCGACTGTCGCGGCCTCCGCGCTGACCGGGCATATAACGGACCCTCGGGAATTTTTGAGCTGACGGGCCGTTTTGTCTTCCGCATCACAAACAACCATTTCGCCGCCGACCCAGAGCAGGGGATTGGAGCGTCTTGACACGTTTTTCCAGCATGCAATTCTGGCTTGCGTAGTCTTTATACTTGTCTGGGCGCCGCTGGCATTTGGATCAACAGGGCCGGGGGCGTTTCTGGTGATCCAGGGAGTGACGGCGCTCTCAGTGGCTCTGTGGGCGGCGCGGTGGTGGGCGCAACGGCCGTTCCGGTTGTTCTGGCCGCCTGTTTGCTGGGGAGTGCTGGCTTTTCTTCTTTACGCCATTGCACGCTGCCAACTTGTCGATGTGGAATATATCGGACGCGACCAGTTGACCCACATGATCGTTTATGTGGCGCTGTTTTTTGTCGTTCTTCACAATGTCAACGGCAAGGAATCGGCGAGCATTATTGTGATTGCGTTGATTTTCGTCGGTTTTTGCGTGGCAACACTTGGAGTGGTTCAGTTCATCAAACACGACACAACGCTTTGGGGCGTCCCCAGACCTGCGCAGTATATGCCGCGCGGCAGCGGGACATTTTATAATCCCAACAATTTCGCGGGTTATCTGGAAATGATTGCTCCGCTGGCGCTGGCTTACACGATTATGAGCCGGTTTGGCGCGACGATAAAAGTTTTGATGGGCTACACGGTTCTGGCAATGCTGGCAGGTATCGCGTCGTCGGTTTCACGCGGCGGTATTCTCTCGGTGGCAGCGGGGATGATCTTCTTGTGTGTTTTGCTGCTGGCGCAGCGGGACTTTTTACTTCCGTCGTTAGTAACGCTAACAGTGTTGGTGGTGGCGGGGCTTATATTTTACACGCAATTCGACTCGATGCAGCGGCGGTTTTCAGCGGGTATCGATTATGCAAAACTTGATCCGAGCGCGCGGGTTTCTTATTGGGATGCGGCGTTGCAACTTTACGAAAGACATCCTGTGTGGGGAGCCGGTCCGGGACATTTTGACGTGGAATTCGGCCAGGTGCGGCCACTGCGAATTCAAGATCGCCCGCAATTTGCCCACAATGATTACCTGAACACTCTTTGCGATTGGGGAACGGTCGGCATGGGAATCATCGTCGCGATCTGCGGGCTGCTGGCATGGGGCGTGATCCAGACATGGAACGCAGTGCGCAAGCGCGGAAATGATCTTGGCTCATCGAAACGAAGTGATCGAACGGCTTTCCTGCTAGGGGCGACGGCGGCGATTTTCGCCGCAATGCTGCATTCCATTGTGGAATTCAACATGCAAATCCCGGCGAACGCTGTTACCGCCGTTGTGTTGATCTCGCTGATTGCCGCGCAAGGGCGTTTTGCGACGGAGGGACACTGGAAAAATCCGGGGCTTTCAGGAAAAATACTATTGACGTTTCTGGCCATCGGCTCGGTTTATTATTTGGCTACGCGCGAACTTCGCATCGGCAAGGAAACCTATTGGCTGGCGAAGGCCAAAAGCGAAAAAATTTCGGCGGAGCGCTCCTGGGATTGTTTCAAGAAAGCGCATGAAGCTGAACCGACCAACCCGCAAACCGACTATCTGCTGGGAGAGAGCTTGAGGCTCGTCAGCAAAGATGGAAATCGTGGCTACAAGGAAAAGGCCCGCGAAGCCATTGATTGGTTTGGCAGGGGAATGGACTTGAACACTTTCGACGCCCGATTTCCTTTGCGCATCGGGATGTGTCTGGATTGGATTGACCGGCCAACGCAGGCGACGCCGTATTTTGCGTTGGCCGCGCATCTCGACACGAACAATTATTATATTGCGCTTGAGCAAGGTCGGCATTTCGTTGCGCTGGGCGACTATGACAAGGCCCAAGTTGAAATATGGCGTTCGATAGCGATTCGACCGACGCAGGAAAACCAGGAGACTATGAGATTGTTGAAATTGCGTCTGTCCGATCCGCTCTACCAACAACGCAAGTGAAGCTTGCAATCCCCTCAACGGCAAACCATCCTCAATAAGACTTGATGAGCACATCGCCAGAATCCGAATTTGATCTGGAAAAACTGTTCCTCCCGGCTTGGGCGCAAGACGCCCCCGGAACGAACCGTTACGCCAATTTCGCAGGAGAAGAACGGCGCGAACGCCGCGACGATGACCGTAATCGTCCCCGCCCGCCGCGACGCGACGCACCGCGCGGTTCGGGGCCTCCGGGAGACCGACAACGCCGGCCCGGTTCGGGATTTGGTCATGGACGTGACCGCGGCCCCGGATCTCGTGACCGCCAAGGTCAGGAGCCTAGACGCGAAGCGCCGCCCCTTGTTCCGCCGCCGGAGATTATTGTCTCCTTGCTGCCCGACGAAAAGGGCGTGGAATCGCTTGCGCGGCAAATCCGCATGGCTGGACGCGCATATCCTTTGTTTGACATTGCGCGGCTGATTTTGCAGAAGCCGGAGCGGCAGCAGGTCCGTTTTGAGGTCAAGAAGGACGCCGAAGGCAAAACGATTCAACCGCTGTTTGTGTGCGCGTTGGATGACACGCTTTGGCTGAGCGAGGATGAAGTCGTTCAGCACGTCCTTGGAAAACATTTCGGCACATTTTACCAGGCGGAACGGACGGCGACCGACCCGCCCAAGGGAGTTTACACATTTGTGGCGCAATGCGGGATGAGCGGGGCGATTCTTGGGCCGCCGAATTACCACGATTATCAGAATCAATTGCGCAAGCTCCATACCGAACGCTTTTCCCGGCTGCCATTTGAGGCGTTCAAGGCGCGCGTGAAAATCGTCAAGGACGAGGCCATTGTCAAGAAATGGATTGAAGACCACAGCTTCAAGACTGAATACAACTGCCTCAATGTGCCTGACGCCCTCAAGCTCAGCAGTCGCGAGGAAGTGGAAAAACATTTCCGCACGGTGCATTTGCCGAATTTGATCAAGAGCGTCGATTCGCACGTTGTCAGCGGTGCTGCTGCGAGGCAAATTCGTTGTCCCGGTTTGCAGCGGGCGTTGCGCGAGGCGGCGGAAGATCAACGGCGGTTTCCGTTGAAGCTGGCCACGGTTTTGAGCCAGCAATTCGCGTCGCACGGCCTGCAATTTTTCAAGGTCAACCGCACTGTCACCCATGTTTCTGTGGCGCGTCCGCGTTATCTTGACATGGAAGCGACCCCGGTTTCGGAAGGCGTCAAAAAGATTGTCGAATTCATCAACGCCAGTCCGAAATGCACGCGCAAGAAATTGTTCGCGTCGCTTGCGCCAACTCCTGCTCCAGTCGCTGCTGTCGCAACCCCGGCTCCCGCCGCTCAGGGAGAAGTACCTGCTGCGGCTGCTCCCACTCCTGCGGCTCCCGAATCGACGCCCGAACAAACGGCTCTCGCCAGCGATTTGCATTGGCTGATTCACGAGGGGCACGTGATTGAATTTGCGACGGGCGTTTTGGAAACCGCGAAAAAGCCGCTTCCGCGTCCGCCCAAACCTGAGAAGAAAGTGGAGCCTGCGGCCGCTGCTGTTGCAGCTTCACCCGCCGCAGTTGCTGAGGTGCCGGATTTATCGACTGATGCTCAGGAGGCTGAGCATGCAGTGGTTACCGACACGGGGGAAACTCCTCCGACGGCGGAAGCCTCTGCTCCAGTGACAACTGAGGCTGCCCAATCCACCCCCGCCACGGAAAACGCGGGCGCGCCGGGTTGACATTGCAAAATTCACACCCCCTAGCAGTCAACCAGGGTTCACGGCAGCCGCCACATATAAAATAGTGCGACCAATTGAAAATCATCGCTTGTAATTTGCTGTTGACTGGTAGGGACGGCCCGCCGGGCCGTCCGCGGACGCCTCGGCGAGGCGTCCCTACCTCGGAGTTTGGGTGGGGCTGCCTTGAACCTGAGCTTGCAATGGGAGCCTGACAAGGCGAGTTTTACTTATGTCGTTTACAACGTTCGGGCTTTCGGCCCCTATTATGGAAGGGGTTAAAGCGATGGGTTACATCGAACCGACTCCCATTCAACTTCGCGCCATTCCTTTGATCATGTCCGGGCGCGATGTCATTGGCAGCGCGCAAACCGGAACGGGTAAGACAGCCGCCTTCGCGCTGCCGATGCTGTCACTCCTGGGCAACCACGAGCCATATTCCCGCGCCCTGGTGCTGGAGCCAACGCGCGAACTGGCCGCGCAGGTGGAAACGGCTATTCACGATTTCGCAAGGTTCACCAACCTACGCACGGCGGTGCTTTACGGCGGCGTAGGTTACGGCAAGCAATTGGACGATTTGCGCGCGGGCGCGGACGTCATCATCGCCACGCCGGGACGGTTGCTCGACCACATGGAGCGCGGGGCGTGCAAGTTAGACCGCATTCAGTATCTTGTTCTTGACGAAGCAGACCGGATGCTCGACATGGGATTCCTTCCCGATGTCCGGCGCATTGTCCAAAAAATCCCGCGCGAACGCCACACTTCGCTTTTTTCCGCGACTGTGCCTGTGGAAATCGCGACGTTGATTCAATGGGC
Source organism: Verrucomicrobiia bacterium (assembly GCA_036501665.1). Lineage (GTDB taxonomy): Bacteria > Verrucomicrobiota > Verrucomicrobiia > Limisphaerales > Palsa-1400 > DATAUD01. The sequence continues at coordinate 105,909 of DASXZW010000060.1, forward strand.
GATGAAGAATCCGCAAACAGTCGAAATCGGCGCCCGGCGTTCGCCCGCCGAAACCGTCGAGCACGCCATTTATCCTGTTGCTGAGACCCAAAAAACGACGCTGTTGCTGCAATTGCTTGAGAGATCAAAATACGATTCCGTCATCGTTTTTTGCCGGACAAAGCATCGGGCCGACCAGATCGCGCATCTTTTGAAAAAGAACCAGCACGCTGTCGCTGTTCTTCACTCGAACCGGACTCAGCGCGAGCGCGAGGAGGCGTTGCGTGGATTCCGCGCGGGACGATATGAGGCGCTTGTGGCGACGGACATCGCCTCGCGCGGGTTGGACATTGCGGATGTCAGCCATGTTGTCAATTATGATGTTCCGCAGCATCCGGAGGATTACATTCATCGCATCGGGCGCACCGGCCGCGCCGAGCAAAGTGGGGACGCCTTGACGCTGATGGTGGCGGCGGACGCGACACACGTTTACGCGATCGAACGGTTCATCGGCAAAAAAATTCCGCGAGTCAAACTGGACAACTTCGACTACCAGTACACGGCGTTGTTCGAGGAGGAAAAGCAGGGGCAGAAGCCGTCGTTTCCCGGCAAAGTACGCGGGGCTCGCGTTCGTGGCGGCTATTATTTCGGCCCTGCCAAAAGGCGTTAGAGCGGTTTAAGTAAAACTGTAGCCACAAATTTGGCGCTGCAGGGAGCGCGACCGTCTCGGTCGCATCCGTCGGCGTCTCGCCGACGGAACAATCCAGCGCTACGCGGTGTATAAAATGTTTGACAAGAGCGTCTGGCGAGACGCCAGACGCGGCGGTCGAGACGACCGCGCTCCCCGAAGGTCGTCCTAACCCGGCGGCTACAGCTTAAGTTTAACTGCTCTAGGCGTTACTTCGTATTCGGTTTTGTGTCCGCCGGTGGTGTTGCTGGCGGCGCGCCTGGTTTGTCTTCGGGCAACAATGTTTTCAACGTGTGAAACGGGCGGAGAAACAACATCAAAAACTTCGGCACGTACAGCGGCTTGAAGGTGGGTTGAGTTAGCGGCCCGGTGATCTGATATTCAAAAAGTTTCCCCAACGGCGTCATCACGACGCTCATCACCGTCCCAAACAGCGGCGTGTCGCGCAACATATCGGCTTCCACGCGGCCATTGATTTGTTTTTTCATCGAAATGGACCCGCGATAAAGCAGCCGCACACCAGTCGAATGAATTTCCAGATTGTCGCTGAACACTTTGCCGTCGGTGATGTTGAAAGGCGCCGTGGCTTCGCGAGCGCGGCTGTCTCCCAGTCCCGGTGACATCGCGTTCAGCAGCGGCGAAAGCACGCCGAACATTTTTATGTCCCAAAGCAGCGCGTTGTGAATGTGGACGTAGCCATGTCCAGTCCATGTGTCTTTGTCTTCGGCTATCGGCGCTTCCAATGTCAGTGATCCCTCCAGCCTCCCTTCGACGCGGTTGGTTTTTCCAGCAATCTCCCGCGCCAACTGGCCCAAGTCGATGTCGTTAATCGTGAAGTCTGTGCGGAATCCAACGTCTTGTTTCGGGGGATGATCGAACGCCACCCAACCACGAAGTTTGCCGTCATTATAGAGGCGCGCCTGAACGTTCGTGACAATAATACTTTTCGCGCGCCAAAGAACCGTCGCGGAAAAGGAGTCCGCGCTGAGATTCGTCCAATGAAAATGCCCGCCTTGAACTTCGAGATGCAAGTCAGTCTGGGACGGATCGCCGACGACAAAAGCGCCGCTTGCGCGGACTTGCGGGCTGGTGGCGAATCGGAGGAGTTGCAGGAATCCGGGAGTGTTTGTGGCCATGACAACGGCGACAAGTCGTGGATCAAGGGTGGATTGCGCGTTTGTCAAAATAAATCGTTTTGACGAGAAATTCGCCGACGCGGACGGAATATCCAACCGACCCGGTCCCTGGGAAAGGCCAAGCCCGCTGACGCGCAGCAAATGATTGGTATAATCCAACCCCGTCCGAAACGCGTCGATGTGCTCGCCGCGCGCGGTGAAATTGCTCGCCACGATTGTTCCCGCGATTGAAGCGGCCTCAAGGTCGTGCCAGACGCCCCTCGCTTCGCCGTGGATGTCCGGCGGCTGTGAAAAATGGAATTCGCTGAGGATTTCCTGTTGACTTGGCTTCAGCCACGGCGCGGCATCGTCGGGATCGAGGTGGCTGTCAAAAACAATGTGAAATTCATGCGTGGCGTCATTGCCAGTGTACTCGGCGTCAACCGAGCCATCGGTCCTAATGGCGTGAAGACGCGGCACATTCCAGACGCGGTTACTATATGAAAATTGCGCGCTGGCCCCGGCGACCTCGATTTTTCGGAATGATGCGGCCCCGACCTTAAAATCTCCAGCCATCTGAATGCTGGAGCGAACGTCGTTGCGCCATTCTTCGGTACGGTTGGTCCAGGGCGGAACGGTCACGCTGATATTGGCTTTGACAGCGGGCGGTTTTTGCCATGCCAATTGCGATATCCAAAGTTGCGCGGCGGGTGTCAAAAATTGTGAAATTGCCTGGGGATCAAAGTCTGTAGCGGCATGGAGTCGCAAAAGGCGCGAATCAACGTTCAAATCCGCGCTTGCGTCGATACCACCGGCATACAATCGGCTTTGTAGATTGCTGATGGTCAACTCCGGAGCGTCCCAGTTCGCTTGCAGTTCCACGGAGTCCAATCGCAATCGCGACGCTTGAAGATTCGTCGCGGCGATGCGGCTAGAGAGGACATAAGGCGCAAATTTTGCCCAAAATCCCCAGTTCGTGCTTAAAGGAATCAGCGAATTTGCGCGGTCCGCCTTAAGCGTGAAAGAAAGCGAGTCGGCTTTGCCCCACGTCGATTCCGCGCCTTCGGCCCGCAAGGTTCCGTTGAGTCCCTCCGGCTTAAAGTGGGCAGTGGTGAGCGCGGCGATTCCGTCCCATCGAAGCAGGCGCGCATGAACAAAATTTGGGCCGTTGGTGGTCGTCCATTGTTGCTCCACATCGCTGGCCTCAAAATCCAACGAAGCATTGAACGGTGTGGAGGAGTCCGGGTAAAATGCTGCTGTCAACGACATGTTTGCGCCGCTTCCCCAGCGCGTGGAGATGTTGTCAGTCGTAACGTGCGCCTGCATGAACGGACGATTGGTTGTGTCAAGAAGGTGCGCCGCCGCCGCGCGAAGTTGCAATCCGCTCGCTGTTGCCCATGGAGTTTCCATGGTCGGGAAGTTAAGAACACCATCGGCTCGAAGCGTATTGATGTCATGGCCGTCGGCGGAAAAATAAATGTCCGCGCTCGAGTCCCGGCCGAATTGAAATTGCTCCAAAATGTTTGTGTACTGCGGAGGATTGGTCGCATTTGTCGCCTCAGCTTTTCCTTCCCAGCGAGCCGGAAGTTTCCAGTCGCTCATTGAAGCAAAGTTCGTCACCTCTCCGTCAATGCGAATTCTGACACCGCGATAAATGGCGCGAAAATCGTTCACCTGCGCAACGTCATTGGAAAAAAGCCTTAAATTAACATGAACCCTGTCGAGGATTACCGATTTTCCGTATTTTTCTGAAACAGGAATTCTGACCTGGCCGTTGAGCATTTCGACCGAGTCCGCCTTGAGTTTAAAATGGAGCAGGGCGGCCCAGTTCAATTTTACTTCAGCCACTCCGGCGGAGAGCCGAGGGCCGGCAGAACGGTTGGTCGGGCTGAAACCGGCATTTTCGATGAAAATCGCGGGACCCCACGTCAGATGCGCGCTGGCGAACCGAGCGTCGAACCCGCGTTCCATCGCCAATTGAACCAAAGGCGGTTTAAGGAAATCGGGTAATCCCACGAGGTGGAGATATGCCAACGCTCCAAGAACAAGCAGGATTGCAAACCAAAGCGTGATCCGACACCACCGGAACGCGGTCCGCGCGGCGCGAACCCCCCGGCGCTGAAAAAATGAAAGCATTATTGCGGGTGAACCCGGAGCGCGGCTGGTATAACGAAGTCGTGCTCCACGAAATTCTCGTATAGGTCGGCCGGAAATTCAAATATGAGCCGCTGCCCGTTGCGCATAATCGCCGCGTAAGGATGGCTATAAAGCGAGCGGTCGCCGAACTCGATGTGGAGCGTCTCGATGCCTGCCGGGTGCTTGACCTCAAATTCCAGGCTGTGGTTCACCTTCCGGATGCCGAAATGATCGGAAGGATCGTCACCGATCCCGTCCCAATAAACCGCCGAAAGTTTTCCGATGCGGTGAACGCCTTCCTCGACCGAGAAAGAATTGATGAACGGGGGGCCTTGATATCCCGGGGCAAAGGTCCATTCGCCCTCCGGGTCGCGCAGATATTTGCGCGTGGCGCCTTCCTGATGGATTGTTACGCTGACCACGTTGCTGCTCTCAAAATTCCAGATGCGGCGATCTCGCAATTGCCACGAAACCTGCGGCAGCCGGCCAAATTCATCGCGGCCAATCGTATTGACAAAATCCTCATCAGTCCGGCGCTCGAAAACCTGGCCGTTCTTGTTCGTCCCAAATTCAAGATGCGCGAGCGAATTGCTTCCGACTTCGGGATTGAACTGGATCGCGTACCGCAGCGCTGGATTAGTCAGTCCATATTCAGAATAATCCGCCACGACGGTTTTTTCGATGGCCGTTGTGATATTCGTCAGTGTTGACAGCCAAAATTCCATCAAGCCGGCGTCCGCCAGAAATTTCTCGCGCCCTTCCACGTTCCATTCTCCGCCCTTGTTCTTGCGCACGACAAAGTCGTCCTCTCCATGCGTTTTGATGGATTCAATTAAACTTGGAGAAAGGCTGATGAAATGTTGATCGAGGAAATTGGTGAAATCTCCCTGCCATCCGCCCAAAGTTTCGCGGGCGACCATGACGATGTTGCTGGTTTCCTGTCGTCGCGCGTAAACCATCCCTGGCGCATTTGTCGGGCTGGAGCCAAGCTGCAAACCTGCCACGCGCGTTGGGCCATTTGAAAAAAGCAGCGTCAAATAAGGGGTTTGAGGCGAGGACTGCAAACCGAACCCCTCCAAATCCGCCTTTGGATCATCTGAAACGAATTTGCTGACTGGCAGCATTGCGAGATGTTCCAATAAATCGGTGACCTTCGCGGTGTCCGCGCGCGCCGCGACGGGACGAACGAGAAACCAAAGGTGATTTGCCGGATCGCGCCGGAGTTGCAGTTCCCTTGCCACGGTTCGGATGGTCAATTGATCGAACGCAACATCAGATAGATTTAGCAGGGCAGGGTCGCGCCATCGGTCTTTGCTGGCAGGAACGTCTTTCAAAAGCCCGGCATCCGTCAAGTAAATCGCCGTGCCACCGACGAGACTGATGAAAACTTCGTCGCCCATTGGAGTCACGTCGCCTACTTCCAGGCGATGGGCACCCGCAGCGTCTTCGAGGAGGATGGAATATTGCGGCTTTGTGAAACCGAACTGCGCCTGGGCGTTGGGCCGCTCTTTCAATTCCTGGTCGGTGATGCGATCCTTCCATTCCAAAGTGGTGAGATTTGAAAGCAGATTCTCAATCGGCTGCGCTTGCGCCGGGTAAGCAATGGGCTGCGTAAGACGCCACGAGTGGCTGCCAGGAGCAGAGCGTTGAACGTGAATCGCAGGCTGGCCCCACGGTTGAATTTCGACGTTTGTAATGGTGGCAGGATCGAGTCCCGGCAGAACTGATCGGCTGGCCTGCCTCAATCGTTCCTGGCGGATCGGATATTCAATGAGGGCGATGAAGCCGAAAACTACGGCCGCTGCGGTCAACAGAACCCATGTCGGCTTCCAATTCATTCGCGGTCAGCTCCGCCTTCGCAGCCAGACCAGCGCGCCGAGCGCCAGGACCCCGCCGGGCATTGCCGCGAGGAACAGCCATTGAACAGTCGCCGTTTGGGACTTCGTCATGTAAAGCCTATATTCACGAATCGGCTGCGGGCCCAGTCCGGCAAGGAGCACTTGCGGGCGATCCAGTAGCCAGTTCAAAGCCAAACCGGCGAAGTATCGATTGCCGGACACCTGGTCGATTACCTGGTCGTCCAGGAAATCAGTGTCCCCGCCAACCACAATGCGCGTGCCCCCGGACCGCGTCGAATTGACTCCGTTGATAACACCTTGCTCAACGGCGACGAGAAGGGGAAAGACTCCCTTGTCGCCAGATTCATCCACGCTGTTGGTGCTTGTGACCGCAAGGTACTTGACTTCGGGCGCGCCGGGCACTTTGCTTTGCGCTTTGGGACCGTAAACCGGGCGCGGCAAGATCATCAAAAGCGGCAACTTTTGGTTGGCCAATGGATCGACGATTGGATGATCGGGAACCCACTGCGCATAAAAAGTGTATCGATCCACGTTGTCAGCAGGGTCAAGGTCCACCACCCGGTTTGTCCGCACCGTGACCCCCCATTGCTCGAGAACTCCTTCAAGGCCGGACTCTCCATTCAACAACGCAAGCATCCTCCCGCCCTGTTTCAGATAAAGCGAAATCTTGGCCAACTCGTCCGACGGGATTCTCCCTGAGTGCGCCCCCGCAGCGACAATGAGCAGTTGGCAATCAGGCGGAATGCTGTTGGTCCCGCGCAACAAAAGCCGGTCCCAATCGCAATTGATTTCCTTTTTCAGAACCGACGCCAGCTTGGAGTAAGCGGACGCGGGGAGTTTGGCGTCGGGGTTGGTCGGATCACCCGGGTCGTTTTCGCCGTGGCCGGTGAGAAAATAGGTCTTGAGCGCCTGCGGATAACTGACCGCATAGATGTCTCCGGTGAAATACATTTCCCCCTTGTACGCGCTCCGGCGGACATATTTGCTTTTTCCCGCGAGCAAATCACTGTAATCGAACTGTGCCAGTTCGCCGGCGAAAACAAATTTTGAGTGGCCGTTGCTTTGAAAGATCACAAAATCCTTTACCAGGAAATCCTTCTGGTCCATTCCGCCGATGTTGTTCGTCGCGAGCAATTCCTTCGCCGCGCCAATGAATCGCGTATAATCAAGCGTGCTGACGTGAATTCGCTTGGGGTTCGTGCGTTGATATTCGTTCAACAGCGACTTCGTTAGCTGATAAATTTCGGCGTTCTCATCGGTTGGATGGAAAAAGATCGTGATGTTGACGTCGTTGGTGAGGCTGTCAAGCACATGAATGGTCTGGTCAGACAATTTGAACGCCGCGTCGCGGGAAAGTTGGAGCCGCTTGAAATACCCGGCTGCCAGATAATTCGCCATGACCACCAGCGCCAGGACTGCGACGACTGCCAGGAACGTATTCAAGGCAATCGACCAGCGTTGGCTGCCGGAAAAGCTGGGTGGGGGATCTTGGGGGGTTGCCATCTTATTTCCAGCGCCGGCTTTCAATCACCCGGTAAGTCAGGAACAAAAAGAATACGCAGGCTGTCACATAGAAAGCGATGTAGCGCGTGTCCACCACGCCTCGCGCAAAGTCCTTCATTTGTTCCAGGATGCAAACCGTGTTCAGCGCCTCCACTTCCCAGCTTTTTTGCGGCGCCAGCGGTTCGTTGAGGTAACTGGCAAAGAAAAACGCCAGTCCGATGGCAAAGCTGATCATCGCGGCTACAATCTGATTTTTGGTCAACGCCGAGGCAAAGCAGCCAATCGACATGTAAAGAATTCCCACCAGGAAAATTCCCAGAAACGTGCTGCCGAGCGTGCCGGGATCGAGCATGTTGGACCCCCGGCTGAAATACTTTAAGACGAGAATGCAGATCAGCAGCGGCAGCCACATGATCATGTAAAAAATAATCGCCGCGGAAAATTTTGCCACCACCACGGCGATGTCGCTTACCGGCGTTGTCATCAGCGTTTCGAATGTCCCTGAATATTTTTCCTGCGCAAACAACCTCATCGTGATGATTGGCGCGGAAAACAGGACGATCAACCAGTAGCAGAGGCTGAGGAAAATTTCGGTGATCGGCATCGGCGTCGGCTCGGCCTGCAATTGACGCAGGAGGATGACGAAACTCAATCCTGTCAAAAACACGGCCCCGGCGATCACCACGTAACCAATCCAGGAATAAAAAAATGTTCCCAACTCCCGTCGCGTGAGTGTGATGTACGCCTGCATCAGCGCGTCTCCTCCTCGCTCTCCGGTCGCGTAAGCCGGATATAAACATCCTCAAGTGAATGACGCAGCCGGAACAACTCCCGCAGCTTCCAATTCCGATCTCGAACTGCATCAAAAATCTTTGGCCGCAAATCTTGTCCGCCGACAGCGGTCAACGAGCAGCGGTGGTAATCGCCTTCGCAAGGCGCGATATTGAAATGGGCGACTTCCGCCATGCTTTCCCAGCAAGCCTGCAAATCTTCGAGAGGCGCGGCAATTTCCGCAATGATATGCCCGGTTCGACCCATCGACTTTTCGAGATTTTCTGGTGTGTCCGAAGCGAGAATCCGTCCGTCTCGCATGATCATCACACGGTTACAGGTCATCTCGACTTCCGGCAGAATATGGCTCGAAATAAGCACCGTGTGGTGAGTTCCCAATTCTTTAATGAGTTGCCGAACGACGCGAATCTGGCTTGGGTCGAGGCCAATGGTCGGTTCGTCCAAAATAATTAGCTGCGGCTCATGCACCAGGGCATCAGCAAGCCCGACCCGCTGGCGATAACCTTTTGACAGTTGCCCGACGATTCGTTTGCTGACGTCGTTCAAGCCGCACTGCGCGATGACTGCATCGACCCGTTGGCGCGAACGGCTGAGCCCAAGCCCTTTGAGCCTTGCGCGAAACTTTAAATACTCGCGCACGCGCATGTCGTCGTGGAGCGGATTATTCTCCGGCATATAGCCTATACTCCGTCGCACCTCGTTAGCTTGCGTAAAAACATCAAGTCCCGCGACGCGCGCTGTCCCGGACGTTGCAGGGATGAAGCACGAGAGAATACGCATGGTTGTGCTCTTGCCCGCGCCGTTGGGGCCGAGCAAGCCGACGATCTCACCGCGATTGACGGTAAACGAAAGGTCCGACACCGCAGTGTTGCCCGCGTAGCGCTTGGTCAAGTTGGAAACTTCGATCATCATGGCATTTGAAATTTCCTACCTGAGCCGAAGGTCCGTTTGTCCCCGTTGATAGCCAAGGATCACATTGCCGCGCGTGACAGGCACCAACACGTTTAACGCTGTCTGCGAGCTTTTTTTGATGTCAGATAAAGCCAGAAATGCATCAAGGAAGTTATGCACCGGATGCCCCTCAATTCCTGTGACGACAAAATATTCTTGAAGCGAGGCTTTTTCCGCAGGCCCGCCTTTCTCCACGCGCGAAACCAGCAAGCCGGATTCCAGACCGCCGACCCGTTGAAGGCCGAGTTGACTGACCAATTCGCTGGTAAGCTCCTGCAAATCCACCCCAAGACGTTGACGAAACAATTCGGCGAAAGGCAACATGCGAACCTGGACATTCCGCAATTCGCCGTCGCGCGCCACAGACAAATCGACCATCATTTTCTGGCTCTCGCGAAGGGTTCGGTTCAAATCAATGTAATCGGACGCGGGATGTCCGTTTATCGACATGATATCGTCGCCGATTCTGAGACCCGCTTCCTCGGCAGGACTATCAGGATCGACTTTCTTAACAATCAGCGGCGGCGTCACGCTGACATGCGCGCCAAACCAGCGCGAAGCAGTCTCTGGATTAAAAATATCCGCCAGCGCTTCCCGCACTTCGTTTACCGGAATCGCAAAACCGATTCCATTAGCCCCTTGAATAATGGCAACGTTGAGGCCGATCAAATCGCCTCGCAAATCGACCAACGGACCGCCGCTGTTGCCGGGATTGATCATGGCGTCGGTTTGCAGCCAGTTTTCCATTTTCAACTCTTCGTTCTCCTTCGGAACTGCGCGTTGTTTGGAACTGAGAATGCCCCGGCTTACCGATTCGCCCAACCCGAATGGATTTCCCAGCGCAACAACAGTCTCGCCAAGAAGAAGATCACCGTCCGAAGCCAGCTTGATCGCTTTGAACTTTTCGCCCTTGTGCTTCGCTTTAATTTTCAAAAGGGCAACGTCAATTGCGGAAGTGGCGACGTATTTTTGCACTTCGTAAAGCCCTCCGCCAGCCGCTTCGGAAAGTTTCACCTGGATGCGGTTGGCGCGTTTTACGACGTGCAAGTTGGTCAGAATATAGCCGTCGTCTGAAATAATGACGCCGGAGCCGAGAGATTGCCGGACTTCCGGACGGCTGGGATAACCGTAAAAACGCCGCCAAAAATCGTCATAAGGATCGTGGGTTTCTACGATGGTTTCCGTCGCGACGTTGACCACGGAGGGCATATCCTCCTCGACGACCTGGACGATTGCATCCCGGCGTATGTCACTTGTGGCATCAAGTTTTGGCGCCGCCGTCAGAAGAGACAGCGCCAGACACCAGCAAATAATATGGGGCCTTCTTATCGTCATAATGCCGACAGGCCCGGACAGAGTTTTGTTCAAACAGCCTGCGTCATCTGGCATTAAATTTGCAAAACCGCTCTTAAAAAGCAATGCAATGAATGATTTACTAACGCTTGAACTTCAAGTTTGTATGAACGACTCGCGTAATGTATTCCTTCGCAAGCTCAATGGATTTGACGAGCGATTTTCCCCGGGCCAGTCCGGCGGTGATTGCGGCGGAGTAAGTGCAACCTGTGCCATGAAGCTTCACCCCTCGTGCGCGCGGCGCGGAAAACATCCATTCTCCGTCGTCTGAACTGAGGAAGTCCAAAGCCTCATTTGTGCCGGGCAAATGACCGCCCTTGACCAAAGCCGCGCAACCAAACTTCTTGTGGATTTGTCGAGCCGCAGCGCGGAGGTCGTCGATGGTCTCGATTTTGGCGCCCATTAAAACTTCAGCCTCGGCGACGTTCGGCGTGACAAGCGTTGCCAGCGGCAATAATTTGTTTTGAAGGGTTTTAACACCTTCCACGCTCAAAAGCCTTCGTCCGCTGGTGGAAATGATGACCGGGTCCACGACTAATTTGATCTTCGGCATTCGTCGGAAAAACTTTGAGACCTCGAGGACTATTTCTGCGGAATAAAGCATCCCGGTCTTCGCTGCCGCGATGGAAAATTCCTCTGCAACAGCCTCAAGTTGCGCGCGCACCATCGCGGGCGAGCACGGCTCGATGGAGGTGACGGCTCGTCGATTTTGCGCGGTGATGCAAGTGATTGCCGTGGTTCCATGCACCTTCAGCGCGGCAAAAGTTTTCAAGTCCGCCTGTATTCCCGCCTCGCCGCCGCTATCCGATCCGGCGACGCTCAAAGCCGCTGGCAAATATGTTCGCATCAAGCCCACTTCCATTTTTTTTGGCAGGTGGCAGTATAAAAGTAGTGAACACTGACACGATACAAATCGATAGGGCAGGCCGCGTCGCCCTGGCAAAATGGCTTCGCGACAAGCTTGGTCTTGTTCCTGGAGATAAACTTCGAATCTCGGTCGAGGGGCGCGGATTTAAAATTGAGCCTTTAGGCAATACCGACGAACTTGTCAGAAAGGGCGGGGTTTTAGTCTTTACTGGACGATTTTCTAAACGGATAACCGTGAAAAAGGTCAACGAGCTCATTAACTCGACACGCAGGCATCGCCATACCGACAGAGTCACGCCGACGTGATGACGGCATGACAATCGCGCGTCGTCTTGGTAATTTACCGAAGATGACAAGAGACCAGATAGCAGAAGTTTTGACGGAGATTGCGACCTTGCTCGAACTTAAAGGCGAAAATCCTTTCAAATCCCGCGCTTACACCAATGCCGCCCGCGCGATCGAAGCCAGCGCCCAACCGTTGGAAAAATATTTCGGCGAGAACTGCACCGAGCGTTTCAAAGGCGTCGGCGATGGCATTCATCCAAAGATTTGCGAGTTGCTTCAAACCGGCAAGCTCGCCTACTACGATGAGTTGAAAGCTTCTGTGCCACCCGGACTCGTTGCGATGCTGAATATTCCAGGTCTCGGACCGAAAAAGGTCAAGGCGATGCACGATAAACTCGGAATCGAAACCGTCGAACAGTTGGAACAGGCGTGCAAGGATGGAAAAGTTGCGATCCTGGATGGGTTCGGTGAAAAAACTCAGGCGAAAATCATCGAGGGGATCAATTTCCGGCGTCAATACGCCTCGCGCCATTTGCTGAGCGATGCTCTGCTCGCTGCGGAACCGATTCTGGAAAGTTTGCGCGGGCATCCCGATGTCACCCGATGCAGCACCGCTGGAAGCCTCCGGCGTTCCAAGGAAATTATTGGCGACATCGATTTTCTGGTTTCCTCGCGCAATCCCGCGTCGGTCATCGACGCCTTTACGCAGCAACCCGGCATTCTCAGCGTTTCTGCGAAAGGTGAAACCAAAGCGAGTGTCGTTTTGACTGGAGGCATTCAGGCGGACTTGCGTGTTGTGAAAGACGCGGAGTTTCCGTTCGCGCTCGCTTATTTCACGGGCAGCAAGGAACACAACATCGTCATGCGCCAGCGCGCCATTCAACGAGGCTTGCGCCTGAACGAATACGGCCTTTTCAAATCGGACGTCGAAACGCGCGATCCAAAGCTGCTTGTCGCGTGCAACACGGAGGACGAAATTTTTCAGACGCTTGGCCTGACGTATATCCCGCCGGAACTGCGTGAAGACTCTGGAGAATTTGCCGCTGCTGAAAAAAACGCTTTGCCGCGTCTTGTGGAATGGAACCAACTCAAAGGCTCGCTGCACAACCACTCGAATTGGAGCGACGGCAAGGATACGTTGGAGGAGATTGCTCATTTCATTACCGAATTGGGTTGCTCCTATTGGGCGATCACCGATCACTCCAAGGCGTCATACCAGGCGAATGGTCTTCAACCTGAACGTGTCCGCGAACAAATCAAGGCCGTGCGCGCGTTAAACAAAAAGCTGGCCGGGGAAGGGGAGGATTTCGAGTTATTGACAGGAACTGAAGTGGACATTCTCGTTGGCGGACAACTGGATTTCGACGACGATTTGCTTGCGGAATTGGATGTTGTTGTCGCCAGCATTCACCAGGGATTCACACAGAGCGAAGCGGAAACAACGAAGCGCTTAATCATGGCCGCCGAAAACCCGAATGTTCACATGCTCGGCCATTTGACCGGCCGGCTTTTGTTGGAGCGCGAGCCTTACAAAGTAAACCAAGGCGCGGTGATCGACGCTTGCGCCGCGACCGGCACATGGATCGAACTCAACGCCAGCCCGATGCGATTCGATATGGACTGGCGACTCTGGCATCAGGCGAAGGAAAAAGGCGTCAAGTGTGTCATTAACTGCGACGCCCATCGCCTTGGCCATTCGCAATTTCTTCGACTTGGCGCAGGCCTCGCCCGCAAAGGCTGGCTTGAACCCAAGGACGTCATCAACACGCTGCCTCTGGACAAGCTCAAGCAGGAGCTGAAACGCAAACGCAGTCGATAAAGCTCATAAAATTCATATCTTCGCATCAGGATATATTGATTTAAGACTTGCGCAACTTCGCTCAAAGCCATATTGTCACTTGTAATAATGGGTAATAGCCTTGACCAACCTTCGGAACGGATCAACGCGCTGCATCGCCTGTTGCGCGAACGCATCGTTATTCTTGACGGCGCGATGGGAACGATGATCCAGACTTACCGGCTTGATGAAGCTGCGTATCGCGGCGAACGCTTCCGCGATTGGCCTCGCGATGTGAAGGGCAACAACGACCTGCTTAACATCACTCGTCCGCAGGTGATTCAGGAAATTCACAAACAATATTTCGACGCTGGCGCGGATATCATTGAAACGAATACGTTCAACTGCACCACGATTTCGATGGCCGATTACGGCATGGAATCGCTCGCGCGCGAATTAAACATTGCCGGGGCGCGCAATGCCCGCGCCGCCGCCGACAAAGTCATGGGAGAGCAGCCGGGAAGAATTTGCTTCGTCGCCGGGGCATTGGGGCCGACGAACAAAACCGCCTCGATTTCCGGCGATGTCAACAATCCCGCCGCTCGTGGCGTGACTTATGACCAACTGGTCGCCGCGTATTATGAACAAGCGGAAGCGCTCCTCGAAGGCGGGGCGGACTTGCTGCTGGTTGAAACTGTATTTGACTCGCTCAATTCCAAAGCCGCTCTTTTCGCCATCGCCAAATTGTTTGACGCACGTCCGCGCGTTCCCGTAATGCTGAGCTTCACGATCACCGATCTGAGCGGGCGCACGCTTTCGGGGCAAACCGTTGAGGCATATTGGAATTCCGTTTCGCATTTCCCGCTGTTGAGCATCGGCATCAACTGCGCGCTCGGCCCCAAGGAAATGAGGCCGTTCATCGAGGAACTTTCCGGCCTCGCGCCCATTTACATCAGCGCGTATCCCAACGCCGGTTTGCCCAACCCGATGCTGCCGACCGGCTTTCCCGAAACGCCGGAAACCCTCGCGCCGCAATTGGCCGATTGGGCGCAGTCCGGCTGGCTGAACATCGTCGGCGGTTGCTGCGGAACAACGCCGCCCCATATCAAATTGTTGGCGAAGGCTGCCCGCGCATTTCCGCCACGCGTCCCAGCCAAAGTCGAACCGCTGCTGCGCTTGAGCGGCCTGGAGGCGTTGACCGTTCGTCCTGGCTCGAATTTCATAAACGTCGGCGAGCGCACGAACATCACCGGTTCCCCGAAATTTTCCCAATTGATTCTCGGCGGAAAATACGAGGAAGCCGTTGCTGTCGCGAAACAACAGGTCGTCAATGGCGCGCAAATCATCGACGTCAACATGGACGAGGGGATGCTTGACGGCGTCAAGGCGATGACGCATTTCCTGAATCTCATAGCGTCCGAGCCGGACATTTCGCGGGTGCCCGTAATGATTGACAGCTCGCGATGGCCTGTGATCGAGGCTGGCTTGAAATGCGTTCAGGGCAAATGCGTAGTCAATTCCATCAGCCTCAAGGAAGGCGAGGAAAAGTTTCTGCAACAGGCGGGATTGGTCCGGCGCTACGGAGCGGCGGTCGTGGTGATGGCCTTTGATGAGCAAGGCCAGGCCGACACGCTGGAGCGGCGGAAGGTGATTTGCTCGCGCAGTTACAAGCTTCTGACCGAGAAAGCCGGTGTCCCGCCGGAAGATATTATATTTGACCCTAATGTCCTGACGGTCGGCACCGGATTGGAGGAGCACAACAATTACGCGGTCGATTTCATCGAATCGACCCGCTGGATCAAGCAAAACCTCCCACGCGCCAAAGTCAGCGGCGGCATCAGCAACGTCTCCTTCTCGTTTCGCGGCAACAATGTCGTGCGCGAGGCGATGCACTCGGCGTTCCTTTTTCACGCGATCAAGGCTGGTCTGGACATGGGAATCGTCAACGCCGGAATGCTTGGAATTTACGAGGAGATTCCCAAAGACCTGCTCGAATTGGTCGAGGATGTGTTGCTCAATCGCCGTCCCGATGCGACGGAGCGACTCATCAAATTCGCCGAGACAGTCAAAAAGAAGGACAAAGCTGAAGTCGTCGAAGACGAATGGCGCAAAGGCACTGTCGAACACCGCTTGGAACACGCGCTGGTCAAAGGCATCGTCGATTTCATCGAGGCCGATACTGAGGAGGCGCGGCTGAAACTGGTTCGCCCACTTTTGGTCATCGAAGGGCCGTTGATGGCAGGCATGAGCGTGGTCGGCGATCTTTTCGGCTCAGGCAAAATGTTTCTGCCGCAAGTCGTCAAGAGCGCCCGCGTAATGAAAAAAGCCGTCGCGTGGCTTCTTCCTTACATGGAGGCGGAAAAGAAATTGTCCGGCGCGTCGCAGGCGCAGGGGAAAATTCTCATGGCCACCGTCAAGGGTGACGTGCATGACATTGGCAAAAATATTGTTGGCGTCGTTTTGGCCTGCAATAATTACGAAATCATCGACTTGGGTGTGATGGTGCCGTGCGAAAAAATTCTGCAAACAGCCCGCGAAAAAAACGTGGACATGATCGGTCTCAGCGGTCTTATCACGCCGTCTCTCGACGAAATGGCGCACGTCGCGCGCGAAATGCAACGGCAGGGTTTCCGCGTCCCACTGCTCATCGGCGGCGCAACGACCAGCAAGGCCCACACGTCGGTAAAAATCGCCCCGCATTACAACGAGCCGGTTGTGCATGTGGTCGATGCTTCGCGAGCCGTCGGCGCGGTCGGGCATCTGATCAACCCGGAGCTGAAGTCCGTTTTTGCGGTGAAAAACAGCGAGGAGCAGGAATCGATGCGCCGCCAGCATGCCGGCCCAACAGTCAAACTAATTTCTTTGGATGAAGCCCGCGCTCGCCGGCCAAAAATCAAAGCTGAAGTGGCCAAGCCGGAATTTACCGGTTCGCGAGTGATCGACGTGCCGCTGTCCGATTTAACGCCGTTCATCGACTGGTCGCCGTTTTTCCATACCTGGGAATTGCGCGGTCGTTATCCGTCCATCCTGCAACACGAAAAACACGGCAAACAGGCCCGCGAACTCTTCGCGGACGGTGAGGAATTGCTGCGTCGCATCGTCAATGAGAAATTGCTGACGGCGCGCGGCGTCTATGGTTTTTTCCCGGCCCATTCCGTCGGGGACGATGTGGCGCTTGATTCCGGTGGCGGCTCGACGACCTTCCATTTCCTGCGCCAGCAACTGGAAAAACCCGATGGCCAGCCGAATTATTGCCTCGCGGATTTTATCGCGGAGCGCGGCGATTTTATCGGCGGTTTCGCGGTGACTTCAGGGATTGGCGCGGATGACCTTGTCAAACATTTCAAAGCGGACAACGACGACTACAACGCCATCATGGCGGAAGCATTGGCCGACCGGCTCGCGGAAGCCTTCGCCGAATATCTCCATAAACGCGCCCGGGACGAATGGGGTTTTGGCAAAACCGAAAAGCTCTCCACGACTCAATTGATTGACGAGGAATATCGCGGCATTCGTCCCGCGGCGGGGTATCCTGCCTGTCCCGATCACACCGAAAAGCAGACGCTTTGGAAGTTGCTCGATGTTGAAAAGAACGTCGGCATCAAGCTTACCGAAAGTTTTGCAATGTGGCCTGCCAGCAGCGTGAGCGGGCTTTATTTCTCCCACCCGCAGTCAAAATATTTCGCGGTTGGCAAACTTGGCCAGGACCAAATCGCCGATTATTCCAAACGCAAAGGAATGGAAATTCCCGAAGTGGAAAAATGGCTCGGCCCGTATCTCAACTACGCTCAGGGCTGAAATCCGCCCTAACACATCGACGCGCGATTCCCAGTAAAGCGGCAGAGGACTGCCGCACTCCACGACGCTCCGCGAGTTTTGCTGGGTCATTCGTGTAACGCAAAGCGTCTTGGAGTGCGGCAGTCCTCTGCCGCTTTTGGAGCGACAATCCTGAGACATTGTCGTTTCACCGCCACAGTTCGCTTGAAAATGATAAGTCATCCAGGTCTTTCTCGGCCCCGCGTTCAAGCAGGGCGCGATACATGGTTACTTCCCATTGTGCTCGGCAAGATAATCTTCCAGCGGACGGTAATGGAGCGGTTTACGGCGAGCGCGCTTGAGTTGGGCGACGTCAGCGGCATCCTCGGCCCGTTCCAACATCTCTTCATAATCCTTGATCGGGATAATTACTGAAACCGGTTTGCTTTTCCGCGTTACAATTTCTGGTTCAGTCAATGTCGCTTTCATATCTTAACTTTACCATTGTTTGTGGTCCTTCGTAAGGCTCGCGGAGTTCGCCAACCCCTTGGAGGACTTGATATCAAGGCTGAGCGCGGCAAAACGTAATGTATTCGCCGAGAAAATTGATGAGCACCGGATTGTTAATGTCGTCGTGGTCCTTCATGATTGTTTTGTCCACGGAAACGACGAGGAAAGGGTCGCCGGGCCGGAAGTGCGATCTCGGCTTCAATATTGAATCGTCGAAATAGTACGTCTGCGGGTCAAGGGTGTTGGGATGCCATTTTTTCTTTTGCTCGCGCGCGTTATTAATGGTGGCCTGTAACTTTTCCCGCCCGTGAAGTTCGTGCTTTTTCGTCGCCGCATTGAGCGTTGTCGCGCCGCTTCCCATCGCGGCGGCATTGGTGTCATAAAGCAGATCGTGTGTCACAAAAGGCTCAAACCACCCAACTGCGTCGCGCCCAGCCTTCGTTTGTTGACTGTCGCGGTTCTTTTCAAAAATCGTTGAGAAAAATCGCCCGATGGGGAAAGCATAATGCGTCGCCCAATCGCCCTTTGAAGTGAAAATCGAAAGCACCGGCCTTTGATTCGTCGGATATTTTTCGATGGAAACCGCCAATTGATTCAAGTTGTAATGGCGCGACGCCTCAAACGCGGGATTTAGAAGAATCACTTGGTTTCCCAACGGCTTCAGCACGGTATTATTCTTGATCGTGTCCACAAATCGTTCAGTCACGATCTGCCCTATGGCCGAATACACCGCCGCGCCGCCGAAACTGTGGCCCACGATGATCAACTCGCTCTGAGGCGCGTTCGTCGGAAGGCCCTTGTTGCTTTCCTGCTGCAAACTTTCCAGTTCAACGAGCAATTCCGTGAGTGCCCCGTATCCGCCGACTTTGTGCGCTGTCCCTTTTCGATTCCAAAAGCTGATTTCCTTGAAAGGTTCCAAAGTCGCTGACAACCCGCGCCAGCCCGCGTAAACCCCAAGCACTTTTCGCGGCGCATGATTGGTTTGAATGGCTTCCGCGATGCCGAACTGATCGAGCGTCTTGCGGAACATCTCGACATTGTCGTTATTCGTGGCGGCGTTGTTTTTCCAACCATGCACAAACACGACAACACAAAGGCTCTGCGTGGAGTTCGGCTGCCCGATTCCGCCTTCGTCGCGAATCATTTTCTCGACTGCATCGGATTGTTTCGTGTCCCAAAACCAGCCTTGATCGTCGAACTCGACAAAGCCGAGCTTATAATTCTTGGTGACTTCGATGACCGGGTTCGCGCAGGCAGGGTTGGTCGTGGGGTCGCACTCTGTGAAGTTTGTGCGAAAAGGTTTGTTCGACGTGCAGCCGACTGCAAAAAGTCCGAGCAGAGAAACGACAATGACAAGACCAACAACTGAAAGTGTGATATTCATTAAACGCACCTTTCGCATCTGTTCGGGATTACCGATCAGATATAATCAAGGTTCAGTTAATGAAAAACAAGAGAGGACTTGGGCGGGCAGAATCAGATTTCTTTTTATCCTTCTTTGTTCCCTTTGCGCCCTTCTGTTTAAATAATTTTTTTAGGGTCAAGCCCCGCTCGGCTTGACCATCAACGTCGAAACCACCTGGTTCACGCCCTCAGTATTATATGCTAGCGTCATGGCTTTGCGGATGTTGTCCGGCGAACTCGCGCTGCCGGAAAGTGTCACGCAACCATCCGTCGTGCTGACCGAAATGGCCACAGCCGACAGGTCCGGGTCCCCAACCAATTTCGCTTTGATCGCTGCCGTAATGCGCGCGTCTGCCGCGGCATCGGAAAGAGCATGGCCGACCGATTCGCTCTTGCGCCGGATGACCTTGCCCGTTCGCGACAATTCATCCTTAATATTGTCAGAGGTCAGTCCCAGTTCGTCCAATTTGTTCTTAGTAGCCGTCCCCGCGTCCCGCGCGTCCGCGGCGACCCGGTCCCGCGTGTCTTCCAGCGACCTTCTGTCCGCCGGCCCGCGAAAATACCAAACTGCCGCCGCAAGAACGACCGCCCCAAAAAGACAACCAACAATAAATCCCTTCATAAGTTTTTATTTGTTCCGCCCAAAGCTTAAAGCCACTCCGAACCGTGTCAAACGGGGTAAAATACCCGTCTTTCTTAAAACTGTCCTTACCGCCGTTCAGACTGGACGCCCCTTCGTCTCATGTTATTCTGCAGGAGGCTATGTCAGATTTAAATTTGCCCAAAAAAATCAACCTTCGCCGCCCCGACGTCATGGAGGCCGTGCAGGCCCAGGTCCTTAAACATTACCGGAGCGACCTTGTCAACCGCATCCGCGAAAAGAGCAAGGAGCAGGGGAACAACGCCACCGCCCACGTCCTTTCCGACAACGGTTTGCTGACCATTAAATTGGCGAAGGAATTTGGCTTTTGCTACGGCGTCGAACGCGCCATTGATCTCGCTTACGCGGCCCGGCGCGTTTTCCCCCCGCCCAAACCCATTTATTTGCTCGGCGAAATCATTCACAACCCAGAAGTCAACGACCAGATTCGCAACATGGGGATTCAAATTATTTCCCCAAAACCGAGCGAAGCCGAGCTGGCCCGCCTCGGCGCTGGCGACGTGGTCATCATTCCCGCGTTTGGCACCGAAGTGGAGACCCGCACCAAACTTTCTCAAAAAGGCTGTGAACTCGTCGATACCACTTGCGGCGACGTGATGAGCGTCTGGAAACGCGTCCGCCAATATTCCAAGGAAAGCGTCACCAGCATCATTCACGGCAAAGCCAAGCACGAGGAAACCAAAGCCACGACTTCCCAGGCCACCGCCCACGGCCCGGGCCACTATCTTGTCGTTTATAACTTGGACGAAACCGATTACGTCTGCGACTACATTCGTCACGGCGGCAACAAGCAGGAATTCCTCGATAAATTCAAAGGCGCATATTCGCCCGGCTTCGATCCCGAATCGCATCTGCGCGCCGTCGGCGTCGCCAATCAAACGACAATGCTCCGCGGTGAAACCGAGGATGTGCAGAAGCGGATCAAGGCCGCTATGATCGAGCGTTACGGCGCAGACCAGTTGGAAAGCCATTTCCGCTTCTTCGACACAATTTGCGGCGCGACTCAGGACCGCCAGGACGCGCTCCAAAAACTGTTGCGCGAACCGCTGGATTTGCTGCTGGTCATCGGCGGATACAATTCCTCCAACACATCGCACCTTGCCGAAATGGGAGAAGCCAAGCTGCCCACATATTTCATCAAGAACGCTGCGATGATGGTTTCCGACAAGCTGATCCGTCATTTTAATTTGCTCGAACAAAAAGAAGTGGAAACCAACGATTGGCTGCCTCTTGGCAAAATCACCGTCGGCATCACCGCCGGCGCTTCCTGCCCCAACAATCTCATTGAAGACGCGATCAAGCGGCTGTTTGAATTGCGCGGAATTTCGGTGCAGGAGCTTTTGGCCAACTAATGCCGTGTTCAAAGGTAGATTTGGAGCTACGAGAGCGGCAGACTCTCGCGCCGTACGCCCAATTGAGCGCCGAAACTCGCGGCAGGCTCTTCCCCGAAACGCCTCCTCCCTGGCGCACTGAATATCAGCGCGACCGCGACCGTGTCATTCATACCCGCGCATTTCGGCGCCTGGAATACAAGACGCAGGTTTTCCTCAATGGCACCGGAGATCATCTGCGGACGCGTCTGACTCACACGATTGAAGTCGCCGCGATGTCTCGCAGCATCGCGCGCGCGTTGCAATTAAACGAAGACCTCGCCGAAACCATCGCACTGGCCCACGACCTCGGTCATTCGCCGTTCGGCCACATGGGCGAGCGGGTGTTGAATCGCTTAATGGCCCGGCACGGCGGCTTCGAGCACAATCGTCAAAGCCGCCGCATCGTCGAGGAATTGGAACAGAAATATCCCGGTTTTCGCGGATTAAATCTCAGTTGGGAAGTCCGCGAAGGGCTGATCAAACATCAATCCAATTACGACCAACCCGGCCCGCGAAAAGGTTTTACAGCCAAATCGCCTTCGCTCGAAGCGCAAATCGCCAATCTCGCCGACGAACTGATTTACAGCAGCCACGACCTCGACGACGGGCTCGATTCCGGTTTGCTCTCGGAGAAAAACTTGGAGCGCGACACGCGCGTTTTTGCCCAGGCCGCAAAAACCATTCGCGAAGAACACGGCGCGCTGTCCGACGAAACTCGCCGCTACTTCATCATTCGTTGCATCATCGACGACCAGGTCCGCGACGTTGTCGAAACCAGCGAAGCCGCAATAGAGGCTTCCGGCGTCAAGACTGCGGATGACGTCCGGCGGCAACCTCGGAAATTGATTCGCTACAGTCCGGCCCGCAGGACTTTAAACGTTGAACTGAGCCGCTACCTTTTTCGCAACCTTTACTCCAATCCCGCAGTTGCCGAACCGAACGAGCGCGCCGGCAAAATGCTCGAAGATTTGTTCAAATACTACCTGGCGCACCCGTCAGAAATCGGCGAATCCTCCCGCAAACGCGCCAGCAAAACCGGCTGGCATCGCGCGATCTGCGATTATCTTTCCGGCATGACCGACCGTTACACAATCCTCGAACACCGCCGCCTCTTCGGAATCCGCGCAAAAGGGTCAAAGGCCTCTTTTGCTACGGAAAGGTAGGGACGGCTCGCCGAGCCGTCCGCGGGCGCCTCAGCGAGGCGCCCCTACCTCGAAGGACTGCCCTTTCACGAGGGGCTTGCAATACGTCTCAGAATCTTGTGACATGGTCGTTGCACGATGATTAGAAAATGACGACGCCAGCCTCAAAATCTCCAACGCCCGCCGCGCCTGCTCCATCGGATTTTATTCGCGATATTGTCGCGGCTCACGTGGCCGAAAACCGCTATCCGCAAATCCACACGCGCTTTCCGCCTGAGCCGAACGGCTACCTCCACATCGGCCATGCCAAATCCATTTGCCTGAATTTCGGCATCGCCCGCGAATTCGGCGGCGTCTGCAACCTGCGCATGGACGATACGAACCCCGCGAAAGAGGACATTGAATACGTCGATTCCATTCTCGAAGACGTGAAGTGGCTCATCGGCGGCTGGGCGAACGACCGCCTTGGAATGAAGGGCGCCGGGCAAAGGCCCACAGTCGTCACCAGCAACGGAAAATCCGATTTCATTCAATCGCCGGTTACCGCCGACGCCGCGACCGAACTGGAACCGTTCTACGCCTCGGATTATTTCCCACAAATTTACGATTACGCGGTCCAACTAATTAAAAAAGGCCGCGCGTACGTTTGCGATTTGTCGCCCGCCGATACGGATGCTTATCGCGGCGCGCCGGATCGACCCGGCAAGGACAGTCCCTGGCGCAATCGCAGCGTCGAAGAATCGCTCGGCCTTTTTCGGCGCATGAAAGAAGGCGAGTTTCCCGAAGGCGCTCGAACATTGCGCGCTCGCATCGACATGGCCGCCCCCAACGTCTGGTTGCGCGACCCCATTCTTTATCGCATCCGCCATGCCGAACATCATCACACCGGCAACCAATGGCGCATGTATCCGATGTATGATTTCGCGCATTGCCTGAGCGATTACCTGGAAGGAATCACGCATAGCATTTGCACGCTGGAATTTGAAGTCCACCGGCCTCTCTACAATTGGATTCTCGAAAGCCTCGAACTCCCGCGCCCGTTGCCGCATCAATACGAATTTGCCCGCCTCAGCCTCACTTACACCGTGATGAGCAAGCGCAAGCTCCTCCAACTCGTCAACGACCGCATTGTCACCGGTTGGGATGATCCCCGGATGCCGACGATTTCCGGTATGCGCCGTCGCGGAGTAACGCCGGAATCCCTGCGAAATTTCGCCTACAACATCGGCATTACGAAATACAACGGCGTGACCGACATGGCCGTCCTCGACCACGCAATTCGCGAAGACCTAAACAAACGCGCCTTGCGCCGTCTTGCCGTTTTGCGCCCAATCAAGGTCGTCATCACGAATTACGCCGAGGGCGCTGAAGAGCAGTTGGACGCTGTCAATAATCCCGAAGACCCCGGCGCGGGAACTCGAAAAATCCCGTTCGGCCGCGAACTGTTTATCGACCGCGACGATTTCATGGAAACCCCGCCGCCGAAATATTTCCGTCTTCGTCCAGGTGGCGAAGTGCGCCTCAAGTACGCCTACATCATCAAGTGCGAGGAAGTCGTCAAGGACGCGGCGGGCAATGTCGTGGAATTGCGCTGCGCCGCCGACATGGACAGCAAGACCGGCGGCGCGACCGCAGGCCGCAAGGTCAAGGGAACCATTCACTGGGTCAACGCCGCGCGCGCGATCGACGCGGAAGTGCATCTTTACGACCGCCTGTTCAAAGTCCCGGAACCGGACGCCACCGACGACTTCAAGCAGCACATCAATCCCGATTCGCTGGAAATTTTGGCCGCAAAATGCGAGCCATCCCTTCGCGACGCTGAACCGCAATTGCGCTATCAATTTGAGCGCGTCGGTTACTTCTCGCTCGATCCATGTGCCCAGGGAAAACTCACCTTCAATCGCACCATCGGACTTCGCGACAACTGGTCCAAGGAGATGCAAAAAGGGTGAGGGTCCGGCGTCGCCGTCTCATTTTTTTCTCGGCCTGCGTCCTGATGGCTGTTGTGCTTTCGGGCTGCGAGGCAGTCGGGTTCTATCGCCAGGCCATAGCCGGTCAATACCAAATTCTCGCGCACCAAAAGCCGATTGACGCGCTCATCGCCGATCCCTCCACGCCGGCGAAACTTCGCGAGCGATTCGAGAAAGTCCTGAAAATCCGCCAATTCGCCGCGGACGAACTCAAGGAACCCGTCGATGGCAACTATCTCAAATACACCGACCTTCATCGGCCTTGTGTGGTTTGGACTGTCGTCGTCGCTCCTGCGCTCGCGCTCGAACCGAAAACGTGGTGGTTCCCCATCGCCGGTCGCGTGAGTTATCGCGGTTATTTCAGCGAGGACGCCGCCCGCCGTTACGCGAACAAGTGGGAAAAACAAGGCTGGGATGTCGATGTCGGCGGCGTGACGACTTATTCGACGCTTGGCTGGTTTCGCGATCCGCTCTTGAACACGTTCATTTACGAATCCGAGTCCGAATTGGCGGACACCATTTTCCACGAATGCGCTCACCGCCAGCTTTACGTCGCGGGCGATTCCGATTTCAACGAAGCGTTCGCCACCGCCGTTGCTTCGGAGGGGGTGCGACGCTGGTATCTCGCCGCGCAAAATCCGAAAGCTTACGACGATTTCCTGGAATCGCGCCGCCGCGACAACGAATTCATCAAACTGGTTCTCGCCACGCGCAACCGCCTGCAATCCATCTATTCCGACGCGAAATTGTCCGATGCCGAAAAGCTCAAGCGCAAAGAGTCTGTCATTGCCGACATGCGCGCTGATTACGAAAAAATGAAATCCCGTTGGGGAGAAACCAAATCTGGCTACGACAATTGGTTCGCCCAACCGATCAACAACGCCAAACTGAACTACATCGCGACCTACTATGATTTGGTCCCCGGCTTCCAGGCCGTCTTGAAACAGCAGGGCGGCGATATGCAAAAATTCTTCCAAGCCACCGCCGCCCTAGCCAAACTCTCCCTAGACAAACGCCACGAAGCCTTATCCCAAGCGCATTAACAGTTTTAGGGTAGGGACGCCTCGCCGAGGCGTCCGCAAGCGGTGCAAACCACTCTGTTCTGTATCCAAGCCGTCCGCAGATGCTTCAGCGAGCCGTCTCCACCTCGAAGTTTAAATGCGTCCGCTGGCGCCGGATTCTATTTCCGCTTGAAGCACAAGAATCGCCACACCCCAAATGCCGTTCCCGTAATTCCTGTCAGGAGAGCCGGACTTGGTTCAGGAACAGCCCCCGGCGAGAACGAAATGTCATCAAAAAAGTAAGGCCCATAATCCCAGCGCACTGTGAATTTTAATTCTTCGGCCTGCCCAGCCCATGCAGAAACATTTGCACCATATAGCCCTTGACCAACTGGAAACAAAGTCAGGTTATCATTACCAATGGAAACATTAGGGTCTGGGCCTTCTGAAAACCAACTCCCCTCGAAAAGCAAGGACTGGGTTCCTGCTGGAATTAGCCCGGTTTGACTCAATGAGATGTCTTCCCGACCGCCGTACAGTTCGATGCTGTAATTGCCGTCGATTGCCGGTAAGTATGAACCGGCGCCCATTAGGATCGCCGCCGTGCCGCCGAGGGATTGATAATCATAACCGACCTGAGTTTGAAGTGTGTTCCCGTAATAAACAGTCCAACCAGGAATTGCATTTGCGACGCTTACGCTATGCAGAGTTCCTGACGGAATCGTTGCTTGTTCAAAATCGAGATCTTGAAATGTGCCTTGCGCAAAGGCCGACGCGCCAACCAATAGACTGAAAATCCAGCTGAGAATGAAAGAGGTTTTCATACGCCGAGTGGTTATTGAACAATGCTACGCTACAGCCCTTTGTTGCGCAATTCCATTTACGAATCGATCGTCGCTTCAACCAAGCCGTTGCCAGTCCAGTAATTGTGTGGAAAATTCCCAGGCTGGGAACGGGCGTTCTTTGACATAAAAGCAACAATTGCCGCTCCATTCGGTTGAATAGGCGAATCAAAGTTGAGGCTTGATTGGCGTTCGGATCAATCTCGCACCCAAAATTCCCAAAACTCATTGAAAATCAGCAAGTAACATTCAAAATGCGGCATTTTCCATTGTTCCCCGATCAAGCCTAATCAAAGCTAATCAAGGTAAAAATGGTTCACGCGAAAATGTGGAATTTCCCTCCATCGGAAATTTTTTGCCCAAAAGCGTTGCGGCCTGCAACTTTCACTCTTCCGGTTTTAGGCCGAACCAGTTACGGTTGCCGCACATTGAACCGCCGAATTTCAATCCCCCATGCAAGTTGAATTCCCCGGCCTGTTCGATCTTCAAATCAACGGCTTTGCGGGCGTGGATTTCATGAATCCCTCCACCACGCCGGAAGATGTGTCGCGAGTCCTTGATAGGGTATCTCTGACAGGAGTGACCCGCTGCTTGCCGACGCTTATTACCTCCTCTTTGGAGCGATTTGCCGCCTGTGCGAAAACTCTGAGCCTGTGCAGCTGCCCAGCCATCGCCGGTCTTCACATGGAAGGCCCATATATATCTCCCGAAGACGGCCCGCGAGGAGCGCATCCTCGCCAGCATGTCATCCCGGCGTCCATCGAAGATTTCCAGCGCCGACAGGAAGCCGCCGCCGGCAAAATTAAATTGGTAACACTCGCGCCCGAAGTCCCCGGCGCAATCGAACTGATCGAGCATTTAGTTGACACGGGCGTCCGCGCTGCCATTGGCCACACCGCAGCTTCCACCGAACAAATCCGCGCAACCATCAAAGCGGGCGCAACCCTCTCCACTCATCTCGGCAACGGTTGCGCCGGCCAACTGCCCCGGCATCCGAACTTTATCTGGGAGCAACTCGCTGCCGACGAACTTTCCGCGAGCCTCATCGTCGATGGCCATCATCTTCCCCCCGCAACTATCAAGACGATGGTCCGCGCCAAATCGCCTCGCCGCATTTTATTGGTGACGGACGCCGTCGCGGCAGCCGGATGTCCTCCCGGCGATTACGAGTTGAACGCCATGAAAGTGACGCTGGATAAAACAGGACGTGTTTTCCAACCCGGAACCCCCTGGCTTGCAGGTTCATCCCTGACAATGGACAGAGCCATTGCCAACACCGTAGAATTCACCGGCTTAACGCTGGACGAAGTTCTTCCGATGGCCTCAAGCCAACCCGCCGCTTACCTCGGTCTGACTCCGTCAGGAAAAGTCATCGCCGATTGGGATGCCGCCGAATGCCGATTGAGCATCCTCAAAGTTATTGACACAGCGAACTAGCCTTTTTGCCCCTTCGGCACATGCGTGTCCCACGTCCGTCCTGATTCCGGTTGAACATGTGTGAATCCGGTTCCCGCAGGCGGATTGGGAATTTTGATCACATGATTACAGGCCGGACACTGAATCTGCCGCCCCGCGTAGCAGGGATCGCACTTCAGCGGTTGGTCACAATGGGAACAGTAAAATTTGAATTCGTTCGCGCTCATAATGTTTCGACCCATCATGCGAAATTTGACCGCGCCGAGTAAGCAAATACTTCCAGATTATTAAAATCCGTTGTCGCTTGTGTAACTGCAATGAAGGCGATTTGGTGCGGGAATTGCTCTTTACCTTCCCAATGATTCGACGCGTCATGTGTTTGTGGTTGGGAATGGCAACAGTGGCATTGGCCGGACCGACTAATTCGATTCTTTTTGTCACGCAGGTCCCTATTCCAGAGGATTTTACTTCCATTGGATCGACTTTCGGCAACCAGCTCCCGACGCTCGAAGCATGTGGCCGTGGCGGGGATCTGTATATCCGATATCCAGACGGCACTCTCAAAAATTTGACACAGGCCGCCGGTTTTGGACAGAACGGCGCTCAGAACACGAACTCCATTGCCGTTCGCCAGCCGTGCGTTCATTGGAACGGGCAAAAAGCTGTGTTTAGCATGGTGAAAGGCGCGCCGACGCACCAGTTTGACTACAATTACAATGGTGTCTGGCAGATTTACGAAATCACCAATTTCACCGATCCCAAGGCGACTCCTGTCATTACGAAAGTTCCAAACCAACCGACAAATTTCAACAACGTCGCCCCCATTTACGGTTCGGACGATCGAATCATTTTCACCAGTGATCGCCCGCGCAACGGCGCTCCGCAATTGTATCCGCAACTGGACGAATACGAAGAAGCGCCGACTGTGACAGGCCTTTGGAGTTTGGATCCCGCCACTGGCGACTTATTCATGGTAAACCACACGCCCAGCGGCGCGTTTACTCCTTTAATTGACAGCGCTGGCCGGATTGTTTTCTCCCGCTGGGACCATTTGCAACGCGACCAGCAGGCGGACACGGACTTTGAGAACGGCTACATTACCTACGGCACATTTAACTGGAGCGATGAGTCCTCCAATTCTGTGCCGACAACCAATCAGACAGAAATTTATCCTGAACCGCGCAACGAACGAACTGACCTCCTTGCTGGAACCGGCCTGTCCGGCAACTCTTTCAATCAATTCTTTCCGTGGGCCATCAACCAGGACGGAACTGACGAGGAAACCGTCAATCATATTGGCCGTCACGAAATCGGCGGCAGTTACGCAAGCGCCTCGTTCACCAACGATCCCAACTTGCAGGACCTCTATTATTACGGAGAAAATTACAACACTAATACGATTGAAAACTTCCTAATGGTGCGGGAAGACCCGCGCGTTCCCGGTCTTTTTTACGGGATCGACGCACCGGAATTCGGGACCCACAGCGGCGGTCAGATTGTCTCCATCACGGGCGCAACGAATATCAACGCGTTCTACATGAAAATTCAGTATTTGACGCCGCGTTCGACCCATGAGCCTGCTGATTCTGCCTCGACCATTCCTCCCGATGACACCGGCCTTTACCGCAATCCTTTGATGACTTCGGACGGTTACATGGTTGCCGCCCACACGTCATACGCTTTGTATGAGCCCGGCAGCCCGTCCGATACGAGCTTGACGACGCCTTACGATTTTCGACTCAAGTTTCTGCAAATGTCCAATGGCTACTATGCCCCTGGCGCAATGCTAACCCCCGGTGAGTCCAAGAGCGTCAGTTACTGGTCGCCTGACCAGCTTGTCAGCGTATCAGGGCTGCTATGGGAACTCGATCCTGTGGAAGTGATCGCCCGACCCGCTCCGAAAGCGTTCGAGATTCCGATTCCCGGCCCGGAATTGGCCGCATTCGCAGAGGCTGGAGTCGATGTGCCGACCTTTCAATCATATTTGAAGGCCCATCAATTGGCGCTCATTGTCAGCCGCGATGTCACGACGCGCGATCATGCAGACAAATTGCAGCCCTATAATCTTCGCATCGCCGGCACAACTCATCAGACACTCGGCGCGAGAGGGAAAATTTACGATGTGGGGTATTTGCAACTTTTCCAGGCCGACCAATTGCGCAGCCTGGATTACGGCGACGTGTCGAGCATCCGGCCTGGCCGCCGCGTTCTCGCTCAGTATCTTCATGATCCGGCTGTGGATAACCCGTCCAACTCAGTCTCGCCAATCGCGAGCGTTCAATTGGGCGCGGATGGGTCTTCCGCAGCATTGGTTCCCGCGCGGCGCGCAATGTCGTGGCAATTGACGGACACCAACGGCGTGGGCATCGTTCGCGAAAGATATTGGCTGACGTTTGCTTCCGGCGAAATCCGCAGTTGCACGAGTTGTCACGGAATCAATGAGACCGATCAAGCGGGAAACCCGACGCCGACGAACACGCCGTCCGCGCTGGTTTCGTTGCTGAATTATTGGAAGGCGAATAATTCGCTCGCTCCAGAGACAACGACTGTTCAGAAAACCAATTTCTTCCAAGTGACATTCACGCGTCGTCCGGCGGAGCCAGGTTTCACTTACCACGTTCAGGCTTCCAGCGATCTTAACGATTGGGCGGACATCGCCACTTACGCAGGGTCGAATATCGTGATTTCTGCTGAGGCTGAGGAAGTATCCCGATCGGGTTCGCCGGATGAAACAATCACCATTCGCGATACCGGCGGAATGGCCGGTCTTCCCGCGAGGTTCATGCGCGTGAAAGTCACGAACCCGTAGGTTTGACAGCACTCACAATCACGGCGTTTGCGCGTACACGCGGACGTAGTCAATATACATGTCGGCGAGGCCATGGTAACGCGACAAATCGACAGGCCAGCCGCCCCCGGTTGCCAAGTTAATCAGAAAATAAAACGGTTCTTGTTTGGAGATCGGAAGGGTTGCGTGGCGACCGACTTCGATGTCGTCGCAGTAATAAATTGTATCGTTCGGGGTGATTTTGCAGCCGTAGGTATGAAAGGTTTCAAACTAGGTTGAGGGAATTCCGAATTTGCGGACGTGAATCGGATTGTGCATCCCGTCGAAAGCAGCCCTCTCAATCGCCTTGCCGGTTTCCCCCTGATTCCAGCAGTGCGGCGTGATCATGTAACCGTCGGAGGCGTTCGGCTCATGGGGACCTTCGCCGCCGTAAGCTTCGATGATGTCCAGTTCATCGCCGACCGTCTTTTCTGTCAATAACCAGAATGCGGGCCATGTGCCGATGGCGTTCGGGCCGATGAATCGGCATTCAAAGTAACACGGCGCCTTGGCGGTGATGCCAGTGCTGTCGCGTTTCAGTGAGGATATCAAACCCGAGCTATGCAGTTTGTCGCTCGCGCGAATCCGCAAATAGGAATCGATGTGAAAAAAGGGGTTTTGCGGTGACGCGTGGTCCGCAAACGTGTGCCGGCTGAAATCCTGCGAACCGTCCGGCGGCTTGTGATCGTAGTAAGTCGCCTGGGGATCCGATCCGGAGATGGACAGCGAACCGGTGAAATCGTCAGCGAAAACGAGAGACATTCCCTGGGCTGCTGGAGGCGGGTCGTGTGGCATTCCTTCATTCCAGGAAACGCCGCCGTGATTGTAAAATTGCAGATAGCAGTTGTCCTTGAAATCGCCGTTGTCGCCAATAATTCGGACGGTGATGGGACCGTGCGGATAAGCGTCCGCGGGAAAAACGAACGATCCGCTGCCGTGCGCGTCGAGATCGACTTTTGCGATAGTGGAATCGACGCCAAAGCCGGGGCCTTGCTTCCAACATTTCGCGGTGAGACTGCTGAAACCAGGGGCGGAGAGCACTATGGTTGTTTCGCCTTTAATTTCGGAACAATATTCCGGCGAAACTACTGAAATCTGAGAGCCGAGCGTTGCCGCGGCGCTCTTGCTGGAATCGACGCTGAGTGTGTCAAAATTAAGATCGCCCTCGGCGGCGAGGGGTTTGTTATTCTCTGTGGGTTGACTGATGCAAAGCGTGATTGACGTGATCGGATACTCGATTTGACCGGTTTTGTCGCCGCCCCACGTCTCATGGCCTGCGTCAAGATCAAAGACCATTTCGCGCCAGCCTTCAAAGTCGATAATTCCGCCCTGGCCGGTGTTCTTGCTGTATTGGTGAGTTTTGTCGGCGGAGTCGTTTAGCCGAAGGCCGTACGAACATTTCGAGTTGTCGCCGTTGAGCCAGAAATGGAGTTTGTGAATCGGCGCGGAGATTTTGGTTTTAATATCGATGCCGAGGTATCGGAATTCTCCCGGCGCAACGAAGTGGTAATGCAGCTTCAGGCAGGATTTGCCGTCGTGCGGATTATCGGTTGAGAGGTGGAGCGAGGCATTTTCGTTGGGGATATTGACGACCCAGACCGTGGGCATGGCGGAATTCTGCTCGAAGTCCTGCACGATCACTGGCGCTGCCCGGAGTGCGAACGAAAGGCCGCAAGCCAGCAGAACGCAAAGACGAATCAAATTTGCCCTCGAAAACACGGGACTACTTTAACATTACAAACCGTGGTGATGTCGATAGCTGTTGGTCGTGACGTTTATGTCAATCGGCGCGGAAGTGACTTTGGCGCCGTTATTGTCGGTGGCGATGGCTGTGAGAATATTGCTGCCGGGCTGGGCGTTGGTCCACCGGAAATAATACGGCAGCCACTGCATTTGGAGATGGAACTGGCTGCTAGGCTCGGCGGCCAGGTAATTAGAGACGACGCCGAGGCTCACGCCGTTGGTTAGAAATTCCACCGTTGTGATGACGCCGCCGACTTCGCCCGCGGCGGCTACGAGGTTGATCGGCGCGATGTCAGGAAACTCGGAGTTGTTGACAGGGTTGATGAGTTTGATGCGCGGAGTGGGCAAGCCGGTGGTGACTTCAATGTTGACAGGGTCTGAGGTGGTTTGCAGACCGGCATTGTCGGTGGCGACGGCGGTCAATGTGTAATTGCCGGTGGGGACGCTGGTCCAGACGAATTGAAAACGGCTTTCGCGCGAGCCGGGGATCAACGGAACAATCGAGCCGTGTGATTCACGCAGGACGAGGTGATTCCACGGATCATCGAGGAATGGATGATTTGTCACGCTGCCGACAAAATTGCCGTTGGCGAAAAAGCTGACGCTCGTCACCCAGCCGTTGGAATCGGAGGCGTTGGCGGCGAGTTCAATGTTGGGCAGCGAAAGAAACGAGGACAAATTCGTCGGCGCGACAATCTTTACGGCGGGCGGGACGTTGGTGTAAGCGTAAACGATGTAAACCGTGGCACGATCCAGCGAGCCGACGGAGAAATTTGTGTCGTGCCGAGGGAGTGTCAATACTGCTGTCTTGTAGCCGGTCGCGGTAGGTTCGGCGACTGGGGCAATGGAGAGGTTGGAGGAAATTTGCCCGGGAGCGAACGTTATCGCCAGCGGAATGGCCGCGTAATCGACGCCATTTCTGGCTGTGCCAGACAGGGTAAATTCGGCGGTCAGCGCTTCATTGGTTTTGCCGGCGCGAACGAGGGTAAATGTTCCAGGCTGTCCGCCGGGTTCGGTGGCCAACGGATCGGTCGCTTGAACCGTGAGAAAATCTCCTGGGCGCTCATGCGGCGACGCCAGAACAGAGTTCACCAGAGCACCAACAAACAAGATCGCCAGCAAAAGCTGCGACTGCAAAAGACACTTTGACATTATCGCTCCGAATTATATCTGCAAATTAAAGTCCATCAGCCGGAAACAGAATCCGTGCCAATCAAAAGCAAGAAACCCATGATGATGATCCGGGTCTTTGCATCGCTAAAGAAACAAAGAAAAGGGGTAAAAGTTCCGATAGGAAAAAATTTTGTTGGGTCGCGATAATATTTTTAACTTTGATTAGGCTTGATTAGCTTTGATTGAAGAACCACGGAAAATCCGGCATTTTTGTGTTACTTGTTGATTTGCAATTGGTTTTGAGAATTTTGACAACAGGATTGGTCAAAGTGACGATAAAGGTTCAACTTTGATTGGGGCCGGAATGTCGTAACAGGCCAATTTTTACCAGGCGCAGCTTGCCTTGGGCTTCGGGTCTCGGACATTTGAGATTTCAATGAGCGATACGCATGACTTGAATGAGCGCGCTGGAGGTTGTGCGGACCTGCCGGAATACCTTACACAATTTTGTGGTGAAATCAATTCAGCGAGGCGTTCGTTCAAGGGGGCCGGGCGTGATGGATTTCCTGGCGTGAGACGGTTCTGATATGAGAATCCGAGAGGGCGTATTTGGTGGGAACGTCGGTTCCCTCTTGGATGGTGATGTGGTTGACGTAGGGTGGGAACATGTCGGAACGCATTTCAATCAAACCTGACGTTTGCAATGGGCGACCCGTGTTTCGAGGGACGCGTATTACCGTGCAGACGGTTTTGGAGTTCCTCGCAGCCGGTGATTCCATTGAGAACATTCTTGAAGAATACCCGAAACTGACTCGCGCCGATGTGCGGGCATGCCTGGATTACGCTTCGCGCGTTATGGGTAATCATTTTTCTCTAGTGCGGGCTGCATGAAGGGTGTTTTGTTCGACGGAAATGTGCCGTCGTGCTTACGATTTACACCAAGACTTCCCGTCATTCTGCTTTCAAAAGTTGGGGGAAATCCATCTGACTCGCGGATATGGGAATATGCTCGGAGGAATGATTTGGTCATTGTTAGTAAGGATGCAGATTTCTCTGATCGAATTATGGCGAGTTCGCCGCCGCCGCGAGTTGTGCATCTACGGTTCGGAAATCTTCGCAGAAACGAATATCACGCTTTGCTGGCCCGGCGCTGGTCCCAAATCGAATCACTCCTCAAGACCTGCAAACTAGTATAACGTTTCACTAAAACATTTACAACGCTTGGGCGGTCTGGCATCTTGTATGGAGCATGGCCGGAAAGTCCAAACTTCCGGCGCTGGTCCTGACCACCGGGGAAATCCAGCGTCTGGAAACGTTGAGCGCGTCTCGTTCCGCCCCGGTGCGCGAAGTGCAACGGGCGCGCCTGCTGCTTCAATACCACCAGGGCAAGAGCCCTTCGGCTATCCAGCGAATGTTGAATCTAAGCCGGGTGACGATCTACCATTGTGTGCATAAGACTCTGGAGATGGGCCTGGAAGGGGGCATCAAAGACCGCTTCCATCGCCCCAAAGAGCCCGTCATCACCCCAGAGGCCAAAGCCTGGGTGGTGCATCTGGCTTGCGCTAAGCCTAAAGAGCTTGGCTACGCCTCCGAATTGTGGACGCGCCAGGCCTTGGCCAACCATGTCCGAGGGCACGCGTCGGCAGCCGGACATCCGAGTTTGGCGATGGCCGCCAAGGCCACCGTGCAACGGATTTTGGCCCAACAGCATTTGCAACCGCACAAAGTGAAGTATTATCTGGAGCGCCGCGATCCGGAATTTGAAGTCAAAATGAAAGAAGTGCTCATGGTCTATCAGGAGGTGATGCTGCAAAACCAGGCCGCTTCGACCGCGGGGACGCCGCCGGTTATCACGGTGTCCATTGACGAAAAGCCCGGCGTCCAGGCTTTGGAAAATACGGCGCCGGATTTGCCGCCAGTGCCGCAAAAGCACTCGACGGCGGGCCGGGACCATGAATACAAGCGGCACGGAACGCTCTCAATTTTGGCATCGTTGGACTTGCATGATGGCCATGTAGTAGCCCGAGTGGAGGAGCGGCATCGGAGCCGGGAATTCGTCGCGCTGCTCAAAGACTTGGACACCTACTACCCGGCGGCGGCGACAATTCGGGTGATTTTGGACAACCATTCGGCGCACATTTCCAAGGAAACGCGCGCCTATCTGGCGAGCCGGCCCAACCGTTTTAAGTATGTTCACACGCCCAAACACGGCTCGTGGCTGAACCTGGTGGAAACGCTCTTTGGGAAGATGGCGCACACTTTCCTGCGACAAATCCGAGTCAAATCCAAAGCCGAACTCAAAGAACGGATTCTCATGGGCGTCGCCGAGATCAATGCCGCTCCAGTCGTCCATCGTTGGAAAAAGTTCGATTTGTTGGC